>JBAVSY010000093.1:0-150378 GCA_049695855.1 Candidatus Korobacteraceae bacterium | reverse complement strand
CGATCATGGTGTCAATGGCGCCCCCGGAGGCGGTTTTGCTGATTCCGTGGGCAGCTGCGATCTTCTCAATCAGATCCCCTTTATTCATGGCTCGCTCCTCGCCAGGTGGCTACCTGTGGAGGGAGTATTTACTTGCGAATCCGGGCGGATGTCAAGAAATAAGTGGATGGTGGTTCGTGGAGAGTGGATAGCTCTTCCATGAAATCATCGAGCAATCTGGGGCGATTCCCGTTTCGGCATGTGTTGCGCTGGGCTTCAACGGCTCAGACGACGTGCTCTAAAGTTAAGGGTTACTATGAAATTATCCCGGAGGCTCCGATGATCCGTAAAGATATTCTGCAGCAATTCCCCGATTTGTTCGGAACCAAAAAGGTGAATGGGAGAGACGTCAATGTCGAAGAGACGATTACGTCGCTGACCCGCGAACTGCGTCCTGCGTTTGCCGAGGTGCTGAATGCCCGCCGCGCGCTGCTGGAGAGCTCCGAGCCGGTACGCAGGAAATACGCCTGGCCCAAGTGGGACGAGTCGTTCGAGGATCCGGTTGGCGGACGCTCCTGGACGTTTCGCAACATCGTTCAGGGGATGATCGACAACTTTCTGGATCGCGAGAGCGAATCGCGCTGGCGTCTTAACGACGAAGTGCCGATTCCTGCCGACGTCCATCCCTTGCAAAATCCCGGGCTGGAGCTTACCGGTCCCTGGTATCCACTGGACATGGCCTTCAATGCGCTGAATAGCGCCGCGCCCATGAACATGCCGGATTTCGAGGACGCCTCGCCCTCGCACTTCCAGCCGCTCGGCACGGCCGGGAAGCAGCCGGTAGCGATATTTTCAGCCCTGCAGAATGCAAAGGAGATTCTCGCAGGCCGCTGGGACAGCAAGTCTTACGATGTGGTCAAGAAGGGCAAGACCCGTTCCTACAAAATTGAGAGAGCGCCCGGCAAGTGGCCGACCCGACTGGTTCGACCGCCCAGCATCCACATTGTTTATGAACACTTCGTCGTCGATGACCAACCTGTCCCTGGGTTGATTGCGGTGGTTACCCTCTGGGTCCTCAACAATTACGACGCCCTGAAGCGGGCCGGTACGGGCGTCTATTTCTATATCCCCAAGATGCAGACCCCTCGCGAGGCCCTTATCGTGGAGAAGTTGCTGGCGCGAATGGAAAGCATCATCGGGGTTCCCGCTGGAACATTCAAGATCAAGATTCTGTATGAGGAAGGCAATGGTGGCCGCTACCTGCCCGCGATCGCGTGGACCTTCCGCCGGCGGCTGCTGGGAACCAATGTCGGCCGCTGGGACTATCTGGGCAGCCTCATCGAGATGTGGAAAGACGACCCGAACGGCGTGTTTCCCGATCCCCAGACCGTCGGCATGGCTGCACCAAACATGATCGCCTACCAGCGCTACAACGCGCTCATGATGCTGATGGCCGGGATGAAGCACGGCAACCTCACGCAGGGCGCGCCCATCGGTGGAATGGCAGCGGTCATGATGTATCAGGCCAGCGACACTTACGGACGCTCGCGGTATAACCCGGTCGCGATGCGCGCGATCGTGGTGGACAAGCTGCGCGAGCGGCTGCTGGGGTTGATGTTCGTGCCCGACGATCCCGGCGCGGCCGGAATGCAAGTCGCGCTCGCCGATATCCTCGCCGGACGCGTCAAAGGGCGGCTTTACGACGCGTATCGACAAAGCTGGGTTGCCAGTCCGGAGCGCGCCTATGTGGCTGCGGGAAATCGTCCGCTGCAGGCGCCCCTGGCGGAATTGCAGGCACTGCTCGATGCGCCCCGTGAGACGGTGGACGCGAACGGCAAAGCGGTGCCCACCGTGGCCAGCGGCCTGGCTGAGTCAGAGCGGGCACTGTTGGAATCGCGTGGATTGCTGAACGCGCAGGGCAAGATCACTCCAGCCATCATCAGCACGGGAGCGCTGGACACGCCGGAGAAGCTCTTGTCGCAGGAGCGCTGGGACGCGATCTACGACGTGCCCAAGGGCGACATCACCATCGAGCACATTCAACACGCCTTTTACATGGCTGCCAACTACGGTTTCCAGATTCTGAATGGCAACTTCGCTGCCGCCATCGATGACTACGAACTCAAGCAGCGCTTCATGAACGACCTGGCCACCTATCGCATCGACGTCTCGTGGTTGTGGACGCTGGTGCGGCATCAGGCGGTCATCACCAAGGATGGTTTTTTCCAACGATCCGCGCTGACCGAAGACGGAGTGGTGTTGGCCCCGAGTACCGAGCAGGTGAAGGCGGGGACGCGCTTCACCCCAGAGCTGTTCCGGAAGGTGTTGGATTATCACAACGGGTGGACCGCGGAGTTCTTCGCGGAACTGGATCGGCGTGGCGACCCGGGACGCTTTGATCGTGGCAAAGCGCCGATCATTATGGAATTGCTCAAGCGGCAACTGTTATCGCCGAAATACATCCAGCACAGCGCGCGCGTGCTATTCGTGTTGGCCCAGGCTAGCGACGAGGAGCGCGAGCAAATCCTGGAAGCTATCTTCGATCTTTCGCGCGAGGAGATTGTGAAACGGATGCAGGCAGCTACCATGAAGCCTGCAGCCTTGGCCGCCCACGATTATGTTTATGACATTCTGCCCGTGGGGAAGGAGCGGCTCGCTGGCGTGCATAGCGATTAAAATGGGCTGCGGAAAGTCTCAGAAGCAGGTCCCTCCACTCGGACTGAAGTCCTCGGTCGGGATGACAAGAATGAAGGACCTAGGATGGCGCAGCTAAAGCTACGCCCCTTCAAAACATACCGAATCCGACGTTTGACGAGCTTTTCCTCGCGGATTTCCACAGTCAACCACCGATTCTTTCAAGGTTTTAAAGGTTCGGTGCAAAACTGCGCCTTCGCTCCATTGCATCTCCTGGCGACTCGGCATTACAGTTCCATTCGTGACCACAACACCCGAGACTTGCGCCATCTGTGGCGGCACCGGATGGCAGACCATCGAGCGCGGCAAAGAGCGCGAAGCAGTGCGCTGCGACTGCCGGGTCAAAGACCGCGGCGAACGTCTGCTGGCGGCGGCTCACATCCCGCCGCGTTATGAGCACTGCGAGCTCAGCAACTTCCAATGCGATCCGGAAGACAAGAGCCCAAAGAGCATTTGGCAGGCTCGCTTCAATGCTGGCCGCTTCGTCGAAGAATATCCGGTCGACAAAACCGGCTTGCTGTTTGTGGGGACCGTGGGAGTCGGCAAGACGCATCTGGCGGTCGGAATTCTCAAAGACCTGATTCGCGAAAAAGGTATCCACTGCCTGTTCTGCGATTATCGCGAGCTGTTGAAGTCCATCCAAAACTCCTACAGTCCCTCGGTCCAAGCCACCGAAATGGAAATTCTACGCCCGGTATTCGACGCCGAGGTGCTGGTGATCGACGAACTGGGCGCGGTGCGCAGCACGGAGTGGGTGTTCGATACCGTCAACTATGTGCTTAACAGCCGCTACAACGACAACAAGACCACCATCATCACTACCAACTTTCCCGATGGACAGGAGACCAATGCGGAGATTAATAATCTGAGAAGCCCGTCGGAGGCGGAGCGCGCCGCCCGGCGCGAGACGTTAGGCGACCGCATCGGTGAACGCATGCGCTCTCGCCTGCACGAGATGTGCAAGAAGGTCGAGATCGAAGGCCCCGACTTCCGCCAGCACTCCAAGCAAGCCCACTTTCAGCGCATGTCCGCGCCCTCACGGTTGTCGCTGAGGAATAGCAAGCGCAGCGAACCGCGGTAACCATCCGCAGAGCCGTTTTCCTGTAATGTCATTTCCCTACTACGCCCGGATTGCGTGGGCTATTGTTGCCAGAACCCGAAGAGTGGGAGCAACCCCTGCCAACAGGTTCGAGATCCATAGAAATATTCGGGCGCACACAGGCCGGAAATCCGGATGCCTTCTCCTCGTCCATAGCTATCCTGCTGTGTAGTACCACTAATCCTTCGGATAGTGCTCGTGGCAGAGTCGCGCCAGCGTCCGTCGTAAGCCTGCCTCCCAGTCTTAATTCCGGCGTGCTTTCTAAAGCACTTGCAACTACGACATCCGGCGCGCTGCCATCGCGAGTTTTGGAAACCAACTTGCTTTGATGAGGTAACAACGCACGATCCGCTGCCAGGCCGACTATGTTGACGGGGCCGCTCTTCCTATTACGCGGATCGCCCCGTTAGATCCGTGGAGGTGCTCCCGTGACCTCATTCCGACGATTGACTACCGCGATTAGCCTCTCCATCGGGTCTCTCTTCTCGCAAGGGAGCAAGATTTCCTTCATGGGCACGAAGGCGCCGCCGAGCGTTGTACAAGAGGTGGCGGAAGAAATTCCCCAAGCCGTCGCGGCGACCGTCAGGTCTCCCAGGGCTGTAGCCGGCGCAGCAGCAGTCGGCGGAGCAGGCTTGTTGGGGCTGAGAGCGTGTGAACGTGAGGGCGGGGAACTGCTGGTCAGTGGAGCTGGTTCTGCAGGCGCGAAGAGTCTGGTCGAAGAAGGCGGAAGCAAAGGCGCTGCGGAGTTCGGCGAAGACGCCTTGGGCTCAGCTTCCAAGTCGCGTCTGCCCGAATATCCAAGCGGTGAGCCCTTCCCTGCGGTCGAGTCCATGCGCACGCCAATTCTTGTTCCGGCTGTAGGCGAAGATGGGGCCTCGTCAGCCGCCAGGCAAGCCGTGCAGCACACCAAGATTGTTCTATATGACGGATCGGGAAAAGTCATACCACCGAGCAGCTTGAGCTATTCGGTGGATCAAGTAGCAGTGCAGAACAGGCTCGTCAGCATTACGGCTGACACCCTCAAAGGTCTACCCGACGGCGGCGCCAAACTGACGGACGCGCAAATCCGCAGCGCACTGACCAAAGCCTTGAACCAGGAAGAATCCACTGCCACATCCAGGTTCGCGTATGAATTTGATGGCACGAAAGGAACTCTGAAGCTAAAGGTGAAGATGTTTGGCGATGCGGAATTCAGCAGTGGCGATATTGAGGTCTATCCGCTGGTGAAAAAAGCCGCAACCAAAGCCGCCGGCTTAGGCATGGCGGCAGGCGGCGGCTACGTTGCTTCTATGAAAGCTCATCATGGCGGCGGGTCTGCGAACCGGCAGCCCCAAGCGAGATAGAGTCATCAGGCTTCAGCAAAGGAGAGGACAATGGAAACCGTGCAGCGGCCAAGCATGATCAATCTGGCAACCGAGAAAGTTGATATCGAAGGACGGGCTGCCACCTTAAAGGCTACGTATGGACTTCTTGCGGTCAGCGTCCTGTTTGCGGTCTTGGGTGGCTATGTGGGCGTTCGCTCCGAAATGGTCGTGAATTTCTTCTCCACATTCATCGGCTGGATTGTGGCGATCGTGCTTCTAAACGTAATTCCGATCGTGACCATCCGCTGCATCGGATCGCCGGCTCTGGGCCTGCTGGCTCTGGTGGCTGACGGCTTTGTGTCGGGGATTGTCATCTCGCCGCTCTTGTGGCTCGCCGGACAAGTCAGTCCGGCCCTGATTGTAGGTGCGGGAGGATTCACCCTCCTGATCTTCACCTCGGTCACGTTCTATGTGTTAACCCGCAAGAAGGAATTCTCTGCCCCCGCAGCCATGGCGACCGGGATTTTCGTTTGTACCGTCGCGGCCCTGGGCCTCAACTATTTCCTGAACATCGGATTTCTGGGAGTGCTTCTCAGCATCGCTGTGGCCGCGTTTGGCGTGTTCATTCTGGTGGTGAATACCAGCAAGGTTCTGCGCAATCCGGTAGCGACTGGAGCGGTGCCTGGTGCTCTGCTATTGTTCGCCGGATTGTTCAATGTCTTCGTGGGCGTGCTCAATCTCCTATTGCGGATCCTGGCAATCATGAACGGACGGCGGCGCTAGAAGAGGCGCTTCTTTTGACGGTGGATGCTTGTACGGACCTGGAGCTGGATGTGGTTCGCCGGCGGGTCCGGGAAGCTCGCACACAACTCGCAGCGCCGGCCTCATCGCATAATCATTGTTCCCAATTCGGAACACCGTGGTTACTTTCGTTTTCCTGGGCGCACTTTCTTGTGCCGAAGGACGACTGCCGCTGAGTATCGTAATACTTTGGGCGAATAGCGCCCGATGCGATCACCGGCTGAGGCCGATGGTCTGGCAGACGTGTTCTTTGACAAGTCGAAGCAATGGTTCGGATCGGGGCGTGAGATCTTGATCCCATCGAAACCGAGCCTTGCCGCGGTTCAGAAATGGGAGGGAAACTCAACCAACTCTCAGTAAGGTATTTATTTTCAATACTTTAGTTACAACTCCTTTAGCTTGAAGATTTTGCACAGCCTCTCTTTTGTTTTCAATATTTTACAAGCCGTCGAGACAGGGGGTACCCGGTCAAAACGAATTTTTTCAACCCTTGCCAAGCTGGATCGAAAGGAGCCTGAAATCGGAGCAACCGCCTCGGCATTCCGGCGGTGAACTAGAATTCTCTGGTGGCTGCACAGCGCATCGAGTTCTTCCCCGACCGCGACACCGAGCTATTCTCGACCGCTGCGGCGAGCGCCGCTGTATTCGTATTGCGCGGCGACCAGGGCAGTGAGCCTTACGTCGGCAAGAGCTCGAATCTGCGTCGCCGTCTGCAACGGCTACTTGGAACGACCGAGGGACAATCGCGCAAGCTGAATTTGCGCGACCGCGTGCGCTGGGTGGAATGGACGCCCACCGGTTCCGATTTCGAAGCTGGATTCCGGCTCTACCAAACGCTTCGCCGCGAGTTTCCCCAGAGCTACGGCAAGCGCCTACGGCTTCGCTTTGCGCCGCTGGTCAAGTTCATCCTCGACAATCCCTATCCGCGCGCGACCATCACCACGCGCATCAGCGGCACGAAGAGCCACGCCCAATACTTCGGACCGTTCCCCACACGCGTTGCTGCCGAGAAGTTCGCCAACGACTCGCTTGATCTCTTCAAGATGAGACGCTGCGTCGACGACTTGCATCCCGATCCCGCCTTCCCTGGCTGCATTTATTCCGAGATGAAGATGTGTCTGGCGCCCTGCTTCAAGGGCTGCAGCGATGAACAGTATGCGGCGGAAGTCGATCGTGTGCAGCAATACTTCGCGAGCGGCGGCCAGTCGCTAGTGCGTGAAATCGAGCGCCAGCGCGATGAGGCCTCCACCAATCTCGACTTCGAAGGCGCTGCCTTGCTGCACGTTCGGCTGGAGAAGGTAAAGGCCGCGGCCTCGCAGTTGCCGGAGATCGTGCGCCGTCTCGACCAGCTGAATGGCTTGATGGTGCAGCCTTCGGCGGAGCGCGAGTCGGTAACGCTGTTCAAGATTGTGGCCGGCCGCATCTGCGATCCGGTCACGCTCAGTGTTGGTAAGCAAGCCGAGGCTTCGCATCTGACGACCAGGCCGCAATCGATGGAAGCGCGTATCACCGAAGCGCTGGCGACGGTTCAACCTGCTAAGCTGCGCGGCGCACTGGAGTGGATGGAACACCTCGCATTGCTCAAGCGCTGGTATTACCGCTCAACCAAAGCCGGAGAGCTGTTCCTGGCCGAGAGCAGCGGTGAATTACCGATGCGGCGCGTGGTGCGCGGCGTGTCGCGCGTCTTTCGGGGCGAGAAGCCGTCGGGCGACCTCAGCGAAACTGCCGGCGACTACTGGAAATTTCGCGCTCGCGAAGCTGGGATCACAGAAAACTGATGCGACGCGTGATTACAATCGCGCTATGAAATCCAAACCTGACTCCTGGAATTCCGAGCTCTATCAGTCGAGCCATTCGTTCGTGTGGCAGTACGGACGCGACCTGTTGGTGCTGCTGAATGCCAAGCCCGGCGAGCGAATTCTTGACGTAGGTTGCGGAACTGGTCAGCTTACGGCTGAGATCGCGCAGTTCGGCGCTGAGGTGGTGGGCATCGACTCTTCGTCCGACATGATTCACACGGCTCGAGAAAATTTCCCGCACGTGCTCTTCGAAGTAGCCGATGCGTCGGCAATGCCCTACTCCAACGAGTTCGATGTGGTGATCTCGAATGCCGCGCTGCATTGGGTGCGAGACCAGCGCGGCGCAGTCGCCTCGATTGCGCGCGCCCTCAAGCCCGGCGGTCGCCTGGTCATGGAGATGGGTGGTCGCGGAAATCTGCGGCACTTGCTCGAGGCCGTCTATCAGGCCCTGCGCGCGCTCGGCATCGCGAACCCGGAAAGGCTGTCCCCGTGGTCGTTTCCGTCGATCGGCGAGTATGCGCCTCTGCTGGAATCGCAGGGACTGGAAGTCGATTTTGCCGTGCTGTTTGATCGGGCGACAATTCTGGAAGGCGGAGGGCGTGGGCTGAAGCTGTGGCTGGAGATGTTTGGCAGATTCGCGGTCGAGGCCGTCGCGCCCGAACGGCGCAAGGAATTCTTTAGCCTGGCCGACAAGTTTGCCGCGCCCGCGCTGCTTCACAATGGGACGTGGACCATCGATTATAAACGCCTGCGCATGGTCGCGGTGAAACTGTGAAATCTGTCGCCCGCGTCTCCGAACGACATACGGCCGCGGAGTTGCGCCGGGCGCCGACGCTTTCGCGCCAGTTCTTCAATCGCGACCCCGTGACCGTGGGACGCGAGTTGTTGGGCAAGCTGCTCATCCGGCGTGAAGGACGGCAATTGCTGGCGGGCCGCATTGTGGAAGATGAAGCTTATCTTGGAAAGCAGGATCCTGCCGCGCATGCGTTTGCCGGAAAGACTCCTCGCAACTCTGTGCTCTTTGGGCCGCCAGGACACGCGTACGTGTACTTCATTTACGGAAATCATTATTGCCTGAACGTCTCGTGCCTGCCCGAGGGCTGCGGCGAAGGTGTGCTGTTCCGGGCGATGGAGCCGGTGTTCGGATTGGAGGCAATGACGCGAGCGCGAGGCATCGAACTGCCAGTGTCACCTCGTCCCACGCAATTGCGTCTGATCTCGAGTGGCCCGGGACGCATGGCGGAAGCGCTCGGCATCACTCGCCTGCGCGACAACGACAAAGACCTCACCTCGCGCACTTCAGACTTGTGGTTCGCCGATGACGGCTTCCGTCCCGAACGCATCGTGGCAACGCCGCGTATCGGCATCACCAAGGCAGTGGAGCATCCGTTGCGATTCGTAATTGCAGGAAATGCGTTTGTCTCTGCGAAACGAGCATCATGATCCCCCGGGGGTGCCCCACACATTCGCGATTTTCTAATGTGTGGGAATGGAGAGTCTACCCGTCTATACCTCCGGTGTGAGCGGTCCATATCTCAGTTCCCACTCATTCCGAAAGCAGGAATGAGTGGGGCACCCGGATCTCAAACCCAGCCGCGTCAGGGCGCCTTTTGCAATTCCGCATCAATGTGGACGGTGCTTCCGGCTGTGATCTTGAGCTTGCGTTCCCAGAGCGTGAATCCCGCTTTCTTGATCTGAATCGTGTGATCACCTTCGGCGATAGAAAGCTCCGAAGGAGTGTTGCCCACAAAGCTGCCGTCCAACTCGATATCGGCGCCGGCGGGAGTAGAGGAAACGGACACCTTGCCGGATGCGGCAGCGGAGCTTGCAGGCGCGGTCGGTTTGATCGTGCTCTGAATTCGGGCCACACCTTCGGCAGCACGATGCTGCGACTCCGGCTCCCACTGATTATCGTTGGCATAAGCCTGCAGCATCTGCATAGCCTTGGTTTTCACAGCGGCATCCGTGCTTGCCACTCCGATCTTCTCCACTTCGGCCACAGCCATAGTCCGCACTTCCATGCCACCGATCATGGCGTTCGATTGCAGCGGTGCCTGTAGCAAGTCGAGCACGGAGTCGTAAACGCGAGAGTCGTTGGCAGCGAAGGCAATATGAGCAACGGCGTTGATCGCCGGTATTCGCACGCCGTTGTTGCCGCTGCGTATCGGCTCGCCAAGCAGCCCGACCGCCTGCAATGCCAGCTCGGGTGAAGGTGCCAGACGCAGGATGCTGTTGATGGCGTCAATGGTGGCCACACGGATGGGCAGTTGGCCTGAGATCATAGGCGCGTCGAGATCAGTTAGACTTGACCTTGGAGTCGGCGGTGCTGTTTGCAACCTCCGCGATAGCGTACACCGCTGGCAAGCGGATCTGGTCCGAGGAACTGCCAACTGGCTCCCGCAGCAGATCGAGAGCGAGCAGCTTCACCTCGGAGTTATCGCTGGCCAAGGCGATGCTCCATACCTCATGGAAGGCGGCCACCCGAACACGGGTGTCGGCATCCTTAACCTTTTCTGTAAGACTGTTCAGCTCCCCCAGAGCGGCACTCTGCGAGCTTTGGGCCATCGCGGACGAGACGCTAAGGAAAAATGCCAAGGCAAAGGCTGTTGCCCTCATGATTCGACTCATCTGTCAGACTCCCTGTGAAAATCGAAAACGACTTACCGTATATGCCGCGCCGGAAAGCGGTTTAATGAGAGGCTGTGGCCGACTCGATGCGAACGATCACTGCGGCACGCAGCTTCGAAACCAGCTGCGCCTACACTGGATCGTGCCACCCGCCGATGTCGGCGGCCAACTCGCGCGAATCCGGCGGACCCCAGGTGCCCGGCTCGTACGATTCTGTGGGACAGCAATCGCCGAGAATCGGATCGACGATGGCCCAGGCGGCTTCCACCGCATCCTGCCGCACAAACAGCAACTGATCGCCCTTCATGGCGTCGGTCAGCAGACGTTCATACGCATCCATCTCGTCGTTGGCGGTGTACTTTACGGCCGACAACTCAACCGGCATCGGTACCATCAGCGGTCCAGGCCGTTTCACGCGCCCGCCCAGGCTCAACTCGATGTCGGGCCCCAGGCGGAAGCGGAAATAGTTACGCCCATCACCGCCCATCTTGCTTAGCGGAGGCTTGCGCAGCTTCACGTAAACTTCCGTCGCAGTAACGGGCAGGCACTTGCCGGCGCGAATGAGGAACGGCACCCCGGCCCAGCGCCAGGAATCGATCTCCAGCCGTAACGCGGCAAAAGTCTCGACGTCGGAATGCGGCGACACGCCCGGCTCATTTCGATAACCGTTGAACTGTCCGCGCACGATGTTTGCCGGATTGAGCGGCGGAATGGTGCGGAAGATCTTCACCTGCTCATCGCGCACCGAATCCACATACATGGTGGTAGGCGGCTCCATCGCCAGAAACGCCACCACCTGCAACATGTGGTTCTGCACTACATCGCGAATAGCGCCAGCTTCTTCGTAAAACTTTCCCCGGCCCTTGACCCCGAAGGCCTCAGCCATGGTGATTTGCACGCTGTGAACGTAGTTCCGGTTCCAGATGGGCTCCAGGAAACTGTTGGCGAAGCGAAAGATCAGCAGGTTTTCAACCGCTTCCTTCCCCAGATAGTGATCGATGCGAAAGATGCTCTCCTCAGGAAATGCCTGGTGCAACGTGTCATTGAGTTTGCGCGCCGAAAGCAGGTCCCGGCCAAACGGCTTTTCCAGAATGACCCGGGCGCCTCTCGCGCAACTAGAGTTTGCCAAACCTTGCACCACAGCTGGAAAAGTGCTGGGAGGAATCGCCAGGTAATGTGTGGGACACTGGGCATCACCCAGTTTGGCGCGCAGCGCGGAGTAGGTTGCGTCGTCTTTGTAATCGCCGTCCAGGTAGCTGAGCAGCTCGCACAGCCGGGCGAAGGCTTCCTCGTCGACTCCTCCACCAAACTTGACGAGGCTGTCGCGAGCCCGTTCGCGCAACTGCTCAACCGTCCAGCCTGACTTAGCAACGCCGATGACCGGCACGTTCAGTGTGCCGTGCTGCACCATGCTCTGCAAAGCAGGAAAGATCTTTTTGTAAGCCAGATCACCGGTGGCGCCAAAAAAAACGAATGCATCAGAATGCTGTAGCATGAACCCTCTTTGCGCAGATCTTACCCGTACGCTGAACCGGGATGCTCTCCGGTTACAGGTGAGACAGTTGGACTGTTATGCCTCGCAACTTAGATTAACGCAGCGGCCGCCGCAACAGTCTATCTGGCCAGCGCCGCGAACGATAGTGACCGCTCCTTCTGGACGGTAAATAACCTGTAAAATATGGCTTCGCCAGGCTGTGCCGCCGCTTGGTGAGCTGTTCATCGACGAAAAGCCCCTCCCGGGAACAGCACGGCCTGGTTGCTTCCCTCCTGTACCATAGAAAACAAGCCGATGAGCTCTCCCAGCCCCATACAGAACTCCAGCGAGCGCGTTCTTGAGTTCGATCAGCTGCGCCAGTTGCTGGCGATTTACACCTCTTCGCCGCTTGGACACGAGCAGGTGATACAGCTCACGCCCTCGCGTGACCGCCAGTGGATCGAGCGCCAGCAGCGACTGACCGAAGAATTGCGGGGATTTCTTCGTGCCGGGGGACATTTTGATTTTCACGGACTGCTCGATCCTACTGCTCTGGTGAACAAGTCGCGAATCAGCGGCGCCGCGCTGGAGATCGCCGAAATCCGCGATCTCCTACTGGTCGCCGACCGGGCCGCGGAATGGCGCGAGATCGCGCTGCATCCGCCAGTTGCCATCCAGGACAAATGGAAGGCAGTGGGCGAGCTTTCGCAAAACCTCGCCGACTTCACCTTGCTGCTGCGTCACTTCCGCAACAAGATTCTGCCCGACGGCACGCTGGACGATCGCGCCTCGCCCGAGCTGGCGCACATCCGGCGCGACATCGAAAAGCAGAAAAGGTCCATTCAGGAGTCGTTGCGCTCTTATCTGAGGCGGCTTTCCGAAGGCGGGGCGGTGCAGGAGGAGCTAGTCACCATCCGGGGCGAGCGCTTTGTTATCCCGGTCAAAGTCGAGCAGCGGCGCCGGGTGCAGGGCGTGGCCCACGGAGCGTCGTCCAGTGGGCAGACCGTCTTCATCGAGCCGCTGGAAACCATCGAACAGAACAATGATCTGGTGCGTTTGCTGGAAGACGAGCAAGCCGAAATTCATCGCATTCTGCTCGACATGACCGCGCGTCTGGGGGAACACGCCGATGCTTTGATCCATGCCACCGAGGTTCTGGCGGAATTGGAGTTGCAGTTCGCCAAAGCACGATTCGCCGAAGAATATGACTGCGTAGCGGTAAAACTGTTGGGCGAAGCTGCCGGCACTGCCCGGTCCGGACCATCACAGGGGGACGTGTCCCCGGTCACCTCATCACCGGTCACTGGTTTGTCGGACACAGAGTCGTGTGATGCGCTCGTTTTGCGCAATGCACGCCATCCGCTGCTGGAGCGCACGCTGAAAGCGCGAGGCGTTGCGGTGGTTCCCCTTACCGTCGAGCTCGACGCCCAGCATCGCCAGATCATCATCAGCGGCCCCAATACCGGCGGCAAGACGGTGGGACTGAAGACCATAGGCCTGCTGGCGTTAATGGCGCAGTCGGGAATTCCATTGCCGGCGGATCGCGCCGAGCTGCCGATCTTTGACTCGGTCTTCGCCGACATCGGCGATTATCAGTCGATCGAGCAGAACTTGTCGACGTTTTCCGCGCACGTCACCAACATCGACTCCATCTCGCATCACATGACAGCGCATTCGCTGGTGCTGCTCGATGAGTTAGGCTCAGCCACCGAGCCGGAAGAGGGCGCAGCTCTGGCAGTTGCTATCGCGGATTACTTCCGGCGCGCGGCTTGCGTCAGCATCATTTCCACCCACCACACAGCGCTGAAAGTCTATGCGGCAAACACGCCGGGCGTGCTGAATGCGGCTGTCGGATTTGATGAGCACACATTTGCGCCGACGTTCGAGCTTCGCATCGGTGTGCCGGGCGCATCGGCCGGCATCAATATCGCTCAGAAACTCGGGCTGAATCCGGAGATCGTGGGCGACGCCCGCCAGCGTATGACTTCGCAGGCGCAAGACGTCGCGCGCTTTCTGGACCGGCTGCATACCGAATTGCGACAGCTTGACTCCGAGCGGAATCAGCTTCGGACGCGAGAGCAGGAAGTGGCACGGGAGCGCGACCGCCTCAATCTGGAAGGCCGAAATGAGCAGCGGGAAAAAATTCGTGAACTGGAAAAGAAGGTAGAAAGCGTGCTGCGCGATTTTGAATATCGCATCCGCGAAACTGTGAACGCGGTCCAGGATCGCGCCCAGGCGCTCAAACTGACGAAAGATGCGGACCGTCGTATTGCCAAGATGCGTCGCGAATTTCGCGAGCAGTTTGACTCGACCGTGGTGGCCCATACGACCGGATCCGACGCCGGCGATCCTCATGCCCAGCAGCACGTGGTGAAGCAGGTTTCGGTGGGCGATACCGTGCGCCTCAAGTCGTTGGGCCGCGACGGACGCGTGCTCCGGCATTTTGACGACGATAGCTTCGAAGTTGCTGTCGGTCCGATGAAGATGAAGGTCCCGCGCGATGATTTCGCCAGCGTGGTGGCGCATGCCGGCAGCAATCCGGTCGAAGCGGCGCGGTCGCGAGGCATCAATGTATCGCTGGCGCATGAAGACGAGAGTGTGGCCACGGAGATAAATGTCATCGGCCAAACCGTGGACGAAGCTACCCGAGCGGTGGAAAAGTTTGTTGACCGGGCGTTTCTGGCGGGCGCGGTCCGGCTTCGCGTGGTGCACGGGAGCGGCATGGGCATCTTGCGCAAGGCGCTGCGGCAGTTCCTGCAAAGCCATCCCCACGTCGCCCATGTCAGCGAGCCTCCGCAAAACGAAGGCGGAGGCGGAGCAACCGTGGTGGAGTTGAGGAGTTAGTAGATCGTGGATCGTGGATCGTGAATGGTGGATCGTTAAGAATTAAGCGAATCACGAATCACGAAAAGCGGAAGGCGGGCATGGTTGCACTTCGCACCGCGCCTCTCTAGACTTGAGAACAATGAGTAAGTTTGGGCAGACCGTCAAAGGCTATATCT
The DNA here is from genome assembly GCA_049695855.1 of Candidatus Korobacteraceae bacterium. Lineage (GTDB taxonomy): Bacteria > Acidobacteriota > Terriglobia > Terriglobales > Acidobacteriaceae > Bog-257. Next base: position 135,598 of record JBAVSY010000093.1, on the reverse strand, counting down.
GGTGGACTTATCCGCGGGGCAGCGTCCACTACGACGTAATGGTCACCGCTATTCTTGCCTTCATCTTCCTGACTCCGATCTGGATCAACTTCCGGGACAAACCGCAGGAACGCCCGCCGCATCAAACCGAAGTCATTGTGCAACAGGAAGGCGATGGCTTTGTGTATAAGGTTGACGCGTCGGCCGTCAAAACCGGGAGCGATGCTGAAATTCGGGAATCGCTGCTGCGTATCATCGAGCCAGTCGCCGGCGAAATCACCGTCGATCGTTACCAGCCGGTGCGCGACAATAAGCATAACCTGGTTGCCTACAAGGTTTGGGGACATCGCTAACGTCGCACCGGCTTCAACGCAAACTGGCTTCAGTCTTGGGCAAGAAACATCATGAAAAATGCAGTTATGGCGGTAGCGGGCTGGGTTCTTCTTTGCGGCGTCGCGGTTTCGAGCGCCCAGGATTTGCAGTCGGTGCTCGATTCCATGGACCGGGCGGCAGCCAACTTCCACTCGGCGCGGTGCGATTTTGTCTCTGACGAGTACCAGAAGGTGGTCGACGATCACGATCTGCAAAAGGGCGCCATGTATTTTCGCCGCCAGGGTGCCGATGTCGAGATGGCCGCTGACATCACCTCTCCCGATAAGAAGTATGTTTTATTTACGGGGTCCTTGCTCAGCGTCTACCAGCCATCTATCGACCAGGTGACCCAGTACAATCCGGGCAAGAATAAGGCGGATTTCGAAAGCTTTCTGGTATTGGGTTTTGGCGGGAGCGGTCGGGATCTGTCAAAGTCGTTTGACGTGAAGTACGCCGGCACAGAGCCGGTGCAAGGCGTCAATGCCGCCAAACTGGAGCTGACACCCAAGTCGCAGCGGGTGCGAAACATGTTTTCCACCATCACTCTTTGGATCGATCCCGCGCGCGGGGTCAGCGTACAGCAGCGGTACGACGAACCTTCAGGCGACTACAAGCTTACGAAGTTCAGCAACATCGAAATCAATCGCAAGATTCCCAACGACGTGTTCAAGCTGAAGACCACCGGACATACCAAGATAGTTAAGCCTAACGGGTGAAACCGGGCTCGTGGCGAAAGCCCCTTCCCTATTAAGGCGTTGGCGGCATGGCGGAAGCCCTACCCTGACACAAACCGTGGCCGGAGCCAAAGCCCCTTTTTGAAACCCTGATTTCCGCGGGCCTAAAGGCCCTTCCACCGGCACGGAGACTAACTCCAGTTACTTGGCCGGCGGGTTTGCGGCTGGCGTCGAATTGTCCTTCATCTGTCCCGAGTTCTTGAGGAAGACCACCGTCTTCCAGATGTCGTCGTCGGTCAGCACACCTTCCCATCCGGGCATGGCGCTAAAGCGGATGCCGTACTTGATCACGTAAAAGAGATTGCCGTCAGGATCGTCGGGAGTGAAGTTCATCAGCTGCGGCACCGAAGGATAAAACTTGCTGCGCATGGGCGAGATCGGCTGCTTCAGGCTGCCATGGCACCAGGAGCAATTTTTGTCGTAGGTCATGGAGCCGTCCATGATGTTGTCCATGGTCGGCTGGAAGGGATTGGCCTGCTTAGGAGCATGACCGTCAACCCAGGCGTCAACGGATTTATTGGCAGTACGGCGCTCGAGGGTGCTGGGAGTGTTGCCCACGGCCCGCGTATCGAAATGTCCGGTGGTCGTGTAATAGTAGGCTCCGCCAAAAACAACCACCAAGGTGAGAATGACTCCCAGGATGAACCCGCGCATGTGCCTCCTCGGAAGGGTAAAGTGGACTGCAGCCGGAGAATCCATCATCGTACTACGGGTTGCGAAGGGGATTGGAGACCTTTACAAATCGTAACCGGCTCGTAATGGGGATCGAGGGCGAACGTTCAGTACTGTTTCAACCTGCGAGCTTCGCGAACCACGTCTTCTACCTTGGGCAGAAAGGCTTCCTCCAGCGGCGGTGAGAACGGCACAGGACTATCGGCCGAGGCAATCCGGGTAATCGGCGCGTCCAGCGAGTCGAAGCACTCTTCATTGATGATGGCCGCAACCTCGCCCGCTATGCCGCCGGTCTTCGTATCTTCGTGCAGCACGATTACGCGATTGGTCTTCTCCACCGTCTGGCGGATAGCATCGCGATCGAGCGGCAGCACGGTGCGCAGGTCGACGACCTCGAGCTCGATGCCTTCTTTCGCCAGAATGTCGGCCGCTTCCAGCGCCACATAGACCATCGCCGCATAGGTGATCACGCTGACGTCGCGGCCTTCGCGAACCACGCGCGCCTTGCCGATGGGCACGGTGTAATCCTTGGCGGGCAGCTCTTCCTTGATGCGGCGGTAGAGAAATTTGTGCTCGAAGAATAGCACTGGATTGTTGTCGCGGATCGCCGACTTGATGAGACCCTTGGCGTCATAAGCGCTGGCCGGGCAAATCACCTTCAGCCCCGGCGTGTGAGCAAAATAGGTCTCGGGATTTTGCGAGTGAAACGGGCCGCCATGGACTCCTCCACCCGACGGTCCGCGCACCACGACCGGCACGGGCGCACCCCAGCGAAAGTGAGCTTTGGCTAGCATGTTGTTGATCTGGTTGAACGCACAACTGATGAAGTCCATGAATTGGAATTCCGCCACCGGACGCATGCCGGTAAGCGCCGCGCCAAAGCTGGCGTTGATGATGGCCATCTCCGAGATAGGCGTGTCCACCACGCGCTCCGGACCGAAACGATCGATCAGCCCGTCGGTGACTTTGAACGCTCCGCCATAAATGCCGATGTCCTCGCCAATGCAAAAAACCGCAGGATCGCGCTCCATCTCTTCCCAGATCCCTTGGCGAATTGCTTCCAGATAGGTGACTGCTGCCATGGAAGGAGATTCTAAATCAATCGCAGACTTCGCCTTAGGGAAAGTCTGGTCAAGTGAAAGCGAGGTCCCGCAGCGGCTAAAGCCGGATGATTTTCAGGCACTTAACGGACGGCCTGAAAGAGACTGTGCCGCGAGTTAGTGCCGCCGCTCTGCGGCTCGGATTTTTCCCACTGGGTGCGTGGGCTTACGCCCACGCCTAACCCCATGCGGCCGCTGCGCGGCTAGTCTGGCTGGAATTCGATGTTTTTTCCCCACCGAAAAACTCTTAAGCGGGTTGCGACATAGTCTCTGAAAGGCCGTCCCCTTCAAAGCAAGACTTAACCCGAGTTTCCTTAGCGAGTCCACGAAAATGCGAACATTCGGAGGCCGATCCAGCAGCCAAGCGCTTCCAGAAGTGCCAGCAAGACCGCGCTGACTTGGAAGGGCAACCTCAACGCGCTGGGCGCCATGCGCAAGACGTTGTCCGAGCCCGCACTCAGAAAATGGGTGTAGCCGCCGATGACCAGGGCAATCCCCAGAGGCAGGATGATCATGCTCCCGGCCAGTTTGGGAAATCCCTTAGCAAAGGCAAACATCCCGGCGATGGGAAACAAATTAATCAGAAGCAACAGCAGGATCGCGACCCGGGGAAAGCCAGGCTGAACTTGTATCAGCAAGGTCACGTGCCAGATCACGACGGCGTAATGTGCGAAGACAATCGGCATGCCCCACAAAAGCAGCCTGCGCCGCAGATCGGTTGTCCTCGCTGGCATTATCACCTCGGTTGACGGTTGCTTCGACGTCTCGTTCAGCTGACGCTGTTCTGAGGAATGCCCGGCTGTGCTCCGACCGCTTTTCCGCAGTAAGGGCAGACAATGTAATCGCGGCTGATGGCGTGTCCGCAATGCAAACAAGTGGGCGAAACGGCATAACCGCACTTGGCGCAGTAGCGGAAGTCGGTTCCAATGGCCGCGCCGCAGTGAGGACAAGGGGTCACCAGCGGCTTACGCAGCAGGAAGTACGCGATAAAGCCAATCGGCTTGGGAATCAGGACAACCAGCACCGTCCACAGCACCGCGTTCATGCCGCGGCGCTTGGCATCGGCGTAGATGTAGCCGATCAGCAGGATGGTGGCCACCATCAGGATTGCGGCCAGCAGGCCCAGCAGCGTCCACCAGGGCTCGGGCGGAAGATCGTGCCCGCCGAAGTGGGGAATGATCTTCTCGAACAGCGCTTCCACCGCGATAAAGCCGATGGCGGCGGCGATGGCCCACCCGGTCGGGATGATGCGCAACTCCTGCGCGAAACGTGATCGAACTTGCGTCATGGGCGGCCTCCTTGCCGCTCTTCTCCCAGCCATGCCAGCGTGACCGAGCGGTCAATCACCGGATGCGACGAGGCCAGCATGGCCACGGCAACGATGACGGCCGGCACCAGCCAGGCGACGAATATGCCCGGCTCGACAATGGCTGGCGACCATCCCAGGCGCGCTGCCGCCCAGCCGCCAAACTTCAACCACAGCCAGGCCGACAGCGTGGACGACAACGCTCCGATGCAGAACGAAACTGCGATCAGAACGATCCGCGAGCGCCGCTCTTCCATGAAGAGGGCGTGTGCCCGCAGCCGCGCTTGGGTCGCCGCCACCAGCGCTGGGCTGGCGGTGACGGCGACCGCTCGCAGCAATTCGCCGGTACTCTGGCAGGCTTCCGCGTAGCCGGTGCATTCGGTGCAGAGCGCCAGATGCGATTCCAGCCACGCTGCGTCAGGGGCGGAAACATCTTCCACTCCGCGGGTGATGAGGTCGATGGCGCGCTCGTGATCCCGGTCGGTCATTGCGCTCCTCCCTTCTGGGGTCCCCAACTCGCGTTGTTTTTGCGCGAGTCAGGGTGGAGCGCAGGCCGCAATGCCAGCACGCCGCGGTAGATTCTGGTTTTAACGGTGGATACGGGAATGCGAATCAACTGTGCGATCTCCTCAAGCTTCATCTGTTCCTGGAAGCGAAGCACCAGGACTTCGCGAAAGATCGGAGCTACCTGGGCCAAAGCTTCGTGGAACCTTTCCTGTTGTTGCCGGTCTACTGCCAAGTCAAACGGCGACGGTCCCGACGCTTGCGGCTCGAATGGCGTGCCATCTTCGGGATCTTTCATTTCATCCAGGCTGCTCAGACTGCGTTTGCGCAAGTGGTCGATGGCAACGTTGTGTGCGATCGACATCAGCCAGGTCACGAAACGATTGCGCCCATCATAAAGATGACCTTTTTCCAGCACGCGCAACCAAGTCTCCTGAAAAAGATCCTCCGCGACCGCGCGATTGCCGGTCAGGTGCAGCAGGTAGCGCAGCAGCCGGTGCTGATACTGCGCGATGAGCGCATCGAGCAGGTCAGGATCGCGGCGCCGGAGCCCACGTGCGATTTGGGCCTCTTCGGTTTCCATCGGAACCAGCAAACTGAAAGCGGTGGCGACCATACTAACGGGATATACGAGGCAGGGGGAGAAAAAGACTCATGGACGCCAGGGATATCTTGCTCCCAAGAGCACTCTGTTCTCATCCAAAACTCAGAGTCGCTTTTTCGCTCTTAGCTTTTAGCTCTTAGCCGTTAGGGAAACTCTGATTAAGCTTTGTTTGAAGGGGACGGCCTTGAGGCCGTCCGTTAAGTACCCGGAAATCGTGCGGCTTTCAGCCGCTGCGGGGACCTCGTTTTCACTTGATCTGAGTTTTTCTAAGCTCTTAGCTTTCGTGATTCGATATTCGCCGAGCCCGATAGCTGAAAGCGAATTGCCGTAAGCTAAGAGCTAAAGGCTACGAGCTAACAGCTAGTCGCTGCTATGTTCATCCAGGTCCTCAATCTCGGCCGGGTTCCGTACGAAACCGCACTACAACTGCAGCGCACCCTGCTGGAGATGCGCAAGGCTGACCGCATCGGAAATACCCTGCTGCTGCTGGAGCACTCGCCGGTCATCACCCTGGGCCGCAATGCGCAGTTGGACAACGTGCTGGCATCTCCTGAATTCCTGGCGCAACGCGGTGTCGAGCTGTTCGAAATCGATCGCGGCGGCGATGTCACCTTTCACGGTCCGGGACAACTGGTGGCCTATCCCATCTTCGACTTGCGCAGCTTCGAGCCGAAGATTGGCGCGGTGGAGTTCGTCCGCCGACTGGAAGAAGTCCTGATTCGCACCTGCGGCGACTTCGGGATCGGCACGCAGCGAATCAAAGGCCTGACCGGCGTGTGGACCTACGCGCTACACAATAAGCCGGAAGCCAAGATTGCCGCTATCGGAGTACACATCTCACGTGGCGTCACCACCCACGGCTTCGCTCTGAATGTCAGTACCGACCTGGATTTCTTCACCTTGATCGTTCCCTGCGGCATCGCCGGGAAGCCGGTGACGTCCATGGAACGAGAGCTGCAGAAACCGTTGACCGTCGACGAAGTGGCCACCGCTGCCTCACGCAATTTCGGACGCGTCTTTCAGTCACAAATGCTATGGCTGGAGTCGCTGGACGACCTGCTGGCGGAAGCCTCGGCGCCGGAGAAAACTTCTGTTGTCGCTCGCCCGCAAGCGCCTGAGCCTCCCGCGAATCAGGACACTCCCGCTCGCCCGCCGCAGGAGCTGCGTCGACTGCACGGCGACGGCAACGAGCTGGCGTAGCGAAGCTTTGAGAGTTGCCTGTCACTCCGTGGGCTACCATGCCAGCCTTGCGATTCCAGGGACGGCGTCAAAATGGCGGTCGCGGCTGATCAGCGGCAGAGAGTGCTGGCGGCACAACGCCGCAATCCAAACGTCGTTAGCAGGAATCGGCGTTCCCGCCTTCTTTAGTTCAGCGCGGATGGCACCATAGGAGACGGTGGTTCGTTCGTCAATGTCGAGCATGCGGAACTCGGGCAAGTATTCGTCGAGCCATCGTTCGTAATGCATACGGTGGCGAGATTGCGAAATGCCATAGCGGTATTCGCCCAGGACAAGAACCGGAATGGCGACCTGCGCCGCTGTGCGGAGGATGGGTGCAAGCGCGCTATCTCCCTCTGCGAAGGCAGAAAGTCCGTTCGTGTCCAAAATCACAGCCGGTCCTCGGCTTCAACCTGCTCGAATTCTTCTTCGATCCGGCGATTGATTCTCGCCGTCTCCTTGCGCAGGCGCCGCAGTTTGCCGAAAGCCGCCATCCAGGGCTTGTCCGCAGCCTTATCCGCCTCGGCAAGCTTGTCTTTCACCGCTTCAGTAACCAACTCCCGAAGCGGGATGCCACGCCGGGCAGCTACGGACTTGGCGCGGCGAAAGACAGCGTCGGGAATTTCCAGTGTGGTTTTCACCCCCATGATGCTCCCATATTTATGGGACAGGGTCAAGGAAAGGCCTAAACATCGCTTTTCGAGCGGATTTGTCGTCTACCTGAAACCCTCGCCGCGCTCGGGGTTTCGGCTCGGGCTCGCCCTGACACTCACGCCCGCAAGGTGGTGGCCACAACTTGCCCTCTCATTCCCTGTCCATTTATTGTTACTTCTGCATCTATGGCTCATAAGAAGCGGCCCAATTCCAGCATTCCGCAGAAGAAATCGAGCAAGGTTCCACTGGCTCCGGCGAAAGCATCCAAATCGCCCGCACCGTCCGAACAAGCCGGCGGCTCGTCCAAAACGACGGACACCAAGGGTGGAACCCGAAGCGCGGTTCGGCCCTCGGCCGTCACCAAGAATGGCGACGATTCCGCCTCTTCCGGGTTGCGTTCTTACAACATTCCCGACTACCGCCTCGAGCATCCCGACTTTCGCATCTTCATGTCGGGCGAAGGCTCCAGCATCGAGTATCGCGTCGAAGGCGACCTGAGCGCGCCGCCACCGCCCATTCGCGAGTCGAAGTATCTCTCGCGTGAGCAATGCATCGCGATCTATCGCTGGATGCTGCTCAACCGCCGCATGGAAGTGGCGCTGGAGAATCTTTACAAGCAGGGAAAAGTTGTTGGGGGCGTTTATTTCGGGCTCGGGCAGGAAGGCTGTTCATGCGCCTCGGCCTATGCGCTAGAGGCTGACGACTGGCTGGGACCGATGATTCGCAATCAGGGCGCGATGCTGGTACGTGGCTTCAGCGCTCGCGACATCATGCGCCAGTACATGGCCAAGGGCGACTCGCCTACTTGGGGACGCGATGCTTCCTCGCACTTTGGAGATTTCCAGAAACGCAACGTGAGCGCGCCTATTTCCATGTTGGGCGAGCTCATTGGCGTGATGGCCGGCGTTTGCCTGGGAGCGCGCCTGCAAGGGAAGAATGTAGCCGGACTGACTTATGTTGGCGATGGCGGTCAGTCAACCGGAGTCACCTACGAGAGCCTGAACTTTGCCGCGGTGCAGAAGCTCGGCTTAGTGCTCGTGGTCGAGAACAATCTGTGGGGATATTCCACTCCCGCCGATATGCAGTTCCTGGTAAAAGATCTCGCCGAACGCGCTATCGCGTACGGAATTCCGGGCGTGATCGTCGACGGCACCGATCCCTGTCAAGTTTACGATGCTACGCATGAGGCGGTTGAGCGCGCCCATCGCGGCGAAGGCCCGACCATCATCGAAGCCAAGATGATGCGTATGAAGGGCCACGCTATTCACGACGCCGCGCAATATGTTCCGGCGGCGCTATTCGAGTACTGGCGCGCCCGCGATCCTATCGCGCGTTTCGAGCACTACCTTATCAACGAAAAGCACTGGCTGACGGCCGAAGACAATCAGAAGCTGATCGACGATGTGGAGCGCGAACTGGAGGCCGATCGCAATGCGGCGGTGGCTTCGCCGATGCCCGATCCGGAGACCGACAAGACCCATCAGGGAGTGTACTGCGATCCGTCGTGTCATGAAATCAAGCCGAAGTATGGACCGGTGGTCGCGAAGCCGCGCGAGGCGGGAGCCGCCGGTCCAAAGGCGGCAGAGGCAGCGGTGCACTTGAAGTGAGAGTTTCAGGAAATCTCAGGACAACGCTCGGGTAGAGCTTCCCTTTCAGGGCCGAGAAGAATTCACAGGTTCGCCCCGTTCGACCCTCTGGATAAAGGCGATGGCCTGGCGCTCGGCCCAGCGTCCGTCATAACCGTTGGCTTCAGCCAGGAAGGCACAATGTCCGCCGTGCGCGGTTTCAACATATGTGACCTGCGGATTGTGCAGCAGCTTGTCGCGGGTCTCAGGCAGCACCCGAATGAAGGGATCGTCTTGCGCATGCAGAATGAGCGTGGGAACGGCAATGCGATCCACCACGCGGGCCGCGGCAGCCCGGGTGTAGTAATCCTGAGCATCGCGAAATCCGGAGTAGCGGGCTGTGATCTGGTCGTCGAAGTCGCGCATGCTGCGCATCCCTCGCAGATAGCGAACATCGTAGCGTTCAGGATAGAGCGCGGCTTTGCGCAGCATGCGGCTACGTAATCCCCGAAGAAACTTCCATTCGTAGAGGCGATTGGCACGGTCGTGAAGCGCGTCGGATGAAGGCGCAAGATCCATCACCGGGGAGACCCCCACGCCGGCTTTCACCTGCTCCGGAGCGTCCTTGCTCCATTCGCCCAGCAACTTGAGGACGAGATTCCCGCCCATGGAATAGCCCACCAGCGCCAGCTTTTGTAGTCCGTCGTTGGCGATCAGGGTTTGCGCGACCATCGCAACGTCGCCAGACATGCTGGAATTGTAAAGCGTCGGCCCCAGTTGCTCGGTACCGCCGCAATTGCGCATGTTCATACGCACAACGTTCATCCCCACTCGCCAGGCTTTGCTGCCCAGTCCGATCACGTATTGTGACTCGCTGGAGCCTTCGAGGCCGTGTACTACGACCAGGGTCATCGCGCTGGCCCGGTCCGCTTGCCAATGACAATGACAGAGCACCTGGACTTCGGGCTCGACGCGAAACAAGCGTTCTTCGGCAGGCGGAAGCTGATTCTGGCGAGGCAGGAAGTTGCCTGCTATGGTTTGCGCGTGTCCACCAACAAACGGCCTGCGGGGACGGAAGGGCTCGCCAAAGAAATCGTCCGCGTGCCTGATTTCGGCCGCAGGAACAGTAGGGGGCGATGGGCTCGCTAACGATTTGCCGGTCAAGGACGAGATGGGATCGTACCCCTGCATCTATAATAAGTTTGTATCATTGGCGTGCTCTGTGGTGTCTGAAATCAGACACTATCGGCGCTTTCTTTCCAGCCGAAGCTGCGCCATGAACTCATCTTCCTGAAGTTGGAGTAATTCATGCCGATTTTTGAATACCGTTGCGAAGCTTGCGGACACAAGTTTGAGGCAATCCTCTTTGGCGCTCAGACGCCGGAATGCCCTCAATGTCATACCGACAAATTGGAAAAGCAGCTCTCGACGTTTGCCGTCAGCAAGAGCAGTGCATCTTCACCGGCCGCAGGTTGCGGGCAGACCAACTGCTGCAGGATGAATGGCGGCGGTTGCGAAATAAACTAGCGCCAAGAGTGCAGTTGCGTTGTTTTCGCGCAGCCGCCCGTGTTGCTGGTAAGCGAATTCACGGCACTTCTGAATGCTATAATTTTCTCTCAGTTACGGTGGGTGTAGTTCAGTGGTAGAACTCCGGACTGTGGCTCCGGCTGTCGAGGGTTCGAATCCCTCCACCCACCCCAAAATTCCTCTCATGTGGGATTTCTCCCGTTCAGACTTCGCTTTCTGGTTCCTTTTTCTATGGCAGTTCCATACATGGTGTATAGGGTGGAGCGCCGCTTCAGCGGTGCGGTTAGATCGGGGACAACCCGGCTTTAGCCGCTGAGGTAACAAAAAACATTACCGCAGACGCTAAAGCGCGACCCGAGGTGGATGGACTGCGAGAATCTGATCCGCAGTGGGTGAGTGATTGGATTGCCCGCAAATTCTTAGAAGGATCGACGCGGTTCGGAGGATGGAGCGCGATGGTCACCCAGCTTCCGGCAACAGAGCGGGATCGTCTCTTGGAGCGCTTCAGCAACGAGCTTCGGGTTGTCGACCATGGTGAAATGGTCTGACCACAGAATTTTCTTCGCTCTCAGCTCGGGATTGTCGAGGTATTCGGCCTCGAGCCAGTGGTACGGACTGTCTGGGTTGGTCGTGCCGTACAGCCGCGCGCCCCTCAGGGGACATGCGGCTGAGCAGCATCTGAAAAAAGCTCTGCGGCATAAGGCTGACGTCGTCGCAGATTGCAACTCCAACGGTTAAGCCGCGGATGTACCGTTCCGATCCTTCATCCTTGGCGCCGATGACCAGCCACTCACTTCCGCAAAGCTTGAGTTGCCCGGTGTTCCGGTTATAGCTGTAGTTCCGCGGTCCGACAAGGTCGAAGAGGTCGGTGAGAACGTTGTTGTAGACGCTCTGCTTGGAGACTCCGGTGATCACCTTGCGGCCGCCAACGTTCTAGGCGCAGCAATAGAGGGTCTTGGGATGAAGGCACCAGGGATGTGTACATCCTCGAGAATGAGATCGAAGGGGGCAGCTTAAACGGCATCACGCTCGGCAGCTTTGAACTGCTCGACGCCAAGGGAAATAACACTCGCCAATGGAGCGGCGTGCTCATCCTGCGCAAGCCTCGGTGATGGCGATACAAACGACTGTCGCCCGGGTTTCACTGGTGAGCCAGCAGCTTGCCGCGCCAGCGGTTCAGGTTGCCAGCACAGGATGGGCCCTGCAAGGTTTCGTCCTCAATGCCCAGTTGCAGCCCGTTGCCAGGTTCACCGTCTTCCTGGTGGACGCCGACAAAACGTATCTCCGGCAGTATGGTTTTGCCTATACCGACGACACCGGATATTTTGTGATCAACTACGCCGGGGATACTGGGCAGACGCAGGCTGCGACCCAGCAGCTGTTTCTGGAGATAGCCAATACCGACGCAAAACCCGTCTACCTCGGCTCGACCGCATTTCAACCCGTGGTGGGCACAGCGACATTTCAGAATATCGTCCTCCCCGCCGGAGAACAGCCCATTGGCGATCCGCCCCGGGAGATTCGAGCTGTAGCCTTGCCTAGCACCACGAAACATAGGAGAACTTAATCGACTCCTGGGCGAAACGAATGGGCCATTATCAGTGATGCGAAACTTGGGAGACCGTTCTCAAGCGTGTCGATTCAGTCCCAATAGTTGACCTGGGGAGCAATGATGCGAGCCGTCTGGTCGTTCTGGAGCAAGCCGTTTCAGGCTCGTAAGAACCCTGGATGGTACAGTGAACTGCATCATCTATTGGCTTGGGGCCTCTCCTTGCGAACTGCGCGCCGACATTACCCCGAAACCATGCTGATTACCGATGAACCAGGAAAGAGGCTTCTGATCGAGCAACTCGGTCTTCCTTTCGGGCATGTGTCTACCGAATTGGACCGGCTGGCCAATGTCGATCCGGGCTGGTGGGCCTTAGGAAAATTGCTCACCTACTGCCTGCAGGACAAGCCGTTTGTGCACATCGATACGGACGTTTTTCTTTGGAAGCCCTTGCCCCGGGCGGTCGCCGAGTCCGCGGTTTTTGCCCAGTGTCCGGAGTTTTACCCTAACGGCAGTAAGCCTTCGCTCAGCGAAATCGAGCGCGCTTTCGCTGAGCACGGTGGAATACTCCCCGTCGAATGGCAATGGACGCGGTCGCGAGGGAATGGATTTTTCACGGAACAAAACTGTGGGATTCTCGGCGGCTGGCACGTTGAATTCCTTCGCTATTACTCGCGTACTGCGTTGGATCTCGTTTTACGCTCTGAAAATGCCTCCGCTTGGTCCCACCTGCCAGACAAGGCACGCCATAACTTCACAGTTGAACAGTTCTTGCTCTCGGCTTGCATTGACTTTCACCGCTCCCATCCGACATCGCCATACAGAGGGGTGGACGCAAAGCATCTGTTTTCGTCCGTCGATGACGCATGCGATTCGAATCGGGCGCTACGCCTTGGCTACACCCATTTGTGGGGCGGCACCAAGTCTCTTCCCGCTGTTGGTAGGCGTCTGGAAGAGCGCGTCCGCCGGGACGATCCCACCTACTTTCGACGCTGCGAGAAAGTGCTATCTCTGTAAGTCATTGACTCCGACCTACAGGAAGGTATTGCCGGTCTTCCTAAGCCGCCAGATACCGCAGTGTATCTGGCAACGGCTTAACTTGATTCTGAATTGCGCGGGGGTTGCGGATCCCTCCGGACTTTGCGACGTGGCTCGTGTTATCGATGCTTTCCGCGTTGCGCCAGACCAACTTGTGGGACGTCTTTGAAATCACATCGTACTCAATGGCGCGCATTCTTAGGGCCCGACATGCCAGCGCTTCGCGTGCCATACATAAAGGACCGTTGCGATCTGGCCGGGTCGCTTCAAACAAAGCGACTACCGTTTGATATCGGTCCCATGCATGAGCCAGCCCCTCTGCCCGTTCTCGCAACCTCATGGTTCTTTCCTGAGCGTCTTGGGCCGTTGTCTTATCACGTTGCTCGCCGGCAGTTGCCTACATTGGTCTCAGCGCGGGTTGCATGCCGGTTGCACAGAATGGTGCCGAACACCAAGGCGCTACCCGAAAATAAGTGACTTGTGCAACCTCATCCAAACAAGAATTATTGATTCCACAACACAGGAAGGGCCTTGCTAAACCGTTACACGGTCAAAAGCTGTATCGGGGGTTCGAATCCCCCCTCTCCGCCAGAACTTGTAAGCTCATGTTGCTCACCAGCTTACAAGCATTCTTACAAATGAAGCTCACTGTAACCTCGGCTCCGTTGCCGCATTGGTTGGGGCGACAAGCCTGGCCTTTCATCTCCGCGAATCGGTAGAGCTAACCTTCACAGCCTTCCCTGTGCTTGGCGCCGGGCCAGCGTCCCGACGCCAGGTACTGCGGACGAGCAATGCTGGTCAGCGATTGGACTTCGGCACAGGTGAACTACCGCCGGAGATCGCCGCGCTGGCTTTAGCGATTTGCAGCCGCCAGTTCGGTATTGGAGAGTTGTTTCCATTCACGTTCAGGTAGCACACCATGTTCTTCAATCGGTCCGTATCGTTTCCTGAAGCACTCTCCCCCCGCTGTCGGAGGTAATAGGGAGGAATCGACTGGTAGTACAAGGTGGCAACGATGCTGGCCGCATTTGCCAGTTGCGAGCTGAGGGGTATCGCGTAGCGAACTACGCTCGATCCGCTGCCGTCGCTGTAGTTTGGATCATTATTGACCCCTACCGGTTTCGTCATATCAGCGGACGGACCAGTGGCACTCCATCCCTGCGGAAGAAGGCGGTTGTTTTTTACGATTTGATCAAGAGCCAGAAAGCTGGTGGTGAGCTGCCCTTCTGGACTTAGCGCCAGTTCTTCATAGATTTGTACTTGATCGTCACGCGTGATCGGGTTCGCCTGATTGTAATGAGGTTGATAGACCTGCTGGTTCGGCGCGAAAAACTCGGTGACTAGCGGATTCCCGCTGTTATCAAGAATCACGCCGTCGTTCGAGGTCTGGCCCGAGACCCATAGCGTGTTGCCGGCGGCGTCAAGTACGCGGAACTCCAAGAACGCACGACGAAACCCTACTCCAGACGGAAAGCTGTGGCCCGCCAGATTAACCACCTTAACGTCAGCTTGCAGGGCGCTGCCGGTATTTTGCAGCGAGACAATATTCACGGTGGCTGTAGAGCTTGCCACCTCCAAGCCCGCGTTGATGGCGGTGTATTGGCTGGCAAACGTATCGTTAAGTGCGAATCCCGGCAGGAACGGGTCCGATTGATACAGGCCCAGTTCGCTGCGGTACTCCCCAAACATCTCCAACCCGAACAGGTTGATTCCCAGAAGAGTGTGCCTTGCGAAAGCGGTTCGTTTTGTCAATTGAATCTGGTCATCCGGCGCGCGGAATTCCTCCGGCGGGAAGGTGTTGTCTTCTATGTTGGCGATGTTGAAGGCGAGGGGCTGGCCCTTGTACTGCTGCGGCATGTGACAATCCTGGCAACTCTGCGGAGTAGGGCCATTGTCCGCAAAGTTGCTGTTCGCCCACTCCAGAAATGTTGTCTGTTCGTGGGAGATCTTGGGAGCTCCATGTTCGTCAGATGGCTGGTTGCCATTCTGGTCGTACACGGGAAGAAAAATGGTGTGGCACGAACTACACAGCAATGAAGACTGTACCTGACTGGCGAACTGGGGATTGACTCCGATCGCATTCTGCATGGGCAGCGTAGCCACTTGAGCATACGGACCGTAGAGCTCTGTAGCCGGGCCCACTTTGAATTGTCCTGTATATGTCTCCTCTGTGCCGAGTCCGTCGGCGGCGATATGGTGGCAACCCAGGCAGGAAACTCCGTCGCGCGCCAGGGCGCCGTACCGCGAGTTCGGGTCGGAGAGGTCGGCGTGGGTGAGTAGTCCGCCATTGGTATCGATCTTGTACTGGCGTTCTCCCATCACTCCATGGCACCGCAGGCAGGTGTCGTCAATGAAATCCGCCGCGTTCTTTTGCCCACTCAGTTGGGGATGGATGGTCCGCTCGGTCTCCAACTGGGCCAGGAAGATCGGGTCGCGTCCCGACAGGCCCATCATCGAATACCGCCATTCGCCGTTGGGGGAGACGTTGACCTTACAGTTCGTCGGCGAGTTGCTGCCGGGGTCGCATGTCTGCAGAGCATTGGGATAGAGCATGGCCGGGATGTCATTTCTGCCAGTGCCGCTTATGGTCCCGGTTGCGTCGTGACAGCCGGCACATTGGTCAGACGTCAGGAACTGCTGTGGCCCCGCGGGGCGGCCATACGGAACGACGTGGTCAAACGCTTCCGACACCATGCAGTACGATTTGCGCGGGGCCTGCTGTTGGGGAAATACGTTGGAACATTGCGGCGTGGTGAGGGGATTCCGCGTGCTGCCGGACGCTTCCTTCATGCTTACATAATTTGCGTGATGCATAAACTCGAGCGGGTTGAACTCCGACGCCGACGGGTCATGGTTTGTTGGCTCGATGGCGAGCTCTTGCAGCGTGGGTGAGGTTCCCAAACCTGCGACGTGCATGGTGGTTGCGAAGGTGCCTTGTCCATCCGCTGCCGACGCATGACAGTTGAGGCAGTACAGGCCATATCCCGTGTATACCGGCGTCGGCTCCGCACAACCGTTCGTCGTCTTGACCGGCGGCGCCGGCTGGACACCTATGTCGCCCCAGTACCAGGTATCCCACACCGAGCTGTCCTTGATCATGATGGTCCAGTCCACCAACGCTGACTCGGTGCTATCCAGCGCGGGGTATTGTTCTTTGACCATCATGCTGCCGTCGATAATCCGCTGGCTGCGGTCTCCGTTGGTCAGCCAGGTCCATAGGTTAGGAGAGTAGTACACCTGGACGTAGGGATGGACCATCTGGCTGCTACGTATATTTGCATCATGCTGCCAGGACTTGTAGCAGCCGTCACTGAGAAATTCGGTGAGCTCGGACACAAACCCGGGAGAGCTGGATCGAGGCAAGGGTCTACATGCGGACTTCTCCGACGGGGAAGATGAGCTTCCCGAGCCAGAACCACAGGCCGTTAGCAGCAGGAGGCTGACGACTGCGGCGCCCAACAGCGCAGTTGCGCTTCGTGAGTACACAATCCCCCCGGGTTGTAGCCGCAGCGCAGCAGGTTATCTGCGCGGCTTGCAGAGTTCCAAAATGTGTGGCAAGTTAGGCTGCAATACTACACCACAACCCTAGGGTCTATTTAAATTCCACTCAGAATGCTTGCCGGGGATAGCTTCTGGGCTACCTTCCGGCGACTGCGGCTGCCACTGGTTGCTGTCCTTTGATGCGGGAAAGACGGGTTCGTGGCTGCGTAGGCTTTCACGTCAGGCGGTTCGGTGCCGAGCAACATCGATTTGATATAAATCAGTTGGCCGTCCGGCCAAGTCGCATCCACAGCAGAATAGCGGATCATCGCTATGGCGCAACGCCGCTTCTTTCCGCGCATAAGGTGGATATATTGATCTTCGAACTCCAGGGGCACTTTGAGATCGATTCTTACCTTGCGCAAGGCATTTCCCAGATCTTCATAAGTGAAAGTGGGATCGCAGCCGGAGTCGAGCACCACAATGCTGACACCAGCGCAGAACCATTTTATAAAGGGCCAGGTTTTCAAAGTGCCCGCCATCGGAGAGATACACGTAGGCACTGGTGTTGTTGGTGAGTCCCAGGGCCTCTTTCACCAGCGAATCTACGGCAGAGCGCGGACCGTCGTGTTTCCCCGTCCGTTCTCCTGCGGCGCCGGGATTTCCCAGCCACGCGCCCAGTCTGGCATTGAGCAGGGTCATGACAAAACCGACCATCGACGAAGTCCTTCCTGTCAGTTTATTAGGCCGTAATGCGAAATTACGTTGCCTTGCTAATGGCGGGTGATACTCTTCTGCGTGAAATCGGGTGCAAAGGGGAATCAGTATGGCAGTCCAGCAGCACGTCGCCGCCTCGATCTTCGACATCAACTTAGGAGCGAGAACCGCAGCCCTGGTCTGCTTGGCCATCCTTGCGACAGTTCTCACGATTGTGCCAACCGGACAGGCACAAACCTTGACCGTCCTGCACGCCTTCAGCGGCTTGGATGGCGACCTGCCTTTCGCGGGTTTGACTCTGGATCGCGCCGGGAACTTGTATGGCACCACCTACCAGGGCGGGGCTGCTGGATTTGGCAATGTTTTTAAGCTCTCGCACGAAGGCTCAGGCTGGGTGCTCTCGAACTTGTACAGCTTCCAGGGCGGAAGGGACGGAGAGCACCCACAAGCCCGGGTGGTGTTCGGCCCGGATGGAACCTTGTACGGAACCACGACCAACGGCGGCAACGGCAACGGATTTGGGACAGTCTTCAACCTCAGGCCATCGGCTACAATTTGTCGCGCTATTCAATGCCCTTGGACGGAAACCGTGCTCTACCGTTTCACCGGCGGAACGGACGGCCGCTATCCCCAATACGGCGACCTTACGTTCGACGCTGCGGGCAACCTCTACGGTACAACGGCCTACGGCGGCGATCCAAGCTGTAACAGAAGCGGTGGGGGTTGCGGGGTTGTTTTTGAGCTTAGCCGATCCGGCGGAGGCTGGACGGAAAGCGTGCTCTATGCCTTCCCCGGATCACCCGAGTCCGGCGCTGAACCTTTCAGTGGCGTGACCTTCGACAGCGCGGGAAATCTCTTCGGTACAACTTTCATCGTTAGCAGCACAGTGTACGAGTTAACTCCATCGGGATCCGGCTGGACGCAGACGATTCTGCACACTCTTACCGGCGACGAGGGAGATTATCCGATCGGGGGCGTGGCCTTTGATCAGCAGGGAAATCTCTACGGCGCCAGCGAATACGGCGGCAACGGTATCGGCACGGTGTTTCAGTTGCAGCCGGCGAACGGTAATTGGAACTTCAATTTGCTCTACAACTGGGGCGGCGGTCCCGGACCAGGGCCCACCGACACGCCGACTCTCGATGCCGCGGGGAACGTATACGGTACGACCAGCGGCGGTATCACCGGGTTTGGTGGCGTGTTCAAGCTAACCCCGGGTGCGAACGGTTGGACCTATACCGATTTGTATGACTTCGGCGATCCCCACCTCAGTGACGGCTTCACTCCGCTCGGTGGCGTGGTCCTTGATGGCAACGGCAATCTTTATGGCACAACCTCCGAAGGCGGCAATTTCAACCCGCCCTGCGGCGAAGGCTGCGGCGTGGTGTGGGAGATCACGCCGTAGCAGATACTTTCTCCAGGTGCAGTCACGGTATTGCCGAGCGGTTGTAACATCTCCGTTATACTCATTGATCGCTAACGGGGGCGTCGTATACGCTATGGCCTGCTGTCGACAACAGTCGAATGAGTTGGGCGACGGCTGCTAAATTCAATTGGCAAGGTTCTCTGCTTCGCGTAACTATAGGATAATTCCCCCAGATTCTAAGGAGCATCTCATGGCTGGGAAGTTAACCTGGGACGACGCCGAGAAGATCGGCGTGCTTCTCGCAAGAAAGCATCCTGAGCTTTATCCGCTCTCGACCGATTTAGATGACTTGCGTCGGCGGGTAACAGATTTAGCGGAGTTCAAGGATGATTCAACAACTTGCGATGAGAATAAATTGGTGGCGATTCGAACGGCGTGGAACGAGGAGTTCCTTGATCGCACGCAATAGCGCCGCCGTCGCGTACTCGAACTGCAGGAATATCGACACGGTACAGCACGTGACTCCGCCTTGGCTTCTTTCAGATGGGAATGGCGGTCGTCAGCGTGGGAAGACCAACCCGCCGCAATAAGTCTTGGAAAGCTGGGTTGTCCCGCAAGTCGTCCATGCTCGGATCTAGATGAAGATAGATGAGCCAGTGGGAATGTTCTTCATAACATTTCTGCAAGTATTCAATCGCGCGCTCGTTTTCTCCCAAGCCAATGTAAATTCCAGCGAAGAAGTAGGGCGCGACATATTTTTGCTTCGCCAGCTTTGTAAGATCATCGAGTATTTGAAGTGCCTCCTTGGTCATGCCAGCCGTGCCGAGAGTGTGGGCCAGTGCCGCGCGCATCAGAGGACTGCCCCCTGATAGCTGCACCCCTTTCTCCCCCTCAGTGATGGCCAGTTCATAGCAACCCGTTTTTCTGAGCAACAGTCCGAGAATCCAATAGGTGACCGGGTAGTTGGGATCCAGGTCGACGGTTCGCCGGAGTTGCTCGATGGCATCGTCATATTGGCGGGCAAAGTAGAGGGCCCATCCGACTGCGACGCTAATAATGAGCGACAACGGATCCAGATCCTGACCTTTCTTCATCCTGACCATCGCTTCTTCGTGTCGGCCCATGGTCATCAGGTACTCGGCGTACCAGTGGTTGGCCGTCGCATAGGTAGGACTCAGCTCGAGGCTGCGCTTGAATTCAATCTGAGACTTATCCCACTCCCAATCGTCAAGCCACAACAGAGCCGCTAAAGGCGTGTGGGCTTCGGCGAGATCCGGGTCGAGCTGCAAGGCCGCCTTGGCCGCCGCTTTACCTTTAGGGAATGCTTCCTTGGGCGGCAGATAGCTGTTCCATCCCAGAAGCACATAGCAATCGGCCAACCCGGCATAGGCCATGGCGTAGCTGGGATCGCTCTCGATCGCCTGCCGAAAGTGCTCGATCGCTTTATAGAACCCGTCTTCGGTCCAGCGGTTCCAGTGGTGACGACCTTTCAGGTAAAGCTGGTACGCCTCGACATTCTGTGTGTGGCGTTTCGTCAGTTGCTTCTTTTCTGCTCGGCTCAACTGCAACCGCAATTTCCCCGATATCTCGCCGGAGATTTCATCCTGGACCACAAAAATGTCGCCAGGCTTGCGATCGTATTGCGCGCCCCAAAGTTGAGAACCAGTGGCCACATCGACTAATTCGGTCCCAATACGCAACGAGCCCCCGCTTTGCATGATTCTTCCGGTGAGCACGGCGCGAACACCCAGCTCGCGACCTATGGCCTGAGGGTCAATGTCCCGGGCCTTAAACCTGGACACCGTACTTTGAGCCATCACCCGCAGTTTCGGCAGCGTCGCCAGAATGTTAATCAGGCTTCCGGTGATACCGTCGCTGAGATATTCGTGCTCAGGATCGCCACCCACATTTCCGAAGGGCAAAACCGCGAGCGAATCAATGACTTTGGGAACTCGCTTGGAGCGCGTGACAGAGGTTTGCCCGGTAGAGTCCTGGACCCTCTGCTGGTTGGCGGAAGACGAAGAACTTGCCGCCGGTGACAGGACCGATCCGGTTCCTGCCAGGCCAACGCTCGCGCCGGACTCCATGTCTCGCTTGAGCTGCTTCAGGTCAGCCCGCATGTCAGCCGCATTCTGATAGCGAAGACTTCTGTCCTTCTCTAAGGCTCTGCGGATCACCTCCTGCAGTCCTGAAGGAATGCCGGGATTTACGCTCGCGGGAGCTACGGGATCGCGGTTGAGGATGGCTTCGGCGATGACGCCGGAACTGGGTCCTTGAAAGGGAAGCTTTCCCGTAGCCATCTGATACAGGACGATGCCAAAGGAGAACAGATCTGTGCGGCCGTCCAATTCCTCGGCCCTCACTTGCTCTGGCGACATATAGGCCGCAGTTCCCAATGCGATCCCCGGGGTCGTGAGTTGGTCTTCGGACTCATCGTTCGCGATGACCTTTGCCACTCCGAAATCCAGGATCTTGGCGTGGCCGCGGTTGGTAACAAAAATATTCGTAGGCTTGATGTCGCGATGGACGATGCCCTTAGAGTGGGAAGCGTCTAGAGCATCGGCGATCTCGATACCCAGATCGAGCACCGTCTCGATTTCCAGAGGCTTGCCGCCGATCCGGTGCCGGAGGGTCTGGCCTTCCAGCAATTCCATGGCGATGAAGGTTCGCCCCTCGGTCTCGTCAATCTCGTAAATGGTGCAAATGTTCGGATGATTCAGTGCAGAGGCAGCTTTGGCTTCGCGCTGAAAACGGCTGATTGCCACCCGGCCTTTGGCGACATTGTCGGGCAGGAACTTGAGAGCTACTAAGCGGCCGAGTTTCACATCCTCGGCCTTGTATACGACACCCATCGCACCGGAGCCGAGTTCCTCGACGATGCGATAGTGCGAGATGGTTTGCCCAATCATTGGCGCGAATCTTACTTCCGTGGGAAGGGCAAGTCAACGAAAGCCCAGAGGTTGCCGCTACTTTAAAAGGATGTTTGGCCTAACCTCGCCGTTTGATGGGCAACCCGCCACGACACTTCGTAACAGCCAAGCGGCATCGACGGCGACCAATTCGGCTTAGCACCACCAGGCCCCGCCCCAGGTGCCCCTCCGACAGTTCAGGGCATCCGATTAGGTTCTCACGGGACGTTTTGTAGGCTACACTCAAACAGCTTTTCGGAGGCTATATGGGTCTAAGTAACCGCTATGTCTCATCGAGCTTGTTCGCGCTGCTGTTCGCGTCGGGGATGGCTCTCGGGCAGGCGCAGCAGCAGTCGACCACCCTGGTCCTCAACGGCAAGTCCGGCCAGGTGCCGGTTATACAAACAGGCGGGCGGACGTACGTCGACGTGGAAGCACTGGCGCGGCTCGCGAACGGCTCGCTTAGCTTCAGGGACAACGGAATTGCCTTGACGATACCTTCCTCGCCCGCGAGCGCCTCTGCAGCCGCTGAAGCACCCACAGCGGCGGATAACTCCTCACTATCGCGGAGTTTTATGAAGGCCGGTATCGAAGAGATGGCATTGCTGAGAGAGTGGGGAGCCGCAGTGGGCTATGCCATTCAAAACGGCTATCCGATCCAGGAGGCCTGGGCGGCCAACTATCAGCAAAAAGCAGCGCAGGGGGCCAAAATGGCCGAGATAGCGGCAACGACCGGAGGCGACAAAGATGCTTTGCAATTGCTCACCAACGAGTACCATGGCGTGCGGGACTGGAGCAATCAACTCGTCGCGGCAAGCACGTCGATGAATACGGCGAAGTACTCGATGTCGCCGGGTGCGCTGCGGAACGATCCGCAATCCCAGAAACTAATCACTTGCTGGCAATTTCTCGGCTCCATGTTAAGCAGCGGCAGCTTCCAAGATGACTCATCCTGCCACTGAACCAGGCCCGCAAAATTGGTGCGGCTTCTCATTCCATGCTCCTGAACAACGAGGTGTACACCGGCAGGATTGCCCATCGAGGAGCATCATCCAGCGGTCAGCAGCCAGCCATTATCGAGCCAGAGACTTGGCAGACGGTAAGGGCCCTGCTGGCCGCCAACAACCAGGGGCACCGGCAACCAGGAACAAGAAAAGTCAGCCCGAGCATTCTGGCCGGCCTAGTATTCGATGCCGAAGGCAATCGCTACACTCCGACGCATGCGGCCAAGAAGGGTAGGCGCTACCGGTATTACACGTCGCCGGCTGTGATTCAAAAACAGAAAAAAGCCATCCTATCTGGGTCGTATACCCGCAAGAGAGCTGGAGCAACAGGTCTCGTCTCGAATCCAGACGCTGCTGGCGTCACCGCAGGAACTCGCCGCCTCCTGCCTGGAGTCGAGTGCGTTGGCCGGAATTTTCACGAATCTTCCTCGACGACCTGTAGCAGAGAAACGCTGTTTGAGTTCATCGGAGAGTAAATCCCCTAAATTTCCCTGAACCCCAAAAGACCGAGTACCGGTCTGCGCGCCGACCCGCACCGGAGAGTTCGCGATTCCACCGACCACCCGGGCAGGAAGGCTGCGAACCATCGACTTTGTTTCGTCTGGACAGCTATTTCCTCCCAATTCTTGCCCGTAATCGGAGCGCAGGCTGTCTGCTAAGGGTCCACGTCCAGGCCATCGATTTCGTCACGCCCGCATCGGTCAGGCGTTCACACTAAGAAGGGGCCAACTGAAAATCCAAGGGAAGTCCAACTCTCTCTCGGTCGTGTCCGATCCGCAATCTTGTAATGTCGGTTTCAGCCTGGGTTACGTTCGGAATATCATCGGATCGCGTATCCACCGTCGACGCGAATTGTCGTTCCGGTGACGAAGTCGGACGCACGTGAGGCCAGATATACAGCAGTTCCAGCGATTTCCTCCGGCTGGCCCCATCGACCTGCGGGGGTCCGCGCAAGAATTTCATCGTTCAAGGGCATCGTATGGACAGCCACCGTCATGTCGGTCTCAATCCAACCCGGCGCGAATGCATTAACGTGAATGTTGTGAGGAGCGAGCTCAATGGCCATCGACTTGGTCAGCTGGACGATAGCTCCCTTCGCCGCGCTGTAGGAGGGCACGAGCCCCGATCCAAAATACGAATACATGCTGCCGATATTTATGATCTTTCCACCTTTGTGATTCACCATCGATCTGGCGGCGAGCTTCGAAAGAAGAAAAACTGCATTCAGCTGCGTCTCAATGACCTTGTCCCAATCTTCAGGGTTTTCCTTCAACACGCCGCCGCTCAGGCACACGATGCCGGCATTGTTCACCAGGATGCTGATGGGGCCGAGCCCGCTCTCTACCTTGTCCATCGCCGGTTCCAACGCGCTGCGATTGCTCACATCAACCCTCATAGCCAGCGACGGTACGCCGAGTGCCTTCAGTTCGGAGAGCACCTGTTGGTTCTTCTCTTCGTTTCGTGCGAACACTGCAACGGCAGCCCCAGCTTCGGCCAGCCCGAGCGCAATGCTGCGACCAATACCTCCATTACCACCAGTCACGACGGCCACCCGGCCGCTCAAATCAAATAATGCAGGCATCTTCATTCACCACTCCTTTCAATGACCCACAAAAAGGATTGCTACTGCGAAACAGTCCGACTCGGATTGTTAGGGTGAACTCACCGTCAGGCGTCAGCGTGGCGCCCGAGATATAGCTGGCCCTCGTCCGAGATGGCTTCTGGGAGATTACTCCTCATAATCGGCTTGTCAGAAGTTCTCACCGCGCACTCCAAGAGGCTGCTAACAGCATAAGTATTTACTGTTAAGATCGGTTGCCGCTTTTACCTCCGGCTCGAGTCGGTACGCTCCCCAGGTGCCTATCAGGTGCCTTTTCAAACGTGGTCGATCCAAATGCGCTCGGCGTTGTTATTGGTTTGTGGCCGAAAAAGCATCCGCGACTACCTGTTGGCTTCAGGAATTGCATCGATGCACTTGGTCACCTTTATGATACGGACCATTATTAGCTGGTCTCACTTAAGACGCGAATACGCGGCGGAATATCGGGCAAGAAGCTCGGAAGATCGCATAGGAGTACTTTGGAGAGAACGCATCGCCGCAACTACATCTGCGTCTGCTGTCGTGATGTAGCAAGCGGGAGTGTTGCGAATTGCAACAGTCCGGCCAAGGCCGCCGCAAGAAATATGAATCCTGCGTCGCCGCAGCGGGTTGGTGCATCTATCAAACTTTCCCGCACTATGAACTCGGACAGCAAGATTCGCTCCATCGGGCTCATTGGCTTGGGCAGCATTGCAGTGTGGCTGACCCTGGCATTGGGCAACGCTATTTACTTTGGACTCGCCAGCCTGCACTGGCCTACGGTGCCGGTTCGCATCACCACCTCCGCAGTGAACACCGGACGCTCCAACCTGGGAAACTGGTGGGCTCCCGACATCGAGTATGAGTACCAACTCGATGGGCACTCCTACCGAGGGACGAAAATTCGTTATTCGATGCCGCTCTTCTATCACCCCGAAGAAGCTCAGGCGGTACAAGCGGCTTATTCGCAGGATGCTGACATGAAAGCGTCCTACGACCCTCAGCATCCCTCCCTTAGCGTTCTGCAGCCGGGAGTGTCTGCCGACATGTGGGAGAGAGCTCTGGTTCCTGTGTTTCTATGGGGTCTGATGGGCTATATTTTCTTCAAGGCGAATCGCGCGAAGCCCGAGGTCTTGCTGGAAGCCGATTCCGAAAGAAAGGCGGCTTGAATCGGCAGGCCTGTCTCTTGCTCAAGCTGCTGTTGACCGTAGCAGGACGACTGGGGAGGGTCTCTGGCGTGCAGAGGCATGGTTCACCAGCAGCGAGCTCTGGTAATTACACCCTCTGATCTTTGCCGCTTGGCGGCTTAAAACTCGCTCGTCACGCGGCTCTCTTGCCTCATATAAATTCACGGAGAGAATAATCACCGTGCTATAAAGAGTATTAGCGCCCGCAATTTTGAAGCGAGGGTGTTCCTCGTGAACCTGCCCAACTACCTCACGACGTCACGTATTCTCAGCGTTCCGTTGTTCATATGGATCCTGTTTACGGATCACCTCGCCGGCGGGCACGGCGAGAGAGAACTTCTGGCTGCCGGCGTCTTTACCCTGGCAGCGATCACCGACCGGCTTGATGGGTACCTGGCTCGCAAATATGGCCTGATCACGACGACGGGTATGCTGCTGGATCCGCTAGCCGACAAGCTGTTGATCGCCTCCGCTCTGATTGCGTTAGTGCAATTCAATCCCCAAGTTGTGCCGGCATGGATAGCGTTTGTCATCATTGCCCGGGAGTTCCTGGTCACCGATTTACGAGCTGTGGCGGCGGCCGAAGGCTTGACCATTCAGGCGCGTAGCCTGGGCAAGATCAAAATGGCCGTACAAGTTGTAGCCGTGATTGCAGCCATCCTCGATCGCCGCTGGTGGAACGTTGGTTTTGAGTTCAGCCCTTTTCACCTGGTGGTTGGCATTGACCTGATTGCGAAACTGGCGATCTGGGCGGCGGTACTCTTGTCAGTTATTTCGGCGGCAGATTACTTTGGCGCGTTCTGGTCCAAAATCGACCAGGCCGCGAAGAACCATCGCCAGTCTGCTCGGGTCCTGCGGAAGCGCAGGCCGGCCCAGGCTTCAACCACTCGGTAGACATTCCGGCCGCACCCGATCAGTGATGTCTCTTGAATTTTGCCGAGGTACTACGTTTTAAGGAGAGTTGTGTGAGTGAAAGTATTGGTGTTCCCGCAATACTAATTTTCATCGACGACGGCTACGAAGACATGGAACTGATGTATCCCAAGTACCGGCTCGAGGAGGCAGGATATCGGGTGGTTGTGGCTGGACTCGAGGCTCGTCGCCAGTATCTGGGAAAACACGGCTATCCGTGTAACAGCGATGCCTCTGTTTTGGAAGTGCGCGAAGCTGACTTTGCTGGGGTCATTTGCCCGGGCGGCTGGGCTCCGGACAAATTGCGCCGCCTGGAGCAGGTAAAAACGCTGGTTGCCCAATTCCATCGAGCAAAGAAACTGGTTGCCGCCATTTGCCACGGAGGATGGATTCCCATTTCCGCGGGAATCTACGGCGGAGTACGTGTGACCGGCAGCCTGGGCATTAAGGATGACCTGGTCAATGCCGGCGGTATCTTTGAAGATGCGCCTGTGGTCGTCGATCGACATTTTGTAACCAGCCGGAAGCCGGATGACTTGCCGATGTTCATGGCTGCCGTACTGAAGGTACTGGATAGCACGGCTCCAGTGTCGGAACCGTTGCTTCATGCTCAGATGAAGTAAATGGCCCTGAGGCTTTCGTTCAATCGGAACTATGAAGGCTGGCGAAAAATAACACCTGCGACGGTCGAGTTCCGGGTTGTAGGACGGCGACAAGATAGCCAAGCGCTTCAGAGACTGTTACAGAACTGCCCTAAGCCCTTCGCCTGGTGACACTAACCCACGGATTGCTGCACTACTTCGGAGCACTCTATCCGACATAACAAACTTAAGATTGACATTTGAAAATGGAGCGGCGCATAATCGCTTGTTGTTACCCCGCTTTGTGGAGAGTGCGTGAGAAACCACCGGCGGTGGCTGTTCGCGAGTATATGGAACCAACTTTTGGGAGCCTGAGAAGGTCCTGGACGGAGTTCTGAAGCGGCAGCCCACCTCGGCTTTGTACTCTTCCTTTTCTTGATCAGTTCAAAGCTTCGTCAGCGTGAGCTGAATTCTTGATGTAGTTCCTTCCAGAACTCCTCCCTCGCAGCAAGGCACGAGGCGCACCGTCGCGTGCTCATTCCGTGCATAACTTCGTTGCAGGTTTCTTTGCGGCGGCAGCCTCTGACAACGTGGGACGTGGAAAGCTGACATTGGAT
This sequence comes from Candidatus Korobacteraceae bacterium, assembly GCA_049695855.1. Classification (GTDB taxonomy): domain Bacteria; phylum Acidobacteriota; class Terriglobia; order Terriglobales; family Acidobacteriaceae; genus Bog-257. The sequence goes on along the minus strand of JBAVSY010000093.1, from coordinate 108,424 downwards.
TTTGAACTTGGAATCCGGAGGCAGTTCCAATGGAAAAAACGCAGGTCGTAATCATAGGCGGAGGCGCCACGGGAGCGGGATTGCTGTGGGATCTGGCGCTGCGCGGAGTCTCGGCAGTTCTTCTGGAAAAGAAAGATCTAGCCAACGGAGCGACCGGCCGATGTCATGGCCTGCTGCACAGCGGCGGACGCTATGTGGTGAAAGACCCGGAAGCTGCCAAAGAGTGCGTTAGCGAAAACATGATCCTGAAACGGGTCGCGGCGCCCTGCGTGCACGATACCGGTGGGCTGTTTGTACACGTGAAGGGCGATGACCCGGGCTACGTCGAGCAGTGGGTTAGCGGCTGCAAGAAGATTGGGATCCCGACCGAAGAATTGTCGCGCCAGGAGGCACTGACGCTGGAACCGAATCTGCCGGCCGACGTGGTGAAAGCGCATACCTGCCCCGACGGTCATATCGATGTATTTCAGCTGACGCTGGCGAACCTTGAAGCCGCGGTTGCCAAGGGCGCGCGCTTCAGAACTTACTCCGAAGTAGTTGCCATTGAAGTTGAAAATCAGAAGATCAAAGGCGTTCGCTTCCGCGACGTTAACACCGGCGGAGAGGAATTTCTCGGTTGTGAAATTGTCGTCAATGCAGCGGGGGGATGGGCCCAGCAGGTGGCGGCATTAGCCGGGGTCGAGGTACCGGTACGTTGCGACCGGGGCTCGCTCCTGATCTTCAATCACTGCCTGACCAAACGCGTAGTGAATCGTTGCCGCAAGCCCGGCGACGCGGACATTCTGGTTCCTTGCGGTCCGGTCTGCATTCTGGGTACCAGTTCCATCACCGTTCCCGGTCCCGAAAACCTGACCGTAACGCCGGAAGAAGTGAAACACCTGTTAGCGCTGGGGGCAGAGTTGATACCAGCCCTCGCCAACGCCCGTTTGCTGCGTATCTTCACCGGCGCGCGACCGCTTTATGTTCCCAAGAGCGTTGCAGGGGCAGGAGGACGTGAGATCAGCCGTAACTTTGCGCTGCTGGACCATGCCAGTTCCGACGGAATTGAAGGTTTCATTTCCATTGTCGGGGGCAAGCTAACCACCTACCGTCTGATGGCCAAGGCCACGGCCGATCTGATTTGCAAGAAGCTGGCCATTAACCAGCCCTGCACGACCGACAGCGTTTTGCTGCGCGAGCCGGCAGAAAGTAACGTGCTCGCAGAAGCGCAAAGGCGTCTGCCCGAGGCCGCCGTAGAAAAAGCTCATCGCCGACTGGGCAAGAAGTTGGCACAGGTGCTGGAGGCGATCAGGGTTAATCCTATGTTGTCAGAGATGGTGTGCGAATGCGAGCTGGTCACCCGGGCGGAGTTGGAAATGGTGCTGGGAAAATCCGCGCTGGTGCCGGCGCTGACCATCGGCGATATTGGCCGGCGCACCCGGCTGGGTTTCGGTCCCTGTCAAGGCACCTTCTGCGGCTATAAGGCGATGCTGAGTGGTTATCAGAATCAGCAGTGGTCGGCGAGCGAAGCCTCCCAGCTCCTGGAAAAGTATCTGGAGGATCGCTGGAAGGGGCAAGCGTGGGTTCCGGACGGCAAGCAAGCCGAACAACTCAACCTTAGCGAAGAACTCTTCAGCACCTCTTACAACTTCCATACCAGAACCGAGGTGATAAGCCATGACCGGTAATCAGATTGACTTGCTGGTGATTGGGGAGGGCCTTTCCGGTATCACAGCCGCTGCGGCCGCGGCCGGTCAGGGATCGCGGGTGATGCTGGTCAGCACCGGCCCGGGAACTTTTGTTTTAGGAACAGCGGGCGTGGATCTGGACGGACTCGCCACTCGTGGCCTTGGTTTTGGCAAGTACGACGCCGACGAAATCGAAGAAGCGATCGCGTTCTTTGCGGAACTGAGCGCGTCGGCAGGATGTGCGTTCCAGGGAGGCCTGCAAGACCAGCGGCTGGTGCCAACCATCATGGGCACATTCCAGAGCGTGTCGATGGCGCCGCACTCTCTCTGGAAGGGAGACCCCAGAGGCTTGGCGAAGGTGGCCGTTGTGGGCATCGAGGCGATGTCTGGTTTTGACGCGGCCTTCGTGACAGACCGGCTTTCCCTCCATAGCCGGCAAATGAACTTGGACACCTCCTATCGCAGCGCCGTGGTCAAACTGCCAGAGGATCACCCGCATGCGTTGACGGCTGTTGAAGTCGCGGACCATGTGGATCGTGATCCGGCTTATCGCGATGCCTTGGCTGGCGCCCTGAAGAACGTGGTGCAGGATGCGGAACTGCTGATCATCCCTGGCATTCTCGGAATGAAGTCCGGGGACGACGACGTCCGGCAGTTCGAAGAAGATATTGGTTGTCCGATCTGCGAACTGTCGACCATGCCTCCTTCGGTGCCGGGTTTGCGTCTGCTGCGACGGTTTGAACGCCGCCTGAGCGAACTCGGAGTCGAAGTTTGCACCGGATTCTCGGTCCAGAAATTGTGCCTGGAGAATGATCAGTGCACCGGCATCCTTCTGGACACTCCCGGCAGACCGCGACGCATTTCAGCCGAGGCTGTGGTGCTGGCATGTGGAAGGTTCTCCCGGCTTCTCGAAGGCCACACCCCGGAAGACGGGCTTTCCCCGCGAGTCACCGAGGAGCTTCAACCTGTGAGTGGGGACGGACAGGTCATAGCGAGAAACTTGTACGAATGCGGAAGTGTTCTGGGCGAGTCCGAACCCAGGCACGGCAACGCCATCGCCATCCTCAGCGGGTATCGTGTGGCAATGTTGGCCAGCAAACAAGGAGTTCAATATGCAGGTCGATGATCTAAAGCTGGACTATTGCGTGAAATGTTCGGATTGCAATGCGGCCTGTTCCGTTTCGAAGGTTTATCCGGATTATCCCGGACCAAAAGCCCTGGGCCCTGACATGGAGCGCTTTCGCCGGGAAGGGGTAGCGTCCGACACCAAGTGGGTTGAATACTGTCTTGGCTGCCATCGCTGCGACTTGGCGTGCCCACACGGGGTCAATGTCTCAGAGTTGATCGCGAAGGGTAAAGCGGAGCACGAAAAAGTCGGTCTACGCGGTTTGCGTGATCGCCTGCTGGCCAGGCCGTCGGTTCTGGGAAAGCTTGGCTCCAGCACGGCTCCGGTTTCCAACGCCATCCTGGGTCTCAAGCTTAATCGCTGGCTGATGTCGTCGCTGGTGGAAATCACCGCGAAACGAAGTTTCCCAGCTTACTCTTCTAAACCAATTCAGCCGGCCAGTGGTGATCAAACCGCAGGTCTCAAGGCTGTCTTCTTTCCCGGCTGCTTTATTCGATACAACAACCCAGAGGTAGGCCGCATGGTCGTCGACTTACTGCGGCTCAATGGATTTGCGGTTGAAGTCTCCGCTGCCCGGTGCTGCGGGATGCCCGCCATGGCCAACGGTGAGAAAGCCGAGTTGCTGAGCGCGGTGGAAGAGAATGTAGCCGAGATGGTGCGGGCTGTAGACCAGGGTGCGTGCATCGTGACTGCATGTACAAGTTGCGGATATGCACTGAAGGGGGATTACTCTCATTTGCTGGAGGGTAATTCGGCGCACGCTGAATCCGCGCAAAAGGTCTCGAGCGCGACCTTTGACCTTGCCGAACTGCTGACCGGCCTGCTGGATGAAGGAAAGTTGAATACTAGCTTCAGACCACTGAACCTGAAGCTCGCGTACCATGCGCCGTGCCACCTCAAGTCGCAGGGTATCGGACGTCCGTGGCTGCGCTTGCTGCGCGCGGTGCCGGGAATCGAAATCGAGGAAATCAAGGCCGACTGCTGTGGGATGGCGGGGACGTATGGCTTCAAGAACGAGAAGTATCCCATCTCCATGGATATTGGCCGCGATCTCTTCGAGGGCATCCGGGCTTACAACCCACAATCGGTGATCACCGAATGCGGCAGTTGCCAGATGCAGATCGAGCATGGCACTCAACTCCGAGCCTTGCATCCGGCGGAAATCTTGCACGCCGCTTATCAACCTACCGCGTAACGAGCGGCAAGATAATTTGAGGCTGGAGCCAAAGGCGAGTGGCGCACCACCAGAAGCGACTGCGTTCCCCAGTTTTCGGGAAGCGAGACGTTTACGATGGTTCTGAGCCGAACTTTTTTCCTTAATCACATGTGGGAGCGACGGCTATCATTCTGTGACCGTTGCAGCGGACAGTTATACTCTTGAGGCAGGCCCAGGAAGCGCGGAATGTTAACTAACTTCATATTGGCGAGTGCCATCGCGTACCTGCTAGGCTCCATACCTTTTGGTCTGGTGCTGGTTCGCGTTTTTCGCGGCACGGATATCAGACAAACCGGCAGCGGCAACATCGGAACAGCGAATGTCGCAAGGCTGGCTCCAGCCTTGGGAGTGTGGACGCTGATCCTGGATTCCGCCAAGGGTTACGTCGCCGTCGTGATCGCCAGGATAATCGCAGTGCACACCCTTTCCCCTGGCTCCGAATGGCGGATTGTGCCTTTGATGATTGGGGCAAGCGCGCTGTGCGCCGTCCTGGGACACATGTTTTCCGTGTTCCTGAAGTTTAAGGGCGGCAAAGGCGTGGCTACGGCCATGGGAGCTTTCCTGGCCATGGCGCCCCTGGCGGTCCTCATCGCGGTAGTTCTCTACGCCCTGATCTACGCCTCCTCCCACTACACCTCGCTGGCCTCCATCACCACGGCAGTGCTATTTCCGGTGATCGCCGGCGCCCTGATGCAACCGCAGAACCGGCCCCTGCTGTTGCCCTTCATCATCGCGATCGCGGTGTTGATTATCGCCAAACATCATCAGAACATTCGGCGGCTCTTGTCGGGAACCGAAAATCGGCTCTATCTCAAGCGTCACTAAAGCTGGTCGTGTCTCCCAATTGTCCGTGACCGAAATCACATCCTTGCGACCGCCGCCCGATATATAACGGGTTGTAGCTCAGGCAAGGCTATCCGTGGCCCATCAAGTTAAATGTGAACCCGCGAACTTAGACCTGGGGACGAGGGCCCCGGCAGCCGGCCATGCTGGTTGCCGGAATCATCACCTGCCTTCGCCGGGCAACAGCGAGCGGCTTACCTTGCTGCTGAATCAGACCCGGATTATTCCCGCCGTGCGGGCACCGGAGTTCCTTATCCAAGCCACCGAGTCCCCCGGGAAGATCGTCTATTTCCTGTTCGGAAATCCGGAAGACACGGGCGAGATGGCGGCATTTGTGGTCGCCGCCGGCAAAGTGCCGATCGTTAATATCGACCTGGCTGCGGGATTTTCTCGCGACCAGGCAGCCATTTCCTATCTCGCTCACCGCCAGGTACAGGGCATCATTTCCACTCATCCTGAGCCTTTACGCGCAGCCCGCGACTTTGGCCTGTTTGCCATCAAACGCACCTTCCTGCTCGACTCCTCGGCCCTGGAAAGCGCGTTGCGGAGCCTGGATCAGTTTGAGCCGGATGCGCTGGAGGTGCTTCCCGCGCTGGCGGCTCCGTATATCCTAACCAGACTGCACCAGTCCCACCCCGATCTGCCTGTCGTCGCCGGTGGCCTGATCAAAACCCTGCGCGAAATCGATTGCCTGGTACAACAAGGGATCAGGGCCGTCTCCGTCAGTGATCACAGTCTCTGGATACTCTAAGGCAAAAGCTTCGGCCTGAAGCCGCCTGCTCCTAACCTCCCCGTTAGTCACAACCATCTGCTGCATTGGTCACAGACAAGTTCCAAAGCTGGAAACTACCATTACGATGCGCGGCAGAGATTAAAAGAGAAGCCGTCCAAAGTCAAGGAGTGCCCCCCCGATAGTCTGTGGAACTCCTTACTTTGGGCGGCTTTTCTATTCACTTTGCGGGTTGCATGACCAACTCTAAAGGAGAAGCTATGGCGACGTTCAACCAGCTTCACAGATTCTCGACAAGCAAATATTTGTTTCTTACTTTCCTCATCGTAATTTGCCTGATTCTACTTGCTTCACCGGCTGTTACGCAGCAAGCTGGAGTTGAAACGGGTCCGGGGCACGATCAAGCGGCTACACCTCCAACCCCCGCTCCTGCTCCCACTCCTGCTCCTGCTCCGAAGGATTTCTGGCACCAGCAATATCTTCTCGGTGACTGGGGCGGAGAGAGAACGAAGCTGGCGGAAGAGAAGGGCATAACCTTCGATTTCTTCTATGTTGGTGATTTCCTGGATACGCCTCAGGCAGCCATCAAAACCGGCGCCGGAGCTTGGAATCGTGTTCGCGGCACCATGGACATTGACTTCGGAAAACTGGCCGGCTGGAAAGGCCTCACCTTCCACGTCACCGGCCTGTGGCAAGGTGGCCCCAACATCGGCGCCGACTACCTGGGCAGCATTTCCAACCCCAGCGGCCTGGTTAGTGCGCGCACCGAAATCCTCGATTCCTACTGGTTGCAGTACGCGATGCTGGATGACAAGGTTGAGTTCCGCTTCGGTCAGTTTGCCAGCATGGACGAGTACGGTCTGCAGCCGTATGGCGGCAGCTTCCTGATGGAGCCAATCGACTACGGTTTCAACAACCGCTTCAACGATTACGCCTCGTTTGATCCTGCTTCCGGTCCGGGCGTCTCGTTGAAGGTCAAGCCGACCAACTTCATGTATTTCAAGGCAGCTTACACCTCGGGCAACCGCAATCCCTACTATCAAAACCCCACCGGCTTCGAGTATGTGAAGCATGATTCCGGTGTTCTGAGCGATGAAGTCGGGTTTAACTTTGGTCAGCCAGGCGGACCGGGGGTCGTAAAAGCGAAATACTATCCTGGCCACTACGCATTTGGATCAACGTACAACGGCGGCAAGTTTGCCAATCCGTTCAATCCAGTTCCACTTTTCTATTCGACTTACACCGGCAACTACGTGATGTATTTGATGGGCAACCAGGCGGTCTATCGCCCGAAAGCCGGCTCGACTAACGGGCTGGATGCTTTCTTCGGAATCGCCTTTTCGCCGGATGAACCGTACAACGAAGTAGACAAAAATATCACTACGGGATTTGTCTATAACGGTCTGATCCCCAGCCGGCAGAAAGATTCAGTTGGCTTCGCACTGTCCTACAGCCATGTCAGCAATGCGTACAGCGCAGCGTATGCCAGCTCATTCCTGGGTGCGCCGGTGTTGGGTTCGGAGAAAGCGTTCGAAGTCAACTATCTGTTACAGGCAACCCCGTTTTTCATCATCCAGCCGGTTGTGCAGTGGTATGCAGAGCTAGGCGCAAACCCGCAGAACCCAACTGGTGTAGTGATAGGGTTCCGGACCAAGGTCACCTTCTGAGTGCTCAGCACTCAGGAAACAGAAGAGCATTTCGGAATCTGCTCCGACACACTGCAAAAACCGAAGGGTTGCTTCGATTTGCATGATCGGGGAAGGGTAGGGAGATACTAATGGCGAATTATATTGGAGCAATTGATCAAGGCACGACGAGCACTCGCTTTATCGTGTTTGACCGTTCCGGACGGATCGTAACCACGGCCCAGAAGGAACACGAGCAGATCTATCCCAAGCCGGGATGGGTCGAGCATAACCCCGAAGAAATTTGGGCGCGTACCCAGGAAGTCATCGCTGAAGCCCTTAAAGCCAAGAATCTGACCGCCAAAGATCTTGCCGGCGTCGGCATTACCAATCAGCGCGAGACCACGGTGGTGTGGAACCGCAAGACCGGTAAGCCGGTTTATAACGCGATCGTCTGGCAGGATACCCGGACCGGCGATTATGTAGCCGAGTACTCCCGCCTGGGCGGCCAGGACCAGTTCCGCCGCAAGACCGGCCTACCCTTGGCCACCTATTTCAGCGGCCTGAAAATCAAGTGGATCCTGGAAAACGTTCCTGGGGTTCGTCCTCTGGCGGAAGCCGGAGACGTACTGTTCGGCAACATCGATACCTACATCATTTGGCAGCTGACCGGTGGGACGAATGGTGGCATCCACGTCACCGACGTTACCAACGCAAGCCGCACTCAGTTAATGAATCTGGAAACCCTTAGCTGGAGCACCGAGATTACCAAGGTATTCGGCATTCCCCTGGCGATGCTGCCGAAGATCTGCTCCAGCAGCGAAGTCTATGGCACGGCGAAGGTGACAGCGCTGGCCGGCGTTCCGGTAGCCGGTGATCTGGGCGATCAACAAGCCGCTCTGGTGGGACAAACCTGCTTCAAGCCCGGCCAGGCGAAAAACACCTATGGCACCGGCTGCTTCCTGCTGCTGAATACCGGGACGGTTCCGGTGCAGTCTGAATTCGGCCTGCTCACTACCTTGGCTTACAAATTGGGCAAAGAGCCCGCCTGCTACGCCCTCGAGGGCAGCGTGGCCATCACCGGTGCACTGGTGCAGTGGCTGCGTGACAACTTGAACATGATTAACAAGAGCTCGGAAATCGAAGCTCTGGCTAAGACCGTTGAGGACAACGGTGGTGTGTACTTTGTACCCGCATTCTCCGGATTGTTCGCGCCTTACTGGAAGGCCACGGCGCGCGGCGTTATTGCCGGATTGACCCGCTACGTCAACAAGGGCCACATTGCTCGCGCCGTTCTGGAAGCTACCGCTTTCCAGACCCGCGAAGTGGTGGACGCCATGGCGAAAGACTCCGGTATCGAGCTGGACGTACTTCGCACCGACGGCGGCATGGTCAACAACAATCTGCTCATGCAGTTCCAGGCTGACATTCTTGACAAACCGGTAGTGAAGCCGGTCATCAACGAAACCACTGCCTTGGGCGCTGCTTACGCGGCCGGTCTGGCGGTCGGCTTCTACAAGAACCTCGATGACCTCTGTGCCAACTGGGCCGTCGACAAGACTTGGAAGCCGAACATGGACAACACTAAACGCGTGTCCATGTACAAGCTGTGGAAGAAGGCCGTCACCAAGACGTTCGATTGGGTTGAAGAACCGGCGAATGTCGAACCCGAAAAAGAACTCGTGGGCTCCGCAAACTAACGGTAAGGAGATCATTTATGCATGGACCATTGTTCGGCGAATTCATGGGGACGTTTGTACTGATCCTCTTGGGCGATGGCGTCGTAGCCAACGTCCTTCTCAAGAAATCCAAAGGTGAAGGCTCTGGCTGGATTGTCATCACCACCGGATGGGGCCTGGCAGTTATGTCAGGGATTTTCGTGGCCATCGCGTGCGGAAGTCCCGGAGCGCACATCAACCCTGCGGTCACTCTGGCAGTGGCCATCCTCTCGCACAGCTGGGCGAATGTTGTTCCTTTCTGGATCGCGCAGTTTGCCGGAGCTTTTCTGGGCGCTACTCTGGTGTGGCTGGCGTATCTGCCTCACTGGGGAATCACGGAAGACCAGGGAGCCAAGCTGGGAATCTTCTGCACCGGCCCCGCGGTTCGCAATATTCCTGATAACTTCATGACCGAGATCATCGCCACCGCGACTCTGGTTGGGGTTGGCTTTGCTTTCGGCGCCTCCGCCGTTTCTCCCACCGGGTTGCCGCCAGGATTCGCTCCGTACCTCTGGGGCATGCTGGTTTGGGTACTCGGCTTATGCCTGGGTGGACCGACCGGATACGCTATGAACCCAGCTCGTGATTTGAGCCCTCGCTTGGCTCATTTCATTTTACCCATCGCTGGAAAAGGCAAGTCGGATTGGGGTTATGCCCTGGTTCCGATCCTTGGTCCAATGGCGGGTGCGGCCATCGCTGCATTCAGCATTCACCTGATTAAGTACTAAGGCTGCAAGGTAAGTAAGAGAGTAATACTTGTCGTCACTAAGAATTGCTTAAGCATTTGATTGTGACGATATCCGGGCGCTGGCGTTACCCTTGGGCGACGCCAGCCGCAGGGAGAAGCCCTCCAACAACTAACCGGTTTGGCTGCGCTTACGCATAAGGAGGTATCCTGTGCCAGGTCTCGTTCATACTGGTGTCATGAAGAAGCTCATCAACTCTCCTCAAGAGGTCGTGCGTGAGGCGCTTGAGGGAATGGAGGCGGCCCACGGCGACCGTCTTCGCATAAATTATGATCCTGCCTACATCGTCCGCAAAGATGCTCCGATACGCGGCAAGGTCGGCTTGGTGTCGGGTGGTGGCAGCGGCCACGAACCGATGCACGGCGGTTACGTCGGCAAAGGCATGCTGGACGCGGCATGTCCGGGTCAGGTCTTTACCAGCCCCACGCCCGATCAGATGTTTGAAGCCAGCAAAGCCGTAAATGGCGGTGCTGGGATTGTGCATATCGTCAAGAACTATACCGGCGACATCATGAATTTCGATCTTGCCGCCGAGATGCTGCGCGCCGAAGATGTTGTCGTGGAAAGCGTTTTGACCGACGACGATGTGGCCGTCGAAAACAGCTTGTATACTGCCGGCCGACGGGGAGTCGGATTGACCGTTCTGATGGAGAAGTTGCTAGGCGCGGCCGCCGAGCAACGCATGACTCTGGCGCAAATCAAGACGCTGGGCGATACCATCAGGAACTCCGGCAGAAGCATGGGAATGGCACTTACGCCGTGCACCGTCCCGCACGCCGGCAAGCCGTCCTTCGAACTGCCCGATGATGAAATTGAACTCGGCATCGGCATTCATGGCGAGCCCGGACGCCGTCGCGTCAAATTTGCCAGTGCCGATGAAATTACCGAAATGCTGATGGAACCAATCCTTAGCGACATCCCCTTCAAAAAGGGAGACGAGGTCCTGCTCTTCGTAAACGGCATGGGCGGAACGCCGCTGATCGAGCTCTACATCATCTATCGCAAGGCGGCGCAGATTGCCAGGCAGCATGGAGTGAAGGTCGTTCGCAACCTGGTCGGCTCCTACATTACCAGTCTGGAGATGGCGGGAACCTCGATCACATTGCTGAAGATGAACGATTCGCTCTGCAAGCTGTGGGATGCTCCAGTGGACACACCAGCACTGCGCTGGGGCTGCTGAGACAGATTCATGGAAAACTTAGAGCTGCAAAATGCGCGGTCGTGGATTGAAGCGGCCGCGCTTCTTATCTCTGAAAACGCATCCCTGCTGACGGAACTCGACACCGCCATTGGCGATGGCGATCATGGCGAGAACATGATGCGCGGCTTCAAAGCCATCGGGAAGAAGCTGGAGGCCCCGGGAACCCCGCCTTCTGACTTGTCTGGATTGTTTAAGCTGGTCGGCATGACACTCCTTTCCTCCGTCGGCGGCGCTGCTGGCCCTCTCTACGGAGGCTTTTTTCTAGCTCTTAGCAAAGCCTCCGCCGGAAAAGAAAAGCTCAACAAGACGGAAGTCGGGCAGGTTTTGGGGGAAGGACTGGCCGACATTCAACGGCGAGGCAAAGCCCAGCTGGGTGATAAGACCATGGTCGATTCACTCACGCCGGCGCTGGAGGCCTTTCGTGCCTTCCCTGATGGAGATTTGTCGGGCGCACTTGTGGCTGCAGCTGAACAAGCTCACCAGTCCGCCGAAGCTACGATTCCTCTGCTGGCCCGCAAGGGGAGAGCCAGCTATCTCGCTGAACGCAGCATCGGCCATCAAGATCCAGGAGCCACGTCGGCGTGGCTATTACTGAAAGCATTAGCTGAGACCTGCCAAGGCAAGTAGGAGGGGTGGAGGCGAGGATGGTCGGCTTGGTTCTGGTCTCGCACAGCAGAAAACTGGCCGAATCCGTGCGGGATCTAGTTCTGCAAATGACCGCCCCGGGCTTTCCCGTCGCCGTGGCCGGGGGCGTCGGCGATAACTTCGACGAATTGGGAACCGACGCAGTCCACATTGCTGACGTCTTGCAGAATCTGAGCTGCCCCGAAGGCGCGCTGGTTCTGATGGATCTGGGCAGTGCCGTCCTCAGTGCGCAAACCGCACTCGAACTGCTGGATTCACCTGGCAAGAACCGCATCACGTTATGTCCGGCGCCACTGGTGGAAGGCGCAATCGCCGCAGCAGTGAGTTCTCAGGCCGGCTGTACCCTCGCGGAAGTCGCTCGCGAGGCAGAATGCGGCCTGGCGGCGAAACAACAACAGCTTCAGGATGAGAACTCCGCCGACTCACCTCTGACAGACGCCCCACTCCCCACGGCTGCTCCCAGCCACACGGCGGAACTCGAGCTGACCATTGACAATCAACATGGGCTTCATGCCCGTCCAGCTGCTGCTTTGGTGCAGACTGCCAGCCGCTTCTCTTCTTCAATTGAAGTGTTCAATCTGACTGCGGGCCGCGGCCCCGTTTCCGCCCGCAGCCTCACCAGCGTGGCTCTGCTTCAGATTCGCAAAGGGGATCGCATCAAAGTTGTGTGCAGCGGCGACGACTGCCAAAACGCGGTCAAGGCGATTGGCGAGTTGGCTTCCGCCGGATTCGGTGAACCGACGCAGGATGCGCCCGCTGTTACTCCAGAAAAGGTGACTCCGGAAACTGGCGTCCGCAGTTTCCCAGGCTCCGACGGCATTGCCGTTGGTCCGCTTGCCATGCTGCAGACCGAAGACTTATCCGAAGACAACGAGCCTGCGAACGAGCCCGGAGCGGAACTGGCGAAGCTGAAAGCTGCAACGAAGTCGGTGAGCGACACCCTGCGTCGCAATGAAGTGCACGACGCCAGCGGCAGCGCGGGGGGCGCAGCCATTCTCGAAGCCCAAGCGCTCATTCTGGGCGACCCCATCGTGTTGACGAAGCTGCAGTCTCTCATAGAGAACGGTCATCGGTCCGCTGGGCAAGCCTGGACTCAGGTGACTCAAGATCTTGCCGCGCAATATGAGGCCATGGATGATCCTTATCTGCGGGAACGGGCGGCCGATGTACGCGACATAGAACGCCGCGTCCTTCGCCAGCTGAAAGGCAACGAATCGCAACTTCCCATCCGGCTGCCTCATCCTGCCATCCTCTTTACGGAAGAATTGCTTCCCAGCGAAGCGGCGGCGTGTGACCCAGCTACGGTGCTCGGCGTAATTGCGGCCAAGGGAAGCGCCACTTCGCACAGCGCTATCATCCTGCGCACGCTGGGCATTCCCATGGTTGTGGGCGCTGTGGACATAGGGAATGTTGCGTCGGGAACGCCGATTGCCATGGACGGCGCAACTGGCGAGGTCTGGGTCGACCCAGATGCACAAACTATTGCCCGATTGGAAAAGTCTAAGCAGACTCAACTGCAGCTCCGGCGCCAGGCCGAGATGGCGCGCTCGCTGCCTGGTATCACGCTCGACGGCACCCGCATCGAAGTGCTCGCGAATGTCGGCAACGCAGAGGACGCCAAGGCCGCAGCCGGTAACGCGGCAGACGGTGTCGGACTGCTGCGCACGGAGTTTCTTTTCGTGGCGCGTCGTGAGGCTCCCAGCGAAGATCAGCAGGTTCAAGCCCTGCGCGAAATTTACTCTTCCATTGCCAAACCTATCATCGTGCGCACCCTTGACGTCGGGGCCGACAAGCCTTTGGCATTTCTCCCGCAGCCGCAGGAGCACAATCCCTATCTGGGCGCGCGAGGTATTCGGTTATCGCTGCGTTCTCCCGAGCTGTTTCTTACTCACCTGCGAGCGATCTTGCGATCTGGTGTGGGACACGAGATCTGGCTGATGTTTCCCATGATTTCTCTGCTGCAGGAGGTGCAGCAAGCCTTGCGGCTGTTGGAACAGGCGCATCAGCAACTGCAGACCCAGGAAATTCCGCACGCTTGGCCGATCAAACGCGGCATCATGATCGAAGTGCCATCGGCAGCCCTCAGCAGCGAGCATCTTGCGGAGCATCTGGACTTCTTCAGCATCGGCACCAATGATCTGACGCAATACACCATGGCAGCTGAGCGGGGTAACGCAGCAGTGGCGGAGTTGCAAGACGCACTCCAGCCGGCGGTTCTGCGCCTGGTGAAATTCGTGGTGGAGGGTGCCGGCAAGAGAAACCGGCACGTATCCCTGTGCGGCGATGCTGCTTCGGACCCACTGGCAGCCGCTGTCTTCGCAGGGCTTGGCGTTCGCAGTCTGAGCGTCAGACCCAATCAGGTAGCAGAGATCAAAGCACTGTTCCGAGAGCTTCAGTTCCATGAACTGCAGGAGACCGCAAACCGAGCCTTGCTATGCCAGGAGGCCGGTGCCGTGCGTAACTTGATCCGACATTATCTGAGCGACGTTAGCAATTCACGTCGTGATTCGGTGGTGGCGTCCGCGGACTAGCGAAAGATACGGACCGGGGAGGTCTGGTCAAGATGACTCCGAACGAGCTGAAGAACAAGGTTGTCGAAGCGTTTGACTCAGCAAAGTTACTGACCTCTTTGGAAGTCGATGCCAGTTCCTTCCACGAGTTACCGCGGCTCTTCGAAAGCTCTCATCTCTGCATGCGGATTATGCTCAACGACCAGGCTGCAATGGCAGTAGCCAGCAACATCGCGGCGAAACTGAAATCTGACCTACAGCAAATGGGCATCGAGTTGGAGTACTCAATCATTACGCAATGGAAGGTCTTGCACTTTTTCCCTGAGCTGTTGCAACGCTGCGAGGACGGTAGCTGGATGCCTTCCGAGTCTTTCGATCTCGAGTTGCAGTCAGGAAACGTAAAACGGCTGGTGGCCGTCCGCGTTTCCCGGGATGCAAAATATGAAATTCGTCAGCGCTTGAACAAAGTACCTATTCCCGACCAGCCGGATGCAATTCGGCAGTTGCTGGAGACGTGGGTGAGCAATCAGGCGCAATGCGATGGATTTGGATATTGGGATCCAATCCTGTATCCCACTCGCACTATCCAGGCACGAGATATGGCGCGAATTACACTCGCTCGCCCGCGACAGGAGCTTGAGCCTCAATTTAGTTGAGGCCGCTCGTGCCGGTTAGAACTAAGGGTAGCCTACGTTCTGTTTTCGTACATGCGGCCGACCATTCTGGTCACAGTGTTCCGCGGGACCAGCCGCAGCATCTCAGTGAGCAGACGGTTTTTCCATCCCGGAATTATCAGCCGCTTACCTTGCTTCATGCCTTCGTAACCGGCGCGGGCAACCTCGCGAACATCCATAAACAGAGGTCCATTGGCCCGGCTGCTGCCCCCGACATGAGCGCGTTTCTGGAAGTTTGTCTCTACCGGTCCGGGACACAAACACGTAACCGTGACCCCGCTGCGGCTCAGCTCTTCCGCCAAAGCTTCAGTGAAGTGCAGAACGAATGCCTTGCTGGCATAGTAGATCGCGGTATAGGGTCCGGGCAGAAAAGCCGCCACACTGGCTACGTTGAGCAACTTACCCTGGCGCGAGCAAATCTGCGGCAGAAAGAGTTTCGTCAGGTGTGTCACCGCCACGATGTTGACCTGGATCATTTCGGCTTCATTGTTCCAGTCAGTCTGGAGGAAGGGACCACTGCCTCCGAAGCCAGCGTTATTTACCAGTACGTCGAGAACGATGCCGGCTTCCTGCAATTCCTGGTAGAGTTCGGTGGGCGCAGCGGGATGTGCGAGATCGGTGGGCGAAACTCTCGCCTCCACACCATAGCGTGAACTTAGGTCGTCACTCAGTGCATGCAGCGCACTACGATTACGCGCCACCAGCACCAGCCGATAGCCGTCGCTGGCGAACCGATGGGCTAGCTCCAGCCCGATGCCGCTGGAGGCGCCCGTGATCAAAACCGTCTGTGATGCAAGAGTGGGATTGCCGGAACTCACGATTACTTTATAGCGGATTTTGCTCTCTTATGCAGTGCGAGAGAAAGTGTGCGCCGTCGTTAGGAAAAACAAAATTCGATTTTATGCTGTCCTGACGAAGTCGAGAGGTTGCTCTGCGCGCTCGCCGAGTTGTTGAAATCGAAGGACAGCGGGTCGCATGGCCAGGAGAGAAGATACAAGGCGCTACGCTCGCCGCTTGTTCAGGTCGGTTAGAGACGCAGTCGTGCTCGCGTATCAAATGATGAATGCTCATTGATCAGGCGAGACGCCGCCGTCTTTGATAGGCGGCGACCTTCAATTTGTTTCCGCAAATATTCATACTGCACCAGCGGCGTGACCCCTTTTTGCTGGTGTCGTAGAAATGAACAATGCACGACTCGGACTCGCATTTGCGAATACGAGATGGCTCCAACTCTGTGAGCAATTCAGCCGTAGCCGCGACGATCGGGGCCCATAGGTCCCCGGGCTTTCGCGGCTCGAAGAAGACGTCGCGCACCACTTTCGAGTTTTCTTTCCCCAGGCTGGTGCGTTGAGGGTGCTCTTTCAAGAGCAGGTTGATTTCCTTCAGGAACGCATCTCCAGGCAGTGACTTGGCTTCCACCCGGAGTACGGCTGTTCGTAAGCGCTCTCGAAGCGCGATCAGCTCTTGCAGAAAAGCCTCTGCTTGGCGTGAGTCCCGCCAGGTCCGCACCAGAGCTCGGTTTTTCTGAGATGTAACGATTCCAGAAGCTATCAGCCATCGTTCCAGCGCTGCGCCATTCGTCAGGAGTTCCTGAGGTTCGTTTTCCAAAATAGGTTTCGTATTTAGAAAATCCAGTGCTAGATGATTGCCCACGAATAGAAAGCCGTCCACCCATTCCTTCTGCTGTGCCGACGTACCCGCCATACCAATGCTTCTCCAAAGAAGTTAGATCACAAAATTAACACCATCGACGAAACTTTTGATGGTGTCACAACATCCTAGCTCGTTGAAGGCGCGGCGGCGGCCAACCAGTGGAAGGTGGATGAATCAACTAAACAGACAGGACACTTTATGACAACTTATCATTACGCCAATGTAAGGGGACAGAAGCTTTTTTATCGCGAAGCCGGATCCAAGGATTCGCCGACTATCGTACTGTTGCACGGCTTTCCCAGTTCTTCCCACATGTTTCGCGACCTTATCCCGCAATTAGCGGACAAGGTCCACGTGATTGCTCCCGACTATGTGGGATTTGGATACAGCGATACCCCCAGAGTGCAGGAGTTCGAATATACCTTCGACAACTTGGCAGCCCATGTCGAGGATTTGCTGTTCGAGAACCTGGGCTTGAAGAAGTTCAGCCTGTATGTGCAGGATTATGGCGCGCCCGTCGGCTATCGGATTGCCTCAAAACATCCGGATGCGATTCAAAGCATTGTCGTTCAGAACGGCAATGCATACGTGGAAGGTATTGGCGGTGCATTCGACCCGATGAAGCCATTCTGGGCCAATCGCAATTCCGAGACGGAGAAGCCCGTGCGCGATCTCCTGACGAAGCAGATGACCATGTTTCAGTACACCCATGGTGTCGCAGACCCTGAGCGAATCAGCCCTGATTCCTATACGTTGGACCAGTTCTTTCTCGACCGCCCGGGCAATGACGCAATTCAGCTCAATCTTCTTTACAACTATCAGTCGAATGTCGCTCTCTATGACCGTTGGCATGAGTACTTCCGCGCCCGGCAGCCGAGAATGCTGATTGTCTGGGGAAAGAACGATCCGTTCTTCACCGTCGAGGGAGCCAAGGCCTACCAAAGAGATCTCCCGAAGGCTGAACTGCACCTGATTGATACCGGTCACTTCGCGCTGGAAGACTCCAGCGGGTTCATTGCCGAGCGCATGCGGGAATTTCTCAGTTAAGTCGCTGGGCTGAAGCGGCAACTCTTCGCTTTCGACCGGCGGAAAGGATTGGAGACGTGACAGTTCCTGGAAACATTACCGTAGTTGCGGTTCACGGAGCCTGGGCCGATGGTTCGAGCTGGAAAGACGTGATTCTCGGCCTTGAACGAGAAGGCATACGAGTAGTCGCAGCTCCCATCCCACTGACCTCACTTGGCGATGACACTGCCGCATTGAAGCGTGCAATCGCTCGGACCGAAGGACCAGTGATTCTGGCCGGTCACGCATATGCCGGTGCTGTTATCGCTACAGTGAATGACGAGCGCGTGAAAGCGCTGGTGTACATCGCCGCGCTGGCTCCCGACGCGGGCGAGACCGTTGCTCAGGTCTTCTATCGTGATGAACGACATGCCCAGGCGCCACAACTCGCCCCGGATGGCGACGGTTTCATCTGGATGCCCGAGGACGGCTTCAGAAATGCCTTCGCCCAGTATGCGACGGCGGAGCAAATCGCATTATCGGCGGCCGTGCAGAGGCCGATCGCGCTGAAGTGTATACAAGAGCCGGTTCCACAACCGGCGTGGAGATCCAAGCCTTCCTGGTTCCTGATCGCGGAAGAAGACCGCATGATCAACCCCAAAACACAACACTTCATGGCAGACCGAATGGGAGCTACAACCCGGTCGCTCGCCGTAGATCACACACCGTTGCTCAGTGCGCCGCAGAGGGTCGTGAACATCATTTTGGAAGCGAGGCAGGCAGTTTCCTAGACACAATTCGAGCTCTATTTATTTAGCCGAACCCAACCGGAAAAGGAGGCGTTGTGAATTCTGTCGCAATTGTTACCGGAGCGAGCCAGGGTATCGGTCGATCTACCGCGATTCGATTGGCACGGGACTTCTCGGCGATCGTGCTGTCTGCACGAGATGCCAATGCACTGAAAGAGGTAGCGGACACTGTAAAGACAGCGGGCGCGGAGCCTCTTATCTGCGATGTTGATTTGAGCAAAATTGAATCTGCTGAAGCGCTGGTCAAAACCACGCTTGATCGTTTCGGCAGAATTGATGCGTTGCTGAACATTGCGGGGGCAGTGCCGCAAATCGATTTGTTCGAGATGACGGACGAGCAATGGCGGGCGGGTATGGAGCTGAAGCTACACGGCGCTCGACGTCTGACGATATTGGCTTGGGACGCACTTAAGAAATCGAAAGGCTCCGTCGTATTTATGTCGGGTAGCGCAGCGCTTGACCCGAAGCCCGCCTTCGCAGCGGTTGCGGCGACGAATGCAGCCATCACCGCGCTGGCAAAAGCCTTCGCTGAACAAGGTATTGAAGATGGCGTGCAGGTCAACAGCATTGTGCCAGGTCCGGTAATGACGGGACGGCGGCGCTCCTTCCTGGAGAAGTGGGCGCCAGCGCACAACATGAGCGTGGAAGAGGCGACGAAAGAATTTCCGCAAGAAACGGGGATTAGTCGCTACGGACGTCCGGAAGAGATCGCCGAACTGCTCGCATTCATGGTGTCGCCGGCAGCGAAATGGATGACTGGTACATCCGTCCGAATGGACGGAGGCGAAATAAAGGGTATTTAACCGGAGAAGGGTGTTAGAGATTCTTGTCGGGTGCTGTGTTTTATCGGCGTGAGTCAGCTACTCGGCTCAACGCCACGTTCTTATGATCTCATCCGTTAGCCAAGTCGAACCCGCAGCCACGATATCTGTTTTCCCGAGTAATAAAGTGCCGCGGGTTGCGAGGAGGAGGTACGAATGGCCCGACTGCTCTCAGTGAACGTCGGCGTTCCGCACGAAGTGACATGGAACGGCAAGACTGTCCGAACGGCGGTCTGGAAATTCCCGGTGAAAGACCGGCGGATGGTGCGCAAGCTCAATATTGATGGCGACGCGCAAGGGGATCTCACCGGTCACGGTGGAGAGCAGCGCGCCGTATTTGTTTATCAGATGGACTCCTACCACTACTGGGAAAGATTCCTCGAGCGCAACGATTTCAGTTTCGGCCAGTTCGGAGAAAACTTCACTGTTGATGGGCTTCCTGATGACGAGGTCTGCATCGGTGATCGATACCACATTGGTGATGCAATATTTGAAGTGACCCAGCCGCGCGTAACCTGCTACCGAGTCGGGATTCGCATGAACGAGCCTCGCATGCCGGCCTTGCTTGTGGCACACCGAAGACCAGGGTTTTACTTTCGCGTGTTGCAGGAAGGAGAAGTTGGTCCAAGCGATGACATCGTGAAAGTCGCCGATGGTCCAGAACGGATCTCGGTCGCTGACATGGATGCTCTGCTGTATTTGCCAGGACATTCCCGCGAGCAACTTGAACGAGCGCTCCGGATCCCAGCGCTAAGCCAGGGATGGCAAACTTCTTTTCAGGCGATACTCAAGCAAGAGTCGGCGGCAATAACCATGAAGGGGAATCCGGGGCTCGCCAGTGAGGAGCAAGCGCCGGCATGGCCCGGATTTAAACAGATGAGAGTCGCGCAAATCCGCAAGGAAAGCAATAGCGTGACCTCCTTCATTCTGGTGCCGATCGAAGGAGAACTGCCGGCTGCCGCCCAGCCCGGTCAATTTGTTGTGTTGCGCTTGCAAGTGGATCCGGATAAGCCGCCGGTTCTTCGCAGCTATTCCTTGTCCGATCAGCCAGGAGTCGATCACTTCCGCATCAGCGTCAAGAGTGAATTGAATGGGATTGGAAGTTCGTTCCTGTGCAGCCGTGTAGGCGAAGGCGATGTGTTGGATGTCAGCGCACCGCGCGGAACTTTTACTCTACGCTGCAGCGAAAACCCGGTTGTTCTGCTAAGCGCCGGCGTCGGTGCAACCCCCGTTTTGTCGATGCTGCACGCGCTGGCCGCGGAAAGATCACCGCGGCAGGTCTGGTGGATCTATGGAGCGCGCAGTCGCGGCGATCATCCATTTGCCGAAGAAGCGCGTTCTCTGCTAAAACAGCTCTCTCGCGAACGAAGTTACATCGTGTACAGCAGGCCTACTGCGACCGACCAGGTTGGCGTCGATTTCGATGCTCCCGGGCACATTGAGGTAGCTCTACTCGAAAAGCTAGGCGTGCCACGCAACGGTGACTACTATCTGTGTGGCCCATCTTCCTTCTTGCAGAACATGGGCGAGGGACTGCGAAGCTGGGGTGTGCTCGGCGAGAACGTACACTTGGAAATCTTCGGCTCCCTGGACGCTATTACGCCTGGTGTGGCGCCGGTCGATCATACTCCGCACCTGCCGCCAGGGCCCGCCGGGCCCGGCCCTTCGGTGTCGTTCGCGCGTAGCGGAATCACCGTCGCCTGGGATCCTAAATTCGGGAGCCTGCTCGAACTGGCGGAAGCCTGCGATGTCCCCGTCAGATGGTCGTGCCGGACCGGCGTGTGCCACACCTGCATGACTGGTCTGATTAGCGGCTCGATTCGTTATCAACCGGAACCACTCGAGAGGCCAGCCCCGGGGAATGTGCTGGTGTGCTGCTCGCAGCCAAACGCAGATGTGGTGATTGACCTTTGAGAGAAACAAGCTCGCGACGTCCCTATGGGCTGGATTTTCATCAGCTCCGGGAATACCTCGCCATCTGTGCGGTCAACGCCTACTCTCTGCTCGTACACCAATTTGCCGCCAAGGTGGGCTGCGTAGCTCATAACATTTTCCTTTTAGTGGAACGCCGCTGCGAACGCTCTGGGAACAGTCATTCGTCCATTAACTCACAAATTGTTTTGTATCGGGGCACGGCTTCAGCTATGCCATAAGGTGTCAACGATAACTTGCGCTTCAGCCCTGAGGGCAGGTTCGCTGGGGCTTAAAGAGATTGTGTCGCAACCCCGTGCCGCCGCTCCCCGGCTCTGCGTTTCTCCCACTTGTCCCGCGGGCTCACGCCCACGGCTAAAACAAATATCGCCGCTGCGCGGCTGGCGCGGAAGATGATTTGGATGCGTTTGTCCCACCGCAAATTCCGTTTGCCGGTCGCGACACAGTCTCTCAAAGCCCGAGCTTAACTGCACATCTTCGGCACGACGGGAGGTCATGCCCTGATACAACCCAGGATCATCTATGAGACGAGTGACGAGTTCTACTATGTTTCCACATTACCCATGTGGTTACAGATACTTCTCCAGAGCCAGCAGACTCTCCAAATTATGAGCCGACGCAAAGACATCGATGTGAGGCAACGCAGCGCTCATGCCGCGCGTGAGTGGCTGATAGTCGTTCTGGCCGAGTAAAGGATTCAGCCAAATCAGCTTTTGCACTCGTTGTCTGGTGGTACGAAGCTCGGCAGCCAGAACCTCAGGCTCTCCGGTGTCCCAGCCGTCGCTTAGAATCATGAAAACTGTTTCGCGGGAAAGCAACTTGCGCCCCTGCCGGCGATTGAAGTCGGCCAGCGAGCCGCCGATCTTGGTACCGCCCGACCAGTCGGCCGAGGTTTGCGAAATTCCCCGTAAAGCGTCGGTCAAGTTTTGGGTGCGCAGGGCGCGGGTGATCTCGACCAGCGTTGTGCTGAAGAGAAACGAATCCACGCGTTTGAAGTGCTTTTGCAACGCGTAGGCGAACCTCACCAGGAACAGGCTGTAGAGGTTCATCGATCCGCTGATATCGAGGAAAATCACCAGGCGATTCTTCTGCCGCTTCCGGCCTTTGTAGGCCAGCAGAATTGGTTCGCCGCCGCGCGTGACATTGCGTCGAATGGTACGCCGCACGTCAACCCGATCGGCAAGATTCTTGATGCGAAGGCGGCGGGAGATTCGCTGGCTCAACTGCTTTAACAGCCGCAGCGAAATCTCCTCCAACGCAACCAAATCACCTTGTGGGACTTCGGAGAAATCGATCTTCTTCAAGCGCTGCTGTGCGCTGGCCCCAAGCACCAACTTTCCTTCGCGCTCTGGCGACGAGGCTTCGCTCCCAGCCCGGTCGAATAACACAGAAGCGCCGCCGGTTGGAGCCGGCACGCGCGGCCCTGGAGATTCCGACCGCTGGCGTGGTTGCTCTTTCGTGTCGCTCCAGAACGCCTCGAAGAGCCGGTGAAACAGATCCCATTCTTCTTTGCATGAACACAGGGCCGCGCGCAATGCGTCGGCGAAAGTTTCCCGATCTTCGAAGCCAACGGTTTCGGCCACCTCGATCGCCGCCAGAGTTTGTTGCACTCCGCCCGGAAGGCCGTTGGTTCTGAGAAAGCGACAGAACGCGACCACGGCAGAAACGGTAGGCTCCAATTCTTCCTGCCGCGTTGTGCCTGTCGTCGACTTCACAAATCCTGTGTTCCCGTAATTGATTAGAGCCTATCGATGGCCCCTAAGCAGATTGCGCGAGGAGCTTTTCAATGCCGGCAGCCTTCAAAGTGACGCTGTCCTCCATTGACTTGGCGATACAGCCCAGCGTCTCCTCGACTGCCTGAACATCGAGCGCATGCTTCCCCAGCGAGGTCAGCGCCTGGGTGCAATCCAGGGTCTCGGCGACGCCGGGCGGTTTCGCTAGATTCAGATGGCGAACGGCCTGCACGAATCGCACCACCTGCGTACCCAGGGATTCGTCGATTCCCGGAAGCCTGGTGCGAACAATCTGCATTTCCTTTTCCAGGCTCGGGTAGTCGATCCAGTGGTAGAGGCATCTCCGCTTCAACGCATCGCTCAATTCGCGGCTTCGATTGGAAGTAAGGATTACGTACGGTGTGTGCTGCGACTTGATCGTCCCCATCTCCGGAACGGTGATTTGAAAGTCGGAAAGCAACTCAAGCAGGAATGCCTCGAAGGCCTCATCGGCGCGATCGATCTCGTCAATCAGCAGCACAGGCGCGGCTTTTTCTTCCAGAATGGATTGCAGCAGAGGACGTTCCAGCAAGAACTCGCGGCTGAAAATATGCTTCTCTTTCTCCTCGACCGTCTGCTCGGACTTCTCCTGAATCTTGATGGCCAGCAGTTGCTTCTGATAGTTCCACTCGTAAACCGCCGAGCTGACGTCGAGGCCTTCGTAACACTGCAGGCGGATGAGGCGTGTGCCGAGTAGCGACGCCAGCACTTTCGCCACCTCGGTTTTGCCCAGTCCGGCGTGGCCTTCGATCAGCAGTGGCTTACGCAGCCTGCTGACGAGAAAAATAGCCGTGGCGAGAGCCCGGTCGGTGACATACCCAAAGCGCTCCAAGCCCATAATGAGGCTGTCTACACTCTGAATTTCTGGATTCTCCGCAAGGCTTGGTGATGGTTCCATAACCATGAAAGCCTCAGGAGTCCTCACGCTTGAACAGGCGCTTGCCGGCCTGCCAAGCCAGGGATCCGGCCTTGATGGGCTCGGGCTTCCCGTCGGTACCCGTAGCCGGCAGTTGATCCGCCGGAGCCTGGAGGAGCGTCTGGAAGTTCTTGCTGAACTTCTCGAACATGATGTTAGAAACCTCGGTGATCACGCGCGAGCCCATCTGCGCCAGGATACCTACCACGTTCACTTCGGAAGTGCTCGTAACCTGAGTTGCCCCGCCGTCCATCGTCGCCAGTTTTCCGGTCATGGTCATCGCAGCACTGCCGCGGCCTTTTACGTCCTGACCCTTTCCCACCATCGCGATTTCGTAGGTTGCGGCATCCATACGAATGATCTGGACTTCACCTTTGTAGTTGGTGACGCTGGGACCGACTTTGACGCTGATGGTGCCGCGGTAGGTTTTTTCATCCACCTGTTCGGTAAGCTGCGCTCCCGGTACGCAACCGGCGACCTTGGTAGGATCGCTCAAGAAGCTCCAAACCTTCTCGATCGGCTCGTTCACCTCAAAGGTTTTTTCAATACGTAAAGCCACCTAACTCACGACTCCCTTCTCCTTCAGGACGTTCCACACCTTCCACGGTGTGATGGGCATGTCGATGTGTCGCACGCCCAGGTGGGACAGCGCATCGACCACAGCGTTGACGAATGCAGCCGGAGATCCCACATTGGGGGACTCGCCTACACCCTTGGCGCCAAATGGATGATGCGGCGAAGGGGTAACGGTTTTGTCTGTCTCCCAGTGGGGAGTTTCGACCGCGGTCGGCAACAGATAGTCCATGAAGCTGCCACCCTGCACGTTGCCGTTTTCGTCGTAGTCGATCAACTGCATGAACGCAATCGCCAGCCCTTCAGTCAATCCGCCGTGAATTTGGCCGTCGACGATCATCGGATTAATGATGTTGCCACAATCATCGACCGCGACAAAGCGCCGCACTTTCACTTCGCCGGTCCCCTTGTCGATGTCCACCACACAAATGTAGGTGCCGAACGGGAAGGTAAGATTCGGCGGGTCGTAATAGTCGACCGCCTCCAGCCCCGCTTCCAAGCCGGGAGGTATGTTGGTATAGGCTGCGAAGGCAATATCCTGAATGCTCGTGGACTTGCTTGGCGAACCCTTCACGAAGAATTTGCCCGGCTCCCATTCCAGATCTTCCTCGCTGCATTCCAGCAGGTGGGCTGCGATTTTCTTAGCCTTGTCGCGAATTTTGCGCGCGGCGACTGCGGTGGCTGCTCCCGAAACCGGCGTGCTTCGGCTGGCATAGGTTCCCAGGCCATAGGGAGCCGTGTCGGTGTCGCCTTCTTCCACCATGACATCTGCGGCGGGAATGCCAAGCTCCTGGGCGACAATCTGCGCATATGTGGTCTCATGGCCCTGTCCCTGGCTCTTGGTTCCCATGCGGCAAATCGCTTTGCCCGTAGGATGGACCCGGATTTCGGCGCTGTCGAACATCTTGATGCCGGCGATGTCGAAGGTGTGCGCGGGGCCCGCCCCCACGATTTCCACGAAGCTGGAAACTCCGATGCCCATCAGCTCACCCTGCTTGCGTTTCTCTTCCTGTTCTTTGCGAAGCTGCTTATATCCGATTTTTTCCAGCGCCAGATTCATCGCGGCTTCGTAGTTGCCGCTGTCGTAACTCCAGCCCAGAGATGACTTGTAGGGAAACTTGTCGGGCTGAATAAAATTCCTGCGGCGCAGCTCGACTGGATCGGTCTTCAACTCCAGCGCTAGGACATCGACAGCACGTTCGATCAGGTAGGCCGCCTCGGTCACGCGGAACGAGCAACGATAGGCGATGCCGCCCGGAGCCTTGTTGGTGTAGACCCCATCGACTTCGCAGAACGCCGTGGGATAGTCGTACGCGCCGGTACAAATACTGAACAGCCCGGCGGGGAACTTCGTTGGCTGGGCGGCGGCATTGAAGGCGCCGTGGTCAGCCAGCGTCTTCACTCGCATGGCCTGGATCTTCCCATTTTTATCGGCAGCCAGTTCGGCAGTCATGTGGTAGTCGCGCGCAAAACCTGTGGACTGCAGATTTTCCGAGCGCGTCTCGATCCATTTCACCGGTCGACCGAGGGTGAGCGAAGCTACGACCGCACACACATAGCCGGGATAGATCGGAACCTTGTTGCCGAATCCTCCGCCGATATCGGGTGAAACGACGCGGATATTCTGCTCAGGAATTCCGCCAACAAGCGCGAACAGCGTGCGATGAGCGTGCGGCGCCTGCGATGTCAGATAAATGGTGAGCTTGCCGGTAGCGCTGTTGAAATCGGCCACGCAGCCGCAGGTTTCGAGCGGCGCGGGATGACAACGTTGAAACACTGCATGCACCCTGGCCTTCACCGCCGCATCCTGAAAAGCCTTGTCCGTTGCAGCTTTGTCGCCGACTTCCCAGTGAAAGATGTGATTGCTCTTTTCTTCGCGGTCTTCCCGCAAAATCGGAGAGCTGGGATCGGTGGCTTTGTGAGGATCGACCAGCACCGGCAACTCCTCGTATTCTACTTCCACCAGCTCAGCAGCATCGGCGGCGGTGTAGCGGTCTTCGGCTACGACAAAGGCGACTTCCTGCGACTGAAACAAAACCTTTCCGGTGGCGAGCACCATCTGCTTGTCGAAGAATAGGGTTGGCATCCAGGCGAGGTTCGCTTTGGCCAAATCTTCGCCGGTGATGACCGCCAATACTCCAGGCAGCGCTTTCGCTTTTTCCGTGTTGATGCTTTTCAGCCGGGCATGGGCGTAGGGACTGCGCACCATGTGGCCGTAAACCATGCCGGGCAGATGCACGTCGTCGACGTAATTGCCTTTGCCCTGGAGAAACCGCGAATCCTCCTTACGCTTGATGGAGTGCCCCATGCCACCGATTTCAGGAGATGTTTTGAACAACGTCACTTTGCCCCTCCTTCCTGCAACTTACCGGCGGCATACTGTACAGCCTTCACAATGTTTTGATATCCGGTACAGCGGCAGAGATTTCCGGAAATTCCCCAGCGAATGTCTTGCTCGCTCGGGTTGGCGTTCTTCTGCAACAACGCATAAGACGACATCAGCATGCCGGGGGTGCAGAAACCGCATTGCAGACCGTGCTCTTCTTTGAATCCCGCCTGCAGAGGATGCATCTGGCCGTCTTTGATCAGCCCTTCCACCGTGAGGATCTCGCAGCCATCGGCCTGCGGAGCGAACATGGTGCACGACTTAACCGTCTTGCCATCGAGCAATACCGTGCAGGCGCCGCAGTGACTGGTATCGCAACCGACGTGGGTGCCGGTCAGTTGCAGCTCGTCGCGAATAAAGTGCACCAGCAACATCCGCGGCTCGACCAAGGCCTCGCGCTCGCGGCCATTTACTTTGACGTGAACTACTTGCTTCTTCGCCATATTGCGATCCTCCGCCGTCTATTTGCCGGCGCGCTCGGCCGCGCGTGACAAGGCACGAAATGCCAGTTCCTTCACCAATGCTGTCTTGTATTCGGCTGGGCCGCGCAGGTCCGAACTGGGTTGCGCTTCCTCTCCCGCCAATCGCGCAGTCTGGCGCAGCGTAGCCTCGTCAAGTTTCTTTCCGCGCAGAAATGCTTCGGCCTTCGCCGCCTTCAGCGAAGTGGGACCGACATTCGTCAGTCCGATGCCTGCGTACTGACAAACCCCGCTGGCGTCCACCGTCACCTGCGCGGCCACGGCGGCGGTGGCAAAGTCTCCGACCTTCCGCTCCAGCTTGAAATACGCGCCACCGCTGCGAGCCGGAGGGATAGGAATTTGAATCTCGGTAACAATCTCGTTCGCATCCAGAGCCGTGGTGAACAGCGAGACAAAGAAATCCTCGATCGGTATGACCCGCTTCCCCGCCGGACCGGTGGCGACGACTTTCGCGCCCAGCGCCAACATGGTGGCGGGATGATCGTTCGCCGGATCTCCGTGGGCCAGATTGCCTGCCAGGGTTGCGAGATTGCGCACCTGCGGGTCGGCGATGACGCGGGCGGTGTCGAGGATAATGGGATACTTGGACCGGATTAATGGAGAACTTTCCAAGTCCGCCTCGCGCGTAAGCCCGCCGATCTTGAGCTGTCCCTCCTCTTCTTTGATGTAAGACAGCCCGGCAATGCGGTTGATGTCGATCAGGTACGCCGGCCGGGCAATCCTGAACTTCATCATGGGAATCAGGCTTTGTCCGCCGCTAAGAATTTTGGCGTCGTCGCCGTACTGTTGCAGCAGAGCGATTGCTTCAGGAATGGTATTGGGCCGGAGGTAATCGAAGGCTGGCGGGATCATACTTTACCTCACATCTGGTTTTGTGACTGTCCAACTTGCGAACGGGAAACTGCCACCCCAGAGATGCCATCAGCGGAGAGTACGTTATCACACACAATACGCGCACTGGAAGCCCGGCATGACCAAAACGCGGCTGAATTTCCTGAGGGCGAGAAGGCGCATCAGGGTTTCCCCGAGGCGGTTTTTCTCCACTCATCAATTGCCCTGCGAATCGCTTCCGGGGCGAGATTGCTGCAGCGCATCTTGTAGTCGGGAATACCGCCCAGTGCGTCGGCCACGGCTTGTTCGGAAATCTGCGACGCCTCTGCGACAGACTTACCCAGCACCATATCCGTCGCCATGGATGAGCAGGCTATCGCAACCGCACATCCCATGCACTTGAACTTCACCTCTTCAATGGTGTCGTTTTCGATTCGCAAGCTGATAAGGACGGTGTCACCGTCGATGGGACTCTTCACGATGGCCTTGCCGGAAGGATGATCCACGCTGCCCGCATTGTGCGGGTTGGCATAGTGGGCCCGGACTTGTTCGCTATACAACGTTTAGCTCCCGTGTTGATCCTCAAGCAATGGGAGAATATGATACGTCAACATTGATGTTCTCTGACCTATACAGCAAAGCCGCCGAACTCGCCGCACAAGGTAAGCCTTTTGCCATTGCTACCGTAGTGCGCGTAGAAGGTTCGTCGTCGGCGCGGCGGGGCTCCAAGGCCATTATCGATTCCCAGGGAAAGCTGCTATTGGGCTGGGTAGGCGGCGGATGCGCCGAAAGCGCGGTCAAGAGCGAAGCGCTGAAAGCCATGGAGACGGAACGGCCGCAATTGATCACCCTGGACATGCGTGATGAGGAATTGGGAGTTGGGATGCCGTGTGGGGGAAAAATGGAGGTATTCATCGAGCCGGTTTTGCCCGAACCCGAGTTGCTCATCGTGGGTCATGGGCGGATTGCCGAAACTCTGTCGATCCTGGGAAATCTGATGGGCTTTACAGTCACGATAAACGATCCCGCAGCCGACCGCAGCTCGTTCCCGAATGCATCCCGCATCGTCACCGAAGACTTCGATCTCACCGAAACACCAATCGGCCCCAAGAGCTTTGTGGTGATTGCTACCCAGCACAAGCGCGATCATTTGTGGCTGCAGAAAGCGCTGGAAGGCAACGCCGCCTATGTTGCTCTGATCGCCAGCCGGCATCGTGCGAAGCTGGTGCTGGATTACCTTGCGGTAGCAGGTTTGCCCGCGGAGAAAATATCCGCGGTTCAGTCGCCTGCGGGGCTCAATCTGGGAGCAGCCACGCCGGAGGAGATCGCACTCAGCATTATGAGTCAGATGGTGGCGCTGCGGCGCGGAGGAAGCATTGCGCCGCTCAGCCTGAAGGAGTCTGACCTGGAGGCGCAAACCGGCCAATCCGACAAGGTCATCCAAGTGTGCGAAGCCGGCGACACTTGATCGCGCTAAGAACCCTTCCGCCGACCCTCACTCCTCGACTTTTCGCTTGTTCTTTTCGAGAACGATTTGCGCCATGATGCTCAGCGCGATCTCCTGCGGAGAATCCGCTTTGAGGTCTAGACCGGCGGGAGCATGTATGGCTTTCAACTCGTCCGCCGTGACGCCTTTGGCTTCGAGAACGCCAAGAATATCTGCGGCTCTCCTTCGGTTCGCAACCAGGCCTAAGTAGGGCACATTGGCCTGCAGTCCTTGCTCGACGGGTTCTTCATCGAACCGGCCGCGACTCGCCACAACTACATATTGCTTTTTGTTTGAGGACAGACGTGAAAAGTCCAACGTGTTAAGCACCACGTCGGTGTCAGGCAGGTCAGCAACGTCGGACAACGGGTCGACCACGGTCACGCGGAAGCCCAGCAGATGTCCAAGCTTTGCCATCGCCAATGCGACTGGCTCCGTGCCCACCAGAATGAGATCGTCTTTCGGAGCAGATCGGGCTGGTTCAGGAATCTCCCTGCCTGCCAGGTTGGCAGCTTCGATCGCCGCCGTCGGACTCTCCTTGCCGAGGGCAAAGGGTTGCAGCCGGTCGAAATCGGCTTGGTTGTCGATGTCGAGCAGAACTCCAATGTCGTCCACTGGAATCTTGACGATGCCCTCGGTGTGATTGCCAAAAATGGCGCGGCAACCAATGTCGCCGGTAAGGGCCATCACTTCCGCAAACACGGAGCGATCCAGCAGTACGGGATTACCGCGGAAACCGCGATAAGTGGGGATCGCAATCTGAGCTCCCGACTTGACGTAACCGTCAATAAGTTGGTCGAGCGTCGCCGGACGGACAAAAGGCTGATCGGCCAAAACCACGAGCGCTGCTCTGACTTGGGGTTCCAGCGCCGACAGCCCGGTTCGCAGCGAGCTCCCCATTCCGTCACGAAACTGCGGGTTGATGACAACCTTGACTCCGGCAGCTGCGACCTGCGCAGCAATCGTGTCGGCGGCAAATCCCAGCACAAGAATAATTTCGTCGACGCGCGCGCCGCGAAGGTTTTCCAGTGTCTGCTGCAGTACGGTCCGCTCGCCCAGCCGAAGCAACTGCTTGAGTTCTCCCATCCGGCTCGACATTCCCGCCGCTAGAACGACTGCGCCCATTCGATCATGTTGTGGTGCCATCCTGATCCTTGCTGATGACCTTCTAGCAAACTCCTCGTACCGCCCTCACTGAGAACTTACATTTTGCCGCCTTTCCGGGCGGCGTGCTGGTTAAACTTCGCAGATTTCGGTAAAGTGATGGCCTGCATTTCAAGGAGTGAAAGATGTTCTCCTCAAAATCGCTTACCTGCCTGGTCGTTTGCGTGTGTGTCGTTTGCTCCGTCCCCGTCTCAGCCCTCGATGATCAGATGCATCATCACGACGCGACCGAACAGCTTGGCAAAGTTTCGTTCCCTATCTCGTGTGCGCTTGGTTCGCAGAAGACTTTCGAGCGCGGCATCGCCCTGCTCCATTCCTTCGGATATGAAGAGGCGGAGCAGCAGTTCGTCGAGCTCGCTCAGAAAGATCCTACGTGCGCCATGGCTCATTGGGGCATTGCGATGAGCCTGTTCCACCAGATCTGGGAGCGGCCAACGGAGTCAACTCTTAAGCGTGGCCAGCAGGAAATGGAGAAAGCGCAGAAGATCGGCGCGAAGACCGAGCGTGAGCAAGAGTACATTGCGGCGTTGGCCTTGTTCTACCGAGACCCTGCTTCGAACGACTATTTAAAGCGGGCTACCGCCTACTCGGACGCGATGGGAAAACTCTATCAGCAATATCCCACGGACCTGGAGGCGGGCGCATTCTACGCATTATCGTTGCTGGCAGCGCAGCCTCCAGACGATACGTCGCTCGCCAATCGAAAGAAGGCGGTCGCGGTGCTTATCCCGCTGTTCCAGCAGGACCCGAATCATCCCGGCCTGGCGCACTACATTATTCATGCCTGTGATACGCCGCAAATGGCGCCTACCGGACTGGCTGCCGCCCGCGCCTATGCGCAAATTGCGTCGTCGTCGGCCCACGCGGTCCACATGCCGTCGCACATTTTCGCCCGGCTCGGATTGTGGCAGGAGGATATCCAGGCGAACCTGAAATCGGTGGCCATTACGCAACAGTCGGGTGCGATGTATATGCGTGGACACGAATTGCACGCCATGCACTTCCTTCTTTATGCCTACCTGCAGACCGGACAGGATACAGCAGCCAAGCAGGTGGTGGACCAAGCCCAGCAGATCGTAGCGTCGGCACCCAAGGCCGCTGGCGATTCGGGAATGCTGAGATATTACGGCTTTGCCGCGGCCCATTTTCCGGCGCTCTATGACCTGGAGATGCACGACTGGACGGATGCCGCGACGCTGCAGCCCGCGGCCAACGCGTCGCCGGATTTGCAACGCATTACCTGGTGGGGGCAGACGATCGCCTCCGCGCGTATGGGCGATGTGCAAGCGACTCGTCGCAATGCGCAGAAATACGATGAAGCTGAGGAGGTCATTCGCAAATCGAAGGACGCCTATCTGTTGGATGGTCCGAATCCATCGCGCGGTGAAGTACACGCCTGGCTGGCCTTTGCCGAAAAGCAGAATGACGCGGCGCTACGGCAGATGCGAGAGGTCGCGGACACGCAAGACAAGCTGGGAAAAGCCGAAGTCGACATTCCAGCGCGCGAGATGCTGGCCGATATGCTATTGGAACTCAATCAACCGCAAGAAGCTTTAGCGGAATATGAGAAGTCGATGAAGATCGATCCTAATCGCTTCAACGAACTTGCCGGCGCGGCGCAGGCTGCCGAGCTGGTCCATCAACCGGAAAAAGCGAACTCCTACTACGCGCAATTGTTGAAGAACTGCGACGACGGAAAACACTCGGACCGTCCGGAATTAGGCCGCGCCAAGATGGTGCTGGCCCGGAACGTCCAGTAGATCACAGTAAAATTCATTGCTCGTGAAAGTTTCGTCCCGAGACTCTCCTTTTGATAGCTATCCCATTGCTGTGCGTTGGATGATACGGAGCCGGCCGCCGGCGTCGGCTCAGGAAATGATGAATGACCGAATGGAACGCACCAGGATACGCGAGAATAGACGCGCTTCAGGAGACCATGGCTGCCGAGGTGCTCGCGCTTATCGATCTCAAAGGCTACGAGCGTGTGCTCGATTTGGGATGCGGCAACGGCAAAGTCACGGCAGAGATCGCCGCTCGCGTTCCTGAGGGAACGGTTGTGGGTATCGATTCGTCCGCCGATATGATCGCCTTTGCGTCGGCCCAGTTTGGTCCCACCATGCGGCCCAATCTTCGATTCGAAACCTGCGACATTCGCAATCTGCGGTTTCAACAAGAGTTCGATCTGGTGGTCTCCTTTAACGCCCTCCATTGGATACCAGAGCAAGATGAGGCGCTCCGCTCGATACATTCTGCTATGAAGCCCGACGCTGTGGCACAACTGCGGCTGGTGCCAGCTGGCAGACGCAAGAGTCTCGAAAATGTAATTGAGGAGACGCGCCTGTCCACGCGTTGGGCAGGTTACTTCAGCGATTTTCAGGATCCTTATCTTCACCTGACACCTGAACGATACGGAGTATTAGCCGAGCGCAATGGCTTCCGTGTACGCCGTATTTACACGGGGGACAAAGCTTGGGATTTCAAGTCGCGGGCTGCCTTCCAGGCGTTTGGCTCGGTAACGTTCGTAGCGTGGACGCAGTTCTTACCGGAGGCCGAAAGACTCGCCTTCGTTACCGATGTCCTGGACCGTTATCAGATGGTTGTAACCGAGCGACCCGGCGAGGAGAGTACCTTCAAATTCTACCAGATGGATATCACGCTTTCGGCGGGTGCTTGCACCAAGTAGAGAATCTTGCAGCAGGTGCCTTCACTAGAAAGCGCGGACCTGCGTGAAACACTGTAATCGGTGGGAGATTTTCTTTTGCGATGGAAAAAACGATTCAACCCAAATCACTGCGCACTATGCAATAGATCCGCTAACTGCTGCAGGATGCCAGCGCTTGCATCGCCGATGACGACGTATCGCAGGCCGCCCTCTGTCCACGTGCGCAGGCGGAAAGAGGATGTTTGGTCCGCAAATGAAGACACTGGTAACGCCAGTTGGGCCGTTTCCCGGAAGATGAAAACGGAAATAATGTGGCGCTGGTAACGGAATACGAGATGAGCGCCCGGCTCTTGGTGGAAATAGGCAAGCCGGGCGCCCACGAGCGCGAAGGGAGAGCCTTGCAGCTCCGGCAGATCGAAGGTAAACGGGATTCGTCCCTGAAACCACGGTTTCACCGTGTGCGGATCCGTGGAAATAACGTCAACCGGATTTGCGCTGGCGAGAGCTGTCACGTGGAGATCGGCAAACTCGGCAAGTGTCTTGGATTCCTGGCGTCGATTCGCAATAAACAGTCCGGCTGCAATCACTAGAAGAGCGGCGGCCGCGACCGCCCAACGCAACCACATTTCTGAACTGCTCTGAAGTCCAACCCAACGCCTTCGTACCTTAACCTGCTCTGGTCCAGCTTGACTCTTCGCCAAATCGAAGACACGCGCGCGCGACCCTGGAGAGGCAGTGTAGCGATTGCCTGCGCGGCGAATGGCTAACTTGCTTTCCGTAGCCGTCAACGCGGTCGCAGCGCAGCCAACGCATTTTTGTGCGTGGGCACGAAAGGCGTCCATATCCGACGGCGACAGTTCTGCATCGACGTAGGCATCAATTCGCTTTTGCCAATCCGCGCAGTTCATGATTCGTCCAGCTTTCCGCCGGAGGCGGACGCTTCCTTCCGTTGTTCCGAGAGCAATTGCCGCAGCAACTTCCGGCCGCGTGCAATCCTCGACATCACAGTTCCAATCGGAATCGACAATACCTCGGCGATGTCCTTGTACTTCATCTCTTCCACATCGCACAGCAGGATGACTTCGCGGTAACCCGCAGGCAGGCGCTCGAGGGCGCGCTGCAAGGCTTCGCGGGTGGCAGAGGCAAGCGCAAGCGATTCCGGCGTCTCCCAGGTCACCGCTACCATGTCTCCTTCTGACTCTTCCTCCTCTAGGCTAAGTGTCGGCTTCGAACGCAACCCCGTCCGCGAGGTCAGAAACGTGTTGCGCAGAATGCGAAAAATCCAGGCGCGAAAATCAGTACCAGGCGAGAAAGACGAGAATCCACGCAGGGCCTTGGTGAAGGCTTCCTGAACCAGGTCTTCGGCTTCCGTTTCGTCATACGTCAACCAACGCGCGAAGTTATAGAGCGAGTCGAAAAGCGGCATCGCCAGCCGCTCGAAATCATCGCTAGTGCCGTTCTCTGCCTTCACGCCTCAACCTATCGAACTACCAGAACCACGATTTTATTCCCGGAAGTTTGCAAAAAAGTTTGTTCGCTCTATCGCACGGTCGATGGGAATAAAAATCCCACTCGGCAGGTTAGCGATAGTGACACGGATGGGAGGTGCATGCAATGAACGAAAAGGACTATCGCAACCCTGACCAGATCGACCCCGGAGACCAGATCTTACACGACCACAACCGCGATGGAATTGACCGCCGCGGCTTCCTGAAGTGCATGGCCTGGGCCGGGACCGGCGCCTTGTGTGTGATCAAAGGCGGGGTACTCAGTTCCTATAGCTTAGGCCGACTTTCTGAGCTCGAGAAACATGCAGTCAAAGGGGAGCTTAGCTTCGTTCAGATCAGCGACAGCCACATGGGATTCGACAAGGCAGCGAACCCTGACGTGGTGAGTACGTTCAAGGCGGCGGTGGACAAGATCAATGCCTTGCCTGTTCCACCCGCATTCATCCTGCATACGGGCGATATCAGCCACCTCTCGAAGCCGGAAGAGTTCGACACCGTAGATCAATTGTTAAAAACCGCCAGCACCAAAGATGTCTTCTTTGTGCCTGGTGAACACGATGTTCTTAATGATGACGGAAAGCAGTATCTGGACCGCTATGGTAAGGGATCGCAGGGAGCCGGCTGGTACAGCTTCGACAATAAGGGCGTGCATTTTGTTGGACTGGTAAACGTCATGAACCTGAAGGCCGGAGGTCTGGGCAGCCTTGGAGCAGAACAATTGGAGTGGCTGGAGAAAGATGTCAAGCACCTTTCCAAGAGCACACCTATCGTCGTCTTCGCCCACATTCCACTCTGGACTGTTTACCCGGAGTGGGGATGGGGAACGGAGGACAGCGGCCAAGCCCTTGCCTATTTGAAGCGCTTCGGATCGGTCACCGTCCTAAATGGGCACATCCATCAAACCATGCAGAAAGTGGAGGGTAATATCACCTTCCACACCGCGACTTCCACGGCGTTTCCCCAACCGAAACCTGGTGAGGCACCTTCGCCCGGCCCCATGAAGGTCCCAGCCGAGCAGCTGCGAACTCTGCTGGGGGTAACTGATGTTAACTATGTTCGCAGCCGGCACGCGTTGGCGGTCACCGATAGCGATCTCGTCTGAATTTCATCATGAAACGTACTAACAGACTTTGAAGAGGAAACAACAATGAAGAATAAATTACTAATCTTGGCGACTCTAACCATCCTACTCGCGATTGGAAGTGTCTCCGGAACTTATGCAGCGCCAGCGGATGCCCATTCTGCCTCGGAAACTGCGATCACGATTGACAACTTCAGTTTTACGCCGGCCACGGTAACGGTTCCAGTAGGAACCACTGTTCGTTGGACGAATCGCGATGATATCCCGAACACCGTCGTCAGCGACGACAAGATGTTTAGGTCTAAAGCCCTCGATACTGACGAGCAATTTACCTACACATTCACCAAGCCTGGTGCCTACAGCTACTTCTGCAGTCTTCATCCCAAGATGACAGCCAAAGTCGTAGTCCAATGACGGGAGCCTAGCTTGCATCCCTTCGATATTAAGTCGGCTCTCCTTGCCAGGCACGCGCAACATGTGGTGCTCATCCACTTTCCCATCGCACTGTTCTTAACCTGCGTGATCTTTGACCTCATTGCGCAGTGGACGAAGAACCGCATGATGGCTGCGGCGGCTTACTACAACCTGCTCGCCGCGGCAATTTCTTGTGTGCCGGTCATGGCTACGGGCCTCCTGGCTTGGCGCTGGCAGCTGGAGGGTCAGCGCCTGAAAGGGATTCTGCTGGAGCACTTGATTCTGGCAGCTGTTTCATGCGCGTTGATTTGGCTGGTCTGGTGGCTGCAGGTCCGAGGTCGACGCCAACCGCCGCATGAGCTACCTCTATACCGTCTGGCAATAGAGATTGTGGCGGCCTGCGCCGTGGCCCTAACCGGCCACCTCGGAGGATTCTTGAGCGGCGTTAATGGTCCTGGATAACCACAAGGCAGTTCTTGAGTTGTGGTTACGTTTAGTTGTCGCAACGGCCTGCCGCTAAAAGACACGCCAACCTACTCACGATGTAGAACACTATTAAGGCCCAGCCATTGCTTTTAGAGATGTTGCTCCATGGTGACATTAGTTTTACTTGTCCATGACAAGTGCAGTACTCGGGCTCCCTAATATCACAACATGCCCAGCCAACCAGGCCTGGCAGGAGAAAGGGAGAACGGTTTATGAAAAACTCAGAAGACATCCTCGATCGGCGGGTAAATCGCCGGTCCTTTATAAAAAACGGAGCTATTGCAGCCGGCACAGTAACAGCTGGTGCCGCCCTGTTAAGCCATGGCCTAGCCGCATTCGGCCAGGAAACCAACGCCGGCGGCAGCCTCAACAAAGGAGATATCGCAATTCTCAGATTTCTGGCTGCGGCCGAGATCATCGAGAGCGACCTGTGGCAGCAATACGCCGAGCTAGGTGGTATCGGCAACAATCCCCCCATTGAAGTGGATCCGAACCAGCAGTTGAACAACTATCAGATAGCATTGTCGAACCTCGATTCCGATGCTCCGCAATATATCTCCAGCAACACGCTGGACGAAGTAAGTCACGCAGCCTTCCTGAATGCCTATCTGGAATCGAAGGGTGCCGATCCAGTCAACCTTGATAAGTTCCGCACTTTGCAGGGTAGCAAGGCCGGACCTGCTGCGAACGTTGGGCGGCTCACCAATCTCATGCAGCTGAATGTAGACACAAGTTGGTACATTCGCTATCGCAGCACTACCAATCCCGACTTTGGCGCTACCTTCCCACAGGCGCTCACGCTCAATGGGGTCACCGCCATTCCCAGAAATGATGCCGATTTCAATGGCCCTCCGTTCCAGAACGCGAACAGTATTCCCGGTAACGTTCATATTCAGGCAATCGCGAATGTCGCAGCCTTTCACTTCGGATACATCGAGCAAGGTGGATCGAGCCTCTATGCGGCGCTCAGCCAGAAGGTCAGCAGCCTGGAAGTACTGAAAATTACGTTAGGCATCGGGGGAGACGAGATCGCTCACTTCCTCGAGTGGGTGGATTTTGCGGGCAACGGAGTGCAGGCTCCGGTAGCGCCTTTCAAAGATCCGGCAACTGGCCTGGCGTTTCCCAATTTCTTCAACCCGCTGAATCCGCTGATTCAGCCTAGCCTGATCTTTCCAGTGCCTTGCGAATTCATCAGCCAGGATTTGCCGCACTGTGCGGCGATTCGGCCGAGCGATGACAAATTCGCCGGTGCGATCGCGGCAGTGAAGAGCTTCACGGCCGACGGCCTTTTCATCGGGCAGTCGCCTGAGTTCTTCAGCACGTTCAGTCAGCTGGCAGTCGCAGCTGACCAGGCTAGCCGCCAATTGTGAGCGCCGTAGTGGCGGCCGGCAGCGCGCCGCCGCTTTATAGGAAGGCTCGTCGCCTTCCATACGGAAGGGCAGGATCACGGAGCCGAAGGATGCTCAACCTTCATTGGTGACCTCCGTAAGATCCTGTCCTTCATAGCCAGTGTCATTTCAGACTAAGGAGACCATTATGTTTGACGGTTTGTTTCAGCCGATGCATTTAATAGTAATTCTGTTCATCGCCTTGCTGGTATTTGGACCAAAGAAACTACCGGAGCTAGGCAAGGGCCTAGGCGATGGTATCCGAAGCTTCAAAGACTCCATGAGAAACCGGGAAGAAGCCTTCGGCAAGGCAGATGAAACTACACCTTCTGCGTCTGGCACAAGCGAAACAGTATCGGGACAACCCAGTTAGCTGAAGCGGGCGGCTTCGATCGGGTGCGGGAGAGAGCTTCACTATGCATTGTGTTGCAGCGTGAAGTTAATTGACATCGAGGTTTTTGCAATGCCAAATGTTCTATTCATTTTGTTGCTGGCCTTAGTAGTCTTCGGGCCGGAAAAGCTGCCTGAAATCGCTGCCAAGATCCTGGCACCCGGTAAGCCTTGGGAGCGTCTGCTGAGACTGATGACCGAATCGGTAGGCGGGAGTAGTCAGGAATTAACCTCGGCGCCTGAGTCCAGCGCCAGTTCTCCGAAGCTCGCCGCACCTCCGGCTAAACCAGCCTCATCACCCCTCAACCTGGTGAGCGGCGGATAACTCATGTCTACTCTCGTAATCGAACCCCAGAAGCTTGCCTCGGAAAAAATGACCGGCATGAGCTTTCTCGAGCACATGGAGGAGTTGCGGCGGCGGATTATCTATGGCTTTCTATACATAGCGGCTGGCTTAGCCGTCTGTTGGGGATTTCATGAGCAGATTTTCGCCATCATGCAGAAGCCCATCATGGCGGCGCTGGCAAATCATCACCTCGACCAGAAGCTGGTCTACTTGAATCCCACCGACCCCTTCAACATGTATCTGAAGATCTCATTTCTGGCGGGAGTGTTCGTAGCATCGCCGTTCGTGCTGTATCAGGTATGGGCATTCATCGCGCCCGGACTCTATCGTAACGAGCGCCGTTATGTGCTGCCCTTCATGTTCAGCACCGTGGGATTATTTTTGGCGGGCGGCTTCTTCGGCTACAAGATGGTCTATCCGGCGGCACTGGATTTCCTCATCACCTTCAGCGGGCAGTTCACACCGATGATTACTGTCGGCGAATATACCGACCTGTTTCTTACTATCATCGCCGGGCTGGGCATTGTTTTCGAGATGCCGATCCTGGTTTTCTTCCTGGCGCTGATGGGCATTTTGAGAGCGCGCTGGATGTGGCACAACTTCCGTTATTCGATTCTGGTGATCTTTATCATCTCCGCGATTATCACCCCAACTACCGACATCATGAACATGTGCCTCTTCGCGGCGCCCATGATCGTGCTTTATCTGCTAAGTATCGGGATCGCGTGGTTCGTGCATCCCACGCAGAGAAAAAAGCGGGCGGAGACTAGTCGTGCCTAGCTCTAAAGGAACCTTATGGATGTCGAATAGTGTAGTACCGGGGAATTATACTGTTAATTCCGTTGACATCGAGCCGTCCGGTCTTCTTCAGCTTTAATCTGGCGGATCGGAAGGCAGAGAATGGTTTGCCAATTGACGCCTTAGGATGGGGCTGAGGAAAGAGTGGCCGGTTGCATCCGAATCGGTAATCGGATCAGGAACTGGGTGCCTTTGCCTACCTCGCTGGTGACATCGATCTGTCCGCCGTGGGCTTCGACAATTCGTCGCGCCAGCGACAGTCCTAGTCCGGTGCCGTGTCCCTTGGTGGTAAAGAAGGGGCGAAAGATGTTGGGCAGAATTTCGGGCGGGATGCCTTTGCCTTCATCGGCCACGGTGATGAGCACATCATCTTCATCGCGTTCGAGGGAGACGCGGATCGTGCCCGGCTTGTCCATGGATTGAATGGCGTTGAGCAGCAGATTCAACAGTACCTGGTTGATCTGGTTGGGATCATGGTCAACCGAAGGTATGGCGTCGCCTTTTTCCAACTCGACCATGATTCGCTTAGTAATCGCCTGCTGACGCGCAAACATCACGGCATGCTCGGCGGTTGCGCAGATGTCGCTGACCCGGAACTGCGGCGGCTTGGGTCGGGCCGTTTCGAGCAGATCGGTAAGAATACGATTGATCTGGAGCGCTTCTTCTTTGGCGTCCTTGATGACCGATCGTGCCGGGCTGTTGGGTGGCAGATCGCGGCTGACAATTTCAATCACGCCGGCAATTCCCGCCAAGGGATTACGGATTTCA
Organism: Candidatus Korobacteraceae bacterium; assembly: GCA_049695855.1. Classification (GTDB taxonomy): domain Bacteria; phylum Acidobacteriota; class Terriglobia; order Terriglobales; family Acidobacteriaceae; genus Bog-257. The sequence goes on along the minus strand of JBAVSY010000093.1, from coordinate 68,055 downwards.
TGCGCCAGCCCGGTGGCCAATTCGCCGAGAGTGGCAAAGTGTTCGGCGCGCGACATCTGGGTCTGATGCAGGCGGTGGATCTCCTCCCGGCTGGCCTTCAGTTGCGCCACCATATCGTTGAAGTCACAACCCAAGTCTCCGATTTCATCATTGCGGCCGCAGAAGCTGACCGAAGCATTCATATCGCCGAGACGGACGCGGGCTATCTTGTCCTGAAGTTCGAGCATGGGACGACGCACCGAAACTGCGAACACCATGATGACTGCGGCGCAGATCAGAAAGGCTCCGGCGGTGGCGACGGTGATGACCACGTGGCGCTCGCCTGCGGCCAGCGATAAGGACACCAGGACAAATAGAAGCAAACCATTCAGCACAACGGCTGCAACCGGTAACACCGCCTTGAGTGCCCAGTTAATATGCCGCTTGCGAGCGGCGTTTCGCTCGACCGCAGGCGAAGCTGTTTCATCGAGGACATCGCCGGCCGGTATGGTTGCTGAAGCGTTCATTTGTCTAGTGTCTCTCGCCAACCTAGCCCCAGGTTTCTCAACTTTTCAATCCAGGGCTGGCGAAACGGAACTGATTCTTTGGGGCCTTCTTTCCTCAGCCCATGCCCACCAGCCCTGATTCCTCAGGCGTACGCGTGTAAGCCGGGAAGCAAATACGTGACACCGAGGAAGGTGAAGATCACGACGCCAAATCCCAGGATGGCGAAGTACGCGGCCCTACGTCCGCGCCATCCGCGCGTGATCCGCATATGCAAGTAGCCGGCATAAACCAGCCAGGTAATGGCGGCCCAAGTCTCTTTCGGATCCCAGCTCCAATACGAGCCCCAGGTCCGGTTGGCCCAGTAGGCGCCGGTGGCAATCATGAAAGTCAGCAAAGGAAAAGCGATGCAAATGGTCTTGTAGGTGACGCGATCGAGCGTGTCGGCAGACGGCAGCAAACCTTGCAGGTCGGTGCGTCTCCACAACAGCATCAGGTACAGCAACGAAGCGAAAATACCCGTCACCATGCCACCTAGTAAGAAGGGGCTGGCGGCCAAGCTGGTCGGGAAGAGCCCATCCTGGTCGGGTGACGGGTAACTGGCATCGCGTACGCGGAGAGCGAACGCAGCCAGGACAACGATCTGCAACAAGATGCTGACGAACACCGCTTTGTTGGCGGTTCCGTAAAACGAATCGTCTTTCTTGGCGCGACTCACCAAATACAGCGCTAGGGGAGCGATGGCCGCCAGCGCAGCGATCACGAACAACCAACCCAGATCAGGCACGGTGACGAACAGCCGCATGCCTCTGCCGAGAAACATGTCTGACTTGTCGCGCGCATCCCAGGCGGTGACCGAGAGGCCGCCCCACTTTTCGAAACGCGTGGCCACGATGGCGATGTAGATGGCACCGACCGTCGCGCTGGTCAAAGCCAGGAAATTTTCGGTTTTAAGGTTGTCCTTGATGAGAAACATCATGGCCAGGGCGAAGCTGACCGCGCAGGCGGCGTAGGCCAACATGGCCAGGGTGACGTGGACGTGCAGCCAGGTGGATTGCAGCGCCGGAACCAGCGGCCGCACTTCTGAGGGCAACAGCTGCATCAGGATGACGCAGACTACGGCCAGCGGCATGGTGATGCTGCCGATAATCTTCACCCCAAACTTCTTTTCGGTGATCAGGGTGAGAAGCGCCACGGTCCAGACGAAGCTCAATAGCATTTCATAAATGCTGGCGAAGGGAGGCCGTCCGGAAAGATACCAGCGATGCGCTACCGCCAGGGTATTGGCGACCAGGCCAATCGCGGTAGACGTGGAAGCGAATTTCACGTAACGGGTCATGCCCGTCACTCCGAATCCCATATAGAGCGCGCCCGCGGCGGCGTAAAAGATCAGCGCAACATACAGAAGATTGCTCTCGCTGAACAGGCTTCCGCCCGCCTTGGCCGCGCCCAACAGGGCCACGATCAACAGAAAGGCTACCGAGAGTCCTACCAGGACGAGCAACGCGTTTCCGCCAGTCTCGGCGGGTTCTTCCATTCGTACAATTCGTGCTCGGGTTGCCATCTTTCTTTCCTCCGTCTTTCTCTAACCGATCTTCGCGAATCCGGTAGTCGGACTTTCAGGCCTTTTGTTTATGATCAGGGGCTTAACCCTGTCCCGTCCCGCCGGCTAAGGCCGGCACGCGATTTAAAATTCCTGTTCTAACGCGGCGCTGAAGCGCCGCACTACCCGAACTCTTACTTCACTCCGGCCAAAGTCAGTTCCGGTTGTTCCTTGCGTGCCGAGCGCGGGATCGCGGACGCGCTTTCCAGTTCGGTGCGAATGTTGTCGACCAGCTCATTGAACTTCTGCTCGAAGCGATCGCGGTTCTTGTTGGCCTGTCCGCCAACCCACAGCACCCTACGGCCTCGCGCATCGGGCACGGCAGCAATCCAAACCCGCATGTGCACCATGTAGAAAGCTACAAACAACCCGGCGCCCATCAGCAGGACGCCGGCCCATACCAACCATTGTCCCGGCTCGTGCGAAACTTCCAGGCCGGTGAAATAGCCCATCTGCATGTCGCGATATTGGAAGTTGTAGTTGGTCTTTTCGCCCTGCGCGCTTTCGTTGTATGCGGGGAAGAGCCACAGCTTGGCATCTTCGCCAGTAGCTTTGTTCTTTACTTGCAGACGGAACGCGGGATTTACGGGGTCATCGGAGCGCTTGAATACCTGGTTATCGCGCACGAAGAAGTCGGGAATGTATTCCGCCAGGGTGACACTGGTCTTGGCATCAAGATCCTTAGGCTGGTTCATCGCCAACGTGATCTCGCGCGATGCCCCGCCTTCGGGAGTAGCTACGACCTTCAATCCATCCAGATTCCCGGTGGTTCCGAAGCTGGCTTGATAAAAGCGCAATCCTTGGTGGATGAGCGGATCGTTGACCACGATCTCCTTCGATTCGGCTTCCTGTCCGTTCTGCACTACGGTCAGCTTCGACCACCAGCGTTTGGGTGAGCCGTCAGCATAGTTCTCCTGGCCGGCTCCGTAGCACTTCAAGCTGAAGGGAAGTTCTTTGGTCCCGCCGGTACGTAGTTGAATGGTGTTGCTGGTCTGCCCTTTTTGGAGCGCCATGAAACCACTGAAGCCGAAGACCCCATCGATGATGGCGCCGGCGAAAATGAGAAGCAGGCTGGCATGGACGATATACACCGCCATAACCGAGAAACGATGACGTTCTGAGAACAAGGAGGGTTCGTTCCTGTCGGCGATGCGTTCGACCGGCCAGCCTGATTTCTTGAGCGCCCGTTCTGCGGCATTCAATCCATCTTCAGCATTCGTGATAGGCAGCTCAATCTTGTTTTGGATCGCGGAGCGAAAGTGCGAATCGGTCTTGCGATAAGGGCGCGCGTAGAAGCGCCAGGCGTTGGGGAAGCGATCTATGGAAACCAAAATGATGCTCAGGCTTACCAGCCCAAGCAAGCTCATGAACCACCAGGCATGAAATATATCGGTCAACCCGAGGCGATCGAGCCACAACAGCGTTGCTGGGGAATACGCGCGCGCGAGTTTGTCGGGATCGGTAGCTGGACGCTGCAATATAAACGTCCCCAGTGCCGAAGCGACGCCGACCAGAATCAACAGCACAACTCCGGTGCGGAGATTCGACAGGGTTTTATGAATGTGTTTTGGTATGGATAGAAGGCTGGTGGCCATGTGCGCTCCTTCCCGTGAGCCTGTGACAAGTGCATTTCAGGAGCCACAGTGTAAAGTGGTCGTAAGTTATTGCTAACTACGAAATTGCGCGGGCTTTTGGATTGCCGGGGTGTCCTGCTGGTGAGGCATATCACCCATTGCGGTGATGAAAGCGCGCATTTGGCGTCCCAGCGGCCGGATCAGCGGAGCCGCGTGGCTGGCTTCCAGGCCCCAGGATCTTGGCTTAGCCGATGCTATACTCAGCCTCGAGGCAGCACCAATGGCAACCACCCAACTTTCATTGGATCAGTACCTGCGATCGACTTATCGGCCCGATCGCGATTATGTGGCCGGCGAGTTGGAGGAGCGCAACGTGGGTGAGAAAGAACACTCCGCCGTGCAAGCCTTTTTTGTAAAGTGGTTTGCTGCGCACGAAGGGGAGTATCGACTCGAAGCTTATCCTGAAATTCGAATCAAGATTTCTCCTCAGCAGGTGCGAGTTGCGGATGTCGCGGTGCTACGCGTGGGAGAACCTTATGAGGCAGTCTTAACTCGTCCCCCTTTGGTCGTTGTCGAAATCCTTTCACCGGAAGACCGCGTAAATCGCTATGAGCGGAGACTAGGCGACTATCGCAAACTGGGTGTTCCTCACGTTTGGGTGATCGATCCTCAGCATCGCGGTGCATTCGATTGCAGCCTGGAAGGCTGGCGACCGGTCGATACGTGTGTTATTACCGATCCCGCAGTAGAGCTTCCCCTGGAGCCTTTGTGGAAGAAGCTTGAGGCTTTGCATTCCTGAGCCTGGCTTCTGGTGCGCCCCCGGAATTCGCGTCGGACTCGCGATCTCAGTTCGACTCCCGCTTTTTGCGATTTCTCTTCTCCCCATCTCGCCCATGCTAGTGGGGGATTTCACCGTTTTGTGGGGGTGAAAACCCAATTCCCCATCGCCGTGGGAGGCGCAGGGCAGTCTCGTTTAAAGAACGAACCTTCAAGTAATCAATAGCTTAGCATTTGATCGCCGGCCTTCGTCACTGCGGTACGTGACGTGCTCTCTACAGGTTGTTTGGGGTGGAGGTTGCTGTGAAGGCAGTACGGTTGATCCTGGGTCTGATTCTGATCGCAAGCGGAAGTTGGCTGCACGCCGCCACCCATCCTGTTCCTCTGGACAAGAATACCGATCCGGCCAAGTGCATTGAGTGCCACGAAGACAAAGCCAAAGGGAAAAACGTGCACTCCGCGATCGCCATGGGCTGCACCAGTTGCCATGAGATCCGGGTTACCAAGGACGTCACTCGGGTAAAGCTGATCACCACCACCCCCCAGGCCCTGTGCATCACCTGCCACGCCGACAAGAACGCAGCCGACCTCAAGGGCAAAGTTCATCCTCCCGCGGTGCGCGATTGTCTTAAGTGTCACGACCCGCACCAGTCCGACAATAAGTTTCAGTTATTGCAGCCGACCTCGGGCGATAAAGGGCAGAACCTCTGTCTCACCTGCCACACGCAAGGGTTGAATGTACCTGAGAAAGGCAGCCGGCACGCCGCGTTGGACATGGGCTGCGAGACCTGCCACACCATCCACAAGACGGGCGAGCCAGGCAAACTAGAGTTCGATTACCACCTGGCGAAGACTACTCCGGCGCTGTGCATCGACTGCCATGACGTCAAAGATGCCAGCCTGATTAAGGCGCACCAGGGCCAGCCATTCGCTACCGCCAATTGTGTTCAGTGTCACAATCCTCACCAGTCGGCGCAAGCGAAGTTAATGCAGAAGTTCACTCATCCGCCATTCGCCGACAAGACCTGCGAGGTCTGCCATCAGCCGGCGAAGGACGGCAAAGTCGTGCTGACGCAATCGGATTCCAAGGCGCTCTGCGTGACTTGTCACAGCGAGCAGGCTGAGAAGATTGAGAAAGCAAAAGTCCAGCATCCCGGCGCACAGGGAGATTGCGTTGCCTGCCACAATCCGCATGCCGGCAAGACTCCGGGCTTCATCCAGCCCGATCCGGTGAATGCCTGCCTGGCTTGCCACAGCGAGCAGGCGGATCAATTCAAGAAGGCACATCTGCATCAACCGGCGTTTGGGCAAAGCTGCGCTATCTGCCATGAGCCGCACGGCAGCGACAATGCCCATCTGTTGCGGGCGAAGGATACGAACACACTCTGCCTGGAATGCCACGGCAGCGAGTCGCAACCGCAGAAGCTTGAGTCCGAGCACATGATCACCATCTTTAATGGCCAGGTAAAGCTGCCGGACGACTATTTCGTGAAGAACAAGGCTGTCGTACTCCCTCTCAAGTACGGACTGGGACACCCCATGGCGGGACATCCAGTGTCCAACCTGATGGATCCGGCTAATCCGGGCAAGGTTAAGACCCAGCTAAGTTGCCTCACGTGCCATCAGCCGCACTCCTCCGCCCAGTCGATGCTGCTGGTGAAGGATCAGGCCAACAACATGGAATTCTGTGACACCTGCCACAAAAACCGAATCGACTTTACCAAGACTACGGTGGAGATAAAGTGATGACGTCTGAACTCTGCGCAAACTCGACCCGCTTTCGCATCGCAGCCATGGTGCTGCTTGTTGCCTGGGTACTGACGCTGGCTTCGCCGGTGGCACTCCACGCCGGCAACAAAAAGAAGAACGCCACTGCCGATACGCCGGCGCCAGCGAAGCCGCAGCAGGACCTGAGCAAGCTGGTTTGGCCCGCGCCACCCGAGATCCCGCGAGTTCGTTACAGCAGTTATTTCGCGGGCATGCAGTACGACAAGGAACTTAATGCCGGGGGCAAGAAGACCAAGCAAACCTGGATGGACCGTCTCGCCGGCACCCAGTCGCAGGACGAAAAGTTTACCCCCAAGAACTTCCCTTACCAGCTCCTTGGTCCTTACGGCATGGCAGTAGATTCCAAAGGCCGGCTTTACGTGGCCGATCAGAAAGTCGGCGCGGTCTTCATCTTCAACACCGAGACCAAGGAAACGGAGATGATCCGCAACGGTTTTGAGGCCCACTTCGGCCTGATCAACAGCGTGGCCGTGGATGACAACGACCGCGTGTTTGTTTCTGATGGAAAGCTGGGCAAGGTGCTGGTCTTCAATGCCAAACATCAGGTGGAGGACCAAATCAAAGGCCTGGTCGACCCGGTGGGCTTAGCCATCGACAAGGAAAATCGCCTGCTTTACGTCGTCGATACCCAGCAGGACCAGGTCCTGGTGTACGACGCCGACAGTCTTAAACCAATACGCAAGATCGGCACCGCCGGCAAGAAGCACACGCTAACCACGCCCGGCGATTTCGCCTTACCCACCGATGTCGCCGTCGACAAGGATGGCAACGTTTACGTTACCGACACCCTGAACTGGCGGGTCGAGATCTTTGACGCCGATGGCAAGTACATCAGCCAGTTCGGCAAACACTGCGATGCCATTGGCTGCTTCCAGCGCCCCAAAGGAATTGCCGTGGACGGCGATGGCCACATCTGGGTGGTAGACACGGGTATGAGCCTTGTCCAGGCCTACAATCGCGATGGCGCACTGCTAGGCTTTGTCGGCGCCCCGGGCCGCCTGCTCGGCCAATTCAACGAGCCCATGGGAGTCTTCATCGATCAGAACAATCGCATGTTCGTCTCCGAGCAATATCCCTGGGGACGAGTGCAGGAGTTCCGCTACATCACCGACGCCGAAGCCGATCAGTTGAAGAAGGAGAAAGACGCCAGTCACCAAACGAAGCAGGCGCAAGCTGCTCCGCCGGCGGGAACATCTCAAGCCGCGGCGGTCACTCCGGCAGCACCGGCCGATGTGAAGAAGTAAAAGGCGATTCGAATATTCTTCCCAAGGCATTTCAGCAACTGCAAGTCGAAGTAGACCCTGAGCCTTTCGCGAAAGGTTTTCTAGCCCAGCTCCATTATTCTTTCGCAAGTCTCTGCCCATCCTCCACTTAACCGGTCGCTGCGGCTTTTCACCGAGCTCCTCCTGGAATTGGCTCTTTTCACCCAAATGTGAGCCTCATCACAACCCTATCCCGTTTCGGGAACAGGCCAACAAATCACGTCCTTTCTATGGCTTGCCACCAGCGCCAATGGCCAGTTCCGGGCCTTGCGTTTCGGCGAGGTAGTTGCACTTACACCAGCGGACGCCAAGGGGCCTGGCTTCCGAGATTCGCAGTCATTATCAGGAGATCGATCTCATGAAGAAAGTAATGCTAATCACGCTTGTGATCTTCGCCGTAGCCACGTTCGCCTCGGCCCAGATCGGGTTTGCGCCGGCCAATGATGTTCTCGGCGCTCACCTCAACTACGGCCGGGGTTGCGCGGCCTGCCACGCCCCGCACAGCGGCGCATACGGCAACGGCGCAGCAAAAACGGCTGATCCCAATGCCGGCAACATCGCTCTGTGGGGCCAGGACGTAGGCTCCCTGGTCGGTCAGACCCTCACCTTCGGCGGAACTGGTCCAGGCACTGGTTATTCGGAAACCCTGCCCGGCTTGGCCGCCAGCACCCCTGACACCGTCATCACCATGTGCTTGAGCTGCCACGACGGCAACCTGGCCGAGGGCGCGATGATGAAGAATGCCATTTACGAGACGCTGCCTGCCGGTTACGGCGGCTACAACACCATTCCGACCCTGCTCGGAAATGATCACACCACGACGGGCAATTACCTGAACGACCACCCGGTGGGCCTGAATGCTGCCATCGGTTGCGGCGGCCAGTACAACTGGGATTGCACCATCGTCAACGGCGCCATCACCTATCCATCGGGAACGAAGATGTATCAGTTCGTCCAGAACTATGGCTTCTTCGTTAGCCCCGCTAACTACAATGGCACCCCGATCGTTACCTGCACCACCTGCCACAACCAGCACGTGATGAACGTGGTAAAGGTTACCAACGGCTCGAAGTCTGGTCTGCCTACCGGCTACTACCAGACCATGTTCTTCGTCCGCGCGCCTTACAACCCGGGCAGCGGAACGCCTGGCTCCAACCAGACGGCGCAGTTCTGCCGCGAGTGCCACGGTGGCGAATCCAACGAAATGAACAACGGCACCTCTGGAACCATCTTCTAGTCGTTGTCATACACAGGGGAGAGAGCAACTCTCTCCCCAATTTCTTCGGGGTGAGGAAATGAAGTACAAGCTCTCAATCTGCGCAGTGGTTTTTCTGGCGGCAACCATTTCTCCGGCACAAGTCGCCTCTCACGCACCCACCATGGTTTCGCAACCAGCCAGGCCGGGAGCTCCGGCGCCGGCGATGGTGATAACCGGCAAGGCCGTGGCGAAGGTCAATGACACCGTGCTGACCGACCGCGATTTGCAGCGCGAAATGTTCTCCATCTTTCCTTATGCGCGCCAGCACAACGGCAATATTCCGCAGGAGATGGAACCGCAAATTCGCAATGGCGCGATGCAGATGATCATCTTTGAGGAGTTGGTCTATCAGGAAGCGTTGCGGCGCAAGATCACGATTTCGCCCGAGCGCATGAGCCGCGCCGAAGCCGACTTTCGCAAGCAGTTTTCCAGTCCCGCCGAATACAACAATTTTGTGCAGATCGAGTTTCACGGCTCCCAGCAAGCGGTGAATGAGAAGATCCGTCGCTCCCTGCTGATTGAAGCCCTGTTGAAAAGCGACGTGGACACCAAATCCAAAGTCACCGTCGCCGAAGCCAAAACCTACTACGACAAGAATCCGGCCATCTATCAATATCCCGAGGCATTCTCCTTCCAGAGCATTTCAATTCTTCCCCCCGATAAAGCCACACCGGCCCAGTTGAAGGAGGCCCGTAAGCGGGCTGATGACGCTCTGAAGCAGGCCAAGGCTACCAAGACCGATGAAGAATTCGGCATTCTGGCGGAGAAGATCTCTGACGACGATTACCGGGTCATGATGGGCTTCCATAAGCAGGTGGATCGCGCCAAGCTGCCGCCCGAGATAGTGAAGACACTGCTCGCTATGCAGCCCGGCCAGGTGACCGACTTGATCCAGATCGAGAACGCTTACACCATCTTGCGGCTCAACCGGCACATTCCCGCCGGCAAGATCAAGTTTGACGACGTGAAAGTTCAGTTGATGAAGCAGTTGCAGGACAGAAAGACCAACGAAGTACGGGCAGCCTTGGATAAGAAGCTTCGCCAAAACGCCAAGGTAGAAGTGCTGTAGGGGTTCATAACCGTGCGCCGGAGCATCTGCAATGCGTTGTTGAGGCTAGCCGGGTTGCTCCTGGTTGCGTTGCCCGCAGTAGCCCAACTCCAGGTTGGCGACAATGTCAGCTTGAACCTGAATGGAATCGTTTCCGCCGGTTATACCGACGTCTCCGGCAACGACATCAACTCCAGTCATTCGTTAAGCGTGGGCGGCAATGGGACCCTCTCGGGTTATTACTACAATCCCAACTTTCTAAACTTCAGCGTGTCCCCCTACTATAACCAGTCTTCGCAGAATTCCGAGTCCCGTTCCATCTTTGACAGCAGTGGCGTGGAGCTTAACAGCGGCATCTTTGGAGGTAGTCATTTTCCGGGATCGGTCTCATTTTCTAAATCGTGGGATAGCGAAGGAAATTTTGGGATTCCAGGCGTACCGGATTACACCACCCGCGGCAATGGCCAGGGATTCAGCATTGGCTGGGGAGCGTTTCTGCAAGGCCTGCCCAGCTTGAGTGCGAACTTTAATACCGGCAGCAGCAATTACAGCGTCCTGGGCACCGATCAAAATGGCACGAATGGTTACAAAAACTTCAACGTGCGGTCGAATTATTCGATCGCCGGCTTCAACCTGAACGCAGGCTATAACATTGGCAACTCCAATTCCGAGATTCCTCTGGTTTTTTCTAACGACACCCTGGAAAGTGTCACCTCCGACACCAACTCGTGGTTCGTTGCTGCCTCGCACCAGTTGCCCATGCATGGCTCGGCCTCGGCCAGTTTCTCCCGGTCTTATGTCAACTCTGACTATCTCGGTTACAGTTTCAACGGAACCATCGATAATCTGAATGCTTATGCCGGGATCACCCCCACGCAAAAGCTCAGTCTCTCGGTCACCATGGGTTATACCGACAATCTGGCGGGCAGCTTCTATGAGTCGATTCTTCCGGCGAACGGTGCAGCGTCCCAGGCAGCGGCCGGTTCGCAGGCGCAAACCAGTTCCGCCGGAGCGCAGCAACAGTCCGGTGGCATCCTATCGCAAACTGAGGAAACCTCGAATGCGTTGTATATCTCCGGATACGGGGGCTATGCCCTGGCGCCGAATCTCTTACTGAACGCTCAAGCCGAGCGGAGGGAACAAACCTTCCTGGGAAAGAGTTACGGAGCCAATACCTACGGAGCAGGTCTGGTTTATTCCCGGGGAGTGTTGGGTGGCTTGATGAATGCCTCGGTAAACTTTGCCGATAACACCGCCGATTATGTGGGTGGCAACGCACTCAGCTACACCATGAACCTGGGTTACAACCGCAGCTTCGGGAATTGGTCAGTGAGCGGATCTGGCAGCTATGCCCAAAACGTGCAGACCTTCCTGCTGACTTATATGAACTCGTTTTATAACTACTCCGCGGGTGTTAGGCGGCGCTTTGGGCAAATCGTGTGGACGGCGGGTGCGTCCGGTTCGCATAGCCTTTTGAACAACGAACCTAACACGGGCAATGGCGGCGAAAGCTACTCGACCAGTCTGGGGGCCCGGCGGCTGACGCTCACCGCTACTTACGCGAAGTCCAACGGATATGGCATTCTGAGCGGAAATGGCATCACTTCGCTCCCCTCCCTGCCTCCGGGAGCGATTCCGCCGGAGTGGCTGCTGCTCTATGGTGGTTCCGGTTACTCGTTCTCCCTGGGAGCTTCGCCGATACGACGGATGACGCTGAGCGCCGCTTACACCCGGGCCGACAGCAACACGGTCAGCGGATTGACTTTCTCCGCCAATCACAACGAGCAAATGTTCACTAACGGAAACTACCTTTTTAGAAAGCTTACCTTCACCGGCGGATACGGACGTCTGGTGCAAGGATTCAGTGCCTCCGGCGTGCCGGCTAGCAATGTAAACTCGTTTTACTTTGGTGTATCGCGTTACTTTAACTTTTTCTGATGGGTCGGGTCCGGCTTTGTTGTGGAAGGCACTCCAGATCGCAATCGTCACCTTGCTCCTGCTGGCATCGGGAGCAGCGGCGTCCAAAGAAAAGAAGCAGGTTACACCGGAACCCACTCCTCCCGAAATGCAACTGCTGGGCGGCCGCAAGCTCAGCTACGAGCGCAGCTTCCACTCGGCCCGCGAGGTCGAACCCAAACGCGGCTTCTGGAAGAAAGTACTCGACTTCGTCGCCGGCGAGCCCGAATTTCACATCCTGGTGCGGCCTTACAGTGTTGCCACCGATTCTCGCGGCCGCATTATCGTGACCGATCCCGGCGCCTACGGTGTACATATCTTCGATTTCCAGCAACAGAAGTACAAATTCCTGTTTCGCGCCGACAAGCGCAAAGATCCCATGCTGACGCCGCAATGCGTTGCCGTGGATGCCCAGGACAACATCTACGTGACCGACTCGGAATCAGGCAAGGTGTTTGTCTTTAATTCCGACGGCAAATTTCAACACACCATCGGCAGTCTGAAGGGCGGGGAAGGCTACTTTAAGCGTCCCACCGGAATTGCCGTGGATTCCGCTGCCCAGAGGATCTACGTAACCGACACCCTGCGCAACAAGATCTTCGTCACAGATATGCAGGGCAACGTGCTGCAGACCATCGGCAGCACTGGCGAAGGCCAAGGCGAATTTAACTACCCGACGGAACTGCGGCTGCACGGCGACAACCTGGTGGTCGTCGACGCGATGAATTTCCGCGTGCAGGTGCTGGACCGCTCCGGACAGTTTCAATACGCCATCGGGCAGCTGGGCGACCAGTCGGGCACGATGTTCCGTCCCAAGGGCGTGGCTTTCGATTCCGAAGGCGATCTCTATGTCGTGGATGGGCTGTGGGGCGTGGTGCAGGTATTCGATCGCGAAGGCGAATTGCTCTACACCTTTGGCAATCGCGGCACCGGCGCGGGAGAGTTCCAGCTGCCGGCCGGACTGTTCATCGATCGCGACGATCGCATTTACGTGGTTGATTCCTTCAATCGCCGGGTGCAGATCTTCCATTACCACGGGTTGACCAAGACGGCCAAGGGAGGTTCCCAGTGAGGCGCGGGTTGCGGTTAGCGTCGGTGATCCTGATCTTGGCTGGCAGTACTGCGCTGGCGCAGATTACCGGTGACGTCATTGGAGTGCACGACCTGACTCCGGGCAGCAAGTCGCCAATCACCGGCGCTCGCCCGGGATCCTGTTCCTACTGTCACGCCCCGCACTCGGGATTGGCGACCGGTCAAGCGCTATGGAACCAGACGCAAACCAAGGCGACCTATCAGCTCTACACCAGCAGCACCTATCACCAGAAGGGTGAGCAACCGGTCCTGGGTTCCGACAGCAACCTGTGTTTGAGTTGTCATGACGGAACCGTCGCGGTGGGCAACACGATTGTCTCCGGGCAGATCACCATGAGCGGCTCGATGAACAGCCAGGATGTGTTCGGCACCAATTTGCAGAGCTCGCACCCCTTCAGCCTGCAATTGCCGATCAAGGACACCATTGACCTGATAGCGTCGCTGGTTGCGCAGGGCAAGACCGGCGATCCTCTCGGCAAAGTCAAGTTGATTAACGGGAACATCGAGTGCACGACCTGCCACAATGCTCACGTCCAGGCCATCGACACGATAGCGCAGTATTTTCTGGTGCGCGACAGCTCCAAGGCGCAGATGTGCCTGGCCTGCCACGATCCCAACCGCACCATAACCAACCAGGTGAATCCGCTGGCGGGATGGACTCCGAGCGCACACAACCTGGTGACCAACAAAGTATCCCTGCAGGCGAACTTGGGAAGTTACGGCACGGTGGCGAGCAACGCTTGCATCTCCTGCCATACCCCGCACAATGCGCTGGGGCCGGCACGATTGCTGCGTGGCCCGAACGAGCAGGATTGCGTCGGCTGCCACAGCGGGGGTACGAACCTCAGCCCGGCCATACCGAATGTGTTCGCCGAATTTGCCAAGATCGGACATCCTTTCCCCGCCGGGAACAACACCCACGATGCTGCTGAAGATGTGTTGCTCAACAACAATCGGCACGCCACCTGCGCCGATTGCCATAACGGCCACGGATCGCAACAGGTAGTCACCTTCCCGCCCCCACCGACCATCCGCATTTCGCAGACTGGCGTGGCCGGTATCAGCGCGTCCGACGGCATCACCATCGTCAATCCTTCGGTCAATCAATACGAAAATTGCCTGCGCTGTCACGGCAACAGTACCGGCAAAGTTTCCAATCCGGTTTTTGGCTATCTGCCCTTGAGAGCGGTTTCGGCCGGCGATCCGCTGAACGTGATTCCCCAGTTCGCCGCCACCGCTACGTCAAGCCATCCCGTGACCCACGTACGTAGCAGCCCGCTGCCGCAGCCCAGCCTGTTGCAAACCATGCTGGATGAAACTGGCGGCACCACCCATGGCCGGGCGATGGGCAGTCAGATCTTCTGTACTGATTGCCACAACAGCGACGACAATCGCGAGTTCGGCGGAACCGGCGCCAGCGGCCCGCACGGCTCGACGCACACCCATATCCTGGAGCGGGACTATGAATTCAGCCAGGCGCCCGGTCCGGGTCAGCTGATTAGCAACCTGTTCCCCAATCCCGACCTCAGCGTCCATGGCCCGTACGCGATGTGCGGCAAATGTCACGACCTCAACAACGTCGTTTCGAATGCGAGCTGGAACCAGCACGGTTTGCACATCAACACCGGTTTCTCCTGCTCGGTGTGCCACACGGCCCATGGCATGGGCGCCCGAAGCGGCACGATCTCCGGCGAGCGTCTGGTGAACTTTGACATCAACGTGGTCGGCCAGAACGGTGGTGTCCCCGTCTCCTATTCCCGGAGCACCAACACTTGCACCCTGGTATGCCACAACACCGCTCATAACTCGGACGGCTCCGTCACTCAATCTACCCTGAAGAACGGGCCGGCACGGGGCACGACACTTCCCAAACACTAGGAGGTTGCCAGCTTGCAAGGGCTGTTCGCCAGGCCGGTTTCGGTGCTGATGTAAATCGGCCAGACAAGAACTAGTCATAGTGTCTCAGTTTGGAGGGTGGTGACAGGATTTTCGGGTATCAGTGGAAGCGGTCGTTCGGGTAGTGCGACGCTTCAGCGCCGCGGATAGATCCTTTATTTTGTGATCCCGAACCGGCTTCAGCCGGTGACACTTCGCCGTTCGCGAACTTTTGCTGCAGCCAGTTTTAGTCGGTTCGGGATCTGCTTCTCCGGTTTTTCCGCAGCCTGTTTGAGCCGGCCCTGATGCAAATCGCGATCTCATGCGATATATGAGATGAGCCAGATGAGTTCTAGTAATTCGGAAACAGCTCTAAGGCTGGCCGAGACTAAAGGGCGAATCTATGGCTGGACTGCGCGAACGAATACCACCGCCAGCCCGTCCTGATAGACAAGCCGAAAGCGCGGGTCTGATTGCAGCAAACTCGCCAGGTTATTACTCCTCTGCAGAATCACCACGCCCGCCTGATTCAAGTACGGGTCCTCAGCATAGGACGGCGCGCCATTGGCGGTGCTGAAGAAGAGTTCCTCCAAATCGTCGCCATAGAGATCGGTACGGCCGTCGATGGCTACCGGCCGATCCGGCATGTACCAGGTGAGGAAGCCTCCCCAATCCATCGTGTTGTAGACCGGACCTGGCGCCGGATGCTGGCGCAAGTAGTTCACTGCATTGACGGGAAGAAAGCTGCTGATCGCACGGTCTAGGCCGCGAGCGTTGAAGTCTGTGCTGCGGGCGAAAACCACCAGTGCTATCGCGACCACCGCTGCTACCCCTAGCTTTTGCAGCCAGGTTTCGCCGGCTTCGCGCTCGGCAGTGCCCGCCAGCGTGTCGGCGATGCAAGCCGCCGCCGGAATAGAGATGAACCAGGCATCGCGCATGGTGCGGAAAGCCACAACGCTGGCAATCGACAACAGCAGAAGCTTAAAGGCATCCACCTTGCTCTGCCGGCCGACGGCGAAGAATGCGAAGGCCATCAGCAGCAGTTGCACGAAGTGGCTGTAGGCGCGAAAGTTCAGCGGCTGCAGCTCCATGATCATGCGGTAAGGAACCTTGGCCTGCGAGTACTGCCAGATCACTCCATAGAGATGGTAAGAGTAGGGCCCGATGCAAGTGGCGATAAGGCACGCCATGAAAACAACGGCCAGCGTAGCAAGCGGAAGGGTGGGAGCTTGCAGCCACGCGGGCGTCCAACCTAAGGATGCGACCACTCGCTGGGCCAGATTCACCGCCAGCAACAAGCCAAGCACCAATAGCCCGTAGATAAACTGAATGTGCAGGTTCGCCCACAAAACAAAGATCAGCGGCAGCCAGTAAAGCAGTTGCACCCGGCCGGTGCGATTGGCTTCCAACACCAGCGTCAGGGTTACGCAGAACAGCATCATGGAGAAGAAAACCGGCCGCGGCATCAGGTTAAATAGAAATGCCGAGCAGGCAACGACTGCCAGGATGCACGCCAGCCAGAACCGGCCGGAAAGACGGCGCACCATCCAAAAGATGGAGTAGGCGACGCCCAGAGTCAACAGCGTGCCGTACACTCCGATGCCGACCAGGCCAAACCAGGCGTACGCGCGCGACAGCAGCACTTCATATCCCCAGCTATAGGCGACCCAGGGGCGATCAGCTGCCGTCCAAGTGAAAAGGCCGTTATGCGGAACGGCCCCATGCTGCACAATCCAATCGCCCGTTTTGAGATGCCACCAGATGTCGAGGTCGAGCACCGAGAACTTCAGGTTGAACGCGATTACTCCCACCGTGATCAGCAGGCCGGCCAGCGTGAGCAACTGCAGCCAGCGCAGGCGCAACAATGGCCGCAGCTCTCCCGAGAAGCTCATCGTGAACCTTTAAAGGCAGTCAAGCTACCAAACCAGGATCTGGAAAAGTCTAAGCCCAACAACTAGTTAGGCACCATCCGCGTTGCAGATAAAACACAATGACGCGCCAAATCACGCGGGCTCTGCGAACAAAGACGCTTGGTCGACGTCCATACCGCTGCGATCAACTCGCCATGCCAGCTAAGCTGCTGAATGTGCAAGTTCACCCTGATGCGCCGTTTTGGCAAGTTTGGCAAGGCATGTGCATTAAATAGACTTGTGCGGAACCTGCGCTCTCACCTTCCCCCACTGGAGTAAGGCTGGCGTGAAACATCTCCAGGATCGTCAGAAGGAGGACGAGAGAATGGAAGAGGACTCAAAGCCAACCAGCAACCGGACGGTGACTCAAACTGATCTGGGGTTGCCGTACGCCTCTCATCGGATGTTGCTAATCTCCTGAGAAGGAATCGGTCGAATTGATCTGGCCATGACGAACGGCACCCTCGAAACAGCGACTCTCGTAACTCCTGAACCGGCAGTTACGGTGCGCCCAAAATCCGACATCTGGCTTGCCGCCGCCTATGGCGCGGCCCTGGTAGCTTGCGTTTCCGTATGGTTTCTGGCGGTGCGGGCGCCCCTGTGGACCGATGAGACGCTCTCCTACTGGCAGATTGCCGGTGGCTTCAATCAAATTTGGGCACGATCGATCCAGGGGAATTCATTCGCTGCCTACGCCTATATCCTTTGGTTCACGAACACAGTTTTCGGCAGTAAGGAAATCATTCTCCGCATCCCATCGATCCTCGCCATGCTGGCCGCAGTTTACATATTCTACCGGTGTGCACGCGAATTGTTTGAGTGGGACGTTTCGCTCATCGCGACCAGCTTGTTCATTCTTCCCCGGGGAATTGCGTTCGCCGCGATCGATGTCCGTCCCTACCCGTTCGCTTTGTTGGTAACGAATCTTACGGTTTTCTTGTTCCTGCGCTGGATGAAGACTCAGCGCACTTGGTATGCCGCACTGTTCGGCATCTCGTCGGCGGGCATCTTCTATTTCCATTATTTATTCGCCAGCATCCTGGTGGGTCTGGCGGTTTATTACTTGCTAACCCGAAGCTCCACACTTCGCAGCGACCTGCGGCAGGTTGCCATCGCGCTCGGCTGCTTTGCCATCATGCTTGTACCGGTGCTGCCACGATTGCGGTACATCTACCAAACCCGGACCATGCACTCCTTCGCCGATGCGCCACACTGGAAATCCGTGGTAGAGGTGTTGAATCCGGGAACCGGGCAGCTGCTGGTGTTGGTCGGCATCGTCCTGCTTGCCGCCGTGGGTCAGCGGTTGGTCATTCCCCGCCGCGAGCTACTTAACAAGCTTCTATTGTGTGCGAGCCTGGCGATTGTTCCCATTTTGTGTCTTTATGGCATCAGCGTGACCACGTCTGTCCATGTCTTTATCCCACGCTATCTGTTGGTGGCCACCCCCGGTATCGCGTTGTGCTGGGGATGGCTGTGCAGCCTGATCGCGTCCCGCGCGTTCCGTGCTTTTTTCTATTTCACGTTTGTGGCTCTATGTGTGTTCCAGGCTTATTCATCGCCACTTTCGCGCCGGCACGAAGAGTCGTGGAAACAGTCTCTCGCCTTTGCCGATGCCAATGCGACCGAAGATCATGCACCGTTGCTGATGTGCAGCCCCCTGGTAGAAGCTGACTTTCAGCCAATGCCCGCGGTCGCCAGCGAGAGCGTGCTGTATGCGCCTCTGAGTTACTACAAGGTGAATGCTGCAGTCGTTCCATTTCCTCGCACTTTAAATGCAGAGGCCGAGCGCCAAGCCCAGCAGTTTCTGCGCAAGGCTGCCCCAAAGCATACCCGTTTCCTGGTATTGGCCCCCTGGCCGTCTCTGCCAATCGTTGATCTCCTGGCCTACAACTCGCAGAGCACCTACACTCCCCGGGTGCTGGGAAGTTTCGACGAGATATTTGTGGTTGAGTTCAATCCGTATTCAAGTGCTCCCTGAATCAGGACGGGTGGCATCGGGTCGGTAGACAGCTTTCCGTGCGGGAAGCTATCCGCCAGCCAGTCAGCAGGTAAAGCGCCAACCCAAGCGCGCCAAATCACGCGCCAGCTGCGGGCAATTTCGCCGTCGCCGCGTTCTCTTGGCAGATCTTGGTAGGGGCTAAGCTGCTGAAAACACATGAGGAACCAGCAATTTTTCAGCCAGCGAATTTGGCATTCAGGATGCACTTAATCATTCAGTTCTTCTGTGCGGAACCCCGAAAGCGATTCCGGAATGATCTGAAGGAGTAGATAAGACATGGACAACGAAGCCGACCAGCCCAGCTCTTCGGAAACCATCTGGAAGCCGGGCCAAACCTATGCCATGGCCGTGGTTTGTCTGGTGATCGGATTGGCGATCGGATACCTCCTGCGCGGCTCGGCCGCGCCCACGCCTTCAGCTACTGTGACGGCGGCAGTTGCCGGGCAGTCAACCGGAGACCCGCACGCCGGCATGGGCCAGCAGCCGATGCCAACCTTGGAAGATATGAAGAGGATGGCCGACAAGCAAGCGGCGCCGCTGTTGACCACGCTGAAGACCGATCCCAAGAATGCTGCTCTGCTCAACAAGACCGCGCTCACTTACAAAGCGGCCCACCAGTTCAAAGACGCGATTACCTACTTTCAGAAAGCTCTGGATATCGATCCAAAGAACGTGGCCATCCGTGACGATATGGCCTCGTGTATGTACTACAGCGGCGACGTGGACGGCGCTCTCGACCAGCTGACAAAGTCGCTAACCTACGATCCGAAATTTCCCGGAACCCTGATGAACATCGGAATTATCAAGTGGCAAGGCAAGAATGACGTCAAGGGCGCGATTGCCTCTTGGGAGACGCTTCTGAAGTTGAATCCCGACTTCCCCCAGAAAGAAATGATCGAGCACCTGATCACGCAGGCGCAGCAGCCGCAGAATACCGCGCCCTCTTCGGACCCACCGAAAGGATAAGCGCAGGGAGTTCCTGCTGCACATGGTCTTAAAGCCGAGCGCCAGCTCAATGTCCTGCTTGCGAGTCGTTGATCCTGTGGCCGATTACTCGCAGAGCCACACCTGGTGCAAGAGTTGGCGCCCTTGATCCCATGACAGAGGAGGTAAGTGTCATGAACCGCAACCAGCAACCTTGCAGCCTATTCTTTTGCAGTCTTCCCTATCTGACCAAGACGATCTTAGCCCTAGCGATTTTGCTCGCGCCAGCGCTGATTTTGAGCCGGCCAGCCCGGGCCCAGACTTATACAGTTATCTATAATTTCACGAGCGGACAAGATGGGGCATATCCCGAAGCGGGCTTAACCATGGATCGCGCGGGAAATCTTTATGGCACAGCGTATGAAGGAGGAAGTTCGAACCGTGGCACGGTATATAAGCTGGCGGGCCACGGCACGGGATGGGTCTTCAGCCCGCTCTATAACTTCACCGGGCGGGCAGATGGTGCTGATCCCATCGCGCGAGTGGTCTTTGGTCCCAACGGTACTCTTTACGGAACCACCGAATTCGGAGGCCGCAACTGTGGAGAGGGATGCGGCGCGGTCTTCAACTTGAGACCGCCGGCGACACTTTGCAAAACCGTACTCTGCCCCTGGACGGAGACCGTGATTTACAGCTTCGCGGGGTCCGGTGACGGAGCCAACCCGGGAAATGGTGACCTCACATTCGACCAGGCCGGCCACATTTACGGCACAACGTACTTCGGCGGCAACAACGCTCAGGGAGTTGTCTACCAGCTGACGTCATCCGATGGTGGCTGGACGGAGAGTGCGATTCATACTTTCTCCGGCGCCAGCGATGGCGAAAATCCATACAGCAGCGTAGTTTTCGATGCCTCCGGCAATCTCTACGGCACGACTTTTGCTGGTGGTGCGCATGGCTATGGCACCGTCTTCCAGTTAACCCCGTCGGGATCGGGCTGGACGGAAAATACTCTATACGCGTTTCAGAGTTCGACCGACGGAGGGAAGCCGTTTGGCGGCATCGTCTTTGACAGTGCAGGCAATCTGTATGGAGCCACCAGTAGCGGTGGGTCGGGAAATGGGGGCACGGCCTATGAACTGACAGCCGACGACAACTGGGCCTTCAGCCTGCTTTATAGCTTTACCGGGTCTGCCTACCTGCCGGGAGCTTATGACAGCTTGACCATGGACCCGGCGGGGAACCTATATGGTACGACAGCCAAGGACGGTGCTCACGGCCTAGGCTCAGTTTTCAAGCTGACACGTTCCAACGGCGGTTGGACGGAAACGGATCTATATGACTTCGCCAGCGGTAGTGGAGGATCGATCCCCTACGGTAGTGTGCTGATTGATGCGAGCGGCAATCTGTATGGAACAGCGTCCATGGGTGGCGCCAGTGGCTATGGCGTCATCTGGGAAATAACGCCGTAGCTGAAATTCTGCGATCCCGCTCTTAGCTTTTCAGTACGGCTGGAAAACCGCACTTGTTGATCGACACGGGGCTAATCAGGACGGCTGTATCATGGCCGTCCTGACTTCCGTCTGGTGATGGCTGTCAGAGCAGATTAGCCTTGCTTGCGTTGCCCCTGATCCTGCTTCTCATAATCGGACTGAGGCTTCTTGGACTGGCTGTCTATGTCGTGCTGCCCGGATTTCTGGCCCTGTCCCTGCTGATGCTGCTGCTGTCCCTGACCCGGCTTCTGCTGCTGTCCGGACTGCCCCTCATTTCCCTGCTGCTTGTTTTGCTGATCTGACATTCTTGGCTCCTTGGGGTCGTTAGGCCGGCGAGATCCGTGGAACCCCGCAAGCGGTTAAGTTGTGCGCGGTACGACGGAAAGCGCACCACGGCCGCAATTTGGCGGCCTTATAGCCGCTCGCTGGTGTACGGAATCGGCCTGTCCGATTTCTCAAAGTCAGCATGCGCCTCGCCTGTCGAAGCTACATCCTGAGCTCCCGTACGGCCCAGAATCTCTTTGGCCTTCTTCGTCCAATCCGAACTGTCGCAATGCACGGACAATAGAATCCCGCCGTCCTTGATTCGGCCTTCGTAGCGTTTGGCCTCGTATTCCGGAATGCCCGCGCCGATCAAAGCCCCGGTCAAGCCTCCGACTGCGCCCCCGGCGCCTGCTCCGGCCAGCGCGGCCACGATGGGACCGGCGGCAATAAATGGACCGACCCCGGGAATTGCGAGCGCTCCGATTCCTACCAACCAGCCCAAGCCTCCGCCAACCAGGGCTCCCGTGGTCGCGCCGGCAGTCGCCCCCTCCGGCGCCTTGGTGTTTTTCTCGTGGGCGAATTCCTTTGACCCTTCGTTGTCGGGGAACAGGACCGATATATCCTCGTTGCGGAAGTCGGCTGCCCTTAGTTCATCAACTCCGCGCTCCAGTTCAAGCCGATTGCGGTAAATACCGAATGCTGCTGTGTTCTTACCTGCCATTTTGAAATTCCCTTTTCTTGTTAGTGTTTAGGAACGACGGTCATCTCGTCGTTGACGTTGGCTTCCCCTGCAACCTGAGTAGCTTTGGCCAGGACCGCGTCCCGCTCGTCCTCGGAGCGAACCGGGCCTTTTAAAGTCACTTTACCGTTCTGCGAAATGACCTTAAGGTTGTGCGCATAGGTCGAAAGCGACTTGTCCTTGATCAAGGATTGCCGTATCTCCCGACTTAGCTGGAGATCGGCAGAATCGTTCTTCTGCTGGTCGGCAGTGGGCGCCGAACTCTGCCGATCCTGCTGATTGACTTTAGAATTGTCCCCGGCTGCCTGGGACGCCCCTGAGGTATCTTGTGCCCAGACTGGAACCATAACCAACAGGAACAACAGCACGCCGAGGCATTGACAGAAAATCTTGCGATTGGACAGTTCCATTAAGTCTAAGTCTCCAATTGCCAATAGTTGAATTAATCTTTGACTCCACAAAGTAGATGCCCGGCCTATCTGCAGGTTTGTATCAATATTTTTTCTTTCTTCTGCTTATTTCATTCTTCGTGAGGGACTAAGGCGCATCACACTTCGGTAGTTATCAACATATCTCGGATAACAGCCTTCGCAGCCTAGGTTTACGCTCGTGGAAACATTGCTGCCAATAGGTTGTAATAATCGTAAGGAGAGTCATGCGGACATTAGGTGTGATTGGAATTATTCTGCTGGTTATTGGAGTGATTTCATTTTTTGTACCCGTGCCCACCAGCAAAACTCGTGGCGCCAAGGTAGGCGACACTTCGATCAGCGTGACCACACACCATGACCAGAAGTTGCCTCCAGCGGTGGGTGTCATACTTTGCGGTGCCGGAGTTATTCTTTTCGTCGCTGGATCGCGGAAGTCAGCCTAGCTGCCGACAATGCCTGGCAAGTGAACGCGTGGATAAGCTGACACACCCCGACGCCTTCGTCGTCCCAATGATTTCCACCGAGCGCCCAAGCGCGAGAGAGTTCGGCATCAGGAGCCTTCAGCCTTACCTACTTCCTCAAAAGAACCGTGAGGCAGCGGTCAAGGCATGCTGTTTTATTTCTTTCAGCTCAGCTTCGGCGGTCAGCCAATCGCCCTCGGCATTTCCGCCCTTTGCTCCTCGTTGACGATAGATTTCATAAGCCCGTTCTCGGATCATCTGCTCTGGAAGTCGAGTCTGCTGGAATTCAGGATCGGTCTGGCCGGAGCTGGGAAGCTTATCCATAAGATTGTCCTTTCCAATTTTGGATGCGCCCGAAACGCTGGCGTGCCGCAAGCCGATTCGATCATTACAATCTTTTCATTTGGAGGTTGGCAGAGCAGTCCTCGTCGATACGGCAGGAACGGGAAAGACTTGCACATCATTGAGTAAAATGTGGGAGCAGAAAATCAGGAGACCACATGTCGGAAAATTACCTGCTCAAGACCGAACCGTCGGTGTACTCTTTCGCCGACTTGCAACGGGATAGTGTCACCATCTGGGACGGAGTCACCAACCCTACCGCGGTGAAGCATTTGCGCGAGATGAAGCCTGGGGACCGGCTGATCTTCTACCACACCGGCGACGAGAAGAGCGCCGTCGGCACGGCGTCGGTGGTTTCCGTCGATGCTACCGATCCCAAAACGCCGCTGGTGAAGATTAAGGTCGGAAAGCCGCTTTTCAAACCAATGTCCCTGTCCCAGATCAAGACCAATAAATTGTTCGCCGATTCGCCCCTGGTGCGGCAAGGCCGGCTGTCGGTGGTTCCGCTGACCGCGGCGCAATACAAAGCGTTGACTGGAGATTAACTTTATCGCGCAACCTAGTTCGGCTGCCGGTTTTACGCAGCCGTGATCACGCTCTGCGTCGCGTCGTTGGTCGGCTGTACTCGACGTCTTTTTGTTATACCAGCCCATCAGGAGGTCCCATGAATTCTCCGCCAGGGAATCCCGACTTCGACGCCGGCGCGCTGTTTGACGCCCATATGGCCGCCGAGTTTACCGCTCCCGATCTGGACGCAACCATGGCCACCATGACCGACGCTCCGGTATTAACGCATGTGCCGGTGCTGACGGGAGGCTATGGTTACGACGCCGTTCGCGGCTTCTATGCCAAGTACTTCCTCAAGCACTGGCCGGCCGACACCCAGGTTACCCGCATATCCCGCACCATCGCGAATGATCGCCTGATCGACGAGATTATCGTGAGCTTCACCCACGACATCGAGATGCCGGCGATGCTTCCCGGCGTTAAGCCCACGGGCAAGAAGGTTGAGCTGCCGCATGTCGTGGTGGTGGGAATCGCCAACGGCAAGATAGCTTACGAGCGCATCTATTGGGACCAGGCGTCCCTGCTGGTGCAGATTGGATTGCTCGATCCCGCAATCTTACCGGTCAGCGGAGTGGAACAGGCGCGCCGGGTGCTTGATCCCACGTTGCCCTCGAATGAGCTGATTTACCGCGCCGAACAGCGCCAGGCGATCACATAGCTCGCGGATCAATTGATACGTGAACGCCACTGCCTTCTGGTAGTCCTGTGCGCTATCATAGGCCGTTTGGCCGGTGCGCTTTGATCGTGGCCCAGGAGTCCCATCGTATGAAGCATCTTGTCTTGCTCGCACTCTTTGTTGTCATAGGTTCCGCGGTGTCGCTGGTCGGCCAGGAGCTTGCCACCAAAGTTCCCGACCTCGCCCAGCTGCAAAAGATGACCGCACGATTCGCTCCCACCGAGTTCGACGTCGATATCGGCAATCTTTCTGTGGGCGACCACCGGGCCTTGGTCAAGCTGATCGAAGCCGCGCGCCTTATCGACGATATCTTTATGACGCAATATTGGAGCGGCGATCACGCGCTCTATGCCAAACTGCAAAAAGAATCCTCTCCACTGGGCAAAGCTCGCCTGCACTACTTCTGGATCAACAAAGGCCCGTGGTCCGAGCTCGACGGTAACACCGCGTTCATCCCTGGCGTTCCCGAGCACAAACTGCCGGGAGCAAATTTCTATCCCGAATCGATGACCAAAGAGCAGTTCGAAACCTGGCTGAAGACGCTGCCTGAGGACCAGCAGAAGCAGGCGACCGGATTCTTCACCATTATCCGCTCCGACGGCAAGAACGGCTTCAAGATCATTCCTTACAGCGAGGCCTATAAAGAAGACCTGACCCGCGCTGCCAAGCTGCTGAACGAAGCTGCCGCGCTCACCGACAATGCGTCACTAAAGCACTTCCTGACCACCCGCGCCGCGGCCTTCCTCTCCAACGACTACTACGAGAGCGACGTTGCCTGGATGGATCTGGACGCGCCGCTCGACATCACCATCGGCCCGTATGAGACCTACAACGACGAAATCTTCGGCTACAAGGCGTCGTACGAAGCCTACGTCAACGTTCGCGATGAACAGGAGAGTGCCAAGCTGGGTGCGTTCGCCAAAGATCTGCAGGAGATCGAGAACAATCTGCCGCTCGATCCCAAGTATCGCAATCCCAAGATCGGTGCCCAGGCGCCCATTCGCGTGGTGAATGAAGTGATGGACGCGGGCGATGGCAATCATGGCGTCCAGACCGCAGCTTACAACTTACCCAACGACGAGCGTGTCGTCGCCGAGAAGGGCAGCAAGCGCGTGATGCTGAAGAACGTGCAGCAGGCTAAATTTCAGCAGATCCTGATCCCGATTTCCCAGCGCGTGCTTGCCGCTGACGAACAAGCAGACGTAAACTTCGATGCATTCTTCACCCACATCCTGACCCACGAGCTATGCCACGGACTGGGGCCGCATCAGATCACCGTGAACGGCAAGCCGACCACGCCACGTGAGCAGTTGAAAGAGCTTTACAGCGCCATCGAGGAAGCCAAGGCCGACGCCACAGGACTGTTCGCACTGCAATACATGATCGATCACGCGCAGGCGATGGGGCTGGAAAGCGTGTTGAAGCCGGACCCGAATTCCGACAAGCGGCTCTACACGACGTATCTGGCGTCGTCATTCCGTACCTTGCGTTTCGGATTGGGCGAGGCGCATGGCAAAGGCATGGCGATGCAGGTGAACTACCTCATCGATAAGGGCGGCTTCGTGGCGCGCCCGGACGGAACCTTCGCCGTCGACTACGGGAAGATTAAAGACGCCGTCCGCGACCTCACGCATGATCTGCTGACGGTGGAAGCAGAAGGCGACTACGCGGGCGCGAAAAAAATGCTCGACACGCTGGGCGTGCTGCGTCCGGAATTCAAGCAGGCGCTGGATAAGCTCGGCGACATTCCGGTGGACATCGAGCCCATCTTCGTGACTGCGGACAAGGTTGCGCCGCAGGCGAAAAAGTAGGGAGACGTACCTGGCGCGAAAGGCGAACCGCAGATCCTTCCGCTTCGCTTCGCTCCGGGCGGGATGACAAATCTGGGCAGTAACTGATTCCCAGCACGGCTGTGTCATCTCGAGCGCAGTGAGTGCAGCGAACGTTGTCAAGGGACAACGACTACAGCAGTCGCTCTTACGCCGCCATGCCCTCATCCATCCACTGCTTGAACCTGGCAATCTGTTCCGCGGGCCAGGGTTCGTCGCAAGGCATGCTGCCGTCCTCCAGCCGCGAGAGAATCCCCTCGGCCTGGGCTTTCACATCACTATACGATGACAGGTCGAGGCCGAAACTCTTCATCGCATCCACGTCTGGAGTATCGCGAAACAACGGGCGAATGTCGGTGGCGAAGCTGAGAGCCATAGAACTCCTTTGAGCAGAGGTTTATCAGAAGCGTGCTCTTAACGAATAGCCGGATTTGCGGGACTTGCTCTTCCCAAACCTGTAATTGTTCCCCAATCCGTGCGGTTCAAGATCATACTATGCGATGGTCGTCACTACGCAAAGTGACAAGCTGCACAGACAGTTTGTGCCCCTTGGGAGCAGTCTAAGGTCGCGGCAGTCAGACGCCTGCTTTAGCGGACGTTGGTGCGGGGTAAGGTACGATCTCCCAGCCTTTACGCACGACCTGTACTCCCTTCATGCTCTCACCCCCGATCATGGAGTCGCGGGTTCCTATAACGCTTCGAGATCTGACCTGCTGTCCCCGCTACGCTCCAAGGCCCGGCCCTTCCCGCCTACCATATAGCGGGCCGTCAATTCTCTACCGTATGTTTTCTCCCGGAGGATTCCATGCTTCACCTCGACACCGGTAATACCGGCTTCATGATTCTATGTACCAGCCTGGTCATGTTAATGACGCCCGGTCTGGCGTTCTTCTACGGCGGACTGGTCGGCCGCAAGAACGTGCTTGCCATCATGATCCAGAGCTTCGTCTCCATGGGTTGGACGACGGTGATCTGGTACCTGTACGGCTATTCGCTTTGCTTCAGTGGCGACTGGCACGGCATCATTGGCAATCTCGACAAAGCCTGCCTGCATGGCGTCAACCTGACCACGCCATCCGGGCCAAATAACACCATACCGGCGATGGTGTTCATCGCCTATCAGATGATGTTTGCCATCATCACTCCAGCGCTCATCTCTGGCGCCTTCACCAATCGCGTGACCTTCAAAGCCTATTGCCTGTTCCTTACCGGATGGCTCACTTTGGTCTACTTCCCCTTCGTACACATGGTTTGGGGCGGAGGCATCCTGCAGCGCTGGGGCGTGGAAGATTTTGCCGGCGGCATCGTAGTTCACAACATTGCCGGACTGGCTGCGCTGGCTTCCGTCCTTTACGTGGGCAAGCGGCGGGTGCTGGACCGCGGACCGCACAGCATTCCCCTAGTTGCGCTAGGCACTGGACTGCTTTGGTTCGGATGGTACGGATTCAACGCAGGCAGTGAAATGCGCGTGGATTCGGTCACCGGTACTGCTTTCCTGAACACCGACATCGCGGCTTCATTTGCGGCCGTAGCCTGGCTCGCGGTGGCATGGTTCCGTGAGCGCAAGCCCAAGTTTCTCGGACTACTGACGGGAGCAGTTGCCGGACTGGCGACCGTGACCCCCGCCGCAGGCTATGTTTCACCCACAACGGCAGTCATCATCGGCGTGGTCTCGGGAGTGGTTTGCTACTTCGCTGTTGAAATGAAGAACAAACTGCACTGGGACGACGCGCTTGACGTCTGGGGCGTGCACGGAGTCGGCGGCTTTCTTGGCATTCTGATGCTGGGACTGTTTGCTAACAGTGCCTTCAATCCCGCGGGGGCCAACGGCTTGCTCTATGGCAACCCCAGCTTCTTCTTCAAACAGCTGGTTGCGGTGCTGTTCTCGTCGGTATGGGCCTTCGGCTTCACCTATGGCATGTTGAAAATCATCGACCTGTTCACTCCAGTGAAAGTTGAAATGATGAATGAAGAGATCGGACTGGATGAGTCGATTCATGGCGAACACGCCTACGAGACCCTGGAAGTCGAGGAACTTTTCAATGGCGACCACCTGCACGTCGTAATCGATGAGCGGGAAGAAGAACCGGAACTGGTCGGCCCGCGGAAGTAGGTTAGGCGGGCGGGCGCCAACTTTTCCTCCCGCTGCTGGCCAGCATTGCATTAACAGGGGCGATTATCGCGTCGCCCCTGTTTCTCCCTGCGCGCCGGAATCATCCTCGTGACGGCCACCGCGCAAGTTTTCTCTTTCCCAATTGCCCTGCTGCCCTCAAAATCAAACATCTTCGGTTTTGTTGTGAGGAGAACATGGGGATGGATACGCCGCTAAACGGTGTGATCTTTATCGCTGGCTGCATGATCTTTTCTACGCTGGGATTGTTTCTGGTCCGGCGTCACCTAAACATCGAGTGGCTGAAGCGGCAACACGAGGTGGCCAGCTTCTTCTTCCTGATGATTGGTACCCTCTACGCGGTGCTGATTGCCTTTGCTATCTTCGTGGTGTGGGGCCAATTCCAGGATGCCGGCACCAATCTCGAACATGAAGCCAACGAGGTTGGCAATCTCTCGCGCATGTCCATGATCATGCCTGACCCGCAGCGCACGAACATCCGCAATGCGCTGCTCGGATACCTGGATGCCGTGGTGCAGGATGAGTTCCCCGCCATGGCCGCGGGTCGCGACAGTCCCCGCACCTGGGACGCAGTTCAGAAACTTTGGGATGCTTACAGTGCCGTCGAACCCGACAATCCCCGGATGCAAACCTATTACGCGGAGTCGATTCGGCAACTCAATCAACTTTGCAACTCCCGCAGAATTCGGCTCTTTACCAACCGCGGAACCGTGCCCCAGACATTGTGGTACCTGCTTTTTATCGGCGGGGTGATGCTGATCGTGTTCACCTGGTTCTTTGGCCACGAAAGCGTCTGGTCGCAGGCGGCGATGACGGCGGCCCTGGCGGGAGTTCTGGCTTTTAGCCTCTTCCTTATCGACTCTTTCGATAGCCCGTATTCTGGAGTGGTTCAGGTCACTCCGGCGCCACTCCAGCTCGAATTCGAGCACGTAACCTCGCGGAAATGAGGGTAGGTTGAATCACCGAGGACATTGCCCGTCATCGATCCTCCGAGGGTGGAGGTTGCAGCGGCCGCCAAGCTACGTCAGGTGCAGAAGCTTCAGCAGCTCTTCGAAGCGAGGGTCGGAGCGCAGGGGATCGTATACCTGCGCAACCTTCAGATAGACCAGCGCCGCTGCGCGCTCGTCGTAGGCTTTGTTTAGCCACTGGAAGGCTTCGTCTTTGCGGCCGAGCGCGGCAAACGTGTCGGCAATCTCCGCCGGCGGAACATACTGTTTGCTGGAGAGTTGCAGAAGTTCATTCAAAATCCGGGTAGCTTGATCGACCTTGCCTGAAGCTGCGTACGACCGCGCCAGAAACGCTTTGGCGACCGGATCGCCATGCGACAATTCCACCCCGCGCTGGAATTCCAAGATCGCCTCGTCATGCTGCCCCTTATATTGATAGGCAAGTCCCAGCACGCGATGCGCCAGCAGAAAGTCGGGATCCAACTCGATGGCCTTGCGCGCGCTTTGAATTGCGTGGTCGTAGTCGCGAACCATCAGGTAAGTCCAGCCCATGTGTTCGTTCATCACCGTGTCCGAGGGAGACAACTCCAAGGCCTTTTTGCCCTCAGCGATGCCTTCCTGCGAACGCCCCAAAGCAATCAGTTCATGCGAGTACCAGTGATGGGCGGCGTCATAAAGAGGATTGAGGCCAATCGAGCGTTTGAACTCACGTTCGGCTCCGGCCCAATCCCAATCGTAGGTGAACTTGATATAACCCAGCGAGGCGTGTGCCTCAGCCAGACTGTCGTCGATGGAGAGCGCCTTGGCTGCCGCCGCTTCAGCCTGGGGCATGGCTTCCTTGGGAGGCAGAATACTGTACCCGTACGAGCCCGCAAGGGTGTACGAATCCGCCAGTCCGGTGTAAGCCACGGCAAATTTAGGATCGGCCTGAATCGCCTGCTGGAAGAGCTCGATGCTCTTCTTTACCCCCTCCACGGTTCGCTTGTTGGAGAAGAATCGACCCTTCATGTACAGCTGATAGGCTTGGCTGTTGTCGGTGAAGGGGCGCAGGAATTGCTTCTGCTCCTCGCCGGTCAGGTTGATGGTGAGCGCGTTCGCCACTTTCTGTGAGATCGAGTCCTCCGTTGAGAACATGTCGCTCGACTTCTCTTCGAAGGTGTCGCCCCACAAAAGTTCTCCATCCGGCACACGCCACAGTCTTACCGTAACCCGGGTCCCGTTTCCCGAGCGCTGTACAGTGCCCTCGAGCACGGACTGCACCGCCAGCTGCCTTCCCGCCCCCACCGGATCGTCCGCCGTCGCATACCTACGCACAGCTCCCACTGGCCGCACGATGATCTTGTGCAGATTGCTGAGTCGGGTGATCAAAGCGTCGGTCATGCCCAAGCCCAGATATTCATCCTCGGGAGCGGTATTCAGGGGGCGGAACGGCAGAATTGCGATCGAACGTTCCGAAGCACTAACCGTTGCCGAATGTGCTTTGGAATGCGACCAGAAGTAGAACAAGCTGACCGCGATCACGACGATGACCACCGTGATGGACAGAACTCTGGTGGCCGAGGTTTTCCAGGCCGATGCCGCCGGGGGCGTCGTTGCCGGAATTGGCATTGGACTAACCGCGGGTGAAGGCGAGGTCTGAACTTCTGCCACCGGTGTCAGGACAACCGCAGCCCCCGTCTCGCTGGCCCGCTGCGGCATTACACTTTCATTACTTTTCCGATATTTGGACTCGCCATCTTCTTCGCACTCGGTTACGGCCGCGTTGAAGCGATAGCCCTTGCGGGGCACCGTTTCGATATAAGGCCGGCCATCGGGCATGGTGTCCAGCGTCTTCCGCAGTAACGAAATATTTACCGTGAGATTGGTTTCTTCGACAAAGCTGTCGGGCCAGATTGCTTCCATCAGAGTTTCACGCTTGACCAGCCGCCCGCTGTTTTGCACCAGGTACAGCAGGATGTCGAAGGCCTTAGGTGCAAGAGGGATGGCCGTCTCCTCTCGCAAGAGCAGGTTCTCCGTGGGATAAAGCCGGAACTCACCGAACTGGAAGTATTTGATTCCTGACGCCATAGCCTGCTGAGGCTCCCGTGACCTATCCCCAAATAAATTCTCGTTCATTTCCTGATGGTTTCTAGGACTTTACGCAGACGTTTTCGTTGTGTCCGCCGGTTACAGATATGAAGGGGCCAGCGCCCGAACCGCCCGGAGCAACGCCAGCCAGTGAGTACATATTTTAGCTCACTTGCAGCACAAAGAAATTCTTTGGGACTGACCTCCGCGCCATACCTGCGGGCAGATTGTAATGATCAGGAAATTTCGCCCAAGCCACGGCCTGTTCTGCGCACCGACCGGGCGGAGGATTGCACTTTTCCGAACTGGCAGGATGAAATTACTTAGGGGTTGGTATCCCTGGCTTATAGGTAATGCCCTTGGTTTCGAACAGCGTGGGTGCCAAGCCAGTGTTGTAGCTGGCTGCAGTGATGAATCTCTGGTTAGTCATCTCGCCATTGCGATTGCGCACTGTGCTGTAAGGCGTTTGTACACCCTGTATGAGCTTGTAATTCGCATACACCACCGACTCGTCGTCCATCTGCCGGTCGACGGGGTCGCGCCAACTGTAGCTGGTCTTCACCGGCAGATGCGTACGCGGGTCGACGGAGATGGTTACGCTGTCGTTGTTGGCGTTTAAGACGCTGACCTGGTCGGCTAGGTTCTGCTCGACCATGGCCGTGCCATCGTAGAGAATCATGGTGCCCGGGGTGGGCAGCCATTTCCGAATGACCCATTCGAGCGAGTGGTCACGGTGGCGCAGGTAATCTTCCACGTCCTTCGGTTCCTGGGTCGCCGTCCCTTTGTAAGTGATCTCGTAGGCCTTGTCGCCGATATACAGTTCGACGATGTCGCGTTGCTTGGTCAGCTCGACGCGCTCCTTGTCGGGCCACTCCCAGAAGCGCCAGAACTCGATGCTCATGCTGTTCGGCTTGCCGTGATAGAAACCGTAAGTGCGGCCCTCGCTCTTCATGTCCTGGACATTGAGATAGGCATCGCCGCCCAGCCCGCGGATCATGTCGGTTAGAACCTGGCACGCCTTTTGGACGCTAGGATCTTTGGCCGAAGCGAATTGCGCCGTGGGCCAGTTGGCAGGCACGGAAGATGTTTGCGTGGCAGTTGCTGGTGTGCCGGATGACGCAGGAGGCATAGTTTGTCCCACGGCAAACCCGGACAGCAACAGAACGAAAGCGGCAGCGACTCGCATGGTTGAGTTCATTCTAACCGGATATCCAGCCAGTGCAGTCAATCTGGTTTGACGTCAGGAATTTCGCCCCTCCGCAGTGCAGCTATGATGTTCTCAAACTCCTTACGCGGTTCTTCACGAATCAATAAGTCGAATTTGGGAAGCTTAGCTCGCAAATTATCAAGTCGTTGATCCCTGATGGCTCTGGAAGTGGTGTTGTCCCAATCCCATCCTCCATTTGTACCGAGCAGGTGCTGCTCCAACTCGTCCGCGAATTGCTGCGGTGTGATGTTGCGCCTTAAGAGAGGGAGAAACGGAGAAGCCAGGATTATCAGAAGAATCACAAGAGGAATAAGCACTAACCATCTCAAGGGTGTCGAAAGGAACACCACAACGGCGCAGATTGCGCCGACGACCAATACCATGCAACCGAAGCCGAGTAGACGGTGGGACATAACATTCCGCGATCTGATACTTGTAGCACGGCGCACTGCCGAAGATTTATTTATTGTCCTTCCGAAGGACTGCCGTCCCCGGGGGACTCATACTTTTTTCTAAGCCCACCCAGCGCTGAAGCGCTGGGCTATGCTCTTTCGTCCCGCTTCGCGGGACTGCTGCATTTGCCGGTTCCACCATCATCGCTCAAGACAAACTGCCATTATTCGGGCAAGATGCGTTATTTCATTACTTCTCTGTGTCCTCCGTGCCTCAGCCTGCCCTGAGCGCAGCCGAAGGGTGGTGAATCACTTCTTTTTCTTCCGCTTTGACACTGGCTTCTCCTCGACCACTGCAAACTGTATTCGCTTCTGCATCCTGTCGATGCGGTCCACCAGGACGCGGATGGGATCGCCCATCGAGTACGTCTTCCGCGTACGTTGCCCGATGATCTGCCGGGTGTTCTCGTGATACAGATAGTGGTCGTCGGGGAGCGAGCCCAGCGGCACCAGGCCTTCAATGAACATGTCGTTCAGCTCGACAAACATGCCGAACTTGGTGACGCTCACGATCAGTCCATCGAACTCGTCGCCGATGTGCTGCTCCATGAATTTCATCTTCTTCCATTCCATCAGCTCGCGCTCAGCTTCGTCGGCGCGGCGTTCGGATTGGCTGGACTCTTCGGCAATCTCGTGTAGTTCGTCCTCGGGAAGCGGACCGCCCAGTGGGACGGAGCGGTCGTGATCATCACGACGGTGTCGTTTCGAAGACTCCCACTCAAGCAAAGCCGGCTTGAGTGGGGCACCCCGATCTTTGGGTGATGGATCTTGAGGGTGCCCCATCCAAGCCTCTTTTGCTTGGGTGGGGTTTTTCGCTAAATGACCCGCCGAACCTTCCTTTGCTTGGAGTGTCCGCTTCGACCACGGCGACGGTGACTCGCTGTTCGCGACTCCTCCCAGGCCTATGGGCACCCCGTGCTCTTCCTGCTCGGCCGAATCGCGCAATACGTCTTTCAGAATGCGATGCACGATCAGGTCGGGATAGCGCCGAATAGGCGAAGTGAAATGCGTATACGCAGGAGCGGCCAGCGCAAAGTGGCCCTCGTTCTTCTCCGAATAGCGCGCCTGCTTCAGCGAACGCAGCATCAGGTAAGACAGGATGCGCTCCTCCGGCTTGCCGGCAATCTTCTGCGTCAGCTTCTGATACATGCGCGGCGTGATGTGTACTTCCTCGGGCAACTCGACGGTCTTCGCCTGGCGGCCGCTGCCATAACGATCGCGCCGCTCGGCTTTGAACTGCACACGCTTCACCGGCAGCGGGCCAACTCCCAGCGAATAGCCAAACTTCGCGGCGATAGTCTCGAAGTCGTAGACGCGCTTGGGATCGGGCTTTTCGTGGATGCGATACAGCGAGCCGACGTGCTTGTTTTCCAGATAGCTGGCCACGCACTCGTTGGCCGATAGCATGAACTCCTCGATGATGCGGTTGGCGATGTTGCGCTCCGAGCGGGTGATGCTCTTCATCAGGCCGTGCTCGTCGAACTCGATTACCGGCTCGGGCAAATCGAAATCGATTGACCCGCGCCGCACTCGCTTGCGATTCAGGATCATCGCCAACTCACGCATCAACTCGAAAACGTCGACCAGCCGGTGATAGTGCTGCCGCTGAGCCGGATCGCCCTCGAGGATGAGGTTCACGTTGGTATAGGTCATGCGCTCCGCAGAACGAATGACACCCTCATTCAGCGTGTAGCCGACAATCTCGCCTTGCTGATCGATTTCCATCACGCATGACAACACCATGCGATCGACTTGCGGACGCAGGCTGCACAGATCGGTGGAAAGCTCGATCGGCAGCATGGGCACGGCGCGGTCAGGAAAATAGACCGATGTTCCGCGCAGGCGCGCTTCCAAATCAATGGCCGAACTTTCGCGGACATAATGCGCCACATCCGCAATGTGTACCTGCAACTCGAAGTTGCCATTGGACACGCGGCGCACGGTGACCGCATCGTCGAAATCACGCGCGGTTTCGCCGTCGATGGTGACGATGGGAAGCGAGCGGTAATCGCGACGGTGGCGTAACTCACTCGACGGAATCACTGGATCGAACTGCTGCGCCTCCTGCAAGACTTCGACCGGAAAGCGATGGGGCAGGTGAAATTTGCGAATGATGATCTCGACATCCACGCCAAAGTCGTCTTCATAGCCGAGAATCTCGATGACTCGCCCGCGTGGATTCCCGGTCGGCGATGGCCACTCGGTGATTTCCACTTCCACGACCACGCCTTCCAGATCGCCCCACTCATACTGTCGCGCTTCGATGCCCAGCACGCGATCGCGATCCGGCTGCTTGTGCCCCGCTTTTCGTTGACCACTCTCCCACTCAAGCAAAAGCGGCTTGAGTGGGGCACCCGCAGATGAATGGGGCACCCGCAGCTTGAGTGGGGCACCCGCCGATGAATGAGACGCCCGCTTGGTACTGGTCGACGCAGGTTCTCCGCCCGGCCACTCTATTCCTCCCGGAATGACGATGTCTTTGGTGACTTTCTCGTCGATGGGGGTGACGTAGTTCTGCCGCGATCCGCGATGAAACGTTCCCACCACGGTCGGATTGCCGCGCGTGAGCACGCGCAGAATGCGTCCTTCGGCCCGGCCGTCGTCGCGTTTGCGCCCCAGCTCCACCAACACCTGGTCGCCGTGCATGGCCGAACCGATTGCCTGGGGATGAATGTAGATATCGCCGGCGACGGTCCGGCGCTGGTCGGCATTGGGGATCACGAAGCCGTAGCCGTCGCGATGCATGGTCAGACGGCCCGCAACCAGGTTCTGGCGCGCAGCGGCATGTTCCGCCAGCGTGTAGCGATCGCGTCCAGTCTCGATCAGGCGAGCGCTCTTCACCAGCGCCTGCAGTCGTTCAGCAAGCTGCTGCCGCTCCCGGCCCCGCAGGTTCATCTCGCGGACCAGCTGCTTGTATCCGGCGGAGTGGTGCGGCTGGCGTTCAATGTGCCGCAAGATGGCCTGATCAGTGAGCATGAGATTTCGATGCGTCACTGTCAGAATACGGCATCACGTCACGAACCCGCGATGCTGCCAATTTCCGGCGCGCGTTGCCAGTCGTAACCTCCCAATTTATAGACGATCAGGCGAGCACGGCTTAATAGCGGAACGGGCCCGCCAGGCAGGTGACAACCGGCAGATGTCTCAGGGACTGACCTCGTAGATCACCCCGGCGCCAGCACCACATTGTTGAGTTGTGCCATAGATATTGCCGGTGGGATCGAGCGCCACAGGACCTCGCGGAAAGCAGCCATCCGTCTGGTTAGGCAAGCTGCCGAAGTCATGCAGATCGGTATAAGTCCAGCCACCATTGGAGGGCGCCAGTTTGTAAACGCTGCCAACATTGTTCGCGCCGATATAGTTATTTACGCCATAGAGAGCGCCGCTGGCATCCATCACTGGCCGGAAAACCAGAGACAACGTCCCTGACCGGCCGGGCAAGGTGTATAGAACGCTGAAGACCCAACCGCCATTGGACGGCGACAGTTCCCAGATTGTGCCGCCGCCAGAGGTGGCCATGGCAGTCACACCATAGAGATTGCCGGCGCTGTCACGCAGCAACGGTCCGGGCGTAGAGCCATCCGTAGCTTCTTCAAAGACGTGAAGAATCGTCTTTGTCCAACCCGAGCCGGATCGGGTCAGCTCATAGATCGTCCCGCATCCATTGTTGTCTCCGCATGCCGAATCGCCGCCGGCCCGGGTTAATCCGAAGATATTCCCGGATTCATCCAGGCTGACAGCGTCAGGTTCGTTGCCATCGCTGCCGCCCAGGAAGCTATAGAGAATGGTTTCGGTCCAGCCTCCATTCGTGGGAGTCAGTTCATATACGACTCCCGAGTTTCCAATGCCCCCACCTATGGCAGTGCCGAAGATGTTTCCTGCCGGATCGAAGGTGACCTGGCTTGGACCGCCGCCATCGTTGCCCATGCCGAAGACGTGATCCACGGTGTAGGACCAGGGAGCATTCGCGTTGGCGGGCGCCGTGACCGGAGGCTGTAGATTGTAGATCAAGCCATTAAACCCGCCCCCACCCATCACTTGGGGGCCATACGGAACGCCATTTGGAGCGAGTGTGATATTGCCGGGATCGGTGGGGAGAAAGTTGCCATCATTGCCTTGAAACTGGTGTAGAACGGAAAACAACCAGCCCGAATTTAACGGCCTCAGCTTGTAGGCCACGCCGCAGCCCGGTACTCCGCCGTTATCGCAACTGAGAATCCCGCCGTACTGGGTTGTGCCATACAGATTCCCCGCCGTGTCCCTCGTGACTCCGGCAAACGGTTGTGAGCCATCGGTGCCGTTAAAATTGTGGATCACAGTGAAGGTCTGTGCACCTGCTAGGGGGACAGCAGTCACCACGAACGCGATCCCGACCAAAAGCGCGGCCGCCATTCTCCTTCCATTTCCATAGCCGATTCGGCTCTGACGCTGCTCAAAGCGCTCCATGGTCTCCCTCCGTCAATCGTTTGTTCCTTACGAGCGCCGGGAACTATACACCCGCTGGCCTTCGTTGCAGCTTAATTTTTTTGATTAACTCATCCGGAGTGGCCCCTGCCATCGGCTCGAGCCAATCGCCTCTAGTCCGTTCTCCGTAGTCTGTCCCTACTTGTTCACTAGATGGGCACAAAAAATTACGTAGGGGTATTCCCTGATATAAGAACTCGCTGTATGGTAGCAATAATTACATCGCACACAGAACGTGCATTGGGTGCGCGTTCAACGATGAGTCCGAAAGAGCCGCACCAAACCAGCAGATTCTGAAGAGAGCTGTAGAGGTTAGGTTTGGCCAAACAAGTGCCTCTCCAACCGAGGTCCCAACGGCCGCCGGTGGTTGCGGTG
This sequence comes from Candidatus Korobacteraceae bacterium, assembly GCA_049695855.1. Classification (GTDB taxonomy): domain Bacteria; phylum Acidobacteriota; class Terriglobia; order Terriglobales; family Acidobacteriaceae; genus Bog-257. The sequence goes on along the minus strand of JBAVSY010000093.1, from coordinate 30,061 downwards.
GAAGCACTTACAACTTCAGAAAGGATTTAACGACCCATTATGTGGAAACCTACGAATTCTCCTTCCTCGAGCCCGACCCCCAGCCCCGAGCCTCAGCGCAGTTACGCGCCGCCCGCGCCGGAGCCTGTAAGCGCTCCGCGTCCGGCTAGCCCTCCCATCAACACCCAGGAGCAAGCTACGCTGGGCAAATCGCTGGTCATCAAGGGTGAAGTCACCGGCTCGGAGTCGCTTTACATTGACGGCCGCGTGGAAGGCTCCATCAATCTGCCGGGCAATCGCGTCACGGTTGGGCGCAATGGTGTGGTGTCGGCCAACATTTCCGCGCGCGAGATCGTGGTGCTGGGCAAGGTTCGCGGCAACATGACCGCCAGCGACCGGGTGGATATTCGCGGCGAAGGCTCGCTCACCGGAGACGTGGTCGCCCAGCGCATCAGCATCGAAGACGGCGCGTACTTCAAGGGCGGCATCGACATTCGGAAGCCAGGCCAGAAGGTCAATGGCGAAGCCAAGGAAAGTACAACGGCGCCGGTCACCGAGACCGGCAGCGGGGCCGCCGCAGCCCGAGCTTAGATTCCCGGAAGAGGATTACCACGAGCCGGTTTCCAAACTGGATGCCGGTGAGTCTTTTCAGGTAATCCTCTTCTTGACTCCTTCGCGCTGTGGAGCGAGTCTCTGAATTGACGGCGTGATTTCGATTGGCCGTCAGCACGCAGCCTTCAGCGTTTACACGCGGGATTCAGCATTCGACCGGTAAGGAGCGAACTGGAGTGCGGGCAGCCAGCCACCAGATCATTCCGGACCGAATGTTGAGTGCCAAGTGCTAAATGCCAAGTGCCTGAGTTAGGGGACCGCGATGTGGGATCGTTTGCTTCAACTGCTTCCTGTAGGTTGCCGTCATCGCCACATGTCCGTGCCGTTCTCGAACGCACGCCCCACCGGCAAGAGTTCCAGCCACTCCGAGTGGGAGAGCGTCTCGCAACAGGACTCCGGGCCCTATGTGGTCTGCCTCGATTGCGGTCGCCGCTTCGCTTATGACTGGTCAAGGATGCGAGTGGTGAAGTAAAGCAGTTGTCAGTGGCCAGTTGTCAGTCGTCAGTTGTCAGTTGTCAGATAAACGTACACGGCGTATCAGGCAGCACGATGCGGGTACGCGGGCGACCTAACCGGCAACCGACCGCTGGCAACTGCTGTTTTACGGTTCTACGCCTCCAGTCGTTCTCTCCACCACCGCTTCTGGAGCCGTGATATTGGGTGTTGCCGGCGCCTTCTTGCGGCGCAGTTCCTGCGGCAAAATTGATTTCGTCAGCCACAATCCCAACCCTACCGCAGCCAGCCAGGCCACGCTGATCACCAGCAGCGAAAGCAAATCCGCCTTCCGGCTGCCATTCACCGCAATAGTTCGTGCCACCGCAAAGCCGGCAGCGACCGCAAGAATCGCTGTTCCCAGTGACTTCATCAACTCCAGCCACTGCATCCCGCCCAGCAGCACCAGCTTCTTGCGATCCAGCAGCCAGGCCAGCACGACCGTGTGCATCAGAATACCGATGTCGGAGGCGATGGCCAGTCCGGTGACATCGAAGCGATGAAACATTGCTGAATAAATCGGCAGCGACGCAGCCACAATGATGGTGCTGGCGATCATAGGCGTCAGGGTATCGCCTGCGGCATAGAACGCTCGGGAGTAGAGGGCCTGCGCCGACCACAGTGCCAACGATAATGCGAACCAGAAGAAGTAGGCCGCCGTCTCGCGCGAGTCCTGAAAACTGAAACGTCCGCGCCGGTAGACCAGGTCGATCAGAGGCAACGCCGCCGGCATCATCCAGGCGGAAGACAGAAACGATGCCGCCGATATTCGGAACACCGATCCGTTAACGGTCTCGGCAAATTCCTTGCGCTTGCCCTCGCCAAAGAGCCGCGCGAAGAAAGGCATCGACGCCTGTCCCGTCGCCTGTCCCAGAATCGAGATCGGCACGGCGAACAGCCGCTTCGCGTAATTCAGCCGCGTGATATCGCCGGCGCCACCGGAGGCGAAGTAGCGCAGGATCCAGTCGTCGGCCGACACCAGAGACACTCCGAGCATCAGCGGAATCGATAGCCGCACCCACTCGCGAAACTCTTGATTGCGCCAGTCGAGGTTCAGCCGGTACCGCAGGCCGTCCTGCGCGGCCCCGATTACGTTGATCAGGAACGGTCCTACGATCGCGCCGACCAGCGCGCCATACGCCAGGGAGGAGATTCCAAACCGCCTCGCTCCCACCAGTCCGCCCACAATGATGAAGACGTTATAAAAGATGGGACTGAAGGCGGGATAGAGGAACATCCGCCGCGAGAGCAACACCGCCGACACGATGCCGCCGGCATAGAAGAAGATCTGTCCGGGCAGCAGAATGCGGGTGAGGTGAACGCACAAATCCAGCTGCTCGGGGGAAAAGTGGGGAAAGATCAGGCGTTCCACTTGCGGGGTAAAGATCTCCAGCAGCACGGTGCCTATGCACACCACCACGGTCATGATGGTGATGGTGGAATTGAAGGCTTCGTGAGCTTTCTTGTCCTCCCCGCGCGAAGTGTAGCGGGTATAGATGGAAATGAAGGTGATCGAAGCCGTGCCGCCGGCCAGGATGTAGTTCAGGAAATCCGGCAGATTGAATGCACCGACATAGGCGTCGGTATTGATCCCGGCGCCGAAGGCCCAGGCGATGTAGGCCTCGCGCAAGTATCCCACCACGCGCGACAGCATGACCGCGGTCATCAGCAGCAGCGTGGCGGAAAAGGCGGTGTGTTGGTGCGACGGCCGCAGGATGCGCAGCAAGCGCGCCCACAAGCTGGCTGGCTGTTCGCTGGGACTAAGTGCGGCCGGAGACGGCATCAGACTGCGATTTTACACGGCAGGATGGCGCTCCCAGGCGCGACGACGGTGGAATTGTCGGAATTCAACTGCAGTAATGTTCGAATTGCGTTGCAGCGAGTTCGAGTTATTGTGCACTGTAATCCGCAGGTCAAACCATCTGTTGGGGACCACACCTCCTGCGCACGATACTGATGAAGGCGCTCGACTGGTTTGATTGCCTGTAAGGTGCCTTCAGACGCTTGGTTGGCGGTCTTCGATCGATTTCTCGATGAATTCCGCCTTGAAGGTCCGGAATTTCCATTCAACCGCCGCGCCCCTTGCTTGATCTCATGGCCGGCGCTCGGTCCGGTCGATGTGCAAAGCGAACAATTCCTAGGGGGCGCAGAGGAATTCCTCCGTGCAACGCGCGACGAGATACTCAGGGCCCTGAGCGAACTCGCCCGTCGGGGAATTCTTTCTCGCGAAGACCGGCCCATCCGAATTCTTCCCGATGTTCTATCGGACTTCATCCTCGAAGACTGCTGCTGCGTTGCAGCAAATCGGGTGTCTACGCAATTCGCGGATCGCGTGTACGACGTATTCAGCCCTTTTTCTTCAGACAGTGGATACAGAACCTTGCCGAATTAGACTGGCGCGTTGGACCCCGCGAATATGGGCTGAGTTTCCTCGCGGGTATTTGGACGCGCATTGAGCGGGAATTCCTTGAGGATGATCACTATGCCAGGCACAGAGTGCTTGAAGAACTGCTGCCGGCGGCGTTCTTCCAGCCCGAGGGGGTCCTTCGCCTTATAGAAATCGCGCGATCGAAACCTGCTGAGCACGCGGATATCGAGCCAGTAAGAAATGGTTTCGATGAGGGGAAAAATCAGAAACAGTCCCGGTCCCTCAAGGGGGCGAACTTTCCTGGCTGTAGGACAACCGCCTTGCTCCATCGATCTGCCACCTGAATTGCTGAAGAGACGGCGAAGGCAAGAACAAGGAAGACGGCAAGAATTCCGATGGCCGCGAAATCGGCCGATGCACTATGCATGGCGTACGCCAATGCCTAGAACCACAACGAATATTAGAGCCGAAAATGATCTGTTTGTTTCGATTTCAAGAGCTTCTTCTCAATGGCTCGACCGTCGCCATCGGCTAGCCTGCAAAGTCCGTTTGACCTGGACTGCGGAGCGAGGATCAGGCGCTTGCACTAAATGAGCAGGCGCCCAAACCATTTCAATCGGCGGACCTCTTGCGGAAAGCCTGCGAAGTGTTTTGTCACGTCGACCTCAAGTTCGCTGCACCCATCGCGCGACGGCTATAGCAAAGTCGTAAGTAACGGCAGTACGATTTTCACCTTGATTGGCTTCATCGGCCTTTACTTCGTTCTCGGTCTGCTTTTCCTCTTCCTGGTTGGCCGCGAGATCGCCCACGGCCCGGACGAAGAAGCAGCGGTCGACAGCCGTGCAAGCGTGGTCACAGGGCGGGTAAAGGAGCAAGTCGTCGCATGATCGCCGCATGGTACGCCATCGTCAGCCTGATGCTTATTATTTACGTAGTCCTCGACGGACGTAATTTCGGTGCTGGGATGCTCTTCGCGGTTATTGCCAAAACGCCTGAGGAGCGAAGGCAGGTGATTGCCGCGATCGGCCCGCTTTGGTCATGGCACGAAGTTTGGCTCGTAGCTTTTGGCGGCGTTTTGGTCGCGGTATTTCCCAAGCTCATGGCCTCTGCGTTCGCCGGCTATTACCTCGCGCTCTTCTTGATTTTGTGGTGCCTGATTCTGCGCGGCATCTCTATCGAAGTTGGCAGCCATATCAACGATCGCCTGTGGCAGGGGTTCTGGGATTTCGTTTTTGTGTCTGCTCATTTTCTTCTTGCCGTTCTGTTCGGCGCGGCGGCCGGAAACCTGGCGCGAGGTATTCCGCGCGATGCCAATGGCAACTTCTCAATGCCATTCTTCACTGATTTCACGCCTCGCGGCCATGTCGGCCTGCTCGACTGGTACACCGTCTCGGTTGCTATCTTTGCTGTGGTCATTCTTACGGCGCATGGCGCTACCTATCTCACTCTGAAGACAGAAGGCCCTGTGCATGACCGGAGCGCAATTTACGCAAAGTATTTATGGGTACTCGTTGCCCCGATTTTGCTCATCATCACGGTTGAGTCGCTGGAGGTTCGCCCCGACCTGTTTGGGCAAGCGATTTCCAATCCCATTTGCTGGTTGGGACTGCTCGCCATAATCGGGTCGACGACCATGCTAATCTCGGGCCTGTGGACTGACCGTGAACTGCGGGCTTTCCTGGCGTCCAATTTTCTACTCGCCGGTTTTTTGATCACCGGCAGCGCCGCTATTTTTCCGGTCATGCTCTATTCGACGCTCTTGCCTCAGGGTTCGTTGACGGCCTACAGCGTCGCTGCCCCTCACAACTCTTTGTTCCTTGCTTCAATCTGGTGGCCGATAGGTTTCGCACTTGCGACCTTATATTTCGTTTTCATCTCGCGACGCTATGCGAGAAAAGTCAGCGTGCAGAGCGACAACCAAGGGTTTTACTAGAGGCTTTCGCGGACCACGGCTGAACGCTACCTGGAGATAACCGCTCTGATCGCAATCCCACTTTGTACATTGACCGACTTCCCTGCCATCCACCTCCTCCGCCGGGCTTCAATCGCCTCGATGCAGCAATGCGCAACTGGCATTCCGAACGGCAGTGGGGCTTAATTCGTTGAGATTCGTTGGCATTCTCGAAAGCCTGACGTGTCTAAACTGTTGAAATGTCGGCAGTTGCCGACGACTGTCGACAGCAGGGCATGCTACTCAAACCTAGCAAGTTCCATTTTTCTGACAATTAGCCCTTACACCGACGTTGGCTGATGACTTGCTCTATTGGTAGCGAGAGAGGTTGCTACGCCAGCGGCCCTGACGGTGCCTGGCTGTCATCCCTCTATCGGTAAGGAGAAAGAGGCCTCATGGAATCACATAGAAAATTGCGGTCCGCGTTCTTATCAGCGACTTGCATCTATTTTGTGACGGTAATGGCAACGTTCTCGGTGGCAGCAACCAGGTCACCCGCCCCGAAAGGCCATAAGGTGAAGGTCACGGGTCCGATTGTTGTGCACGATGGCGATGTGGTGCGGGTCCTGGACGGCAAGAATGGCTCGGCTCACAGTTTCAGAGTCACACAGAGGACCACAATCAGATGCGACCAAGGCTTCCTGCATGGTAAGAGGACTATGGATGCCTCGGCCTTAGTGCCAGCTTTGACCGTTGAAGTAGAAGCGATAAGCGTTCCCGAAGATATGGCTGAAGCCAAAACGATTAGCTTCAACCCTGATCCATTCGCGGTCACGGTACCACAGCAGAAGCAGACTCTGGATTCGTGCAGTTACAGGCCGGATCGTTTCGTCTTGTCATGGCTATTGCCTTAGTCGGTAGGTTCTTTTCACAAGCCAGTACCAAGGGCGTAGGCGGCGTGGAAACCGCATAGCAAGTCCAAACCGCCTGAAACGAAACGGGTGAGCTCCAATCGCGATGTGCAAGGCTGAACAGTTGGTGATAACCTGCTGACCTCGGGGACGAACTCGATGCCTGGTCGTAGATAAGAAGCCCAAGGATTTGGGGCGCCGTCCGTCCCTCGTAAGTTATTGTGACTATGACCTTTGTTGCACGCATCAAACAAGTGCAGTGAGTTGAGGAAATGTTGTTCGCTCTTATTAGCATCATTTGCGTGGTGTTGGCGTGCGTCTTGATCGCAATCCGGATCAAGAAAACAAGAGAACGGCTCAACCTTGAGCGGCATAGCATCTCGCCAGAGGATCTCCATGAATTGCGGACTTCACATCAGGACCTATATCTCGTTGACGTTCGGCTACCCCTTGATCTGCTCGCCGATTCCGAGATCATACCTGGCGCAATCAGAATCGACCCGAACGAAGTGCTTCAGAATCCCTCTCTCATCCCAACCGACCGAGAAGTGGTCGTTTACTGTACCTGCCCCGGTGACGAAACCAGCCGACGCGTATTAACCCGGGCACTGGCTATGCATCTCTCCCGGATCAAGCTCCTCAAGGGCGGACTGGCAGGTTGGAAAGCAAGAGGTTACTCCGTTGTGCCCTACGAGAAGTCTTTTCACCTCGACGTGTTAGACACGCCTCGGAAACGGACGCATTAACGAAGTGAAGGTTTAGGACTATGACCGAGATTAGAAATTGATACTCAAGCCAAACTCCATGGCGCGGGGCGCGCCCAGGTTGAAGACGCCTGTGCCCGCTCCGACACGGTTAGTGATTCGGGTGGCGGGCGTCGTCCCATTGATCGAACCCGGCGTTCCTGTCAGACCGCCGGTTAACGCGTTGGGCGGCAGATCGAAGTTCGCCATATTAAATAGATTGAAAAAGCCGACACTAGGTTGGAATGCGATGATGTGCGAATAGGCTTCTATCTTGTAGGTCCAGGCAAGCTTCAGGTCGAAATCGCGCAGGTTGCCCATGCTGACCTGGTTGGGTGGCGCGAATTGCAGCGTGCAGTTGGGACTGTTGATACTGCCGCCTGCGACGCACGGCGCCACTCCCCCGAGCCGCTGCAATTGCGCCAGCGTAAATAAGCCGTTCTGGATCAGCACCTGGCCGGCGGGCGTTGCCTGGTTGCCGTATCTGTTGTTGTACTGGGTAAGCAGCTGGTTGATCGTGTTGCCATTCACCTGCGATCCGAACGCTCCATTCACGGTTGCTGGAAGCGGGTCCTGAGTCGTACCGTCGCCTGTGAAATCGGTCTGGAAGATTGCGCCCGGACCGCTGCCGGGTACTTCGATCGGCAGCGAGAGCGCCGAGTAGAAGTGGCCGATAAATGACAGCTGGAAGTTCCCAGGCAGCGTGCTGACTACGCCGAACGACAACTGATTCGGCCGGTTCAGCAGCGAGGGCCCAAAGTATCGGTTGGGATTGTCGTTGTCGAGCGAAGCAACGATGAAGTCCTGATCGCTATTGGAAACGCCGCCCAGGACGCCGAGAATTCCCGGTCCACCCCCCGAATTCTTGAACGACGAATACGAGTACGAGACCTGTGCATTCACGGAATGCAGGCCCTTGAACGGATTCGTCTTCTGGTAGACCAGCCTCACATCGAGAGCGTTGTACTTGGAGATCCCGGCCGGAACGAGGAAGGGCATGGCCGGAGCGTTCGGATTCAAGCCGCCGAAGGCGCAACCTGTGGGACAAGTCCCACCGAGGTCGCCTTGGGAGTCAAGACCGTTTTGCGCGAAGTTTGCCATCGTTGCCCGGGCCGCAATCGCGCAGTTGATGGCGGCGGAGTTGGTTCCGCCGCCACAGCCAAATTGACTTGTGGTAGCGGATATGGCCCTCAGGGCGGAGTTCTTGTAGAAGTAGCGCACATCGCCCGTGTGGTTCTGATCGACGCCCAGAAGCAGACCCGTGGTTACATTGCGCACGTAATCCACGCTTAGCACCACGCCTGGGCTAAGCTCGCGCTGAATGCCGACATTGATCTGGGTCGAACGCGGGGTTTTGTAGTCAGGAGCGAACAACCCGAGCCGGAAGTTAATCCCGGGCTCCAAGAATCCGGTTTGCAAGTAATTGGGATTAGGATTGGTGAGGCTAAAGCTCGATAACGCCTGATATTCCGCTTGCAATTGAGCGAGTGCCGAGGCGGCATCGCCAATACGAACTGGGCTCCCCGGCGAGCCACATTGAGCTTGACCACCGATTAGATTGAGGCCCGGAAGCGGAAAAGCTTGACCCGCGTTGCAAGCGGTCGGCGTCTGCAGAAATGCTCCAGTTGGCAGCCGCAATGGACGGTCAAAAAGAACGTTGTTCCAGATGACGTTTTCGTAGTAGAGACCAAGGCCCGCGCGGATGGCCGTCTTGCCGTTTTTCCACGGATCCCACGCGATTCCAAGCGATGGTCCGAAATTCAGATTCGGGTTGGGAATCGGAGCGCCGAGATTCGGCCAGGTCGGTATCAGATTGTTGAGGTACGTTTGCGCGGGCAGATCGCTGTCGGTACGGCCAGTGTCGCGGTCGTAACGCAAGCCCAGGTTCACCGTGAAGTTAGGGAACATCTTCCAGGTGTCGGCGATGTAGAGTCCGAGTCGATTATCGGGACCGAGTCCACCTGCGGGGAAGCCGAACGCCGGCTGCGTGGTGGAGAAGCCCTGTCCGTTGCCGAGGATCACGGTTTCTACCGGGTAGTTCAGCGGATTCGATGCACCGCCGGGGAAAGGACCAGTCGCAGCAAACGCCATGTCGTTAATTCCGCTGAATTCATTCTGGTTGGTGATGATCTGTGGCGCCAGCGCAAATGCCTTAGCGAAGTTGCCGCCCTGAATGTGGTTGAAGTCCACACCGTAGCGGAGGATATGCCTTCCCATGGTTTTCCCGCCGTCGTAACTGATCTGCTTATTGCTCTGCAAAGTGCTCTGCGGAGCCAGAAGGTTTGGACCGGTTTGCGGCCCATTGACTACGAAGATGTTGACGTGTTGCCCGTTGCCGGGGAAATCCGAAAGAGGCAGGCCACTGCCAATCGTCGCGTCAACGATCTCGTTCTGAAACTTCAGATAACCGAAGTGGAAGCTGTGCGTCCACGACCCGGTCGTAAAATCGGCGCCGCCCACGTAGTTGCGTGAGTAATTCTTCGATTGATAGACTTGGAGGCTATCGGAGAAGAACGTTCCGTCCGCCTGGATCTGCGAGTAGTTGTAACGGAAGAACAGCTTTACGTTGTGCAGTGCGACGTAGTCGAGGCGTCCGAGGAAGTTTGGATTTTTGTAAGGAGAATTGTAGCCACCACCGAAGTTCTGAAACGGTGGCGCATACACCACAGGTGTGAACAGGTTCTGATATGTCGCGTCGCCCTCAGCGAAATAGAACAGCTTCTCCTTGACGAACGCACCTCCCAGCGTGCCACCGTACTGATTGCGACGGTAGTTGGGATCCGGCTGGCCGGCGGGCTTGGGCAGCGACGCATCGACATTGCTGCTGCGGTAATACTCATACCCGCTGCCATGGATCGTGTTAGTGCCAGACTTAGTTGACACGTTCACCACGCCGGATGAGCTCAGGCCGTTGGAAATATCCATCGTCGACTGGGTAATCTGGAACTCCTGTATCGCAGTGGACGAAATGTTGCCGGTGGTCGTGCCGACGGTCTCGTCCGAGATGTCGATGCCGTCCACCTGGATGCGAGCAGTACGTCCGAAGCGCGAACCGATTGAGACCGACTGATACCCGATCTTTGTCGGGTCGAAGTTGGTGCCATCCTGGATCTGCACGCCCGGCTCGAGCTGCGCCAGGTCAAGAAAATTGCGCCCATTCACCGGCAGACTTTCGATCTGGCTGGAGGTGAGCACGCCTTCTACCGAGGTCGTCTCAGTATTGACCATCACTGCCGACGCATCCACCCTGACGGTGGTGGATTCCTGACCAATCTTCAGAGTGAAGTTGACCGCAGTATTGTTCGCGATCTTGACGTTCACCCGCTCCTCGGCGGTTTCGAAGCCTTTGGCTTCCACCTTCACTAAGCATTTACCCGGAGCAATGGAGCCGGAATTGTAAAAGCCGCTGGAGTTGGTCGTCAGGTTGGTTGTGACATCGGTGTCCAGGTCGGTGATGGTGATCTTCGCGCCGGGTACAGCGGCCCCACTGGGGTCGACGGCAGTACCGTTAATATTGCCGGTTGAGATTGTTGCCTGGCCTCGCAAAATGGCGGGTAGGACGAGAGAAATCGCCAGCGCCGTGATCGCGAGAACATATCTGGGTTTCTCCGAGGTGGCAAATCTCAAGACCGCCATGCACCTTCTCCTTTACGTCCAGGAATGGAGAAGAAACGGAAGCCCGGGTCAATCGTTGGACTGCGAACCCCACTGCTGCTCAAGACGAGTTGGCTCGTTTATCACTCTAGTGATTCTGCCACAGCCTACATGCAAGTAAACGGATTTGGGAAGAGTTGCCGGAAATCGAACTTGGCGGTGGGCCAGGACCGCGGTCCCATACGACAATCTATTGCGCGGCGGATCAGTCGCCGAGGCCGCATTAAACTTGCGAGGCGGGTCGAAAAGGAATTTCCACTTTCACCCTGGCTCCTCGCCCTGGTGCGCTATCGAACTCAAACGTCCCATGCAGCTGATACACGCGCTCTCGCATGTTGATCACTCCCAGCCCTCTCGCCTTGCCGATCTGGTTCGGGTCGCAACCAACACCGTCATCGGACACAGAAAGACAGACGCGACCATTGGAACGCGTAAGCCGAACCTCAACCTTCTTTGCCTGCGAATACTTGGCGGCATTGCCCAGAGCTTCTTGCGCGATACGGTAGAGACACAGTGCGGCCCCCGGCGACAACTCCTCCACACTGTTATCCGTCTCACATGTCACCGGCAGGCCACGCACCTTGCTGAACTCCTCGCAATATGCCGACAGGGCCGCCGGCAGGCCCGCCTCCTGCAATAGTGCAGGGTGAAGCTCATGCGATAAATGACGGATGTCGGTTCCGATCTTGATGAGTTGTTGCTGTACGCCAGCGACCGTGGCGTTGGCTTCCGAATCGGGCGGCACCTGACGTTTCACCTTGCCGAGCCTTAACGTAAGGGAAGTGATCTGCTGGAGAACACCGTCGTGCAACTCCCCGGAGATGCGCATGCGCTCCGCCTCCTGTGCTTTGACCATTTGTTCGTTCAGGGCGCGAATCTCCGTCTGATGTTGCTCCAATAATGCCTGATGCTGCTCTAACACTACCTGGCGCCGTTTCAATGCGTTGACGCGAAGCTGATAAACAGTCCACAGCATCGCAAGGAACGCCGCCAGACACAGCGCCCGGAACCAGTTTGTCTGCCAGTACGCCGGAGCGATATTAAAGTTCAGGGATGCGCCAGCATCATTCCAGACCCCATCGTTATTACAAGCGACAACCCGGAAACGATAGTGGCCTGGGGGCAGATCGTTGTAAAACGCGCGGCGACGCGATCCGGGTTCATGCCAACCTCCGTCGCGACCTTCAAGCATGTAGCGAAACAGTACCTTTTGGGGCACTGCGAAGCTGAGCGCCGTATAGTCAATCTCCAAGTCACGGGTCAAAGCGGGCAGACGCATTCCATCAGCAAATCCGTAATCCTTGTGATCGGCAATCACCGCTTCTACGTGAACCGGAGGTGGAACGGGGTTTCTGTGTATATGCCGAGGGTCGACCATTTGCAGGACATCGGATGCGGCGAACCAGAGTTTTCCATCTCGCGTTTTTGTAGCCATCGGCTGCAACGGCAGGAAAGTACGGCGCGGCCGTAAACCGTCGAACTTATCAAACACCTCAGTCTGTAGTTTGCCTTCGCTGTGGGCGAGCCACTTGTCGTATTCCGCCTTGGTGATCCTGACCAATCCTCGTTGCGCATAGAGCCAAAGCGCGCCACCATCATCGCGGATTGCAGTATAGACCGCTCCTTCGGGAACGCCATTACGATGGTTGAGCACCTGCCAATGTTGGTTGTCCCAGCGAAAGAGTCCCTCGTTGGTCGAGAGCAACAAAGAATCGTCGGAGTCCACTGCAAGATCCATCAGGGTGAATTCGGTGCCCTGCGCGGGTATTGAAATTGTACTGGTCTGGCCGTCGCGGTAATAGGTGAGGGTGCCATTGAGCGAGCCGATCCAGAGGCCACCTTTGTGATCGGGCGCAAGATAGCCTGTAGGCCGGTTGTCGCTGCTCACCGACATCACCAGGTATGCGGTTTGGCCTTTGACTCGAAAGAGTTCATGATGTGGCGTTAAGGCCCAGATCGTGTGGTTGGCGTCCTCGGTTATTGCGGCAATCCCCCCTGTGGCCATGCTGGAGCCATCCGGGCGCTTGAATTCTTTGAACCGGCCGTGCTCATAAGACATCAACCTGCCATCGAGCCCCAGCCAAACAACGCCCCGGTGGTCCTGACAAAGCGCGCCTACGTTCTTGCCAGGCAGGCCTTCCTTGGCCAACAGCATGGAGTGCTCTCCATGGGTAAGGATGTCGATGGCGCTTCCGTTTCCAACCCATAGAGAACCGTCTTGCAAGCCAAGCACCGTAAGAATGGATGCCTGCGACATTCCCTCGCGCGTGGAGTAGGTGATGACGGGAATATCACGGAACTTATCAATCCCCGTGTCGGTACGCACCCAGAGATTGCCCTCGCGATCTTCATAAAACGAATTTGCCGATTTGCCGGAAAGGCCTTCGGCGATCCCATAGTGTTCGGCTCTGCCGTTGCGAACCCGATAGATGCCGTCGCTATCGGTGCCGATCCACAGTAAGCCGTTGCGATCGACGTACAATGCCATAGCATCGAATTTGCTTCCGTCGAATCCTGGAATGATATACGGAAGCCATTTCCCGCCGGAGAGATAACGGACACCTAAGCCGGCGCCGGCGCCGTCGATCGCGGCCCAAACGGTGCCCGCGCCCCCGATTGCGACATCGTTTACCCCTTCTCCGGCATCTTGACGTTGGGCTAACTCGTTCAAATACGCAGTGGCGTGAGAGCCGGGCCGCCAGCGAGAGAGCACATTGGAGCCAAACCATAAATATCCCTGGCTGTCTTCTGTCAGGCCAAGGGCATAGCGGACGGTAATTCCATCGTCCTTTCCATAGCAGTGCAGCCCCCTTCCCTCAACACGGCACAATGGTCCTTCGCCGCGTTGAACGTGATAACGAGTGACCCAAATCGTGCCTTGTCTATCCTCGAATATCTTGGCAGTACCGTTATGCTTGGCAGGATCGGAGTACCACTGGAACTTGCCATCTTTCAAGCGGCCCAGACCGCTGGTTGTGCCGATCCACAAACTGCCGTCGCGGGCACCTAGCAGGTACTGGTAACCACGGCTTGGCAGCTTGAGGCTAGGCGGGGCATAGGGGACGAACGTTACGCCGTCAAAGCGCACTAGCCCACTGGCCGTTCCGAACCAGAAGTAGCCGTCGGCAGTCTGAGTGAACGGGCCGCGAAAGTCTTCGGCGACGTCTTGTACTCGCCAAGCCGTATGCGCATATTGCGAGATATGGCGCGTCGGGTCCAGCGCTGCGGCCCAAATTGCGGACGAGAAATAGAGTACGCAGAAGAATAAGATGCATCGAGCTGTGCCGGATTTTTTTCCGCCTATCCAGGCCATGCTTGCTCTTAAGAGGAGCCTTCGCCGCGAGCGAGCGCCGTCATCCATCATAAGAACCTGCGGCGCCATCGATATTCCTTTTCACATCTTAGCCGTATCTTTGCCGAACACCGACCGTCAGTGCCACGCAGCATACTATACCAATCGGAACCGTGGACCGTTAGCTAAAGGTCTGTTCTCGTACCGATCTCGGCGACCATGCGAAAAATCAAATCGCGACGCTCCATTGTCAACGGCCTTCTTCCACCAGCACGCCGAGTTCGTGAGAGCCAAGCCTAATACAGGCGAAACCCGGCCCGATTGCCAGTAAACGACGGTCTCAGGCGTGACGAGGATCAATGATGTCTTCCAGCCGGACCAAGCACTTCGAAGCATTACCAGAAGAGTCTATCGAGCGTCCCGAGGCGAGAAAGGCAAGAGCATACAGCACACCATGAAGTACGAAATCGTCCAGCTTCCGGGCCAGTGCCTCATGCGATCAAATGGAACGTGGCCCGTCAACTGATTTGGTACGGCTTTACGGAAAAAGTTGAGAAGCTCCTCGGTCCACTCAATGACAAAGATTTCGGCACGGCGCTGCACTCACTACATCCGGACGAGATTCCGGCATCTCTCCGGCAACGCGCGATTGGCGTCACGGAAGCGAAGTACACCGCAACCACCGATGCGTTCGAGCTGCTGAAGACCCTCGGGTTCCTGAAAAAACTCGGCGCGAAACCGGTTACCGAAAGGATGAAGACTGAGCTCGAGGCGCTCGACGAGAAGCAACCGCAAGCCGGGAACGCGGGACCCACCAAGTGGGCAGCGTCCTAACGCACGCCTGGAAGGCGTGCTCCACCCTGCGCTCTATGTACCTGATATGAAACCGCCAAGCCTTCCCGACATGAAGGCCAATTGAGCAGGGAACGAGTCGCGTACGCCGCTATTGGCACTTCATCACGCGCCCGGTTTTGCCTCGGGTCAAGGTGAAGGGTTCCGGCGCCTGATCCTTATCGGCGAGCACGATCTCCAATTGCATGGTGTCGCCCTGAATGCTGCCTTTGTAGATGGCGGGAAGGTCGCGTGGGGGATTGTTCTTTTGGATGGGACCGCCGCGTTCCGGGGTATAAGTTCCATGCACGCTGAACTCCCCTTTGGCATTGGCTTTGATCGGTTCCGCAATCGTTCCATGGGCACAATCGAATTCCAGGGTCGCTCCGCCGGCGGTCATTTCCATCGAGACGTGCATCCCGCCCCAGGTGTCGGGCGATGCGTCGGCATCTCTTCCCTGCTGCGAATTCATTCCGCCAGCGCTTAATAGCAAAGCAGAACTCAGCAACATTGCACAGAGAAAACCTGTCAATCGCCAGTTCATTTCGATGGACTCCTTCCGCGGATACCGGGATGAGAATTTTCTGTTCCCGCCAAGGCTCACGTCCCGCCGCTCATTTCGACTTCAACTCGCCTAGCGGTACGGCAGCCAAGTCAAGCCAGCGTTCCCCTACCCCTTTGACGAAGGTCAGCGATTCGATTCGCACATCCCGCGAACCCTGATACCCCTGCCAACGCTGGCGCGCGATGCCAAGCACTCGCTTAGCCTCGTCCGCAGTGTCCATTTTCGCGATGGTAAGGTGCGGCATGTACGGCCAAGGCTCCTCGAACGCCAAGGTCTCCCGATTCAGTTTGTCATGCAACTCGCGCATGCGGTAAGCGCCGCGCGCCACCCGAAGGAAAACGGTAGGAGTCAGCGGAATGAACGTCTCCACATCCCCCATCGTGACATCGAAAGGGCTGGCTGACCGGCAGGCTTCCTTGAGCCAGTCAATCGCCTGCTGTTCGGTGCCGCCTAGCGGGCGGGGCGGCAGGATGGTCAAGTGGGCATCCGCGTGAGTGTGCGCGGGATGCAGTTCGCGACGCAGCTCTTCTACGAAGATCCCCGCCGGGCTGCGGACGTAAGCAACCGCGGCGTATACGAGGCCAGTCATGAACTTTCCATTATAGCGGTCGCCCTGTGGGAGAGCGGCTTCGAGCCAGACATTCCGGGCTAAGGGCAAGATTGCCCGGTAACTTCCTGCCTGCCGTCAACCCGACCAGTGTTCTTGCAGCCTGCGTACATCGTTCAGGTCAGGTTGACAGTCAACTTCCCTCATCCGATAATCAAGCGCTTCAGTTTTGACCTATAGCTCGATGGATTCGGTGCCCGCGGGTTGCGGGTTTTCGTCTGCCAAGTCTCGACCCACCGAGACTCCAAGGAGGCATACCATGTCACTTCATCGACCAGCCAACTTAGCCGCAGGAATATTTCTGGGTTTCGCAGAGGATCGATCTTCTTGCGAGGGGCGCGCTCGCTCCCATCGTGGCTTTTTCACCGCTCTACTGATTGTTCTCGGAGTCGGTTTGATCCTGCCTTGGTGCTCCACCGCTCAAGCGCAGAGCCAGCCGCCGTGCGGTTCCAAGGAATATCTGGACGCTCTGGTGGTTCCTCCACCCCAGCAGTCCGGGATTAAGCGACAGGTGCAATTGATCAACTGCTCCGATCAGGTAGTCCTGGGAGCGGCCACGGCATCGCACGCGGAAGGTGCTCCAGGGTGGCCAGTCTTTCCCCAGTCGGGAACGTGGGTGATGCAGAAATACACACCGGGGAGCACTGCCAACGTGCTCACGATTGACATTCCTCCCGAATGGTACGGCCAGCACGTCAAGGGTCAAACGTCGAACTTCTGGGCCCGAACCGGCTGTCGATACGATCCGGTTACCAACCGGGCCCAGTGCGAAACCGGCGGTTGTGGTGGCCAGTACGACTGCAGCTCCGCCAACCTGGGAGCGCCGCCGGGCACATCCTTGGCAGAATGGACTTTCTATCAGTTGTCCGCCGGCTACTACATGGATTTTCCCGATATCAGTGCCGTCAACGGCGCGAATCTAACCATCGACGTCTACCCGCGCGGAGGTGACGCCATGAATCCCACCAGTAAGACCGATTTTCACTGGTTGGCCTATAACTGGCCACTCACCGTCCATGGAGAGGACCTGCGGGAGCCAGGCAGGTGTCAGACCGCGACCACTGGTGTTTTCCAGCTCTTCCGTTCTGACATCGATCAAACCGTCAGCATCCTGCCGAACTATCCTTTATTGGGTTACGTCATTGTCGATGGCAATGGCAATCCCACCATGCCACCCGGGAACAACGTGCTTGCCTGTCTCAGTAACTGCGGAAAGTATAAGTTCCCCAGCGAGCTCGGAAAAGCCGGCTGCAACCCGGCAACAGACGAGAACTGCTATGCCTGGGACACCTTTTGTGCCGGTGACCCAGGGATAACCTACGGTCAAATGTGTAACACGGACGCAGACTGCCCGCAGAATACGCCGGGTAAGGACTTACACGTTGCGTGTTTCCTGAAATACGGTCCAAACAAGCCGGGCACCTGCGAGATCCGCGCCTTCTACAAAGGAACGGTTAGCCAATGTAATGGCCATCCGGATCCTCAGTACGCCGCACCGGCCTTCAAAGTGGCTTGCAACAATACCTATGCATCCATCAATCCACTGGATATTGGCGGTGCCAATCAATACGACTACGGCGACCAACCTATCGTTGGTAGTTGCAGCGACGTAATTTTCGGCGGAACTAATCAGCCGGTGGCTTGCGTTGGCGACGACACCCTGCATTCCGTACTTCATGGCGCCTACACCTGGCCCAACGACCCTGAAGTGTTCGGCGGCGACGCCCCAATCTATCAAATCGTCTTTTCTCCGGAGGGACAGGGCAACGCTCCGATTACACCAGCCCAGAGTCTTCCCCTTTGTGACTCGCTGCCTGGCAATTACATGCCCTCTCAAAATCAAACGAACTGCAGCATATCCATCAATGATCAGTACGCCGAATTTGGGATTGGCGTGGTTCAAAACGCAGGTCCTCAAAAATGGCAATCGGACGGCCATGATTGGCCTTGTTCCGCCGGTAGTCAGAGAGGCTCTGGCGACAATGGCGTGGTCTGCCGTTGGAACCCTCCGCCCACGAACCATTGCTCCCTTACCGATGACGGAAGCGACGTCTGTAATTGCTCTCCTCCGCTTACGGACCAGTATGTAACGAATAGTGCGTGCGGCCGCATCGATTCCGGTACCTCATTAGTGTCGGGTTCCATAACGACGAATAGCGGTGATCCATTGTTCCTTGAGGTATCGATCCCGTGTACTACCTATACAAATGGCATATGCGCGAACCCCGTCGGCCTTCCCGCCTCGGTCAGCGGATGTGTTCCAGCACAAGGCATGGGAGCCTGGTCGCTATTGGCGTCGCAAACCGTTAACTCCAATGTGGGTATCGTCGCCTGGTACAAAGGAACATCGAATACCAGCGTGGCCTGCACCGTCACCGCAACCACGGCCGACTCGAATCCGGCCGAACTCAAGATCTATGATGTGCCCAAGTTCAATGGCACGGTGGAAACCATGAGCACCGCCTCCGGTGCTTACACCATCGGCCCACCGGCAGATGTGAGCGCCGGTACCGCGACCACCACGTTCTCCAACGATCTCCAGTTGGGCGCTCTACTTCAGGCGAACCTTACGGCTACGCCCATTACTTATTGGGAAAATTGGCTGACCAATGCCTCGACTAGCGGCTCTGATCAGTTGACCTGCCTGATGGCCAACACAAACTGTCCCCGAAACGACGGCACCGACTACCTGCCGGGACATGGCGCCTACTCCGCCAACTCCCAGGTCGGCCACAACCTTGTCACGCCCGGGACGCAATACTTTCATCGCAACTCAGATGTCGTCACACCTGACCCCATGAACAAAGTACTTGGATCCAACTTCGCCTGGGTGGGTTTGGCGATTTACGTCGAACTCAATCCAAACTAGCTTTATCGAAACTGAGAGATTTAGAAGCGGAAAGGCCGGCCCTCTAAGGGCTGGCCTTTTCGCATCGCAGCGGATTGGCCGCGGTTTTGACACAGTTTTATCGAAGTTCGCCGGGAAAATTGGCATCACTCCATGGTTCTGTTCCGTGCAGTGATTTAGAATCATTGAAGCAAAAGAGTCGGGGCGTAGCGCAGCCTGGTAGCGCACCTGCCTTGGGCGCAGGGGGTCGCTGGTTCAAATCCAGTCGCCCCGACCAATCCTTCTCCATAATTCCAAGTATTTCGTGATGCTGATCCTACCTCCCAGGTCTCGAACCGGCGAGATCTGGGGCACCCGGCTGGAGAGAATTGCGGTGACGGGCGGCTCGCCATGAAACTGATGGACCAGCCCGACCGACATGTAGCCCATTTCTGCGATTACTCCAGCACGAATGCTGTGCGACTGTGTCACAAGTTCGTATACACCTCTTCGCTCGCGGGTGCCTTCGATGATTGCCTGCCCGCTACCCTATTCCCTTCAATTACTTAGCCGCTGACCTGAAACTTATCTCGCGCTGACCTTCAAATGACTTCCTAAGTATTGATCCCCGAAGCCAAGCGGCGCATTGTGCCCTTCACGAGAGCGTGAACGAGCCACAACCGGCCCACCTGCTCTCACAGGAGGCTCCGGAGGCAGGGCAACCACCCTAACTCCGGCAACAAGGGTGAGTGCGATCCAAAAACCACAATCCGGCGCCGCTCGCCACAACCCACGATCACAAGGAGATCAATATGAAAAGCCTGATGCTAGCTATCCTGTCCGCAACCCTGCTCTTGGCAGTTCCTTATGCTAGTGCCCAGCAGGGTATCGACAATCGCATTCCCACGAATCTCCCCGGCGTCTTCACTTATGCTTCTCCGCCGAGTGGATTCGATCCGCTGACGGCATCCGACGATCAGCTCGTGGCCTATGGCTTTCCGCCTCGCCCGGACAAAAATGCTTCGGGGCCCTACGCCTCGTGGGAGAAGGCTATGAAGGCGTCGAAGCATCGTGTAATTCCCGTCCTTCAAGTCACCAGCCGCTACCACGGGCCGAATATTGCGGCAGGTAAAGTAGAAAACAGTTCGGCTACTTCCTATAACTGGAGCGGCATGGTGGATACAACGTCTGCGACAAGTTACGGGTCATCCTCCATCATCCAGATCGGCTCGGAGTTCGTAGTACCCGTCGCTGTGCAGGCACACGGAGTTTGCACCGGCGGATGGGATTATTCGTCGAGCTGGGTCGGCATTGATGGCTGGAATCCGAATGCACCCGATGTTCTGCAAGCCGGAATTGACTCTGACGCATATTGCAGCGGGGGCGTTACGACGGCGAACTATGATGCCTGGTTCGAGTGGTTTCCCTATACGGAGACGGTCATATCGGGTTTCCCGGTTTCTCCGGGAACTGACATGTGGGTCACGGTTTGGAGTACGACTGCCACCGCAGGCCACGCCTATCTGGTGAATCTCAACACGAACACGGCTGTTACGATTGCCTTTTCTGCGCCACCGGGAATCAATCTGATCGGAAACAGTGCCGAGTGGATCGTCGAGCGCCCCGGACTAGTAGGTGGCGGTTTGGCGACGCTCACGAATTACACTTCTGACTATTTCTCGGGCAGCTGGGCGTATGCTGCGGATTGCGGAGCCTATGGTTTCTGTGGCAGCTACTATAACCCACTCACCCCAGGAGCCATTGCCGTGACCATGCTGGACAACAGCAACCATCCGATTTCTTCTCCCACGGCTCTTCTTCCGCAAGTCTTGTGTCCGTGGGGTTTCGGTTGTATACCCTTGTCCGGAGACATTGAGTTCCAAGATGAGGGATCGGCGCGATAGTCATTGAACCCTGCAAGTGAAAAGCGCTCCAGTCCGGAGCGCTTTTCTCGTGCGCACCGGCGGTTGCGTAAGCGGGAGCCCGTTAGTCGGTGATTTGCAATTCAGTATCTTCCCCCATTTGTGCGTGTCGGCTGAAATGCATCAGGGTGGAACCAGTTAGTGCAGCGCTGTCAGATTGCTCTGGAAAGACTCCGTGGGGGCGGCGATTGGAGGCGTGGCGACCCGAACCACGGCGGCGGATTGACTTGGTTCAGAAGTCTTCGTGGCAGTGATCTGGTGGATATCCAGTAGCAGAATTCGGCTGTCGGAGTGGTAGGGCTCGCCGGAGTCAGTTTGTGCCTGGAAAACCGGATCCATTCCATGCAAATATTCTCGCCGGCTGACCGAGGAGGCATCCGCCAGGTTAGTTCCGACGAAATCACGCTCTTCATCTACCGCGGGATCGATCCGATGATTAATCAAATGCCCGCGCTTGGCGATTTCAATCGACACGTCGTGGGTGGCGGCTCCCGCCCAGATAGGCGTGCCGTCCATCGTGTATCCGGTTTTCCAGATGCGAAGATGATGCCGGCGGGACACAATTGCGTTAGGATCCGGCAGGGCATAGGAATAGTCTTGCACTCTTCCGAACAGATAAAACCTGGCCATCGGCACCCTGGTGTCATCGATTCCATGCCGCAACAAGTGCCAGACAAATGCCATCTTCCATTTATCGGTTTTGACCCAACCGGCACGCTGAAAGG
The DNA here is from genome assembly GCA_049695855.1 of Candidatus Korobacteraceae bacterium. Lineage (GTDB taxonomy): Bacteria > Acidobacteriota > Terriglobia > Terriglobales > Acidobacteriaceae > Bog-257. The sequence continues at coordinate 8,642 of JBAVSY010000093.1, read as the reverse complement.
CGTCCTGCAAGTCTTCCTGTTGGGCGACAAACACCAGGTTCAGCATATCGCCCTCTCGTCCCTCACCATTGAAGACGCGCGGCGGCAGATAATCCATCATCTCGGCCAATTGAGAGCCATTCTCTTGCGAAGGCGCCAAGCCTGCCGAAAGAACCGGGGTTGCCCCTTCGATTTGCGCGGTGATTTCCGTACTCTTTACGACCGTGCTGTCGTGCCCCCGGGTGAGCAGGAAAACCGGCGTGGCCGGCAGAAAGATCAGGCTGGTAGCGACCATGGCTGCTGCCATCAACTTGGTACGGGAGCGTCCCTTCACGTCCATACGGGCGCGCAAATTTACCCGATCGCCGTTGGCTAGCTCTACGGAATCGAGCTTTAGGGCTACGTTACCTCCGATACCCAGGAAGCGCTTACCCTTAACTCCCGTGATCGAACCGCGAGCCATGGTTCCCGCCGGAATCACCGTGAAACCGTCCAGGTTCACGTCTCTCACCACGACAAAATCCAGACGCTCTCCCACCCGGGCGTGAGCAGAGGAAACGTTTTCCGCGAGGCGAAGAGTCACAGGTGTCCCGTCGGGAATGGTCAGCCGGGCAGGCGTCGCAGTGCTCTCCTGGGCTGAGATACAAGACACGAGAAGTATCGCGAGCAGAAAGTACGCCGGAATCTTGCGGGTATACGCGTCGGACAATGAATGCCGCCTTTATTGGAGGTCGAACCTCGTCACCCGCGACGGCCGATATTGAGAGCAATTGCGTGGTGTCTCGAAATAATAACCCAGCCCGAGACTCTTTGGCTGTTCAAAATTGCACACTCGTGCGATCAATCTTGTCGTGTCTGGTACCAAGTACAAACGTAAGCCTGTATTGTAACCACGGTGTAACAGAGTCTGTGCCCAGCGCCAGCTTACCTGTGGGCCGAAATAAGCGGGCCGCCAGTTCCTCAACTCTCACAGGCAAGTTCTGGCGGAATTGACCGCGACCAGTGGAGAAAAATAGAATCAGTCTCTTGGGAAAGATTGTGGGGACACCACGTTGCCTCTCTACGAATATCAGTGCAAGAAATGTCATAGCCTGACCGAGCGAATCCAGAAGTTTTCCGATCCCCCGCTGGCCGTCTGTCCGCATTGCGGCGGTGAACTGGAACAGCTGATCTCGGCCCCCGCGCTTCGGTTCAAAGGTACCGGCTGGTACGAGACCGACTACGCCAAAAAGTCATCCCCGGGGAGCGCTTCCAACGGCAACGGCTCGAGCTCTTCGTCTGCCGAAGGCAAGCCGGAGACTTCCAAGAGCGAGGCCTCATCGCGTTCGGAAAAGGCAAGCCCGGAAAAGAGCAGTTCCGTTTCCGACAAATCTGCCGACAAAAAGTAGTGTCTTCCGAGTTACGCTCGACGTCACAGATGCATGTGATCTGCGTCGGCCACCGTCGTATTAGGGCTGAACCTGCGCCAGCGAAGGATTAGAATAGGCCTCGGACGAACACTCGTTCGCAGCACCGCGCTCTAATCCCACAGGTTCTGCTTTTTTTAACAGGAGGTACAGGTCATGTCGAAAGACACTTTGACCATTACGGACAATCGCACCGATAAAACGTATGAATCGCCGGTCGAGCTCGGTACCATCCGGGCCATGGACCTGCGGAAAATCAAGACTGGCCCGGAAGACTTCGGTCTGATGACCTACGATCCCGCATTCACCAACACGGTTTCCTGCAAGAGTGCCATCACCTTTATCGACGGTGACAAAGGCATCCTGCGCTATCGTGGCTACGACATCGAAACCCTGGCCGAGCATTGCACCTACCTGCAGGTGGCTTACCTGCTGCTGTTCGGCGAATTGCCGACTCCCCAACAGGACAAGGACTGGACGTGGGAAATCACCCATCACACCATGCTGCATGAAAGCACCAAGCACTTTATCGATGGCTTCCGCTACGACGCCCATCCCATGGGCATCCTGGTGAGCACGCTGGCCGCCCTCTCCACCGTTTATCCCGAGGCGAAGGACATTCACGACCCGGAGAACCGGCAGAAGCAGATCGTTCGCCTGGTGGCAAAGATGGCGACCCTGGCGGCGTATTCCTATCGCCACCGCCGCGGGCATCCATATGTATATCCCGACAACGATCTCAGCTACACCGAAAATTTCATGAACATGCTGTGGAGGATGACGGAGCCGAAGTACCTGGCCAGCCCGGTCATTGCCCGCGCGCTCGATGTCCTGTTTATTCTCCACGCCGACCACGAGCAGAATTGCAGTTCGACCACCATGCGGGTGATTGGCAGCGCGCAAACCGATCCGTACCTCTCCATGGCCGGCGCGGCAGCAGCCTTGGCAGGTCCGCTGCATGGCGGCGCCAATGAAGAAGTGCTGCGCATGCTGGACGAGATCGGCTCGGTGAAAAACATCCCTGCCTACATCAAGCGAGTGAAAGAAGGCGAGCTGAAGCTAATGGGATTCGGCCACAGGGTTTACAAGAATTACGACCCGCGCGCTCGCATCATCAAGCAGGTTGCCGACGAAGTCTTCGAGGTCACAGGCCGCAACGCGCGTCTCGATATCGCACTCGAACTGGAGCGCATTGCGCTACAGGACGACTACTTTGTAACCCGCAAGCTCTATCCCAATGTGGATTTCTATTCCGGAATCATTTACCAGGCCATGGGCTTCCAGCCGGAAATGTTTACCGTGCTGTTTGCCATTCCACGCGCCGCCGGCTGGCTGGCTCAGTGGAACGAGATGGTGCAGGATCCGGAACAGAAAATCGCTCGGCCCCGACAGATTTACACGGGCGTGGAGCAGCGCAAGTTCCCCACCGCGCAGGAACAGAAGTCGGAAGTTAAGGTGGGATAGTCCAGTTACGCAGAACCTGAAAGATGGTCCGGCTTTGCAACCTGGGAACGCTTTAGGAACCTGGGCAGCAAAGCCGGATTCTTGTTGGATACCTCTTTACCACGCTCTGCGCGGACCACGCAGGATTCGTGCAGGCAAGAAGATGATCGCCTTCAGCAGCTCCAGCACTCCTTCCACTGCGATACCCAATAGACGGAACGGCAACAGAAAAAGCCAAACGATGGGATAAAGCACCAGAAAGACCAGTGCCAGCGGCCAACAGAAGACGAGGAGGATGCACCATAGCAGGAAGGTCAGCATGACTTCACCTGATCAATGTTACGACAAACGGTCCGTAAAAGTTCCGCTGCCGCGAGCGGATCGCCAAGTGCCCTGTCGCCTGCTTAACCGTGCCCTCCACCTGATCCCGACAATTCGCGCACAATCGAGTTCACGAAGGCCTTGGCGTCTCCGAACAGCATCAGCGTGTTGTCCAGGTAATAAAGCGGATTATCGATTCCCGCGAATCCCGGACTCATGCTGCGTTTGATCACCATGACCGTGCGAGCTTTATCGACATCGAGAATCGGCATGCCGTAAATGGGGCTGCCGGTATCGGTGCGGGCCGCCGGGTTGGTTACGTCGTTGGCGCCGATCACCAGGGCCACATCGGTTTGCGGAAAGTCGCCGTTGATCTCATCCATTTCGATCAGGCGGTCGTAAGGAATGTCGGCTTCGGCCAGCAGCACGTTCATGTGGCCGGGCATGCGGCCGGCAACCGGATGGATGGCAAAGCGGACGTCCACTCCCTTCTTGGTGAGCAGGTCATACAATTCGCGAACCTTATGCTGCGCTTGCGCGACTGCCATGCCGTAACCGGGAGCGATTACAACTTTGTTGGCCGCCGCCAGAATCGCGGCTGCATCTTCGGCCGTGGCGCTGCGCACGGCGCGTTCTTCTTTCGCTGCCGCCGCCGAGGCCTGCACCTGGCCGAACGCCCCGAACATCACGTTGGTGAAGGAGCGATTCATGGCCTTGCACATGATCACCGAGAGAATGAAACCGGAAGAGCCGTCGAGCGCTCCGGCCACGACCAGCACCTTACTGTTCAGAACGAATCCCAGCAGCGCGGCTGAAAGTCCGGCGTAGGAATTCAGCAGCGAGATGACTGTGGGCATGTCCGCGCCGCCGATGGGAGTGACCAGCAACACCCCGAAACCCAGCGCCACAATCACCATGATCGGGAACAGTATGGCGTTGCCGGGATTCACCACCAGCGCCACTGCCAGCCCCAGCGCGCCCGCCAGAACGGAGAGGCTCACGACATTCTGTCCGCGATAGACGATCGGCCGCTGCGGCAGGATCTCCTGTAATTTGCCCGCGGCGATCAGGCTACCGGTGAAGGTTAGTGAGCCGATAATGACTTCCAGGGAGATCTCGCCCATGGCAAAGCGCGTGACCGGAGCCGTGCCCACGTAGAACTCGGCGATGCCGATCATGGCGGCTGAAAGCGCGCCAAACGCGTGGCTCAGTGCGGTTCGTTGCGGCACCGCCGTCATCTGCACCAGACCCAGAGGGATGCCGACTCCCGCGCCGATGATCAGCGGGATGAGGACCCACTTGTAGTGGGCTACCTCGGGGTTGAAAAGCGTAACCACGACCGCCAAGGCGGCGCCGATTTCTCCCGCCAGAACACCCCAGCGCGCGCTCGCCGGCGAGCTCAGGAACTTGAGCGAAAGAATGAAAAGAACGACCGCGACAATGTAGGCGAAATCGAGATACTGCTGCAGCGCGAGCTGGTTCATGGTTTTTTCGGTCCGCGAGACTTGAACATGCGCAGCATGCGGTCGGTGATCAGGAATCCGCCGACCATGTTGCTGAACGACGCAGCGACCGCGATCGCACCCAACACCGTGGTGAGCTGAGTCTCTTGCCGGCCGGCGATAATAATGGCGGCAACCACCACAATCGCGTCGAGAGCGTTGGTCAGCGACATCAGGGGCGTGTGCAGCAGCGGGGACACGCTTCTGATCACTCCAAACCCCACAAACCCGGCGAGGATAAAGACGTAGAGATTAGAAATGAAATCTGGTGGCATTTTTGTTCCTCGGTATTTTCTCGGCGGCTCGGCCGCCAAACATTACCATCACTGCGCCGCCAGCGCCGGCAGGGAGAAAAACTCGCGAATGCGCGCATTCACGATCCCGCCATCCCGTGTGACCAGCGTGCTGCGCGTAATCTCATCTTCGAGGTTGAGTTGTAGCTTGCCATCCTTCACCAGGTGCACCACGAAGTTCGTCAGGTTTTTCGCATACATCTGGCTGGCGTGATAAGGAACGGCGCTGGCCAGATTGATCGCTCCAACGATAGTGACACCGTGTACCACGATGGTCTCGCCAGTGCGGGTCAATTCGCAGTTGCCACCGCGTTCGGCCGCAAGATCCACGATCACGGATCCCAGCGCCATACCGGTCACCATTTCCTTGGTCACCAGCACGGGCGACTTCTTGCCGGGCACGACCGCAGTCGTGATTACGACATCACTTTCGGCCACGACCTTCCCCAGCAACTCGCGCTGCTTCTGATAAAACGCCTCGTCCTGAGCCTTTGCATAACCCCCCGCATCTTGCGCATCGGCAGCCTGGATGGGAAGTTCGACAAAACGTCCGCCCAGGCTCTGCACCTGTTCTTTCACAGCGGGCCGCAGATCGTAAGCGGAAACGACTGCGCCTAGTCTGCGCGCGGTGGCAATAGCTTGCAATCCGGCGACTCCGGCGCCAATCACCAGGACCCGCGAAGGAGTAATCGTGCCTGCGGCCGTCGTCAACATGGGAAAGATGCGAGGCAGCTTGTCCGACGCAACCAGGACGGCTTTGTAGCCGCAGATCGTTCCCATCGACGAGAGCGCATCCATACTTTGAGCACGGGTAATACGAGGCATCAGTTCGACGGAGAAGGACGTTACTCCGGTGGCGGCAATTTCCTCCAGGGTATGAACATCGCCCAGCGGCCTCAGAAACCCGATAAGAACCTGGCCTCTGCGGAACAGTGCCAGGTCGGCTTTACCAGTTTGATCGTTGGAGCCGTAACTGAGCACCTGCAAAATGATATCGGCGGTGCCGAATACGTCGCCTCGGCTGGCAACCATCTTCGCGCCCTTGTTGACGTATTCCGCGTCGGGATATCCAGCTTCGACGCCAGCTCCCGCCTCAACCACGACTTCCAGACCTGCCTTCGCTAGATTCGGAACCACCGAAGGTACAAGCGCAACTCGCCGCTCCCCCGGGAAACTTTCGCGGGGAACACCAACAATCATGGGGCCTCCTGCTCTTTTAACTTATCGCGTCTCCCGGTCCTGAAAATGAGCCGAAATAACAAAGCAACCGGAAATGAGCATTCTACGCAGAGTCCGGGGAAAGTCCAGAGTTCTCATGCAGTTGAGCCTCAGACAACAACGTAGCGAGCTGTCAGAGGCGAAGGAGGAAGAAAGCATCCTCTTCAAGGGTGGCCACTTCGGCTTCCACATCCAAGTACTGTGACTGGGACCCAGCGCTTGCAATTCGCAGATTTGCAGTTCCGACTTCCATTTGGCGCAACGATTTTGTCTCTACCGGGATAAACTTGTGGGGTAATGAATGAGTAACCCCCATATCGCCAACCCTGCAACAATTCGGGAACTACCCAGGTAAGGCCCTGTTTGCAAAGATGTTAAAAGTCGAGAGTGGTGTAACGCCTGGAGCGGAAGAGGTAGGTCCGCCACTGATTGTGGTCAAAATACAACACCTCTAGAACCACCCAAACCTGTAATGTATTGGATGTATTACTGTTAGCTTACTAGTATTGATTTACGAACGAACAATTCGGAAGCCTGCCGACTGTAGCGGAGTCGGTCTGCACAGTGGAGCGCCGGTTCATCTGCGGATTCTGCCTGCCGCCCCTGGCACGGGTATCGTCTTCCGTCGCACTGATCTTGACGGTTTTGAAGTCGAGGCCATCAGCCGCAACGTAGCCCGTGTCAGCTACGCCACCAGCTTAATGAAGAAGGGCGTGCTCATCTCGACTACCGAGCACCTGCTTTCAGCTTTCATCGGAATGGGCGTCGACAATGCCGTTGTCGAGCTGGACAATCTCGAAGTCCCCATACTCGACGGCAGCGCGATGCCGTTCATCGAAATGCTGACCAACGCCGGCCTGCGCCAGCAACGCCGCAAACGCGTTTATCTCAAGATCCTGCGGCCCTGCGAGTTGCAGGAGGGCGACAAGTTCATCGGTGTCTATCCCGCGGAACGCTATTCGGTCAGTTATGCCATCGATTTTCCGCATCCTCTGATCGGCAGCGAGCGCTTCCAGGTCGAGCTGTCCAACGGCAGTTACGTGACCGACATCGCCTCGGCGCGAACCTTTGGTTTCATCGAGCAGCAGCAGGCCATGTTGAATATGGGCCTGATTCGCGGCGCTTCCCGCGACAACTGCGTGGTGCTGACGCGCGATGGAATCGATAATCCTCCCTTGCGTTACCAGGATGAGTTCGTTCGCCACAAGGTGCTTGACCTCATCGGTGATCTCGCTCTCTTCGGCAAGCGAATTCTCGGCTACGTGAAAGCGGATCGTGCCGGACATGCTCTGCACACCGCCATCGTCTCCCGCATTATGCGCGATCAAAGCTATGCCGAGGAGATCACCCTCGACGAAGCTGCGATTGCCGACTGGCCCCTCGAACACCTCGCCGTCGCCGACTAGGGCCACCTGCCTTTCCTGGTGTCATCCCGACCGCAGCGAAGCGGAGTAAAGGGACCTGCTGTTGTTTTAACCACCCGCGAACCTCGCGCGCCATTATCCCCCAACTTCTCTCGCGCTAACATGAACATGTGGAGAAAACCGTCTATCTGTCGCTGGGATCGAACGTCGGCGACCGTGAGACCAATCTCCGTACCGCGATCGAGAAGCTTGCCGAGTTGGGGAAGCTCGTCGCCGTGTCGTCATTCTACGAAACGGAGCCTGTGGACTTTACGGCACAGCCCTGGTTCCTGAACTGTGCGGTGGCTTTGCGAACGCGGCTTATGCCAAAACTTTTTCTGGCGAAGGTACTGGCCATCGAACAGCAGATGGGCCGCCGCCGACTGCAACCGAAGGGACCGCGCACCATCGATATCGATATTCTGCTGTTCGGCAATTCGATCATCAGCACACCGCAGCTGGACGTGCCTCATCCCGCGATGCATCAGCGGAGGTTTGTTTTGGAGCCACTAGCCGAGATCGCACCCGACGTAAGGCACCCGGTCTTCAAGCGCATAGTGCGCGAGATGTTGCAAGCCCTGCCACCCGACGGTGGCCAGGTGAAGAAGCTAGTACAGCGATAACCCGGCTGTGCCGATAGTCATAGGAAAGGACTAAAGATTGAACCGGACAAGCAAACGATGGCTGATTCTGGGTATAGGCTGGGGGTTCGTCCTGCTGGGAATCGCCGGTTTCGTTGTGCCGGTTTTGCCCGGCCTGCTGTTCCTTGCCATAGGCCTTATCGTTCTCTCCGGCGAATATTTCTGGGCTCGCAATCTTCTCGCCAAGCTGACTGCACGTTTCCCCAGTCTTGCGACACATGTGAATTATGCCACCGAGAAAGCTCAGGCTTGGGTGGGCCGCACCCGCGTCGATTGAGAAGTGACCACTGTCAGGCTGCGGGGCATACGTTTGTCATCCCGTCTATAACGAGGTTGGGGTTGTCAAGGCACACTGCGGCGGCGACGCGGTGTGCGCCTGGTTTTTGACGTTCCTTATTCCCCAGCGCCTTTGTCTTTGACGTTGGGGTGGCTTTTG
>JBAVSY010000092.1:0-1570 GCA_049695855.1 Candidatus Korobacteraceae bacterium | reverse complement strand
ACGAAAAGCAATCGCTTTTAACCGAGATCCGCGAATCAGAGGGGGAGCAGGCAAACGCATCCCCTCTGGCCGAACTGATAAGGAAGTGGCTCGAATGCCCCGACTCGCAGCAGGCAAGCAGTGCTCTCGCCCGAGCCGTCTCCCTGCAGGGAAGCGGCGATCCCGTCTATCCCCAGTCGGGTATCTGGCCAATCCCGCCAGCCTGACCGGAATTCCCAAGCTCAATTCACATCATTCTGGAACTCGCCTCACCTTTGGCGACGCCAAGCTGACCTCACTGGCCGAGACGCTAGTCCATATTGACGTAGCGAACGGATCCGATTGGTTCGCGGCAGCGAAAGTCCCTTCTGCGCTGGTGGACCGCGCAATTCGCCGGTTTCTCCACGAGCACGGGCAAGAATTCATTGCCGAGCAGGTCGAGCTGTGCCTGAGCCTGACCCAGAGCATCGTCGGCACCACGTACACCGAATCGGAGCCGGCCCCCAATGGGCAGCTCTTGCTCGTGCTTAACACCGAATCATCGTTCCCGCTCGGCGTTGGGGCAGCCATCGACGAACTGGAACGGCATCAACCCGGCCTTGGCGCAGCGTTCTACAACTGTCTGCGCCAAGCCCTCTATCGCTGGCTACGGGTGTACGACGATTGGGACGCCCGCACCCGGATCGAGCAAATGACCGAATGGGCCGAAGGAGAAGACGATCCCGAGTCATACGAAATCCCCAAGCTGGAACAGGACCTGCCCGAATGCCTCAAGGTGCAAACCGCGACAGACTCCCTCCCATCCTTGGCTTCCTTCCCCAGGCTGGACGAACCGTGGCTAAGAGATCTGATTCAAATAACGATTGAACTGCACCAGATCTCACATTCCATCGAGCGGCCAAAGCTCGACGAAGAATGGTTGGAACGGGAGCGCAGCAACCACGCTCTTGATTCGCCTCTGCCTTCCATCCTGCTGTACTTCCGTCCCGGAGACGCCGTCATGGCTTGCTTCGATGATGAATGCGAATACTGGGGCCAGGAAACACCGGAGCCCAACCTCATCATTCCGCTGCAACCTGAAGATCAGGAGAGCGTGCGTCAGGCGTTCGCAGTGCTTGCGACGCTAACGCGGGTACTCGTACTCACATTGCGGATCAAGGCACTGATTGAGCCCACATCATCTGGTGAGTTCAGTTTAAGATGATCAACTTACGTAAAAACGCCTTGCAGCCGCTCGTCAGCCCTGCAGGTCAATCCTTTGCTCTTCGCAAAAATAGGCAACAAATCCAGGCACGTTGACTTGCAACTTCATCAGGAGTTCTTCAAGGGAGATTCCTATGTTTTGTGCCTGTTCGCTGAGTTTGCGCGCTGCGATCCCCGGAGCCAAGTCATAGAGGTTGATGAGGAAGGTTGACGGGCCTTGTCGCTCGATGCCCCACGGCTCCAGAGATTCGATTGGAAAGTCCTTAGCGTTATAGGTGACGATGAGCTTGCTTCCCGAACTCACAGCGGCCGCCACCACGTGGCGATCTTTCGGATCATTTGTCATCGCGGAAATGAGCGGCTCATAGCCTTCCACCCAGGCTTCGGG
>JBAVSY010000091.1:0-13066 GCA_049695855.1 Candidatus Korobacteraceae bacterium | reverse complement strand
CGCGATCCAGTGCCCGCAACACCCGCTCGCGCAAATCCTGAGAATAGGATTGCATCCCTGGCCTCTCCTTACCGGCAGAAGCATTATCTCACAGAATGTATATACTTAAATTAGAAATGCTCTAGCCGCGCCGGTAAGTCCTTTATTTTTTGATCCCGAACCCGGCTTCAGCCGAGGATCGGCTCTTCGAGCACATCAGATCCTCAGAAAAATCTTCCTCCGGTACATCCACCAAACCGGCAGGAAACATAAGCCCAGCACGATCAGCGAGTGCAGCAGCGACTCCAGGGCCGCGGAACCCAGCGAGCGGAAGAAAACGTAACCTTTCCAACTCAAGAACCCACCCAGCAGTTCCGAGATCACATAAGCTGTAATCGCGTTATTACCAAGGATGAGGAAGGGTTTGGTCCAGCCGCCGCGATGCAACCTAATGTCGGCTAGCCAGTAGCACAATGCCAGGCAGATCAACGCGCAGCCCGCCGTAAACACCACGTAGGAACTGGTCCACAGCTTCTTGTTGATCGGAAACCAGATTCCCCACAGCTCCCCGGCGACGATGCCGGCCACGCCAACCAGAAACATCCCCGCGGCCTTTTGTCGCGGCCCTCGTTCCGACCGCAACCATTCGCCGGTCAGCACGCCGCACAGCCCGGTCGCGATCGCCGGCAGCGTGCTGAGCACGCCCTCAGGATCGCGGGTGCGCTCCCACAAATGTCCCAGCATCAATTTGCGGTCCAGGTACGCCGCCAAATTGCCATCGGGATGCAGCAGCGGGATATCGCGTCCGGGCAGGCCGAATCCGGGCACGGGAACGAACCGCATCAGTATCCAGTAGCCCAGCAGCAGCCCCGCGACCCACACCACGCGAGCGCGTGTGCCCGAGTACAGCGTGATCAACGCCGCCGCGCAGTAGGCAATCGCGATTCGCTGCAACACACCAGGGATTCGCCAACTCTCCAGCGACAGCGAGCCCAAGCCGTTCAGACCGAACCCGATCGCAAACAGAATCGCGCTGCGCCGCAGTGCGCGCAACATCAGAGTGCTCCTGGGACAGCCCTGAGCCAATCGCGATTCGAACGACAGCACCAGCGACACACCAACAATAAAGAGAAAGAAGGGAAACACCAGATCGGTCGGGGTCCAGCCATTCCAGTTGGCATGACGCAGCGGCCAGTAAGCTTCTACGCTGGTCTGGCTGTTGACCACAATCATGAAAGCGATGGTGGCGCCGCGAAAAATATCGAGCGACACCAGCCGGCCGGGCGCAGCCTGGGATTGCACGGCGGGAATCGCGATCTCCGAAACTGGCGCGCTCATGGTGGGGCCGTCCTGATTCTACAGATCCACCAAAATCGATGGCCCATTTATGTACTGGACAAATCGTGTCCAATATCGGACACTTCAATCCGAGAGGGGACACAGCGGCCCCTCGCGCCAATCCTTCCACATGCATAACTTCTTCACTGCGCGATAGTTAACCTTGTCCAGGAATGGTGCCCCGCTTGCACCAAGGAAGATCGCAATGGATATCGCCCGTCCCGAAATTAAACGCCGGAAGCGCCGCCGCCAGATCATTTGGACGATCGTCGGCTTGGTTGTGCTCGGCGTAGTGACTGTCGGCATCTCGCGCCTCAAGCCGGCCGCGCCTACCGTCGATCGCAGCACGGTTTGGACTGACACCGTGAAGCGCGGCTCCATGCTGCGGCAAGTCCGCGGTCTGGGCTCTCTGATCCCCAGCCACGAAGATGTTCGCCAGATTCCGGCTGAAACCGAAGCTACCGTCATTCGCATTGATAAACTTCCCGGCTCGCAGGTCGAAGCCAACACCGTGCTGGTCGAAATGGTCAATCCGCAACTGGAGCAGGAAGCGCTCGACGCAGCCCTGCAGGTGAAAGCCGCTGAGGCTGAGTATCAGAGCCTGAAGGTCAAGCTCGACAGCGACCTGATGACCCAGAAGGCAGGAGCTGCCACCGTCAACGCCGACTACAACGAAGCCGAGCGCCAGGCGCAGACCGACAAATCGCTTTACGATCTCGGCGTCATCTCCGGCCTGCAGGCCAAGGCGTCCGCAGGTAAAGCGCAGGAGATGGTCACCCGCGACCAGATTGAAGACCAGCGGCTGAAGATCAATCAACAGGCGATTGCCTCAGAACTCGCGGTGCAGCAAGCCAAGGTTGAAGAACTGAAGGCGCTGGCGCAGTTGAAGCAAACACAATTGGCGCGCCTGAAAGTTCAGGCCGGTGTGGATGGCGTTCTGGTCGAATTGCCCCTGCAGGTTGGGCAGCACGTTCTGCCCGGAACCGAGTTGGCCAAGATTGTTCAGCCCAATCACTTGATGGCTGAGTTGAAGATTCCCGAAACTCAAGCGCGTGATGTTCAGATTGGCGAGCCCGCTTCCATCGACACCCACAACGGCATTATTGCCGGAGAGGTCAGCCGGGTGGATCCGGCGGTACAGAACGGCACCGTTACCGTCGATGTGAAGCTGACCGGCGAGCTGCCCAAGGGCGCGCGTCCCGATTTGAGTGTTGATGGGACCATCGATCTGGAGCGCCTGGAGAACGTGCTTTACGTGGGCCGTCCGGCGTTCGGGCAGGAGAACAGCACCATCTCCATGTTCAAGCTTGACCCCACGGGCAATGGCGCCAGTCGCGTGCAGGTGAAGACAGGCCGCGCTTCGGTGAACCAGATTCAGATTGATTCCGGATTGAAGGAAGGCGACACCGTGATTCTTTCCGACATGTCGCGCTGGGATAACACGGATCGAGTGAGGCTGGAGTAGGAGAGGCCGCTGTTCGCTGTTCGCTATTCGCTCTTCGCTGTTCGCCTTGGGCCAACTACGGATCTGGTCCCGCTTGCGCGACGGAAGATCATAGCCCAGCATTTAGAGTCTGGGTGAGTGCTAACTTTGCGATTCGGCACTGCGATGCGAACCGCAAGAACAAGAGCCGCAGGCGCGAAAGAGCTTAGCCCAGCGCTCAGAGTCTGTGCGAGAACTAATTTTTTGCGATTCGGAAGTGGAGTGCGAAGCGGAGAAAACGAGCGCCGCAGGCGCGGAAGAGCTTAGCCCAGCACTCAGAGTCTGTGCGAGAACTAACTTTACGGTTCGGTAGTGGAGTGCGAAGCGGAGGAAACAAGCGCCGCAGGCGCGGAAGAGCTTAGCCCAGCATGGAGCCGAAGGCGGAATGCTGGGTACTGCGGAAAAATAAATCCGAGTCCCGTAGGGACGACAGAGCTCATCGCTTCTAGTCGATACGGAACGAGCGGAACAGAAATTACGTAAGTGCTTGCTAAAAGCTAAAGGCTAAGAGCTAAAAGCCTCTGGCGAAAAGCGAATCGCGAGAAGGACGACAACCACATGACCGAAGCAATCCCGCTGATTGAAATTGAAAACATGACCAAGGTCTTCTACACCGATGAGGTCGAGACTCACGCGCTCGCCGGCGTTCATCTCACCGTACGCAAGGGCGAGTACGTTGCCATGTCCGGGCCTTCAGGCTGCGGCAAGTCCACCTTACTCTCCATTATTGGACTGCTGGATACGCCGACGGGAGGGAACTACAACCTGAACGGCCAGCCGGTAGCGAATCTGGATTTCAGTGACCGCTCGCGCATTCGCAACCGCGAAATCGGCTTCATCTTCCAGAGTTTTAACCTGATCGGCGATCTCACGGTGTACGAAAATGTCGAGCTGCCGCTGACCTATCGCGATGGCATGCCCAGCGCCGAGCGCAAGCGTCGCGTGCTTGACTCGCTGGAGCGCGTCGGCATGGCGCACCGCCTGCGTCACTATCCATCGCAACTGTCCGGTGGTCAGCAGCAACGTGTCGCCGTAGCGCGCGCGCTGGCGGGATCGCCTTCCATCCTGCTGGCCGACGAGCCTACGGGAAACCTGGACTCCCGCAATGGCGAAGCGGTGATGGAGCTGCTGCAAAAGCTGCATCGCGAAGGCGCCACGATTTGTATGGTGACTCACGATCCTCGTTTCGCGGCCCACGCCGAGCGTGAAGTGCATTTGTTCGACGGCAAAGTGGTCGCCGAAGAAGAGCTGCGCCGGCTGATGCAGGAAGCGCAGTAAAGGCGGCACTTAGCACTAGGCACTTAGCATTTGGCCCTTAGGGAAGCTCTGATTAATTTCCGGTTTTGAAAGGGCACGGCTTCAGCCGTGCCGCAAGCATCGCGAAATCAATGGGGCTTTAGCCCCGGCAAATCCAGGGCCGCAGGAGCTGAGGCCCAAGTCATGGTTGGTTAGTTAAGGCGCGCCTGAAGGCGTGCCCTGATACAAGGCGATACGTGAGATGGGTAAACCAATCCGAAGCTGCCGACTGCTGTTTGCTAAATGCCAAATGCCAATTGCCAAATGCCAAATGCTAATTGCTAATTGCTAAATGCCGGTTGCTAAATCATGACTGGATTTCTACAAGACCTGCGCTACGCTTTTCGTCAGTTACGCAAGAATCCCGGCTTCACTGCCGTGACCGTGCTGACCCTGGCTCTGGGCATCGGCGTCAATGCCGCCATGTTCGCCGTCATCGACGCCGTCTTGCTGCGACCGTTTCCCTTTCCCAAACCTGACCAGATCGTGCAGATGAGCGAAGCCAGTCCGGCCGACATGGCTCCCGGCAACTCTTCTTTGCCGGATATTCGTGACTGGCGGGACCAGAGCCGCTCTTTTCAGGACATCGGCTGGTACACGGAAGGCATTCGCAGCGTCGATATTCCGGGCTTCTCCGATTTCATTCCGGTCATTTTCAGCAGCGCAAACCTCTTGTCGACCTTGCAGGTTGAGCCGGTCCTGGGTCGCAACTTCTCACCGGATGAAGATCAGCCCGGCCACGGCGACGTAGTGCTGATCAACTCGATCGCGTGGGAGAACTTCTTCAACAAGAATCCCCAGGCAGTTGGCAGCTCGCTCAAGCTGGGCAACAAGGTTTACACCGTCATCGGCGTGATGCCCGCGGGATTCGAGTTTCCTTACGTCGGCGACGGGCCGGCAGTGTGGTCTCCGCTGGTGCCCACCAAGGATTACCTGGAGCGCGACTCCCGCACTATCACCGCCGTGGGCAGACTAAAGCCGGGGGTGTCGATTGCCTCAGCCCAAGCTGAGCTCGGTGGAATGCAGAACAACATCGCCAACGCCTATCCCAAACTCGAACTCGACAAGCGCGTCATCGCGAAGAGCTACCGCGAGGTGGTGAGCGGTAACGTGCGCCCGGCGCTGCTGGCGCTGCAATTTGCCGTGCTCGCAGTCTGGTTGATTGCCTGCGCCAACGTCGCTAGCCTATTGCTCTCGCGCACCAGCGGACGCCGCCGCGAAATCGCCATTCGCAGCGCCATCGGAGCGGCGCGCACTCGCCTGGTTCGCCAGTTTCTGACTGAAAGCCTGGTGCTCGCCCTGACCGGCGCCGCCGTGGGCCTGGCCCTCGCCTTCGGCTGCGTGCGCCTGTTGAAGTTTTATCTCGATCTCTACTTGCCGCTTTCGCACCACATCCAAATCGATGCTCGCGTGGCCGCGGCGCTGGTGGGGTTTTCCATTCTCTCGGCGGTACTGTTTGGTCTAGTGCCGGCGCTGCAGGCAGCCCGTGCTCCGGCGCAGGAAGCTTTGCGCGAAGGAACCCCCGCAGCTGGTGCTGGGCGCAGGCAAAAGCGTTTTCGCGATGCTCTGGTGGTCGGCGAAATCGCCCTTTCGCTGGTTCTCCTGATCTCTGCCGGCTTGCTACTGCGCAGTTTGTTGGCGCTGCGCCAGTTGCCCCTCGGCTTCATCCCCCACAATGTGGTAGTAACGTCAATTTTCCTGCCGCAGTCCGGCGGGGGTATGGTGGGCAACACCGGAAAATATTCCGGGCAGGACATTTCCCAGGTCTTCTACGCACCATTGCTCGATCGCCTGGCGCATCTTCCCGGCGTCGATTCCGCAGCTCTGACCAGCATTCTGCCCTTGTCGCCGAACTTTTCCGCTGCCGGCTCCTTTGAGATTGTCGGACGGCCCAAGGATCCAGCGCACAAAACCACCGCCTCCGTCCGTGCCGTCAGTCCCAGTCTGTATTCGACCCTGGGAATAAGACTGTTGCACGGCCGGTTGTTCAGCGACTTTGACGGGCCGCAATCGGCTGCCGTAGCGGTGGTAAATAAGGCTTTCGCAAAACAGTATTTTCCCCATCAGGATCCGCTGGGCCACCAACTTAAGATCAGCGATACCGGACCGCACGGAACCGCTACCATCATCGGAATCGTCGAGAACACTCATCAGACTGCGATCGCGCGGGAGGTTCAGACGGAGATTGACGTCTCGTATCTGCAACTTGGCCCGCAGGACGAACTGACGCCCTACATTCTGGCGTCCTTCACCAGCTTGGCGCTGCGCACGCACGTTTCGTCTGCGACGGTGATTCCCGAGTTGCGTACCACATTGCGGGACGTCGATCCAGACCTGGCTGTGCTGGACATCCGAACCATGCAGGACGTGGTCGACGCCTCGCTAGGCAGCCAAACCCTGGCCGTGCGCCTGTTGTGGATCTTCGCCGGATCGGCATTGCTGATTTCGATTGCCGGAATTTACGGCCTGCTGACGTACAACGTGAGCCAGCGCACGCGCGATATAGGGCTTCGCATGGCGCTGGGTGCGACGCGCACCAACGTAATTGGATTGGTGTTGCGGCAAGCCGTACTGCTGCTCGCGATTGGGGTTGGTATTGGCGTGATTGCTGCCATTTCGGCGGGAAGCGTGTTGCGCAGCTTCCTCTACGGAGTGGTGCCTTACGACGCCTCGACCATCGTCGCGGTGTCGCTGTTGCTGGCAGCTTGTGGCCTGTTTGCCAGCTACATCCCGGCGCGCCGCGCCTCGCGCATCGATCCCATTAAGGCGCTGCGCTGGGAGTGAGGAAGGCAGCACTTGGCAATTAGCACTTGGCAATTAGCGAAGTCGTGCGAATGCCAAATGCCAAATGCCAAGTGCTAGGTACCAATTGCTAGCTAACAGATGCCAAAGTGCGAAATGCGAAACGCCACGGACCATGAGGGGGGCATTGCTCGGTTGCAATGAGCTGCGATTCGTATCAGGGCATGGCTTCAGCCGTGCCGAACGAGGTGTCATGAAGGTCAGGGCTTTAGCCCCTGGATAACCTTTTCAGGGGCTAAAGCCCTTCAGATATTGGTTTTATACGGCACGACTGAAGTCGTGCCCTGATACAAAGCAGATGTCTTGGCCAAGCGCTAAATGCTAAATGCCAAATGCCAAATGCCAAGTGCCAGGTGCTAATTGCTAGTTACTAGTTGCTAGTTACTTTTTATGATCCAACTCAAGAACGTCGAACGCAGTTACAAAACTGGAGCCGGGCAGACCTGGGTCTTGCGCCGCATCGACCTCACCATTCAAGAGGGTGAGTTCATCACCATTATGGGCCCGTCAGGCGCAGGTAAATCGTCGCTCTTGAATGCCCTCGCCCTGCTTGACGATCAGTGGGCCGGAGAATATTGGTTTGGCGAACAGCCCGTCCACTTGATGAAACGTAAGGACCGCGCCGAACTGGCCAAGCGCAAAATCGGCATGGTCTTCCAGAGCTATCACCTGCTCGACGATCTCACGGTGCAGGAGAACATCGACCTGCCCTTGTCCTACAAAGACATACCACGCAGTCAGAGGCAGGGTATGGTGGCCGAAACGCTCGACCATTTCCAGATTGTCGCCAAGAAAGACTTGTATCCCAACCAGCTTTCCGGCGGACAGCAACAACTGGTCGGCATCGCCCGCGCCGTAATCCATAAGCCGGCGCTGCTGTTGGCCGACGAACCTACGGGCAACCTGCATTCCAGCCAGGCCAAAGAGATCATGGAACTATTCACCGCGCTCAACCGCGAGGGCACGACCATCGTGCAAGTCACCCATTCCGACGTCAACGCTTCTTACGGATCGCGCACCATTCAGATGCGAGACGGTTGGCTGGTGGGCGACACTTCCAATCCTGCCATTGCGGAAAGTGGGGAGGCGGTCCGTTCATGATGGCGCGACTCTCCCGATCCCCCATGCTGGCTTTGTTGCTTTGTGCCTTGTTGGTCAGCGCCCAAGCGCAGCAGGAAACGCCGAATGCTCCGACGCCGCAACCAGCGCCGTCTTCAGGGCCAACGCCTCCTGCGCCGCTTTCAATCCGGACGCCGTCGAACCTGGCCATTCCGCATTCCGATAATCCCTTCAAGGCCTATGCCCCCAGTCTGGTTCCCAAGCCTGATCTGGCGAACTCGCCTCGCCTTCAGCAACTGATGCGCGACGGCAAGCTGTACATCTCGCTGCAGGATGCGATCGATCTGGCGCTGGAGAACAACCTCGACCTGGCCATCGCCCGCTACAACCTGCCCATCGCCGACACCGACATTCAGCGCACCAAGGCGGGTGGCTTCTTTCGCGGGGTCAATACGGGTGTAGTGCAAGGGACTGCCGGGGGTGGCGTTGGCGGCTACGGGGCGGGCGCTCCGGGCGCTGGCGCCGGCGGCACGACTGGAGGCGCTGGTGGCGCCGGAGCCGGAGCATCGGGCCTGGTGCAGTCTACCCTGGGCATCGGCACCAATGTATCGTCCTACGATCCAATTATCACCAGCATCATGAGCATCGAGCATCAAACGCTGCCCCTGTCGAACATTCAAATTTATGGCGTCCCGGAGTTGCAGACCAATACCGGACTGGTGAACCTCAACTACAGCCAGGCGTTCCCCACCGGGACCAGCATCAGCGTGGAAGTCGACAACAACCGGCAGACCGGCAACAGCATTTTCAACAGCCTGAATCCCAACCTGAATTCGTTCTATCGCATCACGATTCAGCAGCAGTTGCTGGCGGGCTTCGGAACCGGCCCCAATCTGCGTTATCTGCGAATCGCCAAGAACAACAAGAAGATCTCCGACATCGCCTTCAAGTCGCAGCTGATTGCAACCGTGACCCAGATCGCCGATATCTACTGGGATCTGGTAAGTGCCTACGAGGCTGAGAAAGTGACCGAGCAGTCCTTCGACTTCGCCCAGCAGAGCCTGGACAACGCCAAGAAGCAATTGCAGCTGGAAGCCATCCCGGCGATGGACGTGATGCGCGCCGAGGCCGAGGTTTCGCGCCGCGATCAGGACCTGACGGTCGCCAAGACGACCCTTCAGTTGCAGGAATCGTTGATCAAGAACGCGCTCACCAAGAATCTCGACGATCCCGCGCTGGAATCGATGCCGGTGGTTCCTACCGATACCCTGGACACCCTGCAAGTGATTCCGGAAAAGGCTACGCAGGACCTGATTGAGCAGGCGCTGCTGGACCGGCCGGAGCTGTCGGAGTCGGAGATCGATCTGCAAAACCGCGAGATCACCCGCAAAGCCGCCAGCAACGCACTGCTGCCCACGCTTACCCTGGTCGGCTTCTATGGCAGCAGCGGTTTGGCTGGGCCCCTGAATCCGTTCTTCTCCGGTCCCAATCCGCCGCTGGTTCCCACCAATTGGTTTGGCGCTTTTCAGGACGCCTGGAACAATTCTTCGCCGGACTACCTGGTCGGACTCAACTTGAATGTCCCGGTTCGGAATCGCGTGGCCAAGGCCGATCAGTACCGCTCCGAGTTGGAGTACCGGCAGGCGGAATTGCGCGAGCAGCAACTGAAGAAGCAGATTCGCATCGAAGTGCGTAACGCCGAATACGCGCTGGAGCAAGGGCGAGCCCGGGTGGATGCGGCTCGCAAGGGTCGCGATCTGGCCCAGAAGACATTCGCCATCATGCAGCAGGAGCAGACTCTGGGTGCAGGATCGAACTTCCAGACCCTGACCGCGCAGCGAGACTTGGCGCTGGCGCAGTTGGATCTGGTGAATGCCAGCACGGCGTATCAGAAATCGAAGCTGGAATTGCAGCGGGCGACCGGCACCACTCTGGACGAAAATCGCATTCAAATCCAGGCTGCGGTGGACGGCGTCGCTCGTTGAGGGAGAACATTTTGGCGCGAACGCAAAGTCAACCTAACGTCGGTTCCGCGCGCGATTCGGTCAGCGATGGTTACGATCGCCGGCGCACCGGACGCATTCTCGCGGCCGACGATCAGCCGCACATCCTGGAAGCCATCGAACTATTGCTTCGGCCTGCGGGCTTTGAAGTCGATACTGCGAAGTCGCCCGCAGCCGTACGTGAAGCGCTGGCCACCGAGTTTTACGATGCCGTCCTCATCGACCTGAATTACACCCGCGACACCACCTCGGGACAGGAAGGTCTCGACCTGCTCTCTGAAATCGTGGCTCTCGACAGCAGCATCCCGGTGATCGTCATGACCGCCTGGGGCAATGTCGGGCTCGCCGTCGAAGCCATGCGTCGCGGCGCCCGCGATTTCATCCAGAAACCGTGGGAAAACGAACGCCTGCTGGCAATCCTGCGCACCCAGGTCGAACTGCATCGCGCCTTGCAGCGGACTCAGCAACTGGAAGCCGAAGCGCGTTTGCTACGCGCCGAAGGCCGTCCTGAATTCATCGCCGCCGCACCTGCCATGCAGCCCGTGTTGCAGACCATCGCGCGTATTGGTCCTTCCGACGCCAACGTGCTGGTCACCGGCGAACATGGCACCGGCAAAGAGGTAGTGGCGCAAACTCTGCATGCTTTGTCGGCCCGCGCCTCCATGCCGCTGGTCGCGGTCAATACTGGAGCGTTGCCAGAAGGCACTTTCGAGAGCGAGTTGTTCGGACACGTGAAAGGCGCTTTCACCGATGCCCGCACCGATCGCATTGGCCGCTTCGAGTTGGCCGACAACGGCACTATCTTTCTCGACGAAATCGGCAATGTTCCGATTCGCCAGCAAGCCAAGTTGTTGCGGGTGCTCGAAACCGGTGAGATCGAGCGCGTGGGCTCCTCGCGCACCAAGCGCATCAACGTTCGCGTCATCTCCGCTACCAACATCAGTTTGCAGGAAGCGATCGCGGCCGGCAATTTCCGCGAAGATCTGCTGTTCCGCCTCAACACAGTCGAGATCCATGTGCCTGCCCTGCGCGAACGTCGCGAAGATATTCCCGCGCTGGCCGCCCACTTCCTCTCGCGCTATGCTACGCGCTATCGAGCTCCGGTAACCGGATTCGCCGCGCCCGCGCTGCAAGCCATGATGCAATATTCCTGGCCCGGCAACGTTCGCGAACTGGAACACACACTGGAGCGCGCCGTGCTCATGTGCCACACCGATGAGATTCAAGTGTCGGACCTCGGCCTCAACGTGCAGCAACGGGCCCAGGGTCAGAATCTGGAAGAGCTCAGCATCGAAGAGGTCGAAGGCATTCTGGTTCGCAAAGCTCTGCAACGCTTCCACGGCAATGTAAGCCAGGCCGCCGAAGCGCTCGGTCTCAGCCGCGGCGCGTTGTATCGCCGGATGGAGCGCTATGGACTCTAGCTCGGGCGGCGACTACTCCAACCCTATCGGCGCATCCGGTGTAAGCCCGGCGCCCGATGGGGAGCTCAAGCCCGCAACAACCACTGCGCCTCCCCGAACGCGACCCTTCCGGCTGCTCTACGAAAAACGCATTGTGCTTTTCGCCATCCTGGCTGCGTTGCCCGGAGTCGCTTTCGGCACCACTCTCATCTGGACACGCGACTGGACGAGGGACGTCAAGATTTCCCTGACCGTCCTCGAATTCTTCTTATGGCTGGTACTCACGCTGGCCTTGCTCGACCAGATCGTCCGCCCGCTGCAAACGCTCGCCAACGTGGTCGGGGCACTGCGCGAAGAAGATTATTCCTTTCGCGCCCGCGGGGCTGCTCCCAACGATGCTCTGGGCGAGCTTGCCATGGAAATCAATGCCCTCGCCGACATTCTGACCGAGCAGCGCATTCAAACGATCGAGGCCACGGCTCTGTTGCGCCGCGTGGTGGAAGAAATTGATACGCCGCTGTTCACCTTCGATCCCCATCACGTCTTACGCCTGATGAATGCCGCAGGCGAGCGCCTGTTACAACAGCCGGCCGCGCGATTGCTGGGCAAGACCGCGACCGAACTCGAACTCAATGCCTGCTTCGATGCCCCTAACGAGACCTTGGTCTCGCTTCCATATTCGGCTCCCAGCGCGCGCTGGATGGTTCGCAAGCGATCTTTCCGGCAGAACGGCGTGCCGCACACGCTCATCGTGCTGTCGGATGTAAGTCGCGCGCTTCGCGAAGAAGAACGCAGCGCGTGGCAGCGCCTGATCCGCGTGCTCGGCCACGAGCTGAACAATTCGCTGGCACCAATCATTTCTATTTCCGGAAGCCTGTCATCGCGTCTGCCTCTGCCGGAACTGCCTGACGCGCAAAACGCCGACTTTCAACGCGGCCTGAATATCATCGAATCGCGAACCGCTTCGCTGCACCGATTTCTTCAGTCTTACCGAAGGCTGGCGCAAATGCCATCGCCAACCTTGCAGCCGATTGAGCTGCGACCGCTCATCGAACGAGTCGCCGCGCTGGAAACTCGACTGCACGTAGAGATCGTGCCCGGACCCGACTTGGTTTTGACGATTGATCCCGATCTGATCGAGCAGATGCTCATCAACCTGGTACGGAATGCCGTCGATGCCTCACTGGAACAGGCGCAGTCACCGCAGGCAGGTGCCGAGCCTTCTCCTCCTCGCGTCAGCCTGCGCTGGGAACAGTTCGATCGCAAAGTCGCGCTCATGGTCGAGGATAACGGCATCGGCCTGCTCAATCCCAGCAACGCCTTCGTGCCCTTCTACACCACCAAGCCGGGAGGCTCGGGCATCGGCCTGGTGTTATCCCAGCAAATCGCCGAGGCGCACGGAGGTTCCATCGAGTTGGCTAACCGGCAGAACACTCGCGGCTGCCTGGTGAAAGTCACGCTGCCCTATCGCCACAACTCCTAAGGCCGGCGTCATTCGCTAAAGCTACTTGGATTAAAGTCCCGATTTGGAGGGGATGGTCTTCAGGCCGTCCGTTAAGTATCCAAAATCATACGGCTTTAGAGCAATTTCACAGTGGCTGTATCCGCTTTGAAGGGGCACGCCTTCAGGCGTGCCGAAAAGCTCCAGTGCAAGACATCGGCTTTAGCCGCTGAGGGGCGTCCCCCAGGGCCTAAAGGCCGAGCCC
>JBAVSY010000090.1:0-34385 GCA_049695855.1 Candidatus Korobacteraceae bacterium | reverse complement strand
GGTCTGGGTTTGGCGATTTCGTCAGAGACAAGCCGATGGACGCTGCAAGAAGGTGTCGGTGCTACTCGGGACAACTCAGCAGATCAAGACGGAAGCTGATGCTTGGAGAAAGGCCGATTCTCACCGGCTCCATGCGGATTCGGAACGGGCGTCGAACGGGCAAGTTTCGTTTGGCGCTCTTTGCGAGCGATACATTGCGGATGCCATGCCGTCACGGCATTCCACGAGGAAGTCTTACTTTGCCATTCTGAACAAACACGTCACGCCGCGATGGGCAGATGTGCCTCTGTCGCAAGTGAGGCCAATGTTTGTGCAGGAATGGTTGGACACAATGACCTTAACCGCGAAGACCAAAGGAAAAGTCAAAGCTCTTATGCATCGCTTGTTCGAACGGGCAATGTTCTGGGAGCTGATTCCGATGGAGCGCAATCCGATGGCACTGGTTGAGATACCAGGGTCAAGTCGGCGATTCAAGAAGCCGATCATCCTGACCTTGGAACAGTATTTCGCTGTACTGCAGCTCCTTCCTGAGCCCTACCGCACCATGGTGGTTGTGGCACAGTGCCTGGGGCTTCGGGTCAGCGAGATCCTGGCCTTGCAATGGGGTGACATCAACTTCGCTGAACTGACGATGCGAGTTACTCGCGCCGTCGTGGACGGCGTGGTGGACGAGGTCAAGACGGAGTATTCGGAAGATGACCTTCCTCTCGATCCCGATCTGGCTACCGTTTTGCTCAACTGGAAACGGCAGTGTGCGGCTTCGGAGGAGAACTGGGTCTTCCCCAGCCATGTGACGGGACGCTGTTACCATGCCAGCCCCATCCAGCAGGATTACATCCGTCCTGCCGGCCGAAAGCTGGGATTGGGGGATATCGGATGGCACACCTTCCGACATACCTATCGCTCGTGGCTGGAGCTG
This sequence comes from Candidatus Korobacteraceae bacterium, assembly GCA_049695855.1. Taxonomy (GTDB): domain Bacteria; phylum Acidobacteriota; class Terriglobia; order Terriglobales; family Acidobacteriaceae; genus Bog-257. The sequence continues at coordinate 33,466 of JBAVSY010000090.1, read as the reverse complement.
GTTGGCACACCGATCGGCGTGCAGCAGAAGCTCATGCGGCATGCGCAGATCGCTACCACGATGAACGTCTACGGCAACGCCATGATGGAATCGAAACGCGCGGCCAACAGCAAAGTCGTTCAGATGGTGCTCAGGCAAGAGAACGTGAGGAAGGCAAAATGAAAAGAGCTGCCGAAGCAGCCCTTGATGATTGCATTTCGCTGCGGGGGGTTGGTTTGTTGCCCCTTTTTGCCCCTGCGGTGAGAACGTCCGAAGCTCGTAACCCTATGATTGCGTTGGTTGCGGGGGGTGGATTTGAACCACCGACCTTTGGGTTATGAGCCCAACGAGCTACCAGACTGCTCCACCCCGCAGTTCGATCATACCGTCATGTGAACAGCAGGTCAAACCGCGTTGCCGTGCCGCAGCCACGCAGTTCAAGGTCTAATGATCCGGAGTATGAGCGGCGATTTACGCGCACCAGGAACGCTGTTCGCGGCTTCCAGGGTGCCCATCTTTGGCTGTGATTGGCCGTGAGATGGTAGGCTGTCGACATGCCTGACCAAGAACAAAGTGACAAGCAAAGCGCTGCTGTCCAATGGGCGCGCTACTCGCAGATCGCTTTTATCCTTCCGGCGGCGGTGGTGGTCGGGCTTCTGATCGGCAAGCTGTGCGATTATTGGCTGCATACGCGCTGGCTGTTTCTGGCCGGCATTATCGTGGGAGCGATTGCGGGCTTTGTCGACATGATTCGCATGATCACCAGGCAGAAGAGCTAGGGGACGGGCTGATTGAGTGTAGGCGAAGTCCCGCAGCGGCCTGTAAGAGACTGTGTCGCGAGTGGTGTCGCCGCTCTGCGGCTCACAATAATCTCCCACTTGACCGGGGGCTTAACCACCCCAATCCGCGCAAGACCGGCGGGGATTGGGGGCCCCGGTACGCCGCCCGGCTAACTTCATCCCGCCGCGTTGCGGCTAGTTTGATCGGTTATTCCACCTTTTGTTCCACCACAAAATTTCCTCTTGGGTTGCGACACAGTCTTTGGTAAAGCCGGCATGACTTTGCGCCACTTACGCACGGCCTCAAATCCCGTCCCCTTCAAATTTATTAGACTTAATCAGGGTTTCTCTAGCTGCGGGATGCCGACAGCTGCCGCATTCTCATCGATTCCTATTGTCCCCTGCGCTACAGTAGCTTGCTGATGACGACGCCCGAGCCTAAGTCTTCGCTTGCCGAAGCTTTCTTCGACCAAGCGCTGCCGCGCATTCGCAAGTTCCTGCTGGCACTGGCGATTGCCGGCCTGGGAACCTGTGTGCTTGCCTTCCGCTGGCCAGTCACCGCGGGATTCCTGGTGGGCGCGGTCATCTCTTACGTCAATCAGGTTTGGCTGGAACGCGCAGTCGACGCGCTGGGCGAGCGAATCACCGCTGGGCAAAGTCGCGAGCGGGGTGGAACCATCGTCTTCCGAGCCCTGTTGCGGTATGTCTTCATCGCACTGGGCGCCTATGTTATATTTAATGTTTCTCTTGCAGCGCTCTACGGCTTCCTGGGTGGCGTCTGCCTTCCCATTGCGGCTGTAGCCTGCGAAGTCGCGGTCGAGATATTTGTCGCGCTGCGACGCGGATTCTGACGTCCCGAATATAATTTGGCGCTCTGATTGGCTTCGCCGGTCGTGTGTCCAACGGCATAATCGTAGTCATTGATTCGATTTCATAAGAGCTGGTATTCATGCCTGAGCAACTGTGGTTAACCGCACTTCTCAATAAGTATTTCGCCGGCGTGGCGAATGCGATTCTGGGCGCTTGTCATCTGCACGCCACTTATCCCCAGGCTCCCATTACGAACTACATGGCGATGCAGTTGCTGGTCTTCCTGCTGCTAATCCTGTTCTTCGCGGTGGTGCGCGCGCGCCTTTCCGTCGATGATCCGGGTGCCCTGCAGCAGGTGATGGAAGGCATCAACTCCTTCATCAGCGAGCAGAGCCGGGAAGTGATCGGCCACGAATACGAGCGCTACGTGGGATACCTGACCGTGCTCGGCCTGTTCATCCTGTTGGGCTGCTTCATCGGACTCGTCCCCGGCTTTGAGACCGCGACTGCGACTCCATCTGTGCCGCTGGGATGCGCCCTGGTCACCTGGTTCTACTACCATTTCCAAGGTATTCGGAAGAATGGCTTTGGCTATATCAGGAACTTTCTGGGACCGGTCTGGTGGCTGGCCCCCTTGATGTTCGTAATCGAGGTGTGCAGTCATCTGGCGCGCATCCTGTCGCTCACCATCCGTCTTTTTGCCAATATGTTTGCCAGCGACATGGTGACGCTGGTGTTCTTCACCCTGTTCCCGATCGGCATTCCGATCATTTTCATGTTGCTGCACGCCGGCGTCGCGATCATCCAGACTTACATCTTCGTCTTGCTGGCGACGGTCTACATTGGCGAAGCGGTGGCGCACGAGCACTAGAAAGCAGTAGTTGGCATTTGGCAGTTAGCACTTGGCAATCAGCTTTGGATGCCAGATTGAGCAGGCTCCCGAGTTGAGAAGCTTTTGGTTTGATCCAAGTGCTAAATGCCAACTGCTAAATGCAGCTGTTGCCAGCGTGAGGGCGTCAGCACGGTGAACGTCAACCACCCACTGGCAACAATTCATAAGGAGAAACACATGCGGAAAGTGATGATGTTATTTTTTGCGCTGCTGGCCATCGCGATGATGGCTATGCCGGCGTACGCGCAGGGCGGAAACGCCGCTGCTTCGGGAGGCGCCAACTGGGTCGCTATTGCCTCAGGATTCGGCATCGCCATTGCCGCGGGACTAGCTGGTCTCGGACAGGGACGCGTCGGTGCTGCAGCCTGCGAAGCCATGGCTCGCAATCCTGCTGCTCGTCCGGCAATTCAGCTGGCCTTGATTCTCGGCTTGGCCTTCATCGAGTCGCTGGTGCTGTTCACGCTGGTCATCATTTTCGCCAAGGTCGTCTAGCTTTCAACCTTGGTCTCTCAGCAGCGCCCCGTCTTCGGATGGGGCGTTTTGCATTGTGCAATAGAATCCATAACCAGAGCTATGGCAGGTGTACTGGATTACGAGGGTGTAACTAAGGACTACGGTTCACGCTGGTCCCGGCAGCGGGTGCGCGCTCTTGATGGCTTCACGCTGTCGCTGGAGCGCGGCGAGATTTTCGGATTTCTAGGGCCAAACGGGGCAGGGAAGACGACTGCGATTCATCTGGCACTGGGATTCATGCGTCCGTCTTCGGGCGCGGGCAGGCTGCTGGGCAAGGCTTTTGGCGATGCGCCCTCCCGGGCGCGCGTGGGATTCCTGCCCGAGAACGTGGCGCTCTATCATCGTCCGGCGGTTAAGCTTCTGCACTTCTACGGCTCGTTGAATGGCATGCGCAGCGAACGCCTGCGGGTGCGCTGTCGCCAGGTGCTGCGCGAAGTAGAGCTGGAAATGGAAGCGAGCCGCAATGTTGGCAAGTTCTCGCGTGGCATGCAGCAGCGGATAGGACTGGCGCAAGCGCTCATCAACGATCCCGAACTGCTGATCCTGGATGAGCCCACATCAGCGCTCGATCCGCTGGCCCGGGTGGCGATGCGAGAACTCCTACTGGCGGCCAATCGCGCCGGCAAGACCATCTTCCTCAGTTCTCACCTGCTTTCCGAAATCGAGATGATTTGCCACCGGGTGGCCATCCTGGACGAGGGACGATTGATAAAACTTGGCCGAACCGAAGAGCTGCTGGTGTCACGCGATCGCTACCAAGTAGTGGCCCGGGGAATACCTGCCACGAGCTTCGGCCAATCGGAGATGCGAGACGGGCAGGTGATCTTCACCGTCCCGGCGGAGTCGCAGCGCCAGGCGCTGGAACGGGTCTGGACGTTAGGGGGCGAGGTGCTCAGCGTAAACCCCATGCGCCGCACGTTGGAGGAAGCATTCGTGGAATTGACCAACCGGGGAGCCGGCGCGTGAAGCCTGTCTTGCTGATTGCCGCCAACTTTCTGCGCGAGCATCGCTGGCCAGTTTTGATTCTGTTTGCCTGGATTGCCCTGACGGCGGTGGCGGCGGGCGGATTCGGCAGAGACCGCGTGGCAGCCGACGATGTGGTGTTTTACGTTCAACAGCAGGCAGTTTACATCTGCGTCTTCAGTGCATTTCTGGCGGCGGGAGCAATCCAGAATGAGCGTAAATCCCGGCGGATCCTGCTGGTTTTGTCGAAGGCAATCAGCCGCAGTCAATACTTGCTCGCCGTGGTCCTGGGAACCTGGGCGGTGTCGCTGGTCTATGCTTTGCTGTTCGGATTATGCGGCGTATGGCTCACGGCCCGCGGTAATTTGCCGAGTGCGGGAGTCTGGTCGATTGCGATTCTGGTGATCGCAGGCTCGCTCATCAGCGCGACTGTGGCCATGTTCTTTTCCACCTTCCTGAACCCTTACCTGGCCACGGCCCTGGCGCTGGGGTTGATGTGCGCTCCCGGATTGTTCCATGTTCAACGCCAGGCCTGGCTCCTCTGGCTGCCCGGGTTGCCAGTCCTGCTGGAGGTCTTGCACTTCGGCTTGGGTTCGGCGTGGGAGGCGAACTGGATGGTGGTGGGGATCGCGATCCTGCAATCGGTAGTTTTCTGGATCATGGCGGCGGCGGTTTTCAAGCAGAGAGACATTGCTGTACCTGTCGAATAACCGTCGCCGCCAGGGTTGCTTCCAATCACCGGGACGCGAAGGTGTCACCCTGGGCGGCGGTCTGACCTTCGCCGGCGCCGGGGTTGGCGACGTTTTGCATAAGACGCATCAGCAAGGCAATCTCCGACTGCGCCACAGTGACGTGATACCGCGCATCGGCCGGAATCGCCGGATCCCGGCTCAATAGATAGAACAGCTGCATCAACTCCTGCAACTTATTGTTAGCGGCATTGAGAGCCCCTCCGGCTTTCCAGTTCGTGCTTGATTGCAGGGAAGTTTGGCCGAAGACCGGATGCGCCTCGGGCGCATCGTAGTGGGTGGACGGGTTAGGCTGTTGTTTTGCAGAACCGATGCGGCTGGAAGTTTCAAAGTCACTATTATGCGGACGATTCAATGGTCTTCCCTCATCAAAATACATTGCGGTTCTTCCTTCCGTTAAAGCATGCCATGGGTTTCGAAAGCGAGAGCCGTTGGGACAACGTAGCGTCGATGCAGATGCATCGCGTTACGAAGCCTCTCGCACATTGGCTGGGAGTCAGAGAGAGAAAAGAGAAATCTAGCAGAGTCGAACGCAGTTCAACTCGATCAGATTCTGCGACCGAGTTGCGTGCGCTTCCGGCGGGGTAGACGACAGGGAGAAAAACGCAGATATTGGTTGGAAGATAGTGAGCGACGCGGTCAACGCGAAGCTGGTGCGAGGATGGTGACGACTGCCGATTCCGGCTTGCGTGAGCAACGGCGAGAAGGCTAACGAGACCACTGCCGCCACTAGAATAAAAGCAACGAAACTGGGACGACGCAAGCTCATGAATACTCGTTACCGTTGGAATCGTAAGGCTGCACGATTCATCATCGGAGAGCCCCAAAATCTTCCGGCTTCACTTCAGCAGGTCTTGCGCGCTTTGAATAGCATAGTCCAGCACGCGACCTGGCATTACGCCGAGATAGATGGTGGCGACCAGGCTGATGGCCAATCCGACCCCTAATCCCGCGGGAATGCGAGCGACGGGCGCTTCGACTCGCTCGTCCCGCATATACATATAGACGATCACGCGCAGGTAATAGTAAGCAGCAATTGCGCTGTTCATTACTCCGATGATGGTGAGTCCCACCAGGTTGGATTGCAGCGCGGCTGAGAATACGTAGAATTTGGCGAAAAAGCCGCCGGTGACCGGAATGCCGATCAGCGATAGCAAAAAGATGGTTAAAATTGCCGCAAGCAGCGGCGACCGGCGGCCGAGTCCAGCGTAATCGTCAAGCGTAACGTACTTCTCGCCGGTAGAGGCGAAATGGCTGACCACGGCGAACGCACCGACGTTCATCGCGGCGTAGGAAGCCAGGTAGAAGATCACCGCCGATATGCCCACTTGCTTGGCAGCGGCGAAGGCGACCAGTATATATCCGGCGTGAGCGATGGATGAATAGGCCAGCAGGCGTTTGACGTTTTGCTGTACCAACGCGCCGATGTTACCCAGCGTCATGGAGAGTGCAGCCGAAATCCAGATCATCCAGAACCAGCCGGGAGCGCCGGTTGCGAAGAGGACTCGTAGCAATACTGCAAAGGCAGCGGCTTTCGGTCCAGTCGACATCAAGGCGACCACCGGGGCGGGCGAGCCTTCATAGACATCGGGCGTCCACACATGGAAGGGAGAGGAGGCGACCTTGAAGCCGAGCCCAACGAACATCAGTCCCACAGCTAGATAAGCCAGCACAGAAGCCGGTTGTGTCTGGAAGTAGCGGGCGATGCCGTAAACGTTGGTCGTTCCGGTGGCACCGAAGATCAACGCCACGCCATAGAGAAAGAATGCGGTGGCGAAGGAGCCGAGCAGGAAATACTTCAGCGACGCTTCCGCGCTCTCGGCAGCGCGGCGTCGCATGCCGGCGAGAATGTACGTAGATATCGAGGAAATTTCCAGTGCGATGAAGATCAGCACCAGCTCGACGGCGGCGGACATCAACATCATGCCAACCGTGCCGAATAAGACGAGCGCGTAATACTCGCCCGAGCGAATCCGCTGCACTTCGAGATATTCAAACGAGACCAGGATCACGACCAGCGCGATCAGCAGCACCACAACATGAAAGAAGACGCTGAAGGTGTCAACGCTGACGGTGTCATAAAACGCGCCGCCGTAGAAGCCGGTCTGGTAAGCCGTGGCGGCCAGGCCGGCAAGTACGCCGATGACCGCGATCACGCCCAACGGTTTCTTGGGACTTTGTTCGGGAAGAACCGGATCGGCCATCATGACGACGATGCCGAAGATGCTCAACACCAGCTCAGGCAGGATCCGAATGTAGTCGACGGAGGGAATCATCGTCCGATCACCTCCACGCCATTACGCGCGAAATCGGCGGGTAATGGGGGCCGCGGCGGCACAGTTGAAGGTTTGGCCGGGAGAACGGTGGCTTGCACGGTGCCGTTGAATTGTTTCAGAGCAGCTGATACGGCGGGATCAATCGAGTGCAACCAGAGCATCGGCGCCACGCCCATCACCAGCGCGGCAATCGCCACAGGCCACAATGACACGCGTTCGCGAGCGTCGATATCGCGCAGCGAGTTATTCACCGGCTTGGTGACGTTGCCGTAGAACACGCGCTGATACATCCACAGCAGGTAGCATGCGCTCCAGATCACTCCCGTTGCCGCCAGAATTCCGTAAAGCTGTTTGGCCTGGAATGCGCCGCTGAGCACCATGAACTCGCCAATGAAGCCGTTGAGCAGCGGTAATCCCACCGAAGACAGCATGATGAAGGTGAAGAAGGTAGCGTAGACCGGCATGGGGGTGGCCAGGCCGCCGAACTCGCTGATCTCGTAGGTGTGGCGACGATCGTAAATCATTCCAAGGAGCATGAAGAGCCCGCCGGTGGAAATGCCGTGGCTCAACATCTGATAGACCGCGCCGTCGACCCCGAGCTGGGTAAAGCTGAAGATGCCCAGCACCACGAAGCCAAGGTGGCTGACCGAAGTGTAGGCAACGAGGCGCTTGATGTTTGGCTGGATCATGGCCACCAGCGCGCCATAGATGATGCCAATGATGGCTAGAGTAATGATCCAGGGAGCGTTGCGCCGCGCCTGCTCGGGAAACAGTCCGAGGTTGAAGCGCAGCAGACCGTAGGTGCCCATTTTCAGCAGCACGCCTGCCAGCAAGACCGAGCCAGCCGTAGGGGCTTCCACGTGGGCATCAGGCAGCCAGGTATGGACAGGGAAGAGCGGTACCTTCACGGCGAAAGCCACAAAGAAACCAAGAAACAGCCAGAGGGCAGCGTTGCCGAAGCCCGATACCTGGCCGCTTTGAATCATGCTCTGGATGGTGACGAAGTCGAAGCTGCCGGTGCGTGCGTAGAGCCATATAATCGCGGCCAGCATGAACATCGAGGCGATCATCGTATAGAGGAAAAACTTAACCGCAGCGTAAATCTTCCGCCCGTGACCATACATTCCGATGATCAGTGCCATCGGAATCAGCGTGGCTTCCCAGAAAAAGTAAAACAGGAATAGGTCGAGCGCGACGAAGACACCGATCATCGCCGTCTCGAGCACCAGCATCAGGATGAAGAACTCCTTCACCCGATCGCCAATAGACTTCCACGAGATGAGCACGCACAGCGGCATCAGGAAGGTGGTCAGGATGACCAGCCACAACGAGATGCCGTCCACGCCCATGTGGTAATGAATGTTTGGGTGAGGAATCCAGGGAACGTTTTCTTCGTACTGAAAACCGCTTTGGCCGCGAACGAAATACCAAGGCAAGTGCAGCGAGGCCAGTAGCGTAATGAGCGAAACTGCCAGCGCAAAGTAGCGCACGTCGCGGTCGCGGCGCGGGAAGAATGCCAAAAGGATTGCGCCAGCCAAGGGCAGGAAAACCACGATGGTGAGGATGTTGTCGTTGATCAACTTCATCGCACACCTCTCCAGACCATGAAGGCGATCACGGCGGCTGCGCCCACGGCTACCCATCCCGCATAAGAGCGGATGTTGCCCGACTGCATCTGGCGCATCGCGTCCGAGGTTTCCTGGGCGCCAGCGGCGCTGCCATCGACTGCGCCATCGATCAGGCCGCGATCGATGCCTTTCCAGAAGACATTGGTCGAAATCGAGATCAGCGGGTGAATAATGACTGCACCGTAGAGCTCGTCGATCTTGTACTTGTCGAGCACCAGCGTGTAGAAACCGCCGGCGGCCTTGGCCATTCTTTCGGGAAGCTCGGGGCGCTTGTAGTAGAGCCACCAGGCGAGAATGAAGCCGAACGCGGCCAGTCCGACCGAGATGCAACTGAACGCCAGTTCCGTGCTGTGGTCTTCCGATTCCGGCTTGCCTTCGGCGGGAGTTGCGGCCTCGGCGCCAGGCGTTGTCGCAGCCTCGTTAAATACGGGCGACAAGAACGTGCCGAAGCGATCAGATCCGTGCAGCGAGTGAGGAACGCCAACCCATCCGCCGACGAACGAGAGCAAAGCCAGAATCAAGAGTGGGATGACCATCACCCAGGGGCTCTCGTGCGGTGCGCCGTGACCATGGTCGGCGGCATGCGCATCTTGAGCGTTGTGGACTGCTCCGGTATGACCAGCGTGTTGCGCGTCGGCATCGTGGCCATGACCGACAGTCTCAGGATTCGGTCCGCGATATTTGCCAAAGAAAGTCAAGAACCACAGCCGGAACATGTAGAACGAAGTCATACCGGCGGTGATCACTCCAATGAGCCACAAGACGTGATAACCGCTGCTCCAGGCCGACCACAGGATCCTGTCCTTGGAGAAAAATCCGGCAAACGGTGGCAGCCCGGCGATGGCAAAGGTCGCGATGGTCATCGACCAAAAAGTGTAAGGCAGATATTTGCGCAGGCCGCCCATGTGGCGCATGTCCTGTTCGCCGCCCAGGCCGTGAATCACCGAGCCCGCCGCCCGGAACAGCAGCGCCTTGAAGAAGGCGTGCGTCATCAGGTGGAAAATCCCGCCCACATAATCGAGGACGCCGCAGGCCATGAACATGTACCCGAGCTGCGAGATGGTCGAATAGGCCAGCACCTTCTTGATGTCGGTCTGCACGATGCCGATCGAGGCGGCGAAGATCGCGGTCAGCGTTCCAATCACCGCGACTGCCATCTGAGCATCCGGGGCTCGATTGAAGATCAGGTGCGAGCGCGCCACCATGTAAACGCCGGCGGTGACCATGGTTGCAGCGTGAATCAGGGCCGATACCGGCGTGGGGCCTTCCATCGCGTCGGGCAGCCAGACATACAGGGGAAGTTGCGCCGACTTGCCGGTGGCGCCCACCAGCAGGAGAAGACCGATCGCAGTGATCAAGCCTGCGGCGCCGCTTTCAACCGGATACTTGCTGATGATCGGCCAGAGGCTGTCGTACTGCAATGTTCCGAAATGTTTGATCAGCAGGAATAGTGCGATCAGGAAACCGAAGTCGCCGACGCGGTTAGCGATGAACGCTTTCTTGCCGGCATCAGCCGCGCTTTTCTTCAGGAACCAGAATCCGATGAGCAGGTACGACGCCAGGCCCACGCCCTCCCAGCCCACGAACATCAGAAGATAGTTGTTCGCCAGCACCAGGGTGAGCATGAAGAACATAAAGATGTTCAGGTAAGCAAAGTAGCGGTAATAGCCGCCTTCATGCTCCATGTAGCCGACGGAATAAATGTGGATGAGGAATCCGACGCCGGTAACCACCAGCATCATGACTACCGAAAGCTGATCGAGGTAGATGCCATATTCGGCCGAGAACGCGCCCGCGCTCAACCAGGTGGCGTAGCGTTCGATGTGAGGGATCTGATCCGGCGACAATCCGGCAAACTGCGCCGCCACCCACAGGGCCATGGCAAACGCCGCCGCCGTGAAGCCCAGCGCGATGGTATTCACCAGCGCTTTGGGAAAGCGCTTGCCCAGCAAGCCATTGATGGCCGCGCCGGCGAGCGGAAGCAGCGGAATGATCCAGAGGTGCATGCTCATAGTTTGAGAAGATTCACGCGATCTACGTTCAAGGTCTCGCGCGTGCGGAATACGGCAATGATGATGGCCAGGCCTACGGCGGCCTCGGCAGCGGCCACCACCATCACGAAGAATACGAAGATGTGGCCGTCCAGCGATTTGAGCTGCGCGGCGAAGGCGACGAAGGAAAGATTCACCCCGTTCAGCATCAGCTCAATCGAAAGAAAAATGGTAATGATGTTGCGCTTGATCAGGAATCCAGCGACGCCGCAGGCAAATAGGATTGCGCTCAAAATCAGGTAATAGGAAAGAGGGATCATTTATTCTTCCCTCCGCGCCAAGACTACGGCACCCATGATGGCGACCAGAATCAGAATTGATGTGACCTCGAAGGGCAGCAGGTAGTTGCGGAACAACAGGTGTCCGACGGCCTGCGGATTGCCGAAGACGTCGCTGCCGTTCATTACGGTGGGACCGCCAATTGCAATGCGATCGAGACCAGCTAAGTGGCTGACGACTGCGGCGGTAATGCCCAAGCCAATGATCAGCGCCGGAACCCCTAACATGGTGGCGACCCGGCTTTCATGGGGCAGGCGCACTTCCTCTCCGGCATTGAGCAACATGATCACGAAGACGAACAAGACCATCACCGCGCCGGCATAAACAATGACCTGGACCGCGGCGACGAACTCGGCGCCCAGAAGCAGGTAGATCAGCGCCAGCGATCCCATGACGACGATCAACGACAGAGCGCTGTTAATGGGGTGCTTCTGCACCAGGAGGTTGATCGCACCTCCTACACAGAGTGCCGCGAAGATGAAGAACAGAATAAGAGGCAACATGATGTTCGTTGTGAAGCTGCAATTAGCAGTTAGCCAAACCGCACCAGCCGTAACATGAATCGCAAGGCCGAGCAAAACCCTCAGGGGCTAAAGCCCGGTGATGAGTGGCATGGTTCGGCACGACTAAAGTCGTGCCCTGACACAAACCAAGACAACAAGACAAATGGTTGTCCGCGACTAATTGCCAAGTGCCAAATGCCAAGTGCTAACCGCCAAATGCTAATTGCCAAATGCTAATTGCCAAATGCTGGTTCACTTCAGCGCCACGACCAGCGCGGTGACAACAATATTCGCGATGGCCAGCGGCAGCAGAAACTTCCAGCCGAAGGCCATGAGCTGGTCATAGCGGAAGCGCGGCAACGTGCCGCGGACCCAGATATAGACAAAGATGAACAGGAAGACGCGTACTGCAAACCAGAAAACCGGCAGCAGCGATTGCACAATTGGCGGTCCAAAAACCGGGCCGCTCCATCCGCCCAAAAACAGAATGGAAGCCAGACAGGCCACCGTAAACATGTTGGCGTACTCCGCCATAAAGAACATGGCAAACTTCATGGAACTGTATTCGGTGTGGTAGCCGGCGACCAGTTCCGATTCCGCTTCCGCCAGATCAAAAGGAATGCGGTTGGTCTCGGCGTAGGCCGCGACAATATAAATGAAGAAGGCGATGATCTGGCCTCGGAACACATTCCACTTGGGGATGAATCCCAGCCAGGTTCCCGCCTGGGCATTCACGATGTCGCGTAAGCTGAAGCTGCCGGCCAGGATCAGCACTCCGATCAACGACAGTCCCAGGGCGATTTCGTAGCTCATCATCTGCGCCGAAGCCCGCAGGCTGGCCAACATCGAATATTTGCTGTTGGACGACCATCCTGCCAGAGCCACGCCGTAAACGCCCACCGAGGTGATGCCCAGAATGATCAGCAGCCCGATGTTGACGTCGGTAATCTGCAAGGGCGTGGATATGCCCCCCACCGTGATCCAGGGACCGACCGGAATAACCGCGATCGAGGTCAATGCCGTTACCAGGGCGATCATTGGAGCGGCTAAATATAAAGGCTTATAAGCATAGGGAGGTGTGAGGTCTTCCTTAAAGATAAACTTTAAGCCATCGGCCAGCGGCTGCCAGATGCCGAACGGCCCCACGCGAGAGGGGCCCCAGCGATTCTGCATGTGGGCGACGACCTTGCGTTCCAGTAGCGTGGTGTAGGCCACCGCAGTAAGCAGAATGAAGACCGCGATCAGGATCTTGATGAGCGAAACCAGGATGTACGTTCCAATGCCCATTTAGCTATCAGCTCTCAGCTTTCAGCCGTCAGTTAAATCGCAGCTTGCGTTCGCCCTTCGTTCCTTGGCAGAGGATGAGGCTCGTCGCCACAACTTTGTTGTCATCCTGAGCGGAGCGTTCGCGGTTTTTGCGAATGCGGAGTCGAAGGACCCCTATCTTCGCCGGTACCGCCGTATCACACCAATCCTGCGCTCTCGACATCGTGATCTGCCGCCCCTGAAGGGGCTCATCTCTGAACTACCGCTTACCCAGCGCTTAAGCGCTGGGCTATCTTCTGCCGTCTCGCTTCGCGAGACTGGCGTCCCGGTTATGCAAACACCAACGCGGACCGCGGGCTCAACGCAAAGATGTAAACAGAGTCAGACGGCTATGCAAAATCTGAAACTCAAAACCTGAAACTCGAAATCCAAGACCCGAAACCTAAAACTCAAACCCAACTCAAAAATCGAAACTCGAAATCTGAAACTTGAAACCCGAGAAACCCGAAACTCAAGAAACTCGCTAATCGCTAATCCCTAGCCCCTAATCCCTTTCTACTCCATCCTGGCCATAGGATCGTACCCGGCCGATATCTCCATATCCTCGGGACCGGTACGGTAGCGCTCCATCACCGTATTCAGCGTTGCCGAAAATCGTCCCAACGTGCCTGACGTGAACAGTGTGTCATTGGCAGGCATTACCAGTTCCGGATGCCCCATGCCGGTCGCGCCGGTAATCTGGACCAGCTGCGTGTGCTCATCGTGGCCGGAGAGCAGTCCGAGGCGCGAGATGTCGTAGCCCGGAACCAGCCGCTGAATCTCATCCAGCATGGCGGTGGGATCGTAGGGGCTCATCTTCGGTTCAAGGTTGCGGTCGGAGAGCCAAACCGCATGCTGATCGGCTTCACCCGACTGCGCTCCCCGGCTCTGGCCCATGTCGGCGCGCGTGCCTCCACCGCCAAACGGCACCAGCTTGTGAACGTCGTACCCCATGCCCGCCGCAATACGTACGATGCACTCGAAATCGTTGCGCACGCCCGAAAACTCGCCCGCCTTCTTCAACATCTGCACATCGCCGCAAGTGTTGGTGCAGGTGCCACCTTTTTCGTAAGCGTTGGCCACGGGCAATATGACGTTGGCGCTGGAAGCCGTCTCGGTCAGGAACATATCCTGCACGATCACGAAACTCTTCGACAGCGCGAACGGATCAATGTTGTAGCGCGCGACCGGATTGGAGCCGACGACATAAAGGGCCTTCAGCATGCCGGCTTTCGCGGCATCCATTATCTGCAGCAGGTTCAAGCCCGGGGCGCTGGGAATTTCGTCCAGCCAGTCTTCGTGGAAGCGAGTAGCACTCGACACCGGAGCGAAGCCAGGCAGCATGTCGGGATAGAGACCCATGTCAGCCGCGCCCCGCGAATTGGCGTAGTCGCCCAGGCAAATAAACTTGGCGCCTTGTGCCAGCCCATAGTTCACCAGAGCCGAGACGTCATTGCCGCGCAGCTCGGAGCCGAAGATGATGACCAGTCCGCTCTCGGCTTTTAACATGTCGCGCATCTGCCCGAGCGCTTCGCGTGAGAGCTGGGGAGAAGCTACGGCATCGGCTGCCGCATCGTTGCCCGCAAGGAATTGCACGAAGCTAGCTTCGGAGCCGGGAGCAATTTGGGCGAAGGCCGTAGCCTGGCGGCGCAACTTGATGGCAGAGGAGTTCGCCACGTACAGCTTGGCGCGATGCAAGCGAACGTTGCTGCGAATCTGCCAGGCTAGCAGGGGATGCTGCTCGGTAGGATTGTTGCCGATCAGCAGGATCGCCGGCGCATTGAATACGTCGCGCATGGAAGCCGTGGCGTCTTTCTTTCCGGCCAGCGCCGAAGCGAATGCGGGGAAGTCGGCGGTACGGTGATGGTCAATGTTGTTGGTGCCCAGCACCAGGCGAGCGAACTTCTGCAGCAGGTAATTCTCTTCGTTGCTGGTATGGTTTGAACCGATCACACCGATAGCGCTGGGACCGTCGGTGGTCAAAACTTCCTTGAACTTGGAGGCGATCAGATCGAACGCCTGCTCCCAGGTTGAAGCGACAAACTTGCCATCCTGCTTGATCAAGGGCTGTTGCAGGCGCTCAGGATTATTCGCAAAATCGAAAGCGTAACGGCCCTTCACGCAGAGGAAGTCGCCGTTGATACCGCTCTTATCGCGGTTGTCGCCGCGTACGATCTGCATGCCGGTATCGGCGCGGCGGACGCCCAACGTGGTTTTGCATCCGTCACCGCAATGGGTGCAGACGGTGCCGGTATGCTTCATCTCCCAGGGACGCGTCTTGTAGCGATATGCGCCCGAGGTGAGTGCGCCGACCGGGCAGATGTCGATGCACATGCCGCACTCTTCGCACTCCAGATGATCTTCTTTGTTAGGCGCGATGATGGAGCCGGAGCCGCGATTTTGAATGCCCAGCGCCCAGACATCCATGCCTTCGCCGCAGGCGCGGATGCAGCGGTAACACAGAATGCAGCGCGGGCGATCAAAGTAGACCACCGGCGACCATTGCTGCTCGTCGCGATGGTTCTTCAGGTCCATGAACTTCGATTCGGCAGCGCCGTACTTGAAGGTCATGTCCTGCAGTTCGCATTCACCGCCGGCGTCGCACACCGGACAGTCAAGCGGATGGTTGGCCAGCAGCAATTCGATCATCGACTTGCGCGCCTGTTTGATCTTGTCACTCTCGGTGGTGACTACCATGCCCTCGGCGACCGGCGTGGTGCAGGCGGTCTGCAGCTTGGGCATTTTCTCGATTTCGACCAGGCACATGCGGCAGGCGCCCTGCAGCGACAAGTTGGGGTAATAGCAGAAAGACGGCACCTCGACGCCTGTGCTCTTGCAGGCTTCGATGAGCAGCGTCCCCGCGGGGACCGTGAGTTTCCTGCCGTCGACAGTAAGGGTTACATCAGCCATAGAAACCGCTATTCGCTCTTCGCCTCTGGCGTTTGGCTCTTAGCTCTTAGCCTTTAGCTGTCAGCAAAACCTATTTCGCTGTCAGCCGTCAGCTCTCAGCCTTCCGCCATCCGCTATCAGCTACAGCTCAACCAATTCGTGTCATCCCGGACTTCAGTCCGAAACTCATCCATGTTGTCATCCCGACCGAGGACTTCAGTCCGAGTGGAGGGACCTGCTTTCTGCCGTCCCTACGGGACTCGGATTTTTTACCTACGTGCACCCGGCGCTGAAGCGCTGGGCTATCCTCTTCCGTCCCGCTGAGCGGGACTGTGACACCGCCGGGTCGTTTTCCTTGCCATCTTTCAACATCCTGCCACTGCATGCGAACCGCAGATCCCTCGGCTTCGCTCGGGATGACACGTGGCTAAGAGCCGACGTCTCTACGCCATAACTGGCTCCGCTGTCTTCTCGAATGGGCAGGGCTTGCCGTTCAAATGATCCTCAAATTCCGGTCGATATTTCTGTATGTACGAAATGATGGGCATCGCGGCCGCGTCGCCTAGCGGACAGAAGGTGCGACCCAGCATGTTCTCCGCCAGATACTTCAGATTGTCGATATCCTTTGCGACGCCGCCGCCGCTGTGGAAGCGGACCAGCGTTTTCTTCATCCAGTCCGTGCCTTCGCGGCAGGGAATGCACCATCCACAGCTTTCGTGCTGGTAGAACTGCGTCACTCGCAGTGCGAACTTCACGATGCACATGGTGTTGTCCAGCACGATCACGCCGCCAGAGCCCAGCATCGATCCGGCTTTCAGCACGGAATCGAAGTCCATAGCGACGTCAATCTCGTCGGGCGTGAGAATTTGCACCGACGAACCGCCTGGCACCACGCCTTTCAGCGTCTTGCCCTTCACCATGCCGCCGGAGACGTCGTAGATCATCTTCTTCAGGTTGTAGCCCATCGGCAATTCATAAACGCCGGGCCGCTCGAGTTCGCCGCTCATGCAGAACAGACGGGTACCACCGTTGCGCGGAGTACCCAGACCGGCGAACCACTCGCCGCCGCCCAGAATGATGTGCGGCACGCTGGCCAACGTCTCGGCGTTGTTGATGACCGTGGGCCCACCCCATAGGCCGACGACCGCCGGGAAGGGAGGACGAATGCGCGGCACGCCGCGTTTGCCTTCCAGCGACTCCATCAGCGCCGACTCTTCGCCGACTTCATAGGCGCCCGCCCCGGAATGAGTGAAGATATCGAGATCGATGCCCGAACCGAATATGTTCTTGCCGATGAAGCCCCGCGCGTAGGCGTCGGCGACAGCCTTCTCCATGATCTCGAGCAGGTAGCGATACTCACCGCGCAGATAGATGTAGCCGGACTTGGAGCCGACCGCCAAAGCCGCGATCATCACGCCTTCGATGACGGCATGCGGATCGTGCTCGAAAATGAGGCGGTCTTTACAGGTACCGGGCTCGCTCTCGTCGCCGTTGCACAGCACATACTTCGGTTTCGGCGACTGCTTGGGCACGAACGACCACTTCATGCCGGTAGGGAAGCCCGCGCCGCCGCGGCCGCGCAGGTTCGACGCCTTCACTTCATTGATGATCGCCTCAGGCCCCATCTGGATGGCTTTCTGTACGGCCTTGTAGCCGTCAAGCTCCAGATAGCGGTCGAGCGAGGTCGCGCCCAAGCCAAAGCGCTTGGAGACGACCTTTACTTCATCGGGATGGGAAACGAGGTATGCCATGTACTCGCTATCGCTCGCGGCTCTTAGCCTTTAGCTGTTAGCTCTTAGCAGGCGTTTGCATGTATTTCGCTTGCTAAGGGCTAAGAGCTAAGAGCTAAAGGCTGCCTTTATTGCTGTTCCTTCTTCTTCAATCCATCGATCAATTCGTCGATCTTGGCCGGCGTCAGGTTCTCGTGAAATTCGTAGTTCATCATCAGTGCGGGCGCCCAGGAGCATGCCCCGATGCACTCGACTTCTTCCAGATGAAACAATCCGTCGGGCGTCGATTGCTTGTTAGCGACGCCTAGTTTCTTCTTGCAATGCTCAAAAATGTCGTCCGCGCCACGCAGCAGGCAGCTCACGTTGGTGCAAACCTGCAGGTTGTACTTGCCGACCGGCTTAGTGCGCAGCATGGAGTAGTAAGTGATGACGTTGCGCACTTCCAGGTCCGACAGCTCGGTGCGCTCCGCGATTTCGTGAATCGCCTCGTCGGTCACGGCTCCCAGTTCGTCCTGGATGTAAAGCAGCATGGGCACCAGCACAGAACGCTTGGTCGGATAGTGCGTGACCATGGTGGCGAAGCGTTGTTCGAGTTGGTCGGAGAATTTCATGAATCAGCCGTTAGCTCTTAGCAATTAGCCCTTAGCAAACAACGTCATTACCGCGCCCCAGCCGCTGTCATCCTGAGCGGAGCATTCGTCGATTTTGCGAATGCGGACTCGAAGGACCCCTATATTCACGACTCTGCCGTCCCTGGGGACTCAGACTTTCAATAGTGCTCGTTGCGGCACGACTAAAAGTCGTGCCCTGACATAAACCAATCGCCGGTTTAACTATGCCGCAATAACTACGCCGCTCTAACCAAATGCCAATTGCCAATTGCTAAGTGCTGGTTTTATCTGTCGCAATCGCCCAGCACTATGTCGATGCTGCCGATGGCAGCGACCACATCGGCGATCAGGCGGCCCTCGCACATCTTGCGTAGCGATTGCAAATTCGCGAAGGACGGCGAACGCATGTGTACGCGATATGGTTTAGCCGTGCCATCGCTTACCACGTAATAGCCCATCTCGCCTCGCGGCGATTCGATCGGCATGTAAACTTCGCCCTCGGGCACCGTAAATCCTTCGGTCACGATCTTGAAGTGATAGATGAGCGCTTCCATCTGCGTCTTCATCTTCTCCCGATCGGGAAGCACAACCTTGGGCGCATCCGCCTTGACGCGGCCTTCCGGAATTCCTTCTAACGCCTGCTTGGCAATCTTCTGCGACTCGCGCAGCTCCTGCACCCGAATCAGGTACCGCGCATAAACATCACCATCCTGCGAGACCGGCACGTTGAACTTGAAGTTCTCGTAACCGCTGTACGGTTGATCGCGACGCAGATCGACATCAACTCCGCTGCCGCGCAGCGTGGGGCCGGTAGCACAGAGCGCGATGGCGTCCTCGGGCGCAAGATAAGCGACTCCTTTGGTACGGTTCACCCAGATGGGATTGCTGGTCAGCAGGCTTTCGTACTCGTCAATGGCAGCAGGGAAGCGGTCGAGAAACTTCTTCACCCGATCGAAGAAGCCCAGGGGAGGCTCCAGCGCCAGCCCGCCGATGCGGAAGTACGAGGTCATCATGCGCTGGCCGGAAACCGCTTCGAACAGGCGCAGCACGTCTTCGCGCTCGCGGAAGCAGTAGAGAAACACCGTCATGGCGCCGATGTCCAGGGCGTGCGTCCCCAGCCACACCAGGTGCGAGTTGATGCGGGTCAGCTCGTTGAGCATGACGCGAATCCATTGCGCCCGCGGCGGAATCTCCAGCCCCAGTAACTTCTCCACCGCCAGACAATAGGCCAAATTGTTGGTCATGGGGCAGAGATAGTCGATGCGGTCGGTCATGGGCACGACCTGCTGGTAGAACTTGGCTTCGCAGGTTTTCTCGATGCCGGTGTGCAAATACCCGATGTCGGGCATGAGGCGTACGATGGTCTCGCCGTCAATCTCCAGCAGCAGCCGCAAAACACCGTGCGTCGAGGGGTGTTGCGGACCCATGTTCAGGACCATCGTTTTGTCTTGCGACGGGTCCAGCACCGGCGTGGGATTCATGTGAGCCATGATTAACGGTAGCCCTCGACCGGATAGTCCTTGCGGAGTGGATGGCCTTCCCAATCCTCAGGCATCATGATGCGCGCCAGGTTGGGGTGCTCGTCGAAGCGAACGCCGAAGAGATCGAATACCTCGCGCTCGAAGAAGTTGGCGCCCGGCCAGAGGGGCACCAGCGAATCGATGTTGGCGTCGTCGCCTGAGAGTTTCACTTTGAGACGCAGGTACTTCTTGTTAGGGATCGAGAACAACTGGTAGACCACTTCGAAGCGCGGCTCGTTGGGATACCAGTCGACGCAGGTGACGTCGGCAAGAGCGTTGTACTTGAGCTGAGGATCGTTCTTCAGCGTGAGGCAGGCCTGGCGAAGGGCGATGCGGTCGACCCAGATCGTGAGTTCGTCACGGTCGTACTTGGCGCCGGTGACCGCAGCCGGATTCCACGCCAGCAACGCGGCCAGCGGAGGCCGGTCTTTCAGTTGCTCCATATCGGTGATTGCCGGAACCAGTGCCATCAGATCTTTTCCGCCTTGCCCTGCTTGTTCCAGTCGAGCACGCCTTTTTTCCAGACGTACCAGAAGCCGGCCAGCAAAATGCCGATGTAGACCAGCATCTCCCAGAACCAGAACATGCCCAGGCCCGCCGCTTTCAGAGGACGCTGCACCACGGCCCAAGGGTAGAGAAATACGGCTTCCACGTCGAACAGGATGAACAACATCGCTACCAGGTAGAACTTCACGCTGAAGCGTTGGCGGGCATTGCCGACGGGTTCCATGCCGCACTCGTAGGGCGACATCTTGGAAGGATTGTATTTGTGCTGGCCAACAAAATAGGAGAGCAGCACCATCCCGCAGGCAATTACGCCGGCCAGCACGATGTGAATCAACAACGGAAGATAGCGGGCGAAATATAAGTCCGGCATGATTGCGCTGCTACTCAGGAAACGCCACATCACCACGCGTAAACATTCGAGTTTAGTTTTGCCTAGCGGACATGTCAACCAAGCGCGAGCCGCGATTCACCAAGGTTTCACAGTGTTGCGAAATGCCGCTTGGGTTGCGGATTGCGGCAAGGACCCGCCGGGCTGGATAATCAGGAACTGGAACTCCGATTTTCAACTTGCTGCCCAGGTCCACGCGGCCATGAAATGCGCTTCGGTTATGTCGATTGCCCACAAGCGTTGCTCCGGCGTCGTTTCTCTATGTTTGCTCGGGCTCGCGATTGCGCTTCCGTGCCTGGCTCAAACGAAGGATCCGTGCAAGGGTGGTACGGTTCTGGATGCTGATAGCTGTGGAATAAGAATCACCATGAACCCGCCGCTCAAATATCCCGATGAGGATGTCTTGTGGGTGCCAAACGAAATCATGATCGATATTCCCCTGCGCCTGCATCCCACCCGGGTCGTTCTGCAGAGTGAGCCTACCGGCACAGGAATCGGAGAAGAAGAGGATCAAAGCAGGCCAGTTGCGGAAACGAACCGCTTCAAGAAAATCGGAAGCTATGCCCGCTTCCAGGCCGCGGTAAAAAGTTGCCCATACGGTAATACCTTTCAGTTCTACATTTTCACCCAAGCTTTCAAGGACCCGATCTCATTGGACATCGCGCCATTCGATTGCCATCAGCACTCGTCCAAGTAGGCCGTGTCAGCCGCCGCCGACGAAGTGCACGATCTCCAAATGATCGCCGTCCTTCAGAAAAGTCTCGGTCCACTGCGAGCGAGGCACAATCTCGCGATTCAGTTCGACGGCGACGCGGTCGCCCTTCATGCCAAGCTGTTCGACCAGTTGCGCCAAAGACAGGGACTCGGCAAAGCTTTGTTCTTCGCCGTTGATGAGCAGGTTCATGACAATACTGTAATCGAGGCGAAGCTGAAGGCCGTGTAGCATGGTCAGGTGGCTGCCTCCGGGCTGCCCGCGGCCACGCCCGGTCCCCGCGATCCTAGCCAAAAGCGGCGGTAAGTAGTTCGATATCGCGGAGATGGATTGAGCGCCGGTTTTTCTGTAATATTAGGTTGATTTTGGAGCCGTAACCGTCCATCCGTTGCGATCCGTCCCCCTGCGGTCGCAGTCTCGAGTCGCCCTCGTGACGTAGCATACGACTGTACGCCAGGTCCTTGCATGACGTTCGCAGCCACTGACAAAAATCGACAGTCTTACGAACTGAAGATCTTCCATGATGTCGCCAAAGCACTTACCTCGTCTCTGGACCTGGACACTATCCTGCAAACCATTCTGGAGAAGATGGCAGCTTACTTTAAGCCGTCAACCTGGTCTCTGCTGATGCTGGATGAGACCAGCGAGGACCTGTACTACACGGTGGCGGTGGGTAAAGGATGCGAAAGCGTCAATGCGCTGAAACTGAAGACCGGCGAAAGCCTGGCCCGCTGGGTAATCGAGCATGGCGAACCGGTCGTCATTCAGGACGTAAACCAGGATGTGCGAATCGACCCCAGCAGCAAGGACGAGTTCTTTGCGGAGCCGTGCTCGGTGGTTTGCATGCCGGTGCGAACCGGCGGCAAAGTTTTGGGCATCATGCAACTGGTGAACATCGACATGCAGGTTTACAACCCCAGCGAGATGCTGTTGCAGGCCCTGGCCGACTATGCTGCGATCGCCATTGAGAACGCGCGCGCGGTCAATCGCATTCAGGAACTGAGCATTACCGACGATTGCACCGGTCTGTACAATGCCCGCCATCTGTTTACGGTACTGTCGGAAGAGTTACATCGCTCGGAGCGCTTTGGTTATGAGTTCAGTTTGCTCTTCCTCGATCTAGACCGATTCAAAGCCGTGAATGACGAGTACGGACACATGATGGGCAGCAAGCTGCTGGGGCAGGTGGGGCAATCCCTGCGCGAAAACCTTCGCCTGGTGGATGCCGCTTTCCGTTATGGTGGGGACGAGTTCGCGATTCTGTTGCCGCAAACCGGAAAAGACGCCGCCTTGCTGGTGGCGCGCCGCCTGATGGCCATGTTCCGCAGCAAGGAATGGCTGGCGGGCCAGGGATTCTCATTGCTGTTGCGAGCCAGTATCGGCATTGCCTGCTATCCGGCTGACGCCACCACACCGCAGGCGATGGTGCATCGCGCCGATGAATTGATGTATCAGGTAAAGCAGGCCGGACGTGACAACATTGCAGTGGCGGGCCTGGGGCTGGTGGGCGCGGAAGGGGCGTAGATTAGTTCTGCTGAAGAATTTTTCTGGCCGGTATAGAAGTCCTTCGACTCCGGCGGCGAAGTGCCGCCTCCGCTCAGCATGACAACCTGTACTTAAGATGACAAATAGAGGAGATTGCCCGGGCGGAGGAAGTAATTGCTAATCGCCAACTGCCAAGTGCGAATTGCCAAGCGCTAGTTGCCAAGCGCTAGTTGCCAGTTGCCGCCTTACTCACCGGCTGCCAGGTGTTGGGATTGACTGGCGCATTGGGATTGACGCCGAAATCCCAGACATAGAGATTCATCTCCTGCGGATCAAGCATTTCCACCACGGCATACTCTCCGGGTGGAAGATCGTGCGCCGGAACCAGCTTTAGCCACTCGCCGGTCCCCAGCTTGGTAACATCGGCGGGAACAAAGACATTCTGTTCGGTTACTTTGCCGCCGATGCTGACCTTCACTCCGCCAACGACCCGCACATCTTTTTTGACTTCGGCCCGGATCAGGCGGAATCGTGCGCCGGGCGCGACATCGGTTTGCGGACCTTCGTCAATGTCGATATAGAGGGTAGGGCGCACGACGTGCGATTGAATCTGCGCATGCTCACCCTTGATCTCGAACGCATGTTTGCTGCTGGCTAAAGGATTGATTGCCGATCGCAGCACGTTCTTTTTCTTGTCACTCTTGTTCAGCTCGCTGCCATTCTGCACGATCTCCGCCAGTTCGGGCTTGCCTTGAAACTGATCGAAGAGAAACACTCCGCCGCTGCCGGGAAGTTTCAGACCAGCTGCGATCTCGGGGGAGTTGGCTTCCTCTTTCTCGCGTTCCTCTTTTTCCTCCGGCGTTTCGACCAGGTGAGTTCGCAATTTGCCGCTGCCTAGATCGGCGTTGTACTTGTTCGTAGCATCCCAATCGATCAGCGATGACGGAATGTCTTCCCACTCGTACCGTTCCGAGCTCAAATAATGCACCCGGTCACCTTGTATCTCGTACTTTTCGACCCCTTGAAACGAGCCATCTTTCAGGATGAGCCGTTCGGTGCGCTGCTGCGCGGAAACAGCTGCGCGAGGCTGCCACAGCACGACCGCCGATCCCGCGATGACGGCGGCCGAAAGAAGTGCGCTAAGCAAAATACGGAGCATCGACACTAGTGTAGCTCCGAAGCTTTTGAAAATGGTGAGAGCGATTCCGGCGCCAGGATTCGGAGTTGGTGAGGAATGCCGGGTCCGGCTGATCACGCCGGCGGGGCTCGAGATCCGGCCTTCGGAGGAGTTTCCCACTTGGTATTCCTCACAACCCGGTGTGATACCAGTCACAGCTTCTTGTGCGTCCCGCCGCTAGCATTTCAGTTAATGTCCCTTGATCCGGCGATCAGCCGCGGATCGTTCACTGAGGCAGTTTTTTCTTCCTTGAGGCCCGACGCATGAATAGTGCACTCCTGATCCATCGCCTGCAATTCGCGTTCACGGTGACGTATCACTACCTGTTTCCCCAGTTGACCATGGGGTTGGCGCCCCTGATCGTGATCCTGAAGACTCTGGCGCTCAAGACCAAAGATGCGCGCTACGATGCGGCCGCCCGCTTCTGGGCCAAGATCTTCGGCATCAACTTCGTCATTGGCGTGGTCACCGGAATCCCCATGGAATTCCAGTTCGGCACCAACTGGTCGCACTTCTCGCGCTTTGCCGGGGGTGTCATCGGACAGACGCTAGCCATGGAAGGCCTCTTTGCCTTCTTCCTGGAATCCACGTTTCTGGGACTCTTCCTTTATGGCGAGAAGCGCCTGAGCAAGCGGATGCACTGGTTTTCCGCGTTCATGGTGTTCCTGGGCTCGTGGATGTCGGGTTATTTCATCATCGCTACCGACGCCTGGATGCAGCATCCCGTGGGCTACGAGCGCGTTGCCAATGGGTCGGTGCAGCTGAACAGTTTCTGGCAGCTGATCCTGAATCCCTGGGCCTGGTGGCAGTATGCGCACAACATGAGCGGCGCGGTCATCACTGGAACCTTTGTGATGGCGGCGGTGGGAGCGTTCTACCTGCTCAGCGAGAAACATGTCGAGCAGGGACGCATCTTTGTTCGCGTGGGCGTGATCGTCGCGCTGTTCGTTAGCGTGCTGCAGATTGTTCCCACCGGCGATGCCCAAGGCCGCATGCTGGCCCGCAATCAGCCGGTGACCCTGGCTGCGATGGAAGCGTTGTGGGAGACCCAACCCGGCGCGCCGCTGGTCATCCTGGGACAGCCGGACGTGGCCGCGCAAAAGATCGATAATCCGCTAGTCATTCCCAAGATGCTGAGCTTCCTCACCTGGCGCAGTTGGGGCGCCGAGGTTAAAGGCCTGAATTCAGTTCCTAAGGAAGATTGGCCGGAGAACATTCCACTCCTGTATTACACCTACCACATCATGGTGGGCTTGGGGACGATCTTCATCGCCATCACTGCTGTGGCGACGTTCCTGCTGTGGCGACATAAGCTCTACCAGTCGCGTTGGATGCTGTGGATCTTGCTTCTGGCGTTTCCGTTTCCCTACATCGCCAACACGGCAGGATGGATGACCGCCGAAACCGGCCGCCAGCCCTGGCTGGTCTATGGCTTGCTCCGCACCATGGATGGCTACTCGAAAATGGTCTCGGCCGGCAATGGCTGGTTCAGCTTCCTCGGCTTCCTCGGCATGTATACGGTGCTGTCGGTGCTGTTCTTGTTCCTGGTGCGACGCGAGATCGAGCACGGGCCTGAACCTGTGTTATCTCCGTTGCGCGTAAATGTCACACCAATTGCAGAGATTCCCGTAGGGGTGCGATAGCCATGTCAACAATCTGGTTCATGATCGTTGCGGTAATGGTTGCGATTTACGTATTGCTGGATGGCTTCGATCTGGGAGCTGGCGCAGTTCATCTGTTCATCGCTCGTACGGACGAAGAGCGGCGCACGGTGATTCGCGCCATCGGCCCGGTGTGGGACGGCAATGAAGTTTGGTTGCTGGCAGCCGGGGGCGCGCTGTACTGCGCTTTTCCGCTGTTGTACGCCTCCAGCTTCAGCGGCTTCTATCTTCCGCTGATGATGGTGCTGTGGCTGCTGATGCTGCGCGCTATCGGCATCGAGTTCCGCCATCATATTCAGGAGCGGGTGTGGCAGGGTTTCTTCGACACCATCTTTGGAGTGTCCAGTATTCTGCTGGCTATCTTCTTTGGCGCGGCGCTGGGCAATGTGGTGCGCGGCGTTCCGCTCAACCCCGACGGCTACTTCTTCGAGCCGCTGTGGACCAACTGGCGCGTCGGCGCGCAGAACGGCATCCTCGACTGGTATACCGTGATTTGCGGCGTAGTCGCACTGGTGACGCTGGTGGTACACGGTTCACTGTATCTCGCCAATAAGACCGAAGGCGAGTTGAACTCCCGGGCTCGCAAAGTGGCGTCATGGTTTTGGCCGGTGCAGGTGTTGCTGACTATCTTCAGCCTGATCGCGACCGTGTTTGTGGTCCCGCATGTGCTGGAGAACTACAGCAAGTGGCCCATCGGATATCTGGTTCCCGTCGTGGTGATTGGCAGTCTGGTGTACATGTACGTCGCCCATTCGCGGAGAAATGAGAAAGGCGCTTTCCTGGCGTCGTGCGCCTACATTGTCGGAATGCTGGTGGGAGCGGCCTTTGCGCTCTATCCCAATGTGCTGCCCGCGAGCACCGGCTCCGAACTTAGCTTGACGATTTACAACACTGCAGCTGGCGCGCATGGGTTAAGCGTGGGCTTGGTGTGGTGGACCATTGGCATGGTCCTGGCCGCGGTGTACTTCGTATTCGTCTATCGGATGTTTCGCGGCAAGGTGAATTTGGAAGAAGGCAACGAGCACGGGTATTAGAAACCGCCCAAGGCCAGTTTGAGACAGGATCTAGCCGTCAGCATTCAGCCATCCCATGCCACGGGGGTGCCCTACATTCAGCCCTTTGAAGGTTGTCATCCCGAGCGGAGTCGAGGGATCTGCTGCTCGTCGGCAGTGTCACAATTTAGGCGGGACAGCAGGTCCCTCCACTTCGCTTCGCTTCGGTCGGGATGACACCTGAAGAAACGCTGAAGCGGACGGGGTGAGGATGACACCTGAAGAAACGCTGAAGCGGACGGGGTCGGGATGACACCTCAAGAACGCTGAAGTGGAATGGTGGGGATAACACCTTTAAAGGATTGGAACTGGGACTGTGCCGTCAGGCTGCGCTCCTTACCTATTAGGCACGCCTCCGACCCTGGCCAAATACATCTGCAATCAGGCTGCGGAACCTGAGGTTCGGGCTCAGTGTTCCGGCGGGTCTGCACCCAGGCTGGCGAGACATTCTTTCGCGTGCTTACACCATTGCGCACAAGACATGTCGTTGCGGGGATTGAGCATCCTCTGGCCACACGCTTTACAAAGGCGCCGCGGATCATCTTTAAAGAACTCGATCAGAGCCCCGCAGTGGACACAGGTTATTTCGTAAATGTCATCCAGCTTCCAGTAGCGCAGGTCCTGTCCAGGACAATGGATCTCGGCCACAGTGGGCTCCTTCTCTCGATTCCAGGGCGGCATAAATGCGGGAGAAAGACCGGGCCTCGGTTGTGCCGAAACAGGCCATTCTCGCCGTTTTCCTCGCCGCTATTTCAAATCTGAACACGACGGAGAAATCGGCGAAATGACTTTTGTCACACAGCAAAGTTAGAGCGCACCGACCGCGGCGCCTGATAGGGTAGGCAATTGAGCCTGCTCCCAGGCATCCAATCCGCCGATCACGTTGACTACGTCATATCCCGCACGTTGCAGCAGGCTGCAGGCAATCATGCTGCGATAGCCGCTCTTGCAATGGACGGCAAAGGTTGCGTTGTGATCGAGTACTGGCAGCTGCGCCTTGAAGCGATCCAGAGGATACCAATCGGCATTCGCGATATGGCCGGCGTCCCATTCACCTTGTCTGCGGACGTCAAGCACCTGCAGGCCGGACCGCCTGCTCAGCTCCTGCACGGTGATCTGGGCCAGCTGCGACAAGGCAAACCCGGCGCTCTTCCAGGCCGCCACGCCGCCCTCGAGATAGCCGGGCAGCTCTTCGATGCCCACTCGCGCCAGCCGGACGCGAGCTTCGGACAACTGGTCGGCGGTTTCGGCGATGAGCACGGGACGCGACGAAAGTCCGAGAACCGCTCCCGCCCAGGAGGCGAACTGACCGGACAGCGCGATGTTGATCGAGCCCGGCACATGTCCTTCGGCGAACTGGTTGGCCGGGCGAACATCGAGGGCAAGGGCGCCGTCGTCCAACATGGCTTTCAGTGCGGCGGCGGAAATAGGAGCAAGCGGCGGCAACTCCGCCAGGCTATCGGCTCCGGCCCGGTTGATGGCCGCATCCTCAAGGAAGTAGTCGGGACGCGCCGGCAGGTTGGCTGTCATCTGCTGGATAAATTCGTCGCGACCTTTAATCTGTAACGCGTAGTTGGTCAGGCGCTCGCTGCCGATGGTCGAAGAACGCTCGGCGCGCATGTTGCGTCCGCAGAGCGAGCCCGCCCCATGCGCGGGATACACCAGCACCGGGTTGGGCAGCGCCATCAACTTGTGATGAAGGGAATCGTACAGCAGGCCGGCGAGCTGCTGCGGAGTATGCGTCTTCGACAGATCAGGCCGGCCGACGTCGCCGATAAAAAGCGTATCTCCGGTGAGCACCGCCCAGGGTTGCTGCTTCTCGTCGGTGATGACGAAGCAGCAACTTTCCGGAGTGTGGCCGGGAGTTTCCAGAACGCGGACACCTAGCTTTCCAACCTGCAACTCGAAGCCGTCCGTCACCGCGATGTGCGGAAAGCTGGCCTTAGCCGCTTTGCCGATGTAGATGGTAGCGCCGGTGCGGGCTGCCAGCTCTTTATGACCGGAGACGAAGTCGGCGTGCAGATGAGTCTCGAAGATGTGACGAATCTTCAGGTTCTGTTTCTGTGCCGCCTCGAGGTAGATCTCAACATCCCGTTGAGGATCGACAACCACCGCTTCTCCCTCGGACCCGAACAGGTACGAGGCATGGGCCAGGCATCCCAGATAGAACTGTTCGAAGTACATTAAGGCCTCCAGTCCGCGCATCATGATACCAGTTGTCCCCAAATCAGGGGCTGGCCGACAGTCGAACCGCAGGTCCCTCCAGTCCGCTTCAACACCCCGCCAAGCGCAAAGACACCGGTCATCGAGCGCTCCCGTTTTCGCTGCGGTCGCTGGACTGGGTGACGGAAAGCAGGTCCCTCCACTACGCTTCGCTCCGGTCGGGATGACAAGCTGGAAATTGAGACGCTCCGGCCGGGATGACAACATGGAAATTAGGACGCTCCGGTCGGGATGACAACATGGAAATTGAGACGCTCCGGTCGGGATGATAACCCTAGAAATTGAGACGCTCCGCTCGAGATGACAGAAAGCAGGTCCCTCCACTGCGCTTCGCTGCGGTCGGGATGACAAACGAATACTTGGTGACTGTTGGTTAGCGATCTCTTTCGTAGGTTTCCGCCCACTCTTTAAGCCGCGTGCTGATCGCCGGCGTTAGCTTGTCATCGCGAAAGCGCCAGCGCCAGTTTCCCGACGAGCTGCCCGGCAGGTTCATCCTGCCTTTGCTGCCCACCCCTAACACGTCCTGCAACGGAAACAGAACGGTGTCGGCGACCGACGCCATCAAGGTGCGAATCATCACCCAGTTGATATCGCTGCCGTCGGTGTTGAGGTAACGGCGGGCGTAGGTCAGTTCTTTCTCGACGTCGGCGGCGGTGCGAATGCTGCCGGCTCCCGGCCGGCTGTTCCACCATCCCACCACGGTGTCGTTATCGTGCGTGCCGGTGTAGGCGACCAGATGATGGGGATAATTGTGCGGCCTGAAGTTGGGAGCCTGGGGATCGTTACCGAAAGCGAATTGCAGAATCGCCATACCCGGAAATCCAAACTGTTCGCGCAAGGCTTCGACCTGGGGTGTGATGACTCCCAGGTTCTCGGCGACAATGGGCAAGCTCCCCAGGGCCTGCCTCAACGCCTCAAAGAACGCCGCTCCCGGACCTTTCACCCACGCCCCATTGACCGCCGTCACCTCGCCCGCGGGAATTTCATAGTAGGCCTCGAAGCCGCGGAAATGATCGAGGCGAATCAGGTCCAGCATTTCCAGCGCACGCCGGAAGCGCGCAATCCACCAGGCGTAACCACCTTTGGCATGGGCGTCCCAGCAATAAATTGGATTGCCCCAGAGCTGTCCGGTGGCGCTGAAATAATCAGGCGGCACGCCGGCCACAACCCGCGGTCGCCCCTGCTCATCCAGTTCGAACAATTGCCGGTTGGCCCACACGTCGGCGCTGTCAAAGGCCACGTAAATGGGCAGGTCGCCCATGATGCGAATGTCATTGCGGGTGCAATGCGCCTTCAGGTCGCACCATTGGCGTTCGAATATGAACTGGATGAACTTGTTGCACTCGATGTCCTCGTGCAGGTCGTTGCGCGCCTGCTCCAAGGCTGCAGGCTGGCGGAGCGCCAAGTCCGGCGCCCACTCCGTCCAGTTCGCCAGGTCATGAGCTTCTTTCAGGGCGATGAATAGCGCAAACTCGCCGAGCCATGAGGAATGTCGTTCGCAGAAGGCTTTGAAGGCTTCGCGATCTGCGTTGGCGTCGCGCGCGAAGGTCAGGAACGCCTTGCGCAAAAGCGGTAGCTTCCAGGCAAGGACGGCGCCGAAGTCCACTTCATCAGCAGTGAACGCCGGCTGGTCGGCCAGGTCGCGGGCATCGAGGTATCCGTGTTCCACCAGGCGATCGATGCTGATCAGCAGGGGATTGCCGGCGAAGGCCGAAAAGCACTGATAAGGCGAATCGCCGTATCCCGTGGGCCCCAGCGGTAAGACCTGCCAGATGCGCTGTCCGGAGGCATGCAGGAAGTCGGCAAAGTCGTGGGCTTCGGGGCCCAGTTCGCCGATGCCATATGGCCCGGGAAGGGAAGTGGGATGCAATAGGATGCCGCTAGCTCGAGGGAAGGTCATGGGCGCAAAAAGTCCGTTACCGATGGTATCGCAAACCTGGGATTAAGCTATCCATTGGGGAAGTTGTCCTATAATGTGTACAGGTGAACACAGTGTCTTCTTCAACTCTTTCCATTCGCCTGAATTCTCGCACCAAGTCGAAGCTGGAAGCCCTGGCAAAAGCTTCGCGCCGTTCCAAGTCTTTTCTGGCGGCGGAAGCCATCGAGGCGTTCGTCTCTGCTGAAAGCTGGCAGTTAAGCGAGATTGAGGCTGGCGTGAAAGATCTCGAGGGCGGCCATGTGGTCGAGCATCAGGAGGCGCGAGGCTGGCTGGAGTCGTGGGGCAAGAAGGGTGAGCGCAAGCCGCCTCGATGAGAATCATCTGGTCGCGCCGGGCCATTCGGCATCTCACCCATGTCCGCGACTACATTGCGCAAGACAACCCAGCGTCGGCGGCCGAGGTGGCCAGGAAAATCCTGGAGTCGGTTGAACTCCTGACCCGGCATCCCAATCTTGGAAGGCAAGGGCGCATCGCGGGCACTCGTGAACTGGTCGTCGCCGATACTCCCTACGTCATTCCCTATCGAATCCATCGCAACCGGCTGGAACTCATGGCTGTGTTTCACGGACGCCAGCGCTGGCCGGATCTACTGTGACGTTGCACCGCAAAGCTATCGCCATTGCTGACGCGGGAGCTGGCAGCGGGTTGCTGGGGCAGTCGTTACATTCGGCATTGTGGTAAGTTTCCTTCGCGTGAGCGGCAGGTGGCGCTGTGAAATTGTCAGGGATGTCGGATTAAGTCAAGGCGAAGTCCCTCGGCGGCTAAACGGCTGCTGAAAAAGCCGATTCCTCGTGGGCTGAGCCCACTCGGAATGACAAAAATAAAGGGCTTCTACGGCGCGGCTGAAGCCGCGCCCTTCAAGACATGTCAAACCCGACTTTTTCGGCGGCCTGTAAAGCCAAGATGATTTTGCGCCACTTAGAGACGGACTGAAAGGTGTCGGGTTCGAATATTAAACTTAATCAAGCTTTCCTTCGGGACAAGCCAGCTTGAAATCGCGTCAACTCGGGATGACAGAGCCAGACAACTCGCAAATGGATTCGGCGAGGGTTGCGCGAGGTGACGCGTCCAACAAGGGAGCGGCACTGACAGAACTGTCGTCCACCTCTGACCCTGGCTGGCGCATCACGCTTGGAAGCAGGCGCAGTCCGAATGTCGCCCAAGCCGTGCTGTTAGGCAGCACTTTCGCGCAACTTGCGATTGCGCTGCTGATCACGATCTATCTGGCACGCGAGCTGTCGCCCGCCGCGTTCGGCTTTTTCTCGCTGGTCGCCACCATCTTCATTCTGGCTCGCAAATTTCTGGATCTGGGACTGAGTAACGTCGCCGCCCGGGAAACGACACACGATCCCGAACGGGAGCGGCCAATCCTGGAAGGCATGATGGCTTATCGGCGCGTGGCGGGCGTGGGGTTGGGGATTGCGCTATTCGTATTTGCGTTGGTGCAAAAGGGCGAGATGGAGCGCTCGGTCTTGCTGGGAACCGGCATCATCCTGCTATTCACCGAGCCGGCTGCGCTTGATCCCGTCTTCCAAGTTCGGCAGGCGCAGGGCGGTCCGGCGCTTTTGAACATTCTTGGCGGCTTGCTGGTGTTGGGCGGAAGCATCGTGCTGAAGAGGCTGGCCGTCGAAGGGCCAGCGTTCGCCTGGCTGCTGGTTGTCCGCGAAGCCATGATCTTGCTGTTCACCCTGTTGCTGGGATGGCACCTGCTGGGCTATCGTCCCCAGCCGGGTTTTCGCGGGCGAAATCTCCGAGCCTTCGTCGGCCCGGCCTTGCTCTTCGGCCTCGCCAGTCTGGTTTACACCATTTACTTCAATGGCGATGTTTTCTTGGTTTACGTATTGCGCGGCCAAGAAGAACTGGGGGCTTACGCGGCGGCCTTCCGTCCCATCAATCCTCTGCTGCTGTTGCCCTGGTTGCTGATGGTCCCGATGATTCCGGTGCTCACGGCCGCGGCAAATGATCGCGAAAAGTTTGTGCGGCAGGTGCGCGGAGCGTGTGGCTTGGCGCTGGGGATTGGGGCGTGCGGTCTGGTGGGTGGCACGCTGCTCGCTCCGGACCTGGTGCAAGTGCTCTATCGCGGACGCTACCTGGAAGGCGCGCTTTCCTGCGTCAACGCTTTTCGCTGGCTGGCGATCGCCCTCGGACAAGTCTGCGTTACCACGGTGCTGACCGCTGCGTTGCTGGCCGACCGCAAAGAGAAAGCATTGCTGGCGATGGGTACGGCTGCGTTGCTGATCAACGCAGCAATCAACATTGTTGCGCTGCATTATTACAATTTCACGGCCGCAGCATTTGCCACTGCGCTGACCGAAATGCTGTTTCTGGGCAGCGCTCTGGTCGCGTTTCAGGTCATGACGGGCCGAAGCGCATTGACGATCGGATCGGCTGTCTGTCTCCTGCCCGCAATCCTGATGGGCGGAATTTTGTATTGGTTGAAAGGCGGGCCCGGGCTGCGAGTGATCTGCGGGAGCACACTGGGTGGGCTGGCGGTGTCGGCGATTCTGTTGTCGGGAAATGCCCGCAGGTTCCGCAAGGAAATCGCGGACGCGGCGCCGATTTTCTGAAGTCAAGTAACGGTGAGTGGATATGGCGTGGCCACTGGTTGTCTTATTGGCGCGGCCGAGGGTTCCTTTGGACTACGCAAAGCAGATTCTTCACCGACTGAACAGGCTGCTGAAAAAGCCTCAACAGCAGATCCCTCACCGGCTGAAGAGACTGTGTCGCAACCGGAAAATGATTTCTGTGGTGGAACAAATGGCTCGAGTAATCGATCAAACTAGCCGCAAAGCGGCGAGATGGAGTTAGGCGGGGGCGTCAGCCCCCGCTCAAGTGGGAAATTCTG
>JBAVSY010000089.1:0-37581 GCA_049695855.1 Candidatus Korobacteraceae bacterium | reverse complement strand
CGTTCAAGACATTGGCCATGCCCTCGGAGGCTACAAGCCTCTGCGGGCGTCAATGTCCCGGACGTTATTCTCGTTGGCCGGTTTTCAGGTGATTACCATTGGCCGGTTTTGGGTGATCGCTGAGGGTCTTGTGCACGGTCTGCGTGGCATGAATCGCAACATTGGTACTGAACGATCGCCCCAGAGTGATAATCGCGGTCCAGCGAATCGCTAGCCCGACTACCAGCAGTACAAGCGCCGCCGTACCCAGCCAGTGCGCTCCGCCCAGCATCGTCCGTCCGTGCGCATCGCGGTACCACGTAGATATCCAGATTGACCCGAAGATCGCCGGTAACAACAGCAGCAGGGACCCTCGGTCCTTAACCTCGCCGTTGCCCCGGCCGGTGCGCGCCACCACCTGGAGCAGAACCTCGGAAGCGACCCATGTCCAATACAACGCAACGAACAGCCTTGCCAGGTCCATCTCACCCTCGCGCTCAGGTGGTACCCTACTGCGGCAACCTCACTATTTTTCTTTACGCAGTAAGTCGGGCGATTGTTCCACGCGCCTCGCGATGATGGCTTTGAGCCACCTCCGTGTCCTTTGCCTATGCCCGATGTTCCTTCTGCGGCTTTCAATTCCCGGATTCTGCCCGAGTCACGGGCAATCCGGAAGTCACTGTCGAAATCGGGCCATTTTTAGGTTTACACGCCCACCGGAAACGGCTTGGGGCTGCGTTCTTCGGCGCGCTCGCGAACCAGGCTGTCGAAACGGCCTTGCAGCAATGACATCAAGCCGGTGTACCAGTAGCCGAAGACGAACAGAAACAGGAATGGCACGGTAATGTAGTTTTCGTTGGCGATGGCGTACCACACGGTCAGAGCGAAGTAGCCGCCAATCAACATTTCAATCCAGGGAATCCAACCGAGCCGCTTGCGATACTTCTTGGCGGCGACGGCTTTGTCCTGCTTGCTGACCACGCGATACTTCGGGGTGCGGGCAAACGCACTTTGATGTCCGACGAGCGCTTCCAGCACCGCTTTGCTGTTGGTGATGGTCAAGCCAATGCCCAACGCCATTAAGGCAGGCAGAAATATGAATGTCCGATACCATTTTCCGGGGAACAGTTCTTTTTGCGACACCAGGTAGAAGCTGGAGATGGAAAACGTCGACGCCAGGAACAGCGGGATGTCGATGTACAGCATCTGAAACCATCCCTGATAAAAGCGAATGACCATGGCCGGCAGCAGCAGCACGCTCAGCACAATCATCAACGGATAGCTGATGTTGGCGGTCAGGTGATACCAGGCCTCAACCTTTTCGCGCCGATTGACGTTAGCGCGCAGCACCTTGGGCAAATCTTTCTTGGCGCACTGAATCAGTCCCTTGGCCCAGCGTGCCTGCTGCGTTTTGAACGCGGTCATCTCGATGGGCAGCTCGGCGGGGCACTCCACGTCCTGGAGGTAACGAAACTTCCAGCCCTTCAGTTGTGAGCGATAGCTGAGGTCGGTGTCTTCGGTGAGGGTGTCATGCTCCCAGCCGCCGGCGTCGTCGATGGCTTTGCGCCGCCACATTCCGGCCGTGCCGTTGAAGTTGAAGAACACCCCGGCGCGCGAGCGGCCGCCATGCTCCAAGATGAAATGGCCGTCCAGCAGAATCGCCTCGACTTCGGTGAGGAATGAGTAGTTGCGGTTCAGATGCGTCCAGCGCGTCTGCACCATCCCGATCTCGGGATTGGCGAAGTGATGAATGACCTTCATGAGCCAGTCGGATGTGGGCATGAAGTCGGCGTCGAAGATGGCGACAAACTCGCCCGAGGAAACCTTCAAACCGGCATCGAGCGCGCCCGCCTTGAAGCCTTGCCGATTGGTGCGATGGTGATAGCTGATCCTGTGTCCCAGGGCGGCATAGCGCTCGACCACAGACCTGGCTACCTGCACGGTCTCATCGGTGGAATCGTCGAGCACCTGGATTTCGAGTTTCTCGCGCGGGTATTCGATCTTGCAGACGCAATCCACCAGGCGATCGATCACGTACTGCTCGTTGAAGATGGGCAGTTGAATGGTTACGATGGGCAATTCGGCGAAGCGCGTTTCCGGCGCGGTGACTTTGTTCTTACGATGCTTGTAATACAGATAGACCAGCTGGTAACGGTGCATTCCGTAAAACGCCAGCAGGATCAACACCACGAAGTAGGGAATCAGCAATCCCATATCGAAGGCGTTGGCGTGATACAGGCCTCTGAATGTGGTATCGAGAAAATGAGATCGCAGGTAATGGCGGAACCCGTGAGGTTCGGCCAGCGCGCAGCCAAGCAGGGTGAGGGCAGCGTTCAGAGGTGCACTCCGTCAGCAAACAGGGGATCAAGCATGGCCCTGACCCCAAGTAAGCTCCTTAAATTGTTGATTGTACCTGAGGCCCTCGTCAAAATTACCAGGAACCGGCGCGGCCGGGTTGGGGAAAGGACAAGGGAGAGCAGGTAAAGGACAATTGAGGCATAGGTAGGCTCGGAATCCGATGAGGCGTGAATTGGCAGGGAAGCATGATGGGATGACAGCTTCGCTCCTGCTCACAACCAACCCGGCCCGCCGACGTTGACTCTTAGCCGGTAACGGCTAACAATAGCAAGAACAGCAGACGCGCGAGATCCGATGGGCTTCCCGACCAAAGCGTTAACCGTGCTGCTAGGTAGTGCGCTCAGTGGCTTCGCCCTGATGAGCGCGCAGACGCCCGTGTCCAGCTCCGCTGCTGCCCCGCCATCTGAATCCAGGGATACCAACTATCCTGAGCAGGGCTATCTATCTGCCTCGCATTATCTAAACCAATACTTTGACTTCACATTTGAGTTTTCGCCGGACGCCCATTTGCGTCCTATCCCGCAGTCGGCCGCGCGCGATGGCAGCCTGCAGTTGTTAGAGCTGGGCGGGCCGCCGCCGATGGATGCCGAGATATCGATCGCCGCTATTCCGGTTGGAACCGGGACCAACCAGGACGCCAAGGCGTTCCTGCGATACGCGCTCGATCAGGAATTATTCCGCGGAGTCGAAGAGCTGCGTGCTTTATCGAAGATTGAGCTCTCCGGGCACCAGTTTTACTTCTTCGAAACCCGCCGGGGAGTTGAGCAGCACATGCTGCTGGCGACCACGCTTGACGGCTACATCCTGCGAGTGATGGTAGCGGCCCACGACCCGAAGACTTTGAAGGAACTGGAGTCCTTGTTTCAGCACGTAGTCTTCTTTTCACCCGCAGAGTTGCAGCGGCACCTCGACGCGACGGCTCAAGCTTATGATGGGCCTGGGATATCCTCGCACCGGCTGGCATCGCTGCAGGCCGACCCGCCTGTCGCTCATATTGATCCCGGAAAGATTGGCGGCGACTTCTATGAGAATCCAACGCTCGGCTTCAGTTATCGCATTCCGCAGGGTTGGACTCTGGAAGCCGAAGGGGCTGTCCAGCCGGCGGTGGAACGCGATCGTGCCCGGCAGAATTTTGGCCACCCGGCATTGGGTGCGACCGAACGCAGACTGCTGGAAGCCTGTAGCCGCACACTTTTTTCCGCCTGGCAAAGGCGGCCGGGACCGGATGGCCAGATTCCCTATGACGATTTTGGGGAGGTAACCGTCAGCGCGATTGCTGCCGCGTGTTTTCCCGGCATGAAGTTTCCCCAGGACGTGAATGACCGGGCGGGGTTCAAGGATTTTCTCCTGCATTACGGGGTGACTCATCCCATCCTGACCAACATGCGTGATGCCAAGGTTTTTGCTGCCGACGGTAGCATTTTCCTCTTCCTACACGGAACGGTCGCGTTTCAGATACCCAATGATGAGCTCTCCCGGCGATTGTCGATTGCCATGGCGGTGACCGAGCGCCGGGGTTACGTGTTGACCTGGTTCTTCGCCGCTCCGCATGACAGCGAATTGCAGCAACTGACCGACGAACGAGTTATCTTCGACCCTGCGTCTGCAAGCAAAGTTGCCGGCGCAACCCAACCCGGCGGAGGAATCGCTTCGTCCGCGGCGGACACACCGCCCGCAGCGGCGGCATCGACCCCCGCGTCCGCTACGGCAACACCACCGCAGACGGCAGCTGCGGCTCAGTCACCTACCGATCGCACTCCGGCTGCCGCCTCCGGCACGAACTCCGCCTCGGCGGCCACGGAAGGAGATCAACAACAACCGTCGGCGCCCTCCCACCCCTCGCTTCTCCGTCCCGGCGAGACCATGGAAAGTCAGCAGGGAAAAGGGGCGCGCATCCCGAATAAGCAGAACCCGTCGGATTAATGCGCGGGCGTTTCTGCACGACAACCTGTGCACCCGCAAATTCCGCGATCCGCCTCTTATGCTGGCGGCCATTCCCTGATAAAATCGTTAAAATCCACTCCCCGGAGATGCAATGCAGGCAATCCTTGCGCTGGAAGATGGACGGATCTTCCACGGCAAAGGCTACGGAGCAAAAGGTGAATGTTACGGCGAAGTTGTTTTTAACACCTCGATCACGGGCTATCAGGAAATCTTCACCGACCCCTCCTACGCCGGGCAGATCGTAGTTCTCACTAATCCTGAAATCGGCAATTACGGCACCAACTCCGACGACAACGAAGCCACGCGGCCTTATATTGAAGGTCTGATCGTGCGTGAGTTCTCGCGCGTGAGCTCCAACTGGCGCTCGCAGGAAGTCGCGGAAGAATATCTGGAGCGCTACAAGATCCCGGTGCTGGGCGAGATCGATACGCGGGCGCTGGTTCGGCATCTGCGCGATCACGGCGTAATGCGCGGGGTGATTTCCACGCTGGAGACCGACACGGACAAGCTGGTGGCCAAGGCGCGATCCATCCCGAAGATGGACGGAACGGACTTGGCGAAAGAAGTAACCACGCGGCACGTCTATCAGTGGGACGAAGGTGTGCGGTCGCACGAGCCCACGCAAGTTGTCGGCGTCAAAGACGCGCCTCCCAAGCATCATGTGGTCGCTTACGACTACGGCATCAAGCACAACATCCTTCGCCGGTTGGTGGGCGAGTGCTGCAACGTAACGGTGGTGCCGGCGACTACCAGCGCCGAGGACGTGCTGGCGATGAAGCCGGATGGCGTGTTTCTGTCGAATGGCCCGGGCGATCCCGAGCCGGTGACTTACGCACAGGAGAACATCCGGCGCATGATGGGCAAAGTTCCGATCTTCGGAATCTGTCTGGGACATCAACTGATCGGGCTGGCGCTCGGTGGCAAGACTTACAAGCTGAAGTTTGGCCATCATGGCGGCAATCATCCGGTGAAGCAAATGGCCAGCGGCAAGATCGAGATCACGGCCCACAATCACAATTTTGCCGTTGATCCCGACTCGCTGAAACAGAGCGAAGTGGAGTTGACGCATATTGATTTGAATGACAACACGCTGGAGGGATTGCGACACAGATCGCTGCCGCTGTTCAGCGTGCAGTACCATCCTGAAGCCGCGCCCGGGCCACATGACTCGCATTATCTGTTCAAGGATTTTGTGAAGATGATGGAGGAGTGGAAAGGGAAATCGACTTAATGGCAACCGTCTCACTCCAAAAATCTCTCGGTGCGTTTTATACGGACGAACCAGCTGCTAAACACATTGTCGACTGGGTTGTTCGCGAACGATCGGCGAGAGTGTTGGATCCGAGCTGTGGAGACGGAGCATTTCTGGCCGCTGCGAGGACCCGGCTATTAGATTTGGGCCGCCGGGAAGCAGAGATTCTTGGAGTGGACGTATCATCAGAGGCCTTACGAAACGCGAAGAGTCGAGTCCCAACGGCGAAATTGCTCCGAAGCGATTTCTTTGAGCTGATGCCCGAAACATTAGGGCAGTTCGACTGTATAGTGGGCAATCCTCCCTTCATTCGTTATCAGACCTTTAATGGACATTCGCCGTCAAACGCGTACTCATGCGCACTCTTGGCAGGTGTCAAGTTGCCACGATTGGCGTCTTCTTGGGCGCCCCTTGTTGTTCACGCAGCGCGGTTCTTGCGTCCGGGCGGCCGGCTCGGAATGGTCATGCCTGCCGAACTTGGCCATGCCATGTACGCCCGGGATGTTTTGCGATTTCTTTTGCGGGGATTCCTGCGGGTACGTATTGAGATGTTTCGTGAAAAACTCTTCGACGACCTGAGTCAGAGCACTGTTTTGTTATTCTGCGACGGCTACGGAGAGAACTGTCACGATTTTGTAATTGCCACCTCAGACGATCTCAATAGCACTGATCGCCAGGTCGAAGAAGTAGATCCTCGTGCGGTCGAGACTAACAGATTCCGGTTTAGCTCTTACGTCGTTCCAAAACCCGCACGTCAGTTATATGAGAGCTTGGCTACAGACAAGCGCGTGAAAAAGCTCGGGCAAGTTGCTGACATAGGTATCGGTTATGTGACCGGTGCGAATAATTTTTTTCATGTTTCCGATGAAGAGCGGCGTAAATGGGAAATTGACAAACGTTTCTTGCGCCCTGCTGTTCTCAACCTTCGCGGTGTTGTCGGACTAACGTACTGCCGCGAGTGTTGGATTGCTCGACGCTCCGCCGGTGAGAAGATTTACCTGCTTTCCGTCCCAGCGGTCCCAAAGTCGTCCTTGCCGGCTTCCCTGCGAAGATATCTGGATTACGGCGAGGCAATCGGTGTTACAGAACGGTACAAATGCCGTATAAGGCGTTTCTGGTATGCCGTACCGCATGTGCGGATACCCGACGCGTTTCTGTCGTATATGTCGGGCGAACAGCCGGTACTCGTTGGGAACTCCGGAAATTTTGTCGCTCCCAATACTTTACACATCCTTCGGTTCGCGCGAAACAGTGATCCATTTCTTCACTCGTTATCATGGAGAAACTCGCTGACCCGTCTAAGCTGTGAACTCGAGGGCCACTCCCTTGGGGGCGGTTTATTCAAGCTGGAGCCTTCAGAAGCAGAAAATGTCTTGGTTGTGCTTCCTCGCGCTGCGCACATCGAGAAGATGGCTGGGCAGCTAAAGAACGCCGCCGTTGGATCGCAGCAAGCCTTGGACGTCGCGGACCGGTACGTTTTGCGACGGAAGTTGGGGCTGAGTGAAGCAGATTGTCTTTTGCTACGAGATGCCGCGCAGAAGGTTGAGTCATGGCGAAAGCACAAATGAATCCAATTGCAGTCTGCACCTTGGAGAATGCTCTTGTGCCGCTCTGCGGCTCACTTAAGACGCAATCCGGCCAACACATAAAGAGGCTGCATGCTCACGTCGCGAACCGGCTTGTTGTAGAGGGCGGTCTCGTTCCGGAGTGGCTGCATCCTCGGCCGCCCATGAAAAGCTCTCGTAGCAGCCTCATGTATTCCAAAGAATCGGAAAATCCGTCGGAGCAGTCCGTGCTTGGTGGAATGAAGTACAAGAATGTTGATGTCACCGCAGTGATTCCTGGGATTGGACCAGCGCTCGGAGTATCAGCCAAGAGCACCGGCAACGCGTTTCGTAATCTCACAAATCGGATGGAAGAAGCACCGGGCGATTGTGCAAACATTCACATGATGTATCCCGGTTTTGTTTTTGGGTTTCTCCACTTCATTAGGTTTGCGAAGACAACTGAAGTAGCAAGTCCGAATGACGCTTCCTTTGACTTCCACGACCGTCCGCTTGACAGCATCACTCGTTACCACAACGCTTTGAGTGCGCTCACGGGAAGGACGACCATCATGGATCCGCCGATGCGATATGAAGCAATCGCATTGGTTATTTATCGATGTGTTGACAACAAAGCCGAGGTGTGGCCTGGTTACCCGTCGCCTGATAGTCCAATCCATTATTCCAAGTTTTTCCAGCGTCTTTACGATATGTATGACCTGCGCTATGGGTATCCAGACTCCAGCGGCCGAAATCACCGAAAAGCATGGATCTCTGCACCTGGGACATTGAAGGACATTTACGATGCTGTTACCGGACATCCATGGTCGCCTCGTTTTCACACGTCTGATACGGAAGAGCAAGTTGAACTGAATCCTCCGGAGAACCCACAGGAGTTCCAGCAAAGCTAATCCATGCCACGCCGCAACGACATCGCGAAAGTGCTCATTATCGGCTCCGGGCCGATCATCATTGGACAGTCGGCGGAGTTCGACTACTCGGGTGCCCAGGCCTGCAAGGCGCTCAAGTCCGAAGGCTACGAGGTGGTACTGGCCAACTCCAATCCGGCCACCATCATGACCGATCCGGAGATGGCCGACCGCACTTACATCGAGCCGCTCACCCGCACGTACCTGGAAGAGATCATCCGGGTTGAAGCCGAGATGCTGGCCAGCGGCCAGTCACCTCATGGCTCCAAAAGCGGGCATGAGGGCGACCCCGGCAAGCCTGGCGTTTTTGCGCTGCTGCCCACCGTCGGCGGACAGACCGCGTTGAATCTGGCGGTCGAATTGGCCGATGGCGGCGTACTCGAAAAGTACAACGTGCAGCTCATCGGCGCGCAACTCGGCGCGATCAAGAAAGCAGAAGACCGGCTGCTGTTCAAAGATGCGATGACCGCCATCGGTCTGGATGTGCCGAAGTCGTCGCTGGTGAACAACCTGAAAGACGGCATCGACTTCAGCAGCAAAATCGGATTCCCGGTGATCCTGCGGCCGTCCTTCACCCTCGGCGGCACCGGCGGCGGCATCGCTTACAACCGCGAAGAGCTGCTGGAACTGCTGGCTCGCGGGCTCGACCTTTCACCGGTACACGAGGTGCTGCTGGAAGAGTCGGTGCTTGGCTGGAAAGAATACGAGCTGGAGTTGATGCGCGACTTGGCCGACAACGTCATCGTCATCTGCTCCATCGAAAATTTCGATCCCATGGGCACGCACACTGGTGACTCCATCACCGTGGCTCCGGCGCAGACGCTTACCGATCGCGAATACCAGGCTATGCGCGACGCCGCCATCGCGGTCATTCGCGAGATCGGAGTCGAGACGGGCGGATCGAACATTCAGTTTGCCGTCGATCCGCACAACGGGCGCATGGTGGTCATCGAGATGAATCCCCGCGTGTCGCGCTCCTCGGCGCTGGCCTCGAAGGCGACTGGTTTCCCCATCGCGAAGATCGCTGCCAAGCTTGCGGTTGGCTACACGCTCGACGAGATTACCAACGACATTACGCGAAAGACGCCGGCCTGTTTTGAGCCGACACTCGATTACGTTGTGGTCAAGATTCCTAAGTGGCAGTTCGAAAAGTTTCCCGGAGCTGACGAGTCGCTTGGCCCGCAAATGAAATCGGTGGGCGAAGTGATGGCCATCGGCCGCACCTTCAAGCAAGCGCTACTGAAAGCGGTGCGCTCCATGGAGACCGGCAAGAAAGCCACCGCCAACGACATCGAGCCGCGCATTCTGACCAAGCGCCTGGTGACGCCGCATCCAGAGCGGCTGGCCTACATCCGCTACGCGCTTTC
This sequence comes from Candidatus Korobacteraceae bacterium, assembly GCA_049695855.1. Taxonomy (GTDB): domain Bacteria; phylum Acidobacteriota; class Terriglobia; order Terriglobales; family Acidobacteriaceae; genus Bog-257. The sequence continues at coordinate 28,208 of JBAVSY010000089.1, read as the reverse complement.
TCAGGGAATGAGCGTGCGCGAGATTGCGCAAATGACCAACATCGATCCCTGGTTCCTGCATCAGCTGAAAGAGATTGCCGATGTGCAGGCCAAGCTGGGCACCGAGCCAATCGACGCCGGGCGTTTGCGCGAGATCAAGCGCATGGGCTTCTCCGACGCCCGGCTGGGCGAAGCTTTGCAGTTGAAGGACGGCCGCGCGGCCAGCGAGAAGATTCATCAGTTGCGCAAGGAACATAATGTCCGTCCCGTGTTCAAGCGAGTCGACACCTGCGCCGCCGAGTTTGAGAGCTTCACTCCGTATATGTACTCGACCTACGAGGAAGAGGATGAGGCGACGCCCACCGATCGCAAGAAAGTCATCATTCTGGGCAGCGGACCCAACCGCATCGGGCAAGGCATCGAGTTCGATTATTGCTGCTGCCATGCTGCATTCGCGCTGCGCGACGACGGCTTCGAGACCATCATGGTCAACTGCAATCCCGAGACCGTCTCCACCGATTACGACACCAGCGATCGCCTGTACTTCGAGCCGCTGACTTACGAAGATGTGATGGCAGTCTATGAGCACGAGGCACAGAGCGGCGCAGAGATTGGCGTGATCGTGCAGTTTGGCGGACAGACGCCGCTGAATCTGGCGTTGCCTCTGAAGGCAGCGGGAGTGCCGATCATCGGGACATCGCCGGAGAGCATCGATCTGGCGGAAGATCGCCGGCGTTTTGGCAAGCTGTTGGAGGAGCTCTCGATTCCGCAGCCGCGAGGCGCAACCGCGGCCAGCGTTGAGGAAGCCGTCGCCAATGCGAATCGCATCGCCTATCCCGTGCTGGTGCGGCCATCGTACGTGCTGGGCGGCCGCGCCATGGTTCTGGCTTACGATGACGAGTCGCTCATCCACTACATGAAAGAGGCGGTGGAATATTCGCAGGAGCGGCCGGTGCTGATCGACCACTTCCTGGAGTCAGCGACCGAGGTTGATGTGGATGCGCTCTCCGATGGCGAAGACGTTGTGATCGGCGGCATCATGCAGCACATCGAGGAGGCTGGGATTCACTCTGGCGATTCGTCGTGCGTACTGCCGGCGGTCGACATCCCTCCTCACCTGCTGAAGACCATTCGCGAATATACCTTCCAACTGGCCCGCGCGCTGAAGGTCATCGGGCTGATGAACGTGCAATATGCCATTCAACGCAACCGGGTTTACGTGATCGAGGTCAACCCGCGGGCTTCGCGTACCGTGCCGTATGTTTCGAAGGCAACCGGTGTGCCGCTGGCGAAGATTGCTGCACGCCTGATGACGGGCCGTAAGCTGCGCGAGTTTCTGCCCGAAAACATTGAGCGCGGCACCGATCTCGACACCGGAAATTTCTATTTCGTGAAGTCGCCGGTCTTCCCCTGGGGAAAATTTCCCGGCGTTGACACCGTGCTCGGTCCGGAGATGAAATCCACTGGCGAAGTGATGGGCGTGGCCGACAACTTCGGCGAAGCCTTTGCCAAGGCGCAAGCCGCGGCCGGTCAGTTGCTACCGACGACAGGGACGGTCTTCATGAGCGGCAACGATCGCGACAAACCCTTCATGCCGGAGTTAGGCAAGCGGTTTGTCGAGATGGGCTTCAGCATTGTCGCCACTCATGGGACGGCGCGCCTGCTGGAAGAAGCAGGCCTGCGGGTCGAGCGGGTTTACAAAGTCAAAGAAGGCCGGCCGAATGTGGTTGATTTGATCAAGGGCGAGCGCATTCAGTTGATCATCAACACTCCACATGGAGTGGAACCGTGGTTCGACGAGAAGGCGATTCGCCGGGCCGCCGTGACCGCGCGCATTCCTACCATCACTACGCTGTCGGCCGCCCGCGCTGCGTGTGAGGGGATCGCAGCGCTGCAACGAGGCGAAGCGAAGGTCTACGCCTTGCAGCAGTTGCATGTGGAGCGGATAAAGCGGCAGCTAGCGACTAGCAAGTAGCGAAGAGCAGTCGGCAGTCAGCACTCAGCACTCAGCACTCAGCCTTTCCGACCAGTGCTCGGCAGTTGGTGTTTGCCAGATCGTCACCCTCTCAAGATTGTCATCACGAGCGCAGCGAGGATCTGCTGTTCGTGCATAGTGGAACGTTCCTGAGCCTAAGATAAGCAGATCCCTCGTCGGGCTGAAGCCCTCCTCGTGATGACAATCCGTAGCATGGCCCAATGTGATGACAACCGTATGACGGCCCGATTTGATGGCAATCGTATTTATTGCCCGATTTGACCACTATTCTGACTATGGTTAAAATAGTGAATTACGGAGTTTCGCGATGCGGGAAGTCGCCATCTCAGAATTCAAGGCCAAGTGCCTCTCGTTGCTGCAGCAAGTTTCCAAGACCAAGGAACCAATTCGGGTAACGCGGTTCGGCAAGCCGGTTGCCGATGTTGTCCCGCCGGCAGAAGTTCAAGTCGATCGCGCCGCCTGGATCGGTTCCGGCCACGGAACGGCCAAAATTCTCGGTGACATCATTTCTCCCGCCAGTGAGCCGGAGGAGTGGGAGGCGCTGCGCGGTTGAAGCTCTTGCTCGACACGCATATCTGGCTATGGGCTTACCTGGAGCCAAAACGTTTGCGAGCCCACCTTTTGCGCGAGTTACGCAACCCGGCGAACGAGCTCTGGCTGTCTCCAATCAGCACGTGGGAAGCGCTGACTCTGCACGCCAAAGGCAGAATTCGGCTGCCCAATGACATTGAACGCTGGTTGCACGGTGCGACTCTTCCTCTGCGGGAAGCTCCGTTGACCCACGAGATCGCGCTGGCGGCCAGCCGTCTTTCGCTGCACCCTGATCCTGCCGATCGGTTTCTGGCAGCCACGGCCCAGGTTCTTGATTTGGTGTTGGCTACAGCCGATCAGCGGCTGCAGGGCGTGGCCGAAATTCGCACGCTGGGCAATCGATAAGGTCGAGGCGGTTGAAGGGAGCGCAGGTTGAATTGTGAGTGATATGGCCTGTTTTTGCCAACTAGGCTCGGATAAACTGTCATCGTGAAACATGGAAAGCGTTTAGCCCCTGCTGCTGGCTCCAACTAGGGAAGAATGCTGACGCTGACTGTGTGCCCGGAAGTGAGATAACAACCTGATGACCAGTCCTCTCTCGCTGGCTTCCATGAATGAATTGTTTAACCACAACTACTGGGCACGGGACTGCGACCTGCGCGCCTGTGCGGTGATGACTGAGGAGCAATTCCTGCGTAGCCTCGGCAGCAGCTTCGAATCCGTGCGCGACACGTTGGTTCACATGATGGGAGCGGAGTGGCTCTGGCTGGAACGCTGGCGCGGCCAATCGCCCGGGGCCATGATCCCGGCTCAGCAATTTGCTTCTCTGGATGAGGTCGCTTCGAAGTGGGGCGGCGTAGAACGCGAGATGCGGGATTATCTAGGGCAACTGACCGATGCAGATCTAGTACAACCGGTCAGTTACATGAGCCAAAAGGGCGACCCTTTCACCTATGAACTTTGGAGACAGATGATTCATCTTCTCAGCCACCAGAGTTACCATCGCGGTCAAGTCGCTACTCTCATGCGGCAATTAGGTGCGCATCCCCCTGCCGTGGATTTCCTTCCCGGTTATCGCGCGGGTTTCGGCAAGTTGTAACGATCCACGCTGGGCGGGGTGGCTCGTCAACTGGCGAGAAATCGCCATAGCACCAGCGACAAGGTCTTCCGTTCGGCCAGTGCTTCGACGTCCTATAATCGGAATTCGAGGCCCTATGCTTCTACACGGAATCTTTCCTCCCATCACGACCCCGTTCTATCTGGACGGCAAAATCTACTTTCGCAAGCTGGAACAGAATGTCGAGCAATACTCGCGTACGCCGGTGACGGGCATTGTTGTGCAGGGTTCGACCGGCGAAGCCATCCTGCTCAGTGACGAAGAGCGGCGCGAGGTGTTGAAGTGTGCCCGCGAGTTTGCCGCCAACGACAAAGTCCTGATCGCCGGAACCGGGATCGAATCGGCGATCGAAACTTTGCGGCTGACGGAATACGCTGCCGAACTCGGCTACGACATTGCCATGGTGCGCACGCCGCATTACTACAAAGGACAGATAGCGAACCCGGCGAACATGCTGGCGTTTTACCGCTTTGTGTGCGATCGTTCGCCGCTGCCGGTTGTCATCTATAACTTCCCGCAGGCCACGGGATACGATATTCCTGCTGAAGTAGTGGTTGAACTGGCCGAGCACCCCAATCTGATCGGTATTAAGGAGTCGTCCGGCTCGATCGAGAAGGTGCAGAAGATGGTGGCGGGCACGCGTCATATTAAACGCAGCGCTACGGTTAACGAGACTTTCGCTCCCGTAACTGCGCGCATGTTGGCTGCGGCAACCGCTGCTTCTGCCAGCGCTGAAGGCGGCGCGCTGGTGACCGTCGGCGCTCTGGCCGGAACTGCTGCGCCGAAGCCATCGTCGGCGGGCGTTACCGTCGTGGGAGGCCTGAAGACGCGGCAGAAAGAAGTCGGATTCCAGGTGCTGGTGGGCGCGGCGCACAAGCTGCATCCGTCGCTGGATGCCGGTGCGGTCGGCGCGATCCTGGGTTTCGCTGACTGCGCTCCCACCGCGTGCTATGAAATCTTTGCAGCGTGGAAAGATGGTGACGCGGCGCTGGCGCGGGAAAAGCAGGAACGCATTGTCAAAGCTGCCGAACGGATTGTCGGCGGGCTGAGCATTCCCGGCGTGAAATATGCGATGGACTACAACGGCTTCTTCGGCGGGACGGTGCGCCTGCCGCTGTTGCCCCTCACCGCGGACAAGAAGGCGGAAGTGGAGCAGTTGCTGGAAAACATTCGAAATTGACGAGGCGTTGCCAGGGCGACAACTGGAGTCGGCGAGGACCGCCCTTGTCGCAGAAGCGGCTCAATTCCAAATTGCAGCCTACCCAGCCTGAAGAGTCTTGTGACCACGTCTGCCGTGCCTACGGTGTCTGTGTCGTAGCCGTGCCGCCGCTCCGCGGCTCAATTATTTTTCCTACTTCACCGCGGGCTCACGCCCGCGGCTAACACAAATGCCGCCGCTGCGCGGCTGATTCGATCCACAATGAGATGGTTTGTTCCACCGCTCAGCGCGAATTGCAGCTACGACACAGACACCTACGGGACTCGGATTCATATCGGCCGTACCCAGGACGGCGCCTTCGGCTTTGTCCTGGGCTAGACTGTTCCGCGCCTCCGGCGCTCGTTTTTCGGCTGGCGCATTCCGCTCGCGAACGTGAATCTGGTTTTCACGCGCGCTCTCACCTGCCAGAGCATTTTCATAGAAGGTGTAGACCGATTTCCCTCAGGGGCTAAAAGCCCGACAGCGTGAATGCCGCGTATGGCACGGCTGAAGCCGTGCCCTTTCAAGGCGCCGCAAGAACCACACTAACTGTGAAACCGCTGTAGGCTACGATCGTTCCGCCCTGCGGATGTGCACTGACGGCTGACGACTGATCAGTGACTTTCGACTATCGATAGGGGACCGCCAACACCTGTCCACCCACGGCTGACCGCCTGATAGCTGATGCACTGACAGTCCCTTCTAGGCCGCACGTTTCTTCTTGTTCTTGCCATTCGCCTTACCGACTGCGCGCGCTGATCCGGTAACATCCTTTCCGCGCTCGGGGCTTTCCAGCAAGGTCTTATCGGCGCTAACCAGATTGCCTACGCCTTCGCGATCGCGTTGGCCCCGCATATTCGGCTGCTGGGGTTGCTTCTCGCCTCCGCCGGGGCGAGGTGTGGCAGGAATATCCAATTCGCGATGATGGGAACTCTTCTGCCGTTTGGCGCCATCGCCGGCGTCTTGCGTAGTTGACCTTGCCGGCTTAGCGGCCCGCTGCTGGCGCGACCGTTCGTCGTGATGCATGTCGAGCGGATGAGTGCCCGGATCCTCGCCCTCGGTCTCGCCGCTCCGGGGATCGACGATGAACAACAAGTCCGACAGATCGCTGGCGTGCTCTTCTTCTTCCCGCAGAATATGCTCGATCATCACCCGGGTGGTGGGATCGTTATTTTCGAAGTGGCGAACCATCTTCTGATATACCTCGATGACGATGCGTTCGGCGATGAGGTCTTCCTTGATCATGTCGGCCAGACTTTCGCCCTCGACGTACTGCGAGGCTGAGCGCTGCACCAGCGACGCCGGATTGAAGTCAGGTCTTCCGCCCAGTTGCTGAATACGCTCGGCGATCGCGTCGGCGTGCTCCCGCTCGGCATCCGCGTGCTCCTTGAACTCGTCGCGCACGGCCATTCCGTGAACCCCGGTGGCCATGAAGTAGTGGTGCATGTAGCGCAACACGCACACGATCTCAGTGGCCAGAGCTTCGTTCAGAATAGAGATGGTTTGCTCGACGTCACCTTCGTAAGAATTAGTTACCGCTCCGTCTTCAATCTTCTGCGCAGCGCGCCTGCGTATGTCTTCCACGTCAGTTACAAAAGTTGGCATAAGAATTCGACCTCGCACGAAGCTGCCGCCCTGGCGCCGGGACGCGAGTTCGCGCTCAGCAGAACCGTGGGCGGTGCGAGCTTTTAGATGCGTGGTAATCGGCGATGGGATGTCTAGTGCAAGTGCGGATGGGGAAGCAATTATCAGCTCTGAAAGCTGGCGCGCTCCCAGAACGGGCGAGAAGGCTGTTTCAAACCCTGTCCGTGCGAATTTGGCTGAAAGATTCAGACGGCATCGAATATATTGACTGCAATGCCTTCGCTCGCCCTTTCCGAGTTAATTGGTGCGACCGTGATCGATAACACCGGCGCGCACGCCGGCAAAGTGCGCGAAGTTACGCTGGTGCCGCAAGACAATGCCAGCCTGGTCACCGCTTTCGTGGTGAAGACGCGGCACGGCAATCGCCTGGTGCCCACGCAGTCTATCAGCTTGATTAACGGCGGTCTGCGGATTTCCACGGCAGCTGCCGAGTGGAGCCCCTATGGCGGCGGCGAGGGCATGCTGCTGCTGGAACGCGACTTGCTCGATCAGCAGATTATCGACGTTCACGGACGCAAAGTAGTGCGGGTCAACGATGTCGATATTCACGAGGAGCGGGGCAACGGGCACATTGTGCTCAAAGTGGGAGCGGTGGATGTGGGCCCGCGCGGCGCCATCCGGCGGCTGCTGAAAGGGGTGGTGCCGGCGGTTGCGCTGCGCCTGTTGTTGGAGAGAATTCCTCCGCGGATGATTCCGTGGGAGTTCGTCGACCTTATCGAAATCGATCCTGCCCGCCGGGTCAAGCTGAAGATCTCGCTGGACCGGTTGGCCAAGCTGCATCCTGCTGACATTGCCGACATCGTGGAAGACCTGGCTCCGGCGGAGCGCGAAGCCGTGTTTGAGACCCTCGACGAAGAAGTTGCGGCGGAAACCCTGGAGGAGATCGATCCCAAGCTGCAAGTGTCGATTCTGAGTTCTCTGGATTCTGACCGCGCCGCCGATATTGTCGAGGAGATGGATCCCGATGCCGCTGCCGACCTGCTGGGCGACATGCATCCGGATGCGTCGCAGGAAATCCTTACCGAAATGGAGCCGGAGGAGCGCGCCGAAGTTGCCGGGCTGATGACCTTCGAAGAGGACACGGCGGCCGGGCGCATGACCACCGATTACATGGCGCTGGGTCCGAGCGCCAAAGTGGAAGATGCCATCGAAATGTTGCGCAGCTTCGAGGGTGGGATCGAGACGGTCAGCACGATCTACATCATTGGGGAAAAGGAAAAACTTTTGGGATCGGTTCCGTTGGCGAGGATTGTTTTGGCTCCGCCCGGCACTCCTTTGATGATGCTGAGCACCGGACATCTGACCACGGTTCATCCTGGAGCCGATGAGAGGAAAGTGGCGGAGCTATTCGACAAGTACAACCTGCTGACCTTGCCGGTAATCGATGAGGAAGGCGTGCTGACCGGCGTGATCACGGCGGACGACGTGATCAACATGCTGAGGGCTAAGCTGTAAAGACCAGTTGTCAGTTGCCGGTTGTCCGTCCTCAGTGAACCGGCCGGTTTGGGAGATACGCCAGCAGCGTTCGCAGGTTTTTGAAGTAAAGACCGCTGCTCTGGTTCTATGTCGCCCCTGAAGGGGCTATCCCTTTAAATTTGTAGCCTACCCAGCGCTGAAGCGCTGGGCTATCTTCTTCCGTCCCGCCATGCGGGACTAGATTCGTGCCGATCCGAGGTTACTCGCCGACTCACGCGACCGATGTGGGAAAAAATTCAACGGCCTGACGAACGCCCGGGATTGAGATATCCGCCGATCACTCCTGGCCGCAGATTACCGGTCGCTGACAACTGACTACTGACAACTGCCTGCTGATTGGCGCATTTCTTTACATGCGTTTATTCTGGGTGTTCTTCGCATCTCACCCTAAGCCCTCGTCCCATGCCTGACTCACGACGCATTAAAGTTTGGCGAATTCGCCTGCTGATGTTCCTGGCAGTTATCGGCCCCGGGTTCATCACCGCGAATGTCGACAACGATGCAGGCGGCATTTACACCTACTCCGCCGCGGGAGCGCAGTTCGGATACCTGCTGCTGTGGGTGATGATCCCCATGACCATCGCGCTGGTCGTGGTGCAGGAAATGTCGGCGCGCATGGGTGCTGTCACCGGCAAAGGACTGAGCGACCTGATCCGCGAAGAATATGGTCTGCGGGTTACATTCCTCATGATGCTGGGGCTGGTGATCACCAACTTCGGCAATGTGGTCTCAGAATTTGCCGGGGTGGCCAGCAGCCTGGAGCTGTTTCACATCTCCAAATACGTCAGCGTGCCGGCGGCGGCGCTGATCGTGTGGTTGCTGGTAGTGAAGGGAACCTATAAGAGCGTGGAGAAGGTTTTCCTGGCAGCATCGTTTTTTTATTTCGCCTACATCATTGCCGGCGTGCTGGCGGGGCCGAGTTGGAGGGAAGCGTTCGTCGCCACCTTCAAGCCGCCGCACAGCGGCGCCTTCCACGATTCGTCCTACATTTACATGGTGATTGCCGTGGTGGGAACCACCATCGCGCCCTGGATGCAGTTCTACCTGCAATCGTCGATCGTGGAGAAGGGAATTACGCCTCGCGAATACAAGGCTTCGCGCTGGGACGTGATCCTGGGCTGCTTGTTTACCGACATCGTTGCCTGGTTCATCGTGGTGGCTTGCGCGGCGACCCTGTATGTTCACGGCATTCGGCAGATTCGCGATGGCGCCGATGCCGCCCAGGCACTGCGTCCCCTGGCGGGCGAGTATGCCTACATTCTGTTTGCGGCTGGATTGTTTAACGCTTCCTTGTTCGCCGCGTCCATCCTGCCGATCTCAACGGCGTACACCGTGTGCGAAGGGTTAGGCTTCGAATCCGGCGTGGGACACAAGTTCGGCGAGGCCAAGGTCTTCTACTGGCTTTATACCCTGCTGCTGATCGCCGGCGGCGGCGTCATCCTGCTGCCCAATCTTCCGTTGGTGAAAATCATTGTTCTTTCGCAGGTGGTGAACGGAATCGTTCTGCCCTTTGTACTGATCTTCATGTTGCTGCTGGTGAACAAGAGCGAGCTGATGGGAAAATACGTGAACGGGACGTGGTTCAACTTCATTGCATGGGCAACCACCATCATCATGATCGGATTGACCATTGCCTGGTTTGCTACCGGGCGTGGGGGAACTTAAGAAGTTTCAAGCAGAAGAATTTGTTGATGAAAACCGAGAAAAGCAGATTCCTCACCGGCTGAAGCCGGTTCGGGATGACAAAAAATAAAGAACTGTGACGGCGCAGCTGAAGCTGCGCCCCTTCGAGGTCCGCCTAAAGCAGCTTGCCTGCGGCGATCTGCTGAACCAGCTCGCGATCAGCGTCAAGGAAGTCGAGAGTGGGCAAGTCTCGCCGGTTCAGCCAACGAATCTCGCGGAAGATGCGGTTCTGCAACTCTCCCTCGTAGTGTTCCACCACGAAGAAGTGCAATTCCACCGCATTGCCGTTGTGATAATGATGTTGCAGTTGGGCGACTTTCGCACCAATCTCGGCGGAGATGCCAAGTTCCTCGTCGAGTTCGCGCCGCAGCGCCTGAGGAGGATTTTCACCGGGCTCAATTTTGCCGCCGGGAAATTCCCACCTCAGCGGTAACGCCTGATACTCGGTCCGCTGGCAGCAGAGGATTTCTTCGCCGCGCACGATCAAGGCGGCCACTACTTGCTTGATCATCGGCTGGGCACCGCCTGATCCATGTGGAGGCCGGCCGTCATGTTGTTTTCTCCAGGTAGATGCCGACCAGACGAGCGCAGTGTTCCAGAAGTTGACGGTCGTCAGCGTTGAACGCCGCCGGAGTATGGCTGTCAACGTCGAGTTCGCCGACCACTTCGCCTTTCACCACGACCGGCACAACGATTTCTGACTTGGTGTCAATCGAACAGGCCAGATAACGCGGGTCTGCGTTAACATCGTCGACGATGACGGTGCGGCCGGAGGAGGCAGCCGCGCCGCAGATGCCTTGATTGAGCGGTATTCGGGTGTGAGGGGTAATCGCGCCGACGTAGGGGCCGATCACCAGGACGGGTTCTTCGCCCGGCTGGCCCTTCTCAAGCAGGTAGAAGCCGACCCAATCGAAATGAGGCAGCCGCTCCTTCAGGCGTCCGACCATGACGCTCATCAGATCTTCGACACTCGGGGCGGCGTCAGCCCGAGTAGTCAGTTCCTTGGCGAGTTCCTGTTGACGAGTGGCCATGGGAGTCCCTTTTTACCACAAGCCGGTTACGATTACGGGATTTGAAGCGGACGGATTCCTGGTGGACGCGGGCAGCGTTCGGGATGAAGCGCCCAGGCGATGGCGTTTAATCCGCCGATCAGGCAGGTTGCCGGCGTGTTCAACAACTCATCCTGGATGCAAAACACGCGTCCGTTGCGTACCGCCGCAAGTTCGGTCCAGCCACGCCGCTCCACGATTTTCTCCAGCGGAATCCGGTCGCCGGCGCCGCACCAGGCGGCAAAAATTATGTCGGGCTGCTCGGCGGCGATAGCTTCAGCGGTCATGGCCTTGCCCGGAACGCCAAGGAATTCGCCTCCCGCGGCTTGCACCATCTCTGCTACCCACAGCTCCGAGGCGATGATGGGATTTCCCCATTCTTCACAAAACACCTTGAGCCTGGGTCCGCCCGCAGCTTGTTGACGCACTTCTGCGATACGGTTTTGCATTCCGCTGATGACCGCCTCGCCCTTTTCGAGGACTCCCATGATTCCGGCAATCGAGGCGATGTCGGCGTAGATGTCGGCCAGCGAGCGAGGAGTAAGGCCGAGAAATCGCACTCCAGCCTTCAGGATTTCCACCACCGCGTTCGACTGATAGGGAACCGAAGCCAGCACCAGATCCGGTTTCGCTGCCAGGATCTGTTCGGCTTGCGCCGTCCAGGAATCGGAGACGATGATTCGCGAGCCATCCCCGACTTCCGGACACACGTCCACGCAATACTTGGTACAGGCGACCAGGCGGTCCAGAAGGCCCAGGTCGCGCAGGGTTGCGGTGGCGCTTGGTTGCAGCGAGACCACCCTTCGCGGACTAAAGCTGGCGGGGTTCAAGACTTCTCGATTATACGGAGGGAAAGGCAGTGGCGCCTGACAGCGATTGGGTACGCTATGATGTTAGTCATTGCCTATGTATTCCGCGGAACTTCTGGACCACTTCGAACACCCTCGCAATTCTGGCGATCTGCCTGGGGCTGATTTTCATGTACAGACGGAAAACCCGGCTTGTGGCGACATTCTGGAGCTGTCGGCCAGGATCGAGGCCGGAAAGATTGAGGAGATTCGTTTTCGGGCGAAGGGTTGTGTGCCCGCCATGGCGTGTGCTTCGGCCCTGACCCAGTTGGCCGAAGGAAGGTCTATTGCAAAGGCTGGCGACATAAGTAAGGAAGACATTGTGCGAGCGGTCGGAGGCCTGCCGCCGGCCTCCGGACACGCGGCCCAGCTGGCTTGGGACACATTGCAGGCTATGCTCAAGATGGCTGCCTGAGGGCCCCCGGTTGCAAGGAGGCGCGGTGGTACATCCTCCATTACGAAATATGTAACGGTCACCACGTCAGATGTGCTAGTTTTGTCCATATCCAAACACGACCCGATTGTGTTATACAGTTAGAAATTAATCACACCCAATTGCGAACGGGGTGCATCCTAAGCAGAGATAGGTTTTGCGCTTGCGTTCCGGCCCTCGAACTGGGTAGGATAGAAGCGTCCTCCAATCGCCGCACTTCTCGTGCAGGCGTTCCTCGCGCCAAATATCCGGGCGCCAGACGGACGCAACTGATTCGATTTCAGCGAGTATAAGACCGCAACCACGGCAGGTTTGCCGGTAAGTTTGCGGAGTTGCGCGGCTAAAGAACAGCGGTTCACAAATGTGGGATCCTGCAATCTGCGGGTGAACCTTTATAGAGAGAAACATGAATCAAGGATCGAACCCTCCTTCCGGGCCTTCCGGAGGGAAAGGACGCAGACGGCGGCGCGGCCGCCGTGGACCCGTCGTGCACGGGGCAGCACCTCAACAACCGGGACAGCATCGTCATGGGCCGGGAAAGAACCGTCCGCATGGCCGCAAGCCGGGACAACGTTCCGGCCAAGGCGCGCTGGGCGGCGGTATCTACACCGCACCTATGGATCACAGCTATCGGGCTGCCCAGGGCAACAACAACGGCAACACTCACAAGCCGGGCCGGGGAGGCCGCATGAATCAGCCGCTGGGTAGAGAGTTTGCACCTCCCGAGCCAGAGCCTCTGCCCATGACTACGGAAACCACCCCGGCGCGCATCTTCGCGTTTGTCGACGACCTGTTCTTCCTGGCCAAGATCCAGGAGACGGCGCGCAAGATGAACGTGAAGGTCGAGTTTGTGAAAACCGACAAAGAGCTTCAGGAGAAGATGGGTCAGAACGGGGAAGAGAAACCGTCACTCATTATCTTCGATCTGAATAACGTTGCCGCCAAGCCCCTCAGCATGATTCCGAAGCTCAAGGCCAAGCTGAAAAAGGCCACCAACATTATCGGATTCGTGTCCCATGTCCAAGGCGACTTGAAGATGAAGGCGCAGGAAGCGGGATGCGACATGGTGTTGCCGCGCTCGGCTTTCTCCCAGAACCTGGCGCAACTGCTGCGGCGACACGGCGCTCCCGAACCGGCCTGAACCTGATCTGGTAACGTCGGCGGCTAGTCCCGAGGATTGCTGACCACCCCGATCGGCCGGGATTTAGAATCGCATCTGCATGAGCAGACGCGCGCTTCCGCTCAACCCGGAAAATATCAACGGATTCAGGACGGCTTTGCTGCACTGGTACGGCCAGCACCGTCGCGACTTGCCTTGGCGCCGCGACCGCGATCCCTACCGCGTTTGGGTTTCCGAGATCATGCTGCAACAGACGCGGGTGGCTGCCGTGCTCGATCACTACGCCCGCTTCCTGAAGAAATTTCCTACAGTTGAATCCCTGGCTGCGGCTCGCGAAGCATCGGTGTTGGCCATTTGGAGTGGACTGGGCTATTACCATCGCGCCCGGAGAATGCATCAGGCGGCGAAAGTGATCGTGCGCCAGCGCGGCGGCCTTTTTCCAGGTACTGCTGAAGAGTGGGCCGAACTTCCCGGGATTGGCCGCTACACCGCAGCCGCCATCGCCAGCATTGCGTTTGGCGAGGCTGTCGCCGTGGTCGATGGCAATGTGACGCGAGTTGTGGAACGCCTGCTGGGCGAACCAGCGGCGAAGGAAGCTATCTGGATACAAGCTCAAGCCCTGCTGGATTCGCAGCGAGCCGGAGATTTCAACCAGGCGATGATGGAGTTGGGGGCAACGGTCTGCACGCCGCGAGCGCCGCAATGCCTGCTTTGCCCGGTACATGCCTTTTGCCAAAGTCGCGGCGCCGAAGCGGCGCGGCCGCAGCCTCCGCGGAAGCAGAAGGTACTGGGCTACGGTCTGGTACAAAAGAATTCGACAATACTTCTAGTACAGCGTTCGTCCAACGCCTCGCTGATGGCGGGCATGTGGGAATTGCCCGGCATTCTTCCCGGTAGTGTGAACGGGAATGCGCCGCTGGCACGGCTGCGGCATTCCATCACCGACACCGACTACCAGGTCGTTGTCTTCGAGGTTTCTCCGGATGAATTGCCGGCTGGTGAGGCGGACCGCCGCTGGTTGACTCGCAGGCAGTGGGAGCAGTTGCCCTTGACCGGGCTAACCCGCAAGATCCTTCGCCGGCTCGGGCTTGAGTCGAACCCGAACGTTGCAGAATCTAATTGTCATCGATGATCGTGCTGGAGGTTGACTGAATGAATGCCTTGACCGCGGGTGTCCGCGCGCCAGATTTCACCCTACCAACTGTTGACGGCCAACCAGTGTCTCTGCGGGAAGCGCTGGAGAAAGGGCCGGTGGTGCTGGCCTTCTTCAAAATCAGCTGCCCGGTTTGCCAGTATGCGTTTCCGTTTTTCGAGCGCATGCATCGCGCCAACCAGGGCTCGAACCTGACCGTACTCGGTATATCGCAAGACAACGCGTGCAACACGCAGGCCTTTTTGCAGACCTACGGAATCAGCTTTCCGGTGGCGCTCGACGATCCTGCCAACTACGCCGTCTCGAACGCCTATGGGCTGACCAACGTGCCCACCCTCTTCTACATTGCTCCGGATGGTGAGATCGAAATCTCCTCGGTCGGCTGGGTCAAAGCTGACGTCGAGGTGATTAACCAGAAGCTGGCTGCCTATCGCCGGCAGAAGCCGGCTATGCTGTGGCAAAAAGGCGATGACGTGCGCGACCTCCGCTCGGGCTGAAGCTCGAAAAACTGATCCGCGGTCTGCGGATCAACATTGGCTTTTGAGCAGATCCCTCGGCGGCTGGAGCCGCCGAGGGATGACAAATTTAAAAGACTTGCAACGGCGCAGCTGAAGCTACGCCCCTTCAAAACCAGCTTCGGATGTCACATACTTTCATGATCAGGGCAACAGCTGCTTTCGGGCAGTGTCCTAAACTAGGACAACACCTGCTTTCGTCCTGCCCTTGGTTCAGGCGTAATTTCGCGTAAAATTAGTAGTTTTTCCGCCCCTGCATTTCGACTACAGGAGAGAACCCTTACTTGCGTAAACCGGTGCTCGTTTCACTCCTTATCGTGCTGCTTGCCAGCTGGCTGTCGGCGCAGGCCGTTCCCGCTTCCAAACCCGGAGCTTCGACCAAAGCTGATGCCGCTGTGCCCCACGTTGCAGCTCTGCCCGCCGCAGCGGAACAGGCCATGGCTACGGTGAATCCGGAAAACATTCGCGCCCAGGTACGTTTCCTGTCCCATGATTTATTAGAAGGCCGGGGCACCGGACAACGCGGCGGCGATATCGCCGCCGAATATATTGCGACGCAGTTTGCTCTCTATGGGCTGAAGCCTGCCGGCGAGAACGGAAGCTACATGCAGAAGGTTCCGCTGGAAGGCATTGCTACGCAGGACGTCTCGACCCTGACCGTGGTGCCGAAGAGCGGCCAGCCGCAGGAGCTCATCTACCGCAGAGATTTCGTGGCCATGGATGAAACCGGCAAGACGCAAAACGATATTGACGCCGATATCGTGTGGATGGGCTATGGCATCGATGCTCCTGAGTTTAACTGGAACGACTACAAAGATGTGGATGTGAAGGGCAAGGTGTTGCTCATGCTGGTGAATGAGCCGCCGTCGGACGATCCGAAATTCTTTGCCGGCCAGGCGCTCACCTATTACGGCCGCTGGACCTACAAATTCGAGGAAGCGGCACGCAAGGGAGCTGCGGGCGTCATTCTCATTCACAAAACCGATATGGCCAGCTATGGCTGGAGCGTGGTCCGGAACTCGTGGTCGGGCGAGCGCGCCTACCTGCGCAACGATCCCGCTCCTAAGCTGACCGTGGCATCGTGGATACAGAGTGACGCGGCGCGCAATCTGGTGCAGGCCTGTGGCATGAATCTTGATGCGATGATTGCCGCAGCTCAGAAGCCGGGCTTCAAGGCGATTCCACTGCCTGCGAAATTGAAAGCCCACATGGTCAGCCAGGTGCGCCGCTTCGATTCCAACAACGTGATTGCCAAGCTGCCCGGCTCCGATCCTAAGCTGAAGCAGCAGGCCGTGGTTTACACCGCGCACTATGATCATCTGGGAATTGTGCCGGGAACCTATCCCGACGCGATTTACAACGGCGCGCAGGACAATGCCACGGGTTGCGGCATTCTGCTGGAGATTGCGCGGGCCTTTGCCACAGTGCGTCAACAGCCGAAGCGTTCGATTTACTTTGCTGCGGTCACGGCGGAGGAGCAAGGGCTGCGCGGCTCGGAGTATCTGGGCAAACATCCTCCCGTCCCGGCGAAAGACATTGCATTGGATTTGAACTACGACGATGTGCCTGCGCTAGGCGTTCCGGAAGAGGTAAATGTGGCGGGAGCCGAGCGTACGAACTTTTATCCGGTGGTGGAGAAGACGGCGCAGGAGTTTTCTCTGACGATCGTGCCGGACTCGCAGCCCGGGGCCGGCCATTACTACCGCTCCGATCATTTCAGCTTTGCGCGTGCCGGTGTCCCGGCGTTTTCCATCGATGAAGGCGACAAGTATCAGGGCCGCGATCGGCAATGGGGCGAACAACAGGCCGAGGATTATGTGGCGCATCGATATCATCAGCCGGGAGACGAGTATCGTCCCGACATGGATTTTCGCGGGGATGCGGTGATGGCGCGCTTTGGGATTGCGCTGGGATGGCAGGCAGCGAGTCAGACGGCGCTGATTGGATGGCAGCCGGGAGACGAGTTTGAGAAGGCGAGAAGGCAGTAGGCAGTTGTCAGTTGTCAGTTGTCAGCACTCAGCACAGAAGACATTCAGGGTTGTATCAGGGTACGACTTTAGTCGTGCCAACGCGGTGCAGGAAAAGCTCGGGGCTTTAGAGACTGTGTCGCGACCGGTGTCGCCGCTCTGCGGCTCATAATGATTTACCACTCGACCGGGGGCTTAACCACCCCAATCCGCGCAAGACCGGCGCGGCTTGGGGGCCCCGGTACGCCGCCCGGCTAACTTCATCCCGCCGCGTTGCGGCTAGTTTGATCGATTATTCCACCCTTTGTTCCACAACACAATTTCCTCGTCGGTTGTGACACAGTCTCTTAGCCCCTGCAAAGGCCTGCCTTCAGAGGCTGAAGTCCAAGTCACGATTGGTCCGATTGCGGCACTCCTGAGGCGTGCCCTGATACAAATCGATTCAGAGACGGGCTCAAGCATTAACTCCCGATTCCTGTCATCCCTCGGCTCGGACTGAAGCCGCTCGGCCGGGATGACAATCACTTCGCAGAATCACAGTGGATCCCCGCCAATAACCTGAATATCTTTCATTATCAGTAGGTGTCCAAGCTGATGGCTGAGAGCTGGCAGCTCAAAGCCGACTGCTCAAAGCTAATTGCCAGCTGCTAAGGAATCTCTGATCAAGTGAAAGCCACAGCGGCTAAAGCGGGTTCGTTTGCTCGACTTGCGGACCGCCTGAAGGCGGTCCCTTTCAAAGCAATACGTAATCAGAGCTTCCCTAATGCCAGCTGCTAAACGCTAAGTGCTAAATGCTAAATGCTACGTGCTAAGTGCTAAGGAAGCTCTGAATAACTTGCCGAACTTGCCGCAGGGGCTAAAGCCCCGTTGATTTTGCGATACTTGCGGCACGGCTGAAGCCGTGCCCTTTCAAAACCGGAACTTAATCAGAGCATCCCTAAATGCTAAGTGCTAAATGCTAAGTGCTGCCTTCTGCCTTTACTGCAGCCGCTTCATGCGGAAGGGAATCTGCACCACGGCCTCGACGGCGACGGGCTCGCCATTCTTGATGCCGGGGCGGAAGTGCCAGAGCGACAAGGCATGCATGGCGTTATCGTCGAGGCGGGGATCCAGGCTGTTGAGAACGCGGATAGCGCCCACGCTGCCGTCGGTGCGAATGATGGCGTAGAGGGTGACCGTGCCTTCTACGTGATCGCGCAAAACATCGGGCGGATAAGCGGGATCAACTTTTGAAGTCACCACCGGCGCGGTCAGCGCGCTCTTGTCGTCGCTCTGCTTCAGCTCAGCAAAGCGAATGATCCAACTGCCGGTGGCCGAGGTGAGGTTGGGCATGTTCATGATCAGCGAGTAAGAGCGCCGGGTACCGAAGATGCGCTGTTCGATGCTGAGGTCGGGATCCTCTGGCAGAGCTGGAGCCGGAGTCGCCGCAGGCCGATCGCGCATGGTGGGCAACGTCGGCTTCATCGCCGCGGCGATCATGCGTTTGCGCGCCTCTAAATCCGGATTGGCTGGAGTGGCCGGCGACGATTTGGCTAACGTCCCTCCTGGCGTCGGAGTTCCAGCCACCGCCGATGTATTTGCTCCCGGTGGAGCAGCGCCTACCATGATGCCGGGAGGGCCGTTGCCCGCGCCATGTCCGCCGGCGCTGTCGGCAGTGCCCGTGCCCACCACGTTGGGAGTGCCGGGCGCGTCAGGCTTGCCGCTGGGCGAGGCGTGGAACTCTCCACTGCGATTTCCGTTGGGCATCGAGATAGGGCCGCGAACGTCGGCGGGATTCAGTCCGAGCGCGATCAGCTGGCCTTGCCCTTTCGATGACGGAAGATTTTGCACGTTGGGCGACGGCGGAATATTCTTGGCGCCGCTATCGCCGACTCCGCTGGCACGCTGCACCGGCACCGGCAACTTGGGAGCGGCCACTGTTGGCTCCATCTGGGCCATGTTGAGCTGGCCGCGCTGCAACTTCAACTGATCAGCCGACAGCGGGGGCTCAACCACAGATGGTTGCGGCATGGTGGGCAACTGCAACTTCTCTTTGAGCTGCGAGACGTCGGCGGCGGGCCCAACTACTTGGGGATCGAACTGTGGGACCTTCAGCTGCGAAACCGAACGGGCGGAGGCGGCCACGGGCTGCGCGGAGGGAATCGGCGTCCAGGCAACGATGTTGGGCAGAGCCACGTCGTGATCGAGCTTGAGCTTCGGCGGCGTGATGATGGTCTGATGAGTGTTGTCGGGATTCGGCGGGACGGAAAGAATTTCCTGCTTGGCCAGTTTGGGCGCACCGTGGCGCGTTTTCATCGCGGCTTTTTGTGCGGTGTTGATGGGCGGCAGATATTCGCTGACCGGATAGTATTCGATCTTCGTGTTTTCGAAAGGCGACCGCAACTGCGGCGAGCGATTGAAAAACGGAAGCGTGCAAATCAGGTAGACGATTACAACGAAGGCAATGTGAGAAGCGTAGGATTCGGCGAAACCTAGCGGAGCAATGCCGGTGCGAATGAAATAGTCTTTCCCGACCGGGACAGGCGCAGCCGTAATCGAAACCGGAGGAGGTTCGCGCCGGAAAATCAGGTCGCCGAGGTTACGCAGAAAGACCCGATGCCGAGGTTCCAGTTCACGCAACAATACTGGAGCATCGTCTGCTGCTACTTCGAGCTTCGGCATGTCTGCCGTGACTTCCGACATCATCCTCGACCGTGTGGCTGGTATCCGGATTATATCGAAAAAACTGAGTTGTCGCGGTCCGATTCGTGGCGCGGATATACTACTCGCACTCTGGCGAGGTCAATGCAAGGATGCTGGAGACAGGAGCAATCATGATTCGCAAAAGCCTAGTCCTGCTGGCTCTGGCCGTTTCCCTGCTTTCCCTCGCCATGGCCCGCCAGCCTTACGCTTCGGCCGGGCAGGATAACGCCAAGGGCAACTCCGTCGACGACTATTCCGGGATGTATACCTTTCTGCGCGAGGGAGAGTTCGTCCAGCTTACAGTGGAGGATGGCAGGCTCTCCGGCTATGTATCGCGATTTGGGGACAGCGAAAGCGATAAGGGCCAATTCATCGATCAGTTCTTCGACAAGACCTCGCTGACTGGCGATCATCTGAGCTTCGATACCAAGACCGTGCACGGCGTCTGGTATGAGTTCACCGGAGTGATCACTACGACGGCGGGTAAGCAGCCGGCCCAGGAAGGTTTCCACGTGATAAAAGGCACCCTGACTCAGCACGCAACCGATGCCAAAGGCGCCGAGAAAACGATGCAGCGACAGGTGGAATTCAAATCATTTCCCACGGACTTGAGCAAACCGTGAGGTGATGGGATGAGAGAAATGGAGGACTGGTGACCGCACAGCTAAAGCTGTGCCCTTTCAAAACATGCCGAATGTGACTTTTTCAGAAGGGTGTAGAGTCGGTTCGGGATGGCAAAAATTAGACTTAGACGCGGCGCTGACAGGAGATCATTGAATACTGTTTTCGTCCGCAGATTCGCGATCAGGATTCAGATTGAAGTTCTGCTCTAGCTTGGCTTCAAGAAAACCTACGTGACCATCCTCCATCTGCGCCAGCTCCTGATAAACCTTGCGGAGAGAGCGGTCTTGTGTGGTCTGGGCCAGACTAGCGTAGAAAAGCTGGGCGCCGATTTCAGCCTTGAGAGCGACCTGAAGAGCCCGATCGCGGGCGCCAGGCGTTGGGCGGGTATCGCCTGCGAACAGGTCGCCGTCCTCCAACCTGGGCACCTCGATTAAGTCCACCAGGTCTTCTTCCGTCAAGCTGCAGCTGCGGTTCCCGTACTCTTCCGTATATTTGGCCTGTAGCAAAGAACTATGACGCCTTTCTTCGATCGCCATTTCCCAGAAAACACCCGCAATTTCCAGCGACTCACAGTCACGAAATTCCACGAACAGCTCAGCGAAGTGGTGGTAGAGCTCGGCATTGCGCTCTTCGATGAAGATAGCGACGTGCAAGGTCTCTTGCGGACTAAGAGCAGTGAAGCTGCGTTTCATTCGGCGCTCCGGGAGTCTAAATCTCGCCGAATTCTACCTGCAAACGGAAGCAAAGAAACACAAAAGCAGCAACTTACGTCGATTTCTGTACCGAATTGGGAAGCCAGGTGGGGCGGGACTGGACTGGATGGTTAAACCTTTGGCTGAAAAAAGCTTCCGCCGGCTGAACAGTTTGCTGAGAAACCCCAAAGTGCGGAGCCCGCGGCGGCTGAAGCAACCTGACAAATTTAAGTGACTGGCAACGGCGCAGCTGAAGCTGCCCCCCTTCAAAACCGTTCTAATCGAGCTTTGCAGCCAGTGAAGCCGAGCGAATCCTTATCCGACTTTTTGCCGGGCGCGATCGGCTTCGATTTTCGCGATGGTGCGCTTCAGCCAGTGCTTCACGTTTTCCCGCAACTCTTCTTCGGTCTGATTGGGGGTTGCGACCGTAACTCCGTGGCGAGTCAGGGGAATGTGGTGGCACGGCACATCGTCGGTGCGGTATTCCTCCGGCACAAAGTCGTAGAGCAGGCACTCGTGACAGGCATGGGGGCGCAAGGGATCGCCATGATTGGGGCAGGTGAGGGAATCCTGAAAGATGGAAGCTGGACCCCAGGGGGTGCTATACCAGTTTCCATATCCACCCTGTTCGATGAAATTCAGCTCATAACGTAACACTTCCAGCACATCCCGCTTGTCTTCGGACATGACCGCCCTCCCGGCAGGCACCCCTTCACGGCTACCCATCCTGGGAGACATTGTGTTCTGAGTTAGCACACTACCGCTGTGACGTAACGCACGTTCAGGTGTGATGGATGAGAGGCGGCATTTGGCAGTTAGCAATTGGCAGTTGGCATTTAGTTCTACGCGGTCAACCCCTTGCTGATGCATTGATAGAGGAACAGGTTGAAAGCTTCCTTAATTCTGAGGCGAGTTCTTCTGGAAACACCGGCTCGCTGGTCGACTCAATCTCAGCTGTCGTCCACCACCGCATTTCGAGGATTCCTTCCTGCCCATGAATCTTCTCGACTTCAGATGAGATGGTTGGTAACTCGCCTTCGATCAGAAAAAACCACTCGTTCTGATGGACCGGACGGTTAATGTAAACGAAGTCAGTCACGCGCTTCCAGACGCGCTTCAGGGTGAAGCGCGTTAACCCCAATTCTTCGCCGGCCTCGCGCCAAGCTGCCTGTTCAAATGTCTCCCCACTTTCCAGGCCACCGCCCGGGGGTGCCCAGAAGGCTTCTCCCTTTGTTCCTGCATGTCGAAACAACAACACTCGCTGCTGGCTATCAAAGAGGATAAGCCGGGATGCTCGGCGCCAGTCCAATGCCGTCATGCGGTCATTCTACCGGGCAGCAAAATTCATTTATGAGCGTGTTCTAGACAGACGCCGGAATCGTACATTGAGGCCAAAGCTGCGGACGGACGTGATTTACCAGAATGGCTGAATGCTAAGTGCTGAATGCTGAGTGCTGAGTGCTAAAGGAAGCTCTGATCAAGTGAAAGCGAGGTCCCGCAGGGGCTTAAAGCCCCGTTGATTTTGCGATGCTTGCGGCACGGCTGAAGCCGTGCCCTTTCAAAAAACCAGACTCAATCAGAGGCTCCCTAACTGCCAACTGCCAACTGCTAAGTGCGAACTGCTAACTGCTAAGTGCGAACTGCTAACTGCTAACTGCTAAGTGCGAACTGCTAACTGCTAACCGCCAAGTGCGAACTGCTAACTGCTAACTGCTAACTGCTTCCGTTCTCCCGTCCCTTTTTCTTGATCTCGATATTCAGCCGTTTGATCTTCTGATTCAGGGTGGATAACGGGATGCGGAAGTGGTCGGCCGCTTCGGTCTGGTTCCAGCCGCATTTCTCCAGCATGTCGCCGATAACGCGCCGTTCAATGGTCTCGATAATCTCGAACAAGGAAGCGTCGGGACGATGGTCCATGAGCGCCATATTGCTGCCGCGGCCCGTCATGTTTTCCGGGAGCAGGTCAGGCGTCAAACTGGGTCCGGTTGCCAGCACGACGGCGCGCTCGATCACGTTTTCCAACTCGCGCACATTGCCTTGCCAATCGTAGTCGAGGAGAGGCCGAAGTGCTTCGGGCGTCACGTGAAGCGGAGGCCGGCCGTTTTCCTGCGCGAACTTGACGATGAAATGTTCCACCAGCAGTGGAATATCGTTCTTGCGCTGACGCAGCGGCGGCAAATCGATGGTAATCACGTTCAGGCGATAGAACAGATCTTCGCGGAACTTGCCTTCCTTTACCTGCTGCCGGAGATCGACATTGGTGGCGGCGATAATGCGCACATCGACTTGAATCTCGTTGACGCCGCCCAGGTGCATGAACTTGCGGTCCTGCAGGACGCGCAGGATCTTGGCCTGGGTTTCCAGATTCATGGTGCCGATCTCATCGAGGAACAGGGTTCCGCGATCGGCAACTTCGAACAGTCCCTTCTTGCTGGCGATGGCGCTGGTGAAAGCGCCTTTCACGTGGCCGAACAACGTGGACTCCAGCAGATCGCTGGGCACCGAGCCGGTGTTGACCGGTACGAACGCGCGATCCTTGCGCGGCGAATTCATGTGGATCGCTTTGGCGATCAATTCTTTGCCAGTCCCACTCTCGCCTTGCAGCAGGATCGTCGAGCGGCTGGGCGCAACCTGTGCCACCAGATCGAAGATGCGCAGCATCGGCTCGCTTTTGCCGATGATGTACTCGAAGTTGTAGCGCTGCTTCAGGGCGCGCTTCAGCTGGATGACTTCTTCTTCCGCGCGGCGGCGACCTACTGCGGTACGCACATCGGCCAGCAGCTTCTCGTTGTCCCAGGGCTTCTGGATGAAGTTGGTGGCGCCGGCCTGCATGGCGTTGACGGCGTTCTCCACCGTACCGTAGGCGGTAATCATGATGACCGGCAGCTCGGCATCGCGCTCGCGAATGTCTTGCAGAATTTCGATGCCGTTACGCTCGGGTAGAGCGAAGTCGAGCAACACAAGATCAAAGGGACGCTCGGCAATGCGGGTCAGGCCTTCCTGGCCATCGTTGGCCACTTCCACCGAGTAGCCTTCAAATTCCAGCAGAGTTTGTAGCGACTCGCGAATGGCAGCTTCGTCATCGACGATCAACACCGAGCCTAGAGAGGAAAACTCCTCGAGGCCGGGGGTGGCTCGACTTATGGTTGCTTCAGGCACTGACCGCCTTTCGTTGCAGCGGGAATTCCATGGTGAAGGTAGTGCCGCGGCCGGGAATGCTGTCGACCCGGATCTTGCCGGCGTGCTCCTGAATGATTCCGTAGGTCACCGACAGCCCCAGTCCGGTGCCGCCGCTGTGACCGGTCTTGGGTTTGTTTTTCGTCGTGAAGAACGGATCGTAGATGCGATGAATGTGTTCCTGCGCGATCCCGGTACCGGTGTCGGAAACTTTGACCTGCGCCTTGTGACCATTAAGGGTGCTGATCATCAGCGTGCCGCCGCCCGGCATGGCATCTTTGGCATTCAGGAACAGGTTCAAGAACACTTGCTGGAGTTTCCCGGTATTGCCGTGGATGGGCGGCAAATCAGGATGCAGATCCTGCTCCACTTTGATGCGAGCGGTTTTGAACTGATGTTCGAGCAACGTCAATGTGTCTTTGATGACGCGATTCAGATCGACGTCGCCGAATTCCCCGGCTGAGGTACGCGAAAAGTTCAGCAGGCTGTTGACGATCTCGGAGGCGCGGAAGGTTTGCTTGGTGATTTTTTCCAGCAGCACCGACTGCTTATCGTCACCGTGCACTTGCTTGGCCAGCATTTGCGCGTAGGACGAGATGACGGCCAGCGGCGTGTTGACTTCGTGAGCGACACCGGCGGCGAGCAAGCCGATGGAGGAAAGTTTCTCGGCCTGCGTGAGCTGCGACTCCAGATCGATGCGCTCGGTAATGTCGTCGACGATGATCAGCCGGCCGATGACGCTGAAGTTCTTGGCGACCAGGGGAGCAATCGCGATGTTGGTGACACGCGTATCGCCGGCGGTGGTGCCGAGCCTGAACTTGTACAGGTTGTGAATTCCCTGGCTGGGCCGCACCCGGTAATATTCTTCCAGAAATGCCGGCGGCATTACTTCGCCCAGAGAACGTCCCAAGGCGTCCAGCCGGGGCAGGGCAAACATGACTTCCATCTGCGAGTTCCAGGATTCGATGCGGTCTTCCAGATCGACGGCCAGCACGCCTACGCTGATGGACTCGACGATATTTTCGTTGAATTCCTTCAGGCGCTCGTATTGACCGGCTTTCTCTTCGAGAGATTTGTACAGACGCGCATTCTGCACTGCGATACCGATGTAACCGGCCAGGGCTTCGAGGAGTTGCACGTCCTCGCTGGAAAGGAAGTCGCCTTCAGCGGTTTTGCCCAAACCCAACACGGCGATCATGCGGTTCATCACGGTGCAGGGAATGTAATAGTTCAATTCCAGACGGCGAATGGTGTCGCGTGCCGAGGGCGTCTCGCGCACCGCCTGATTGGTGTTGTCGAAGAACAGGTGGCCGGCCTGCCACTCCCGTCTCTCCACATGCAGGAAGTCGAAATCGAGGCCGCCGGTGTTGGCGATCCCATAGGACTTGGCCAGCAGGAACTGGTCTGGCTGTTCCGGATCGGAAAGGAAGATGGCCAGCCGGTCTACCATCAAGGTTCGCGACAACCGATCGACGATAGAGGTCAGCATCTTGTCCAGATCAGTTTCCGAATTCAGATCGCGGCCAAACTCGATCAGGGTCTTCCGATAGTCGTAGCGCTTACGGTAGAAAAACTTGTCGAGATAGTCCTGTACCCAGTTCTTAAAGGGATCGAACAGCAAGGCGGTGACCGCAATTGCGACCGCCAGACCCAGCGGACCGGCGCTGGGAAAGTTCTGATGGAACAGCATCGACGCCAGACCCACCGCGCCAAAGTAGGCTGCGGTAATGGCGCCGGCGGCGATGGTGTAGGCCATGCCCCGCTTGAAGATCAGGTCGACGTCCATCAGGCGGTAGCGGAAGATGGCGTAGGCGAAGGTCAGCGGCAGGAAGACCAGCGACAGCACGGAAATCTTCATCCCCAAGCTGGGTACACCGCCGGAAAGATAGGGGATGATGTAGAAAATCGTAAACGGGGCAACCGACAGAAATGTTCCAACGGTGACCCACTTCATCTGCTGGCGCACAATCGTCGTCTCAGCATGACGGTAGCTGTGCCACAAAGTGAAGGTGGCTGCCACGAAGTACGCCGCCAGATATACCCACTCCAGACGGTCGAGGTTCCAGCGCAACAACTCGCTGGGCTGGAACAGTTCGAGCACGCAAATGTGTATGGCCAGCAGGATTGCGCCGGGCAAATACACTGCCGGGATAAGCCAGCGCCGGCGATTGACCAGAGCCTTGCGCTCGGGGAAGGTCAGCGCAAAGTGCAGGAACAGCGCCGGCTGCAACAGCCAGGCGACTACGTTGGACCAGAAAATAATCCAGTCGAAGTCGTTGAACTTTCCGGTGTAGTGGAACGAGTAGAAGATGAACGAGACGACGCAGAAAATGTAGAAGTGGGCGCTCTTGGGCGCGGTCCAGCGTCGCAGCAGAACGTACAGGCCTATGCCGAGGTAAACCAGCGCGATCAGCCGCAGTCCGCCATAGAAAGACCGATCGGCGGGAGCCAGAATCAGCGGCGCTTCCACCGGGACGCCCTGACGAACCAGCGAGTAGTCAGCTTTCGACCAGACGCCAATGCGATAGAGTTGGCGCTCGACGCTGCCCACGTTGGTCACATCCCGGCCGTCGATGGCCAGCAGCCGGTCGCCGAGTTTGATTCCGGCTTTCTGGCCGGGGCCATCGGCATCGACCCGCTCTGCCCGCAGATGGCCGCCGTCTTCTACCCACCAAACGCCATCATAGGGAGTAAAAACTTCTCGCTCTTTTTGGAAATTGATCCACGCGAAAACGATGGCGGCTACGGTAAGGAGCGCCAGGAAGACCGCGAAGAACCGCGTTTGTAAGTCTCGGACCATCGGAGCTGGTGGCTGATAGGGTAGACGCACCGATAGAGTATGGTCCATCGGCCTATCTTCATTCAGCAACTTCGATGCCACGGTTCCAGACATTGTCAAATTCACTAACTCACGGCTTTTGAGCAGCTTCCATAATTATAGATCGGGATGAAAGACGATAATATTATTTTTGGAATCTACATGTGGAATATTAAATCGCCTTCAGGTTACCAAAGGACATGTACTTCCGGTATTGGTAACCCTTCTATTGTGAGGGAGTTGTCACATCCATGCCGATTTCAGATTTGGTGGCAGACCGCGTCGAGCCGTGCCGAGTCGAGATCGCGCGGCCCCGAGGCTGAGCCCGCGACGGTAATCGCAATAACCATCGTGGGCTGAAGCAATTTTGTTCTTTTGCAATGAATGCCGTCGTGAAGCACCGCTCGCCGATGTTGCGGATCGACTCTGAAACCCGGCTAGGTTTTCCACAGCTGGTTTAGCTCCTCGGCACAAATGTCTCGACTTTCTGACACCGCCGCCCCTGCGTGTACTCTGAAGCGATGAACGCGGGAACGGCGATGGGCGCGGGGCTTAGCCTGGGAGCGGCGGGAGTTTGGGGCGGAGCCGACTTTGCCGGCGGGATCGCCACCAAGCGGGCCAGCGTTTTTCGCGTCGTGGCGGGAGCGCAGGTCTGCGGCCTGATTTTCATGCTGGCGCTGGCCTGGCTCAGCGGCGAAGCGATGCCGCCGCACTCGTCGTTGTATTGGGGAATCGTAGCCGGACTGGCGGACGCGTTTGGCGTCGCCGCGCTCTACCAGGGACTGGCTCTCGGGCGAATGGGCATGGTCGCGCCGGTGGCGTCGGTGATCACCGCAATCTTGCCGGTGCTGGTCGGCCTGGGCAGCGAAGGCCTGCCCGGCCGGCTGCAGCTAGCCGGATTTGTGCTGGCGGTGGTGAGCATCTGGTTGATTGCCCGGCAGGATGGCGAGATCGGCTCCCACCGCGGACTAGGATTGGCGGTGCTGGCGGGCGTGATGTTCGGAGTGCTGCTGATTTCCGGGCGGCAAGCCGGCCTGCACGGCGGAGTTTTCTGGCCGCTGGTAGCAGCGCGCGCGGCATCCACGGTTCTGATGTTCGGGATTGTGGCCTTCTCGGCCAGCGATTCTCGCTCGATCTGCGCTGCCGTTGTTCCTATTGTGCTTTCGGGAGTACTCGACTCCGGCGCTAACGCACTGTTCATCGCCGCTACCCGGCATGGCCGGCTGGATGTGGCCGCGGTGCTGTCATCGCTCTATCCGGCCAGCACGGTAATTCTGGCGCGAGTGGTTTTGAAGGAAAAAATCTCGGCGATGCAGACGGTGGGAATTGTGGGAGCGCTGGCGGCCGTGGCATTGATCTCGGCGCGGTAGGGACGGCGTGGGTGGCGGGTTTTGAAGGGGCGCACCTTTAGCTGCGCCGTTGCGGGTCGTTATATCTCGTCGTCGCGAACCGACTTCAGTCGGTTCGCGATGACAATTCGAGAATGACTCTGACGGCGCGGCTGAA
>JBAVSY010000088.1:0-42300 GCA_049695855.1 Candidatus Korobacteraceae bacterium | reverse complement strand
ACCATGCACCTGTTTGTAGTCAATGCGGTTGCCGTCCTTCAGCACGAACTGCGAGGCACGAACGTTGCGGATAATCGCTTGGACAACCATGCCGTGGTCGTCTGAGCTACTATCCGTCGCAGCGACTGACATGCTCAAGGTGAAAAGGCAAAGCGCAGCGGCAAGGAAATGCGTTCGTCGAATCAGCGTAGCGTCCCCTTCGTAAAGTTGTTTCACTCGACGGCAATCGGAGTTTGAACTGAAGCTGAAAGTTTGTCAGTGACCCGCGACTCATTACGCAGTGAGCACGAGAGGCTTCATCGCACGATGAAAAGCTCTGTTTGGAACATCGGGGTACGGTGTTAGTAACGGTGAAAATTGTCCCATATACCCGTTTCCCCTAACTTATCAGCGGTTTCGGAGTCATGGTATGGGGCGAAGAGATGGCGAAGGCACGCGGTAGTTGCCCGCAAGTTTTCTGAGAGTGTACGAATCCCTCGCGTATGCCGAGCCTTTGTTTATGCGGGTGCCAGAGATATTGACCAGAGAGGCGGGATGCTCGCACTTTCGAGGTGCGACGGTCGTGCGGGGAAGTGCGGGCTTTGTTGCAGATTGCATATTAACCACAAGATAACTATATGAATAACTTGTAGTTACTTATTGTGTAACATCGCACCGTGCTGTGTTCGTTTCGGTGGTGCGGAAGGCCAGATCGCCCGGAAATCGCACAGGCGACAAGTGCTGGAGATGGCGTACGCGAGGGATGGGTGTGCCGCTTGAATCTCGCGGGTGTGCCAGAGTCAATTTAGTTTGTATACCGTGCATTGCTGCCCTGTCGCGGTGAAGTTTAGCCAATCCGTCGCGGGTAGATTGTGGGAACAATTCAGGGAACGTTAGCAAGTTCCCGATGTTCTGTGAGGAGCTAGACTTTACTCAGTGTTCCCGAAAGTTTCTCGTAAGTTGCTGATTCTCCGGGTATCGGCAGAGTGTGAAGATGGCACTCTACCGCTGAGTTAAGCGCCCAGGTTTGCGGTAGATGCATTGTAACAAATCCGGCAGGGCTGCTAAGATGCACGCCGCAGGCGCTATGCGAGCGAATTGCTGACTACTGCATGCTGACTACTGCAAAAGAAAAGCCCGCAAGAAATGGTGGAAGGGCAAGGCTTTCAGCTGTGCCGAGAGCGTGCAATCGGAACGGGCTTCAGGGACTGTGTCGCGCGCCCTGTCGCCGCTACGCGGCTCGGAATTATTTCACACCTTACCCGGGGCTAACTACATAGCCGCTGCTGCGCGGCTAGTATGACCGTTTGAGCGCGAGTTTGTTCCACTGGAAAAGTACAAATGCGGTTGTGACACAGTCTCTTCAGTCGTGGAGAACCGTGGCGGAGGCCATTTCTGATAGCGTCTGATGTGGCCGGGGTCAGGGCCCGGCGCTTCTGCCGACAGTTCGCACACTGCTTTGGCGGTTATTATTGGCCACTAGCTCGCCGACGAAAAGAGGGCATCAAGCTTGCTCCAATCGTAATCTAAGGACTCTATGGCCCTGGAAGAATACAAACGGAAACGTGACTTCAAGCAAACGCCGGAGCCGCCGGCGAAGGTCGAAAAAAGTACGCAGCGGCGCTTCGTGGTGCAGAAACACAGCGCCACCCGTTTGCACTATGACTTTCGTCTGGAGATGGACGGCGTTCTGAAGTCGTGGGCTGTTCCCAAAGGACCCTCGCTGGATCCGGCCGACAAGCGCCTGGCCATGCAGGTGGAAGATCATCCGGTTTCCTACTTCGATTTCGAAGGCACCATTCCTGAAGGAAACTACGGTGCCGGCACCGTCATGGTGTGGGACATGGGTACCTGGGAGCCGCAGGGCAACGGCGCGGAAATGCTGCAGAAGGGTGACCTTAAGTTCCGTCTCAACGGGCAAAAGCTTAAGGGCGAGTTCGCTCTGGTCCACATGAAATCGCGACGCCCGGGCAGCAAAGGGACGGAGTGGCTGCTGATCAAGCACCGCGATGCCTACGTGCAAGCGGGTTACGACATTGACAAGTACGACTATTCCGTTCTGACCAAGCGCACGCTGAAAGAGATCGCTGGCGATGCGGGCTCCGCCGAGTGGAAGAGCAGCCGGGCGGCGTCGACCCGGGGCGGATCCAGCAAGAACGACTGGCTGGCTGACTCGATTGCCAAGGCTGACGCCAGGAAAGCGAAGAGCAAATCCGCCAAGAAATCGCAGAAGGCGGCAGCCACCGCCGGCGATCCTTCGCCTGCCGTTGAGAAGCCGGTCGCGAAACGCACTCCCGGCAAGGTATCCAAGCAAACCGCCAGCGCCGCTGAAATAAAAAAAAACTCCGCGCGGAAAAAGGTCCTGGTAAAGCGGTAGAGTCCGAGGTTGGGCATATTGGCCGCAAAGCGCCGATGCCGCATGCGATCCATCCCATGCTGGCCACCCTCATCGATAAGCCGTTCGATGATGACGAGTGGCTTTACGAAATCAAATGGGACGGATATCGTGCAATCGCGTATCTGGATGGCAAGTCGGTGCGCCTGGTTTCGCGCAACCAGAATGATCTGACTGCGGCCTATCCCGAGTTGCACGCGATCCCCGGCCACGTTCGGGCGCGCACCGCGATTCTCGATGGCGAGATCGTCGCCCTGGACGAGCAAGGCCGGCCGTCGTTCAGCCTGATGCAGCAGCGCACTGGCGTTGGCCAGGGCGGGCGGCGCATTCGCCGCACTCGCGACGACATTCCCGTCGTCTATTACGTCTTCGATGTGCTCTACCTTGACGGCTACGACGTGACCCAGGTGGAACTGGAGAAACGCAAGCAGCTGCTCGCGTCAATTCTTATCACTGACGATCTCGTACGCTACTCGGACCACTATGTCGGCAATGGTACGGCTCTGTTCGAAGCCGCCGCGCAACGTGGGCTGGAAGGCATTGTTGCCAAACGCCGTCACAGTTGTTATGTGCAGAAGCGCAGCAGCGAGTGGCTGAAGCTGAAGATCGTCAAGCGGCAAGAGTGCGTGATTGGCGGGTACACCGATCCCCGGGGGTCGCGGGAAAATTTTGGGTCGATTGTGCTGGGGCTTTATGACGATCAGGGACGGCTGATTCCCGTCGGTCAGGCGGGCAGCGGCTTCACCGAACGGACCCACGCGGACATGTGGAAGCGGCTACACATGCTGGAGACCGACCGCAATCCGTTCTTGGGGAAGGTCGAGAGCGACCGGCGTGTCCATTATGTGAAACCTGAATTGGTGGCCGAAATCAAGTTCTCCGACTGGACGCATGAGGGACAAAGCGGAGGGGTAAAAATGCGTGCGCCGGTGTTTCAGGGGCTTCGTCTGGACAAGAAGGCGAGCGAATGCCGATTCGAACGTCCCGCCAGTGCCGATCGGGAGGTGAAGAAGGCGAAGGCGGCAGGCTGAGCTCGCAGGTTCGCCGATGGAGTCGCCATTTGCCTTTTTTCCCCAATCAGCATCTCACATTCGAGGTAAAAATATTCTCCGAGTTGCCTGGTCGTCGCCAGCCGTCAATGACTGGGGTGCGGCCCGGCACTCGGGCATCAAGCTAGAGCATTTCATAGAGGTGTAAGACCGTAAGACCGAGTTCCCTCAGGGGCTAAGCCAAGACAGCGTGAATGCCGCGTGCGGCACGGCTGAAAGCGTGCCCTTTCAAGCCCGCCGCAAGGACCACACTAACTGCGAAACCGCTGTAGAAATAGAAAGGCGCCGACGGTGTTTGCCAGACGTGTATTGCTTGTGCTTTTTCTCCCTTGCCTATTGCTCAGCTGTCGCTCGAAAACGCAGCCAAAATCTACTGCTTCGCCGCAAAGTAGCCAGACGACGGCGGCATCCGGCAAGGCGGCGGTTGAGGCTTCGCCCCTGGCAGTTCCCTCGCCCACAGCTTCCGATGAAACCACCGTACTGATGCACAACGTCATTCTGTATGAGCCTTCCGGCTTAAAGCTCCGGGTGCGCTGGCTGCGGGGAAAAATGTGTCCGAGGCAAAGCAGAGTCATTCCTTCCTTCGACGATCCCAACTCATTTGTGCTCGACGTCCAGAACGGTGTGATTGCACTGAACCTTGCCGACGTGGCCACGGCATTGAACGCCGGCATGC
This sequence comes from Candidatus Korobacteraceae bacterium, assembly GCA_049695855.1. Taxonomy (GTDB): domain Bacteria; phylum Acidobacteriota; class Terriglobia; order Terriglobales; family Acidobacteriaceae; genus Bog-257. The sequence continues at coordinate 38,201 of JBAVSY010000088.1, read as the reverse complement.
TGAAGGACTCCTCGTTGCACAAGGTATCGCTCAGTGCGCAAGGCAAGCAGTTGAAGCTGAACGGTACCTTGCACAAGGGAGTTCCTCTGCCAATCACGATGATCAGCGACTTGAGCGCCACCCCGGATGGGCAGATTCATCTGCACGTGGTCAAGTTGCGCGTCCTCAAGCTGCCGGTCACCGCTCTGTTCAAATCAATGCATGTCAAGCTGTCTGATCTGGTCAATCCCAAAGGTTCGACTGGCATTCAGCTCTCCGGGGACGAGGACATCTACCTGAATCCGGAACAACTGCTCCCTGCACCGCACATTCGGGGGAAGTTGAGCGACGTGCACCTGGGCAATAAGACCGGGGACCTGGTCAGCGTGTTCGGAGAGGCGCGGCCGGAAGTCATAAAGGTAAAAGAATGGCGCAACTTCATTCGCCTGCGCGGAGGGACGGTAAACTTTGGCAAACTCACGATGACCGAAGCCGATCTTTTCCTGATCGACAATTCCGATGACGATTGGTTTAACTTCGACCTGGCTAATTATCAGGAGCAACTGGTCAATGGACGCATACAAATGACACCCCAGGCGGGCTTGCGGATCTTCATGCCCGACATCAACAAGATCCCGCCGAATGCGGCCAATCGCGCGATCAACCTGCAGTGGATGAAGAATCGAAACATCCCGCCACCGGCGGATACGGAACCGTAGATTGGCTGAGGTCAGATGGCGCGCTACCGGCACCGACCGACAATCAATGTCATGTCGTCTGCCTGTTCGCCCTGGCTGAAGGTTTGCACGTCAGCAACAATTTCATCCAGAATCTGGTTTGCCGGTTTGCGCTGATGAGCTTTCAGGTTTGCGATCAGCCTGTCATCCCCGAACTCTTCCGCGTCTTCACTGGGCGCTGCTTCAGAAATGCCATCGGTATAAATCACTAACAGGTCTCCGTCCGACAACTGCCGCTCCGCTACAGAGCAATCCCATTCCTCGAAAAGCCCCAACACGGTTGCCGTAGCTTCCAGCCGTTCTACACATCGGTTCGATCGCAACAGAATCGGAGCATTGTGTCCGCAGTTCACATAACGCAGGATGCGGTTGTCGTCGTCGTACACCGCGAAGAACATGGTGGCGTAATTGTTGCTCTCCGTATTTTTGTAAAACAGGTGATTGACCGAACGCAGCAATCCGGAAAGATCTTCCAGCGCGAGAGCATATTGACCGCGCAAATTAGCCTGTAGGTTCGCCATCAGCAGGGCGGCTGAAATCCCTTTCCCAGCAATGTCTGCCAAGACTAACCCGAGCCGGCCGGAGCCGAAGTCGAGGAAGTCGTAATAATCTCCACCTACGGCGCGCGTCTGAATGCATTTCCCGGCGCACTCCAACGTAGCCAGCGCCGGCGCCTGCTGTGGCAACAGCCGGCTCTGCACCTGGCGAGCAATCTGCATCTCCTGCTCGCTGCGGCGCTCCGCTTCCATGCGTTCGGCCATGGCCTCGGCCATGGAGATGCTACGCATGGCGATGCCCGCCTGGCTGGCCACCGAGGCCAGCAGGCGCTTGTCGCCCGCTGAATACGGCTCGTCGGACAGTCTGGCGCCCAGCACCGCTGCTCCTTGCAAGTGACCGTCGCTCGATCCGCGAATCGGCACCCAGCATTCGGGTTGAAGCGCGTCGAGTTCGGCCCCATGCGAGATCTGTGGATTCAGCTCCATCGGCCCGCTGCTATCCAACAGTCCCGCCATCCCAGGCTCGCTGGTCGAAAGAGCTAACGCAGGCTGCGGAGGATGGCCGGCATAAGCCTGCAGGTGCCCATTGCCGGATTGCAGGTAGATGAAAATCGATTGCGGATGCAGAGCGTCGCGAATTTCATCATGCAGCAGTTCTGCCAGATCTTCGCGACTGTTGACCATCAGAGTCTTGGCGGCAAGATTCTCCAATATCTGCTGGGCATCGTAGGCGCTGCGGAAGAATGCCCGGTCGAGTCGCGTGCGCACCCGGCGATGTACTTGGGTCCCACCCGAGATCAGCAGGATGCCGAAGGTTGCTCCCACCGGAATTGCAGCCTTGGAGCCGGAGGAGAAATGGTGGGAGAAAGCCTGCGCCAAGGCCAGCGTAGCAGCGATGGAGATTACCACCATGAGAATGGCGAAGCCGCGCTCCACGATGAAATAGCGGGCGCTGCGCCGCAGCAGAACGGGAATATCCATTACCCGATGCTTCACCACCGCATAGGCGAACGATAAGGGCAGCAGAAACAGGACAACGACCTTGATGAAGTCGAGCCAGAAGGGAGTGTCCTGATGTAAGAGATCGTAAGGAATGCCGATCACAATGGCAGGCGTAATGCCCACCAGCGTTCCCCACAACATCACCTTGAGCTTGCGCCGGTCTTCGATATTGCCGGCGCCAAAAAAATTCAGGAACAGCGAGATTAAGCCCAGGACGACGGTCCCATATCCGGTGACCAGCCGAATCAGACCGGTCGCGTGTTCGCCGAACAGACCAACGACAAACGGCAGAGCCACCGTGCCGCCTTCCAGTATTCCTCCCCAACCCAGGCAAATCCCGACCAACAGCAATGCCCACTTCAACCAGGGCAGCTTGCGATCGATCGGCGAGCGCGTGGGAAAAACCGCGAAGAAGAAGTAGAACAGTCCGGGCAAAAGGCTCTGGAACAGACTGTTGTAAGCGAACAGAAAATGCCGCAGGGGAACGGGAGCCGTGATCAAGGAAGTGGGCAAACCCGACATACTGATGAATCCTCCAAACATCAGCGCCAGCAGCCAGGCGTTGCGATCTTCCCAACGGAAGAACAGCACCGTCAAACCCACCACCAGAAACAGCAGAGGATACATGCCCATAATCTGACCTGCGCCTCGCCGTACGAAGGACACGGCATCGCCCGTGCCTTGCGCCGCCCGGAAGGTCGGACTCAGGATCAGCGGAGCGGGATGCCCGGCGCGCTTGATGGTGAGGATCACCTGATCGCCAGGGCGCGCGGTCAGCCATATCTTGTGGAGAAGATTGCCGCCCTGCTCGGTGGGCACGTAGGGCTCGCCGTCCAGAGCGATGATGAGATCATTCTTCTGTACTCCGGCCTTTTCTGCCGGACCGCCTCTCCATACGTTGGTCACCTCGATGCCCGAAGCCAGCGGATCGGTATCGATTCCGATCTCGACCTGCATTTCCGAGCGGACGTAGTACATCCAGGCCACGCTGTAGGTGACGGTGGCCGCGGCAAAGATCACCGCCAGGGTCAATAACCAAGACCGGAATTTTGCGGTCTGCAAGCTGCTTGGCGCCATAGATCAATAGATTCCTGGTCCGCTCTCCCGACTCCGGCAGTAGTGTAGTCCATCCCGCGAGGCAAACCACGCATCCTCCTTTATCGGAGTTTAATCAATGCGGCTCGAAAGCCAGAGGTATCTGGCCGCGCCAACAACTTGCCAGGAGGATTGCAATGCCGGATGAAAAGACCTTAGAACGAGCTCAAGAAGACGCACGCGAGGGCAAGTCGCCCAGCACCCAAGCCGGGGAATTCGTCAAGGAAGAGATGGACCACATTCGCGAGGGCAAGCACGGCGCCCGCTCGCCGCAGCAGGCGATTGCAATTGGTCTGTCGAAAGCCAGACGCGCCGGGGTGAAACTGCCTCCACCCAAAAAGGGTACGACGTCGGAAGCTACCCGCACCAAGGCTGAGCGGGATGAGCGTAAAGGACAATCGTCGACCAAGGAGAAGACCTCGGCGAAGCGCTCGCGTGCAGTCAGCGGAGCGCTAAAGCGGGAAGGTCACTCAGCCGCATCGCATAGTGCGCTCTCGAAGCAGGCGAAGAGGACGGCTCGCCAGCGCGGAAGTGCAGCGCGAAAACAGGCGGCGAAGAAAGCTGTGCGAACCAAGGGAGCTGAAGGCCGCCGGCTGGCCGCACAAAAGGCAACTCGCACCCGCCAGAGACGTGCCGCATAGGACGAGTGGAAGCTTGGTGGAGGCGATGCGGTAATCCCAGGTTAGCCCATAAAGAAGGGCGAACCTGGGGCACGGCTGTTCTTTCCTTTCGACCCGCCGAATCGATTACACGGTTTGGCCAGTTTGTGCCGCGGCCCACTCTTCGATGTGGGCCTGGAGACGGCGCGCGCCTTCGGTGATGCGCGGGCCCGGGCGCATCAGGAAACGGTCATCGACGGACCGCAGCCAGCCGTCTCGAACCGCGCGGCTGTCTTGCAACGCCGGACGGCGAGCCACGCGCGACAGATCAACCTTGTCGTTGCAGCCGCACCACGCGGTGATGATAAGGTCAGGGTCGCGCTTGGCGATGTCGGCGTCCGTGACTTTGCGCTGGGGCGAGGGGCAGCGCAATTTGCGGTCGCCGAAGCAATTCTCTCCGCCGGCCAGGGAAAGCAGCTCCGCCGCCCAGTCTCCGGCGAGGTAATAGGGCTCGCTGGGTCCCCACTCCTCCAGGTGAACCCGCGGCTTCCGGCCAACTTTCGCCGCCAGGTCCGAAGCCCGTTGCTGCACCTTCTGGAGTTCTTCACTCATCTGCCCGACGATGGTGCGGGCCTGGGCTTCTTTGTTCACCATGTGGCCAAGCAGCAAAACGTCCTCCAGTATTTCGCGCACGCTGGTTGCGGCAAATGCCATGACCCGGACTTCCGCGTGCACCAGCGCCTTTACTGCATCTTCCTGCAGGAAAGACTGGGCCAGAACGAGGTCCGGATGAAGCGACAAGATGCGCTCGATGTTGGGATCGAAAAAGCCGCCGCAGCGCGGCATCTCTGCGGACTGCGGAGGGAAATCACAGTAAGCGGAAACTCCTACGATCCGATCTGCAGCGCCAAGCGCATGCAGGATTTCCGTGTTCGACGGGGCTATGCACACAATCCGGCGGGCGACATCGTTTACTTCGCAAACCGGCATTACATCTACTTCACAAAGAGGCATTGAATCACTCCATTACTAGTCGTGGAAAAGCGGCAACAGACGAACGATTAAAACCGGCCTCGCCATTTTCACGGGCCGAGGTACTCAGTCTAAGGATGAAATTGTCTTGCCAAATCCTCCAAAGCGTCGATGGCGACCGGGCTGGGCAAGTTGAGCCGGTCATCGACGTAGTACACGCTGCGGTTGCGAATGGCCGGCAAGCTATCCCATCCCGCACGTTGGGCCAGGTTTTCGACCGACATCTTGGAAGCCCGGATCAACAGAATGGATTCCGGGGCCAGGGCCACCACCGTTTCAAAGCTGATCCGCGGATATTCGTGCGCCAGATTCCCGGTAATCGACTCCCCACCCGCAGCCGCGATCAGGTCGGTGATAAACGCGGCCTTGCCGACGGTGAGAATGGGGTCCGCCCAGATCAACATGAAGACGCGCACCCGCTGCTTGCCCTGTACGCGTGCGCGCACGGCTTCTACCCGACTGCTCAGACGAAACACCAACTCCTTTGCCGCTGCCTCGCGATTCAGGGCCTTTCCCATATCGAGTAGAGAACTGTAAATACCCCCAATGCCGATAGGTTTGACCAGGAAGACAGGTATGCCGAGGCGTTCGAACCCCTTAAGATTTTGCGGCGCCAGGTCGGCGCTTCCGACGACCAGATCAGGATGCAGCAAAACAATGGTTTCAAGGGAAGGATTCAGCGGTAGCCCGATACTCGGCTTCTGGCGAGCCTGGGGCGGATATTTTGTGTACTCGCTCACCCCGACCACGTCGCTTTCGGCACCCAGCGCATAAAGTGCGTCGGCCACGCTCGGCGTCAGGCAAATGAGCCGGTGAGGATGGTCAGGCACCACGACGGTGCGACCCAGCTCGTCCTGTAGAGTTCGACTGGCAAAACAGGGGCCGGCCGCAACGGCAAGGATGATCGAGAGCAGCGCACGTCGTTTCATGATCCGCAGTTACCAGTTCACCGTTCGGCCGGTCAAGAAGCAAGGCTACAAATCACTCGATATTGTGATTGGGGCACCAGCTCTTGCGAAACGATCATGACGGCGGGTGGCTCGGCCTACCATGTTGAGGGTGCCTTTCGATTAAGAGAGAAGGCGTTATCAATCCAATCCGACTTCTTTTGGTTGGGTGGCCCACTCATTCGCGGTTTTCAGCTGAGAAGCTTTTCACAACGTCGCCAGCAGGTGAGCTACAATGCTGCCGTTGTCGTAGTCAAAACGGAAATCCCGCTGGAAAATAGCAATAGCAAGGAGAAGGTATGACTAAGAAAGCTCGCAATCTGTTGTTGGCCGCCGCGCTAATTTGCGGAGGCATAGCCGTCGCGCAGATGCCGGTCCAGAACATCAGTGCTCAACGTCACCCGAACCTCGCAGCAGCCCAGTCATTATGTGTACAAGCCTATGAAAAGATCGAGGCTGCCCGGACGGCCAACGACTTCGACATGCAAGGCCACGCCAAGAAGGCCCAGCAGCTACTTGTACAGGCAAGCGAGGAGCTAAAGCTGTCAGCCCTGGCAGCTAATCAGAAGTAAGCTTTGGTTGGATTTATCGAGATCGAAAGGCGAAGGGATAAGTGTGCCTTCCGGCTCGGTCGGCACTTGGGCAAGGTCATCGGGATGATCCGGCCTGACGATCCTCTCGGGAACAGGCTGGCTAAAGTGATATAGGTGAATCGGAAACGGCCGACTAAGCCGCTCTGAAAAGCGGCCTGTGCTTGGCGCATCGTCGCCAAGGATGCGTCGCCGGGAACCTTGCCAAAGCTAAAAGATCCGTCCCGTTACTCCAAACCTGGGACCGGATTCGGGCATCGTCATGACAGCCCCGGTTTTCCAATGCGCGGAGGGTCTTTCCCCATCAACTCCCATGAATGTCTATGTTATATTTGCGGCCCAGACAATTCGCCTGTATGCCAGGCTAGGAGAAAACTCATGACCAGGAACCTCATCAAACTGCTGTTAGGAGCCTTCCTTCTTTGCGCCGGCGTGATGATCGCACAGAAGCCAGTGCAGAACGTCAATCCTCATCGCCACCCGAACCTAGCTGCGGCCCAGCGGCTGACCGAGCAGGCATACCAGAAGATGGTCGCCGCCCAGCAGGCAAATGAGTACGATATGAACGGCCACGCAAAGCAGGCGGAGGAGTTGCTCCAGCAGGCAAACCAGCAGCTCAAGTTGGCGGCTGAAGCCGCCAACCAGAAATAAGTCATCGGATTGAATTGATTGAATAAGAGCGAAGGCTCGCTTCTAACCGGTAGTTTTGGTTTGAGCTAAAATACCGCCGGGTGACTCGCGAGAGGACTCCCGGCGTTTTTCCTGTCCCGTTGCGATTCACGCCCAGGCGGCTATGAAGTAGACTCCTCTACCTCTCCCCCGTACCCACAATTTGAGGCACATAGCGAAGCAATGTTAGCTTGCCATACTGAAGCAGGCTATCTATTGCGTAGGATTGCGCGGAAACTTCAGGTAGGGCATGCGTACATTCTCGATCACGATTTGGTCGGCGCGAATTGCGGTAGGTGCTTCGAAACCGTGCGTGGAATCGGAAGGATCGGTGACCGTCATTAGCGCCGCTCCTGCAGCGGTGACAAAGTCATCCTGGTCGACGCCATCGCCACTCACTCCCAAACCGCCTACCAACACCCCGTTCCGATAAAGGGGCAAGCTGCCGGGGAAGAAGACGATCCCATTCTGATTAGGATTCGTCGGCTGTGAGCCTTGAGTACAAGGGTTCGCGGTATCGTAAAGGTAAAGATTGAAGAATGGTCCATCGCCGCTCCCGTCGATGCCGGGTGGAAACAGCGGCTGCGCACCGAAGCTTATGGTGCGGTTGCTGATGGCCGTTCCTTCAGGAATACCGGGCAAGTCCGCCGACCCCGCTGGGCTGCCGGCATAGGCGCCCGGCAAAGTTCCCGCGTTGCTGAAGTAAATCACGTTACGCGACTTGGCGACAGCCACATCAATGCTGAAGATGGTTGCATCGGGCATCCGGTACAAGGCAAGCAGATTCCCGTCCAAGTCGGCGACGGCAAACGTCATCTTTGCCCTTGAGCCGACGGGAAGACGGATGACAGCGCGCGTCAGGTTCGCAGTCGCAACCGTACTCATGACGATGTTGTTGACATCGCTCATCGTCAGGCCCCCGGGATAGGCACTAGCTTGTGGGCCGACCAGATATCCCTCAGGCGGGGGTCCCGGACTAGCTGACGGTTCCACCGAGTAAGAGCCGTTGAAAGTGCCCGCAGATATACCCATCGGTGCAGTAGTCTGGTTTACGAACGGCACTGCTATGCCACTGATCACCACGACTCCCGGCGGGGCCGGAGTCGGACCAAATGGAGCAGTGGTGGCGGCGACGTAGGCTGCAAACTCCGCGATATTTCCGGCGACTGTAGAGTCGGGATTGGACGCTACTACTCCCACTCCGCCGACGAGCGTTCCAGCGACAAACAGGGGCACACCGCCAGGATTCACCGCCGTCGGATCGTTGTCATCGACATTCGCTTTGCCGGTGATTATGCCCAACCCAGGCATCGTGCCGTTGATCAGGGTCGCAGGTGGAATGGTCTGGTCAGGCAAGAAAGTCGTATTGAACGAGCATCCGCGATTCGTGTTCTCAATCCCGTAGAGCGGCGCGTTAGGAGCACCGTCGACTCCCGGCGGAAAATGAATACCGCTGATGTAGCGGACGGTGCGCGAGGACAGCGGCGCTTGATCGTTGCTGAAGAAGGCTGCGGTGCGCGCCAGCGCTACCGCCAGATTGGGCGCGTTCACATTTTCGCTGAAGTTTCCCACTCCGGTGGCTGGAGGGTTGTTTGTACTGAATACCGCGAGAATGTTTCCCAGGCGATCGGTTACACCGACGACAATCGGGACATTCACCGACTCAACCGCCGCATGCACGACCGCGTCCACCTGAGTCGCGGTCAGGGACGGCGACGCGGGCGGCGTTGCGGGAGGAGGATCGCTCCCGGCGCCACCGCTGCTGGATCCACTGCCGCCCCCGCCGCAGGAAACCAGCATCAGCAAGGCCGCCAGTGCAGCCGCGGTCAGCAAAGAAGTTCGAAAGCCGCGCTTACTTTCCATCGCAGAACGAACTCTCTCAGACTCCTGGGATTGCTTTTCTTAGAGCCGCAATTATGACCATATTTCCGCCGAAGTCAAGCCATGCTTGCTACCCGGGCCGGGGTGTGATACCAAGTAAACCCAACGATTTTCAGTTGCAGGCAACGAGTTGACTTCTGGCGGTGAGAATGCGCTCTGCTAGGACCTCGCTGTTTTGGAGGACATGGTTCGTCCCGGCCGTGCTGGCGTGTACCCTCGCCACTGCGCTCGAAATGTCTGCGCAACAAGCGCCGGAACCGTGCTCTGCCCCGTCCACCAGTTCCTCTTTCGTAATGTGGCAGCGAATTCCCGGTCATCTCCCAGATCCAACTGGTGCAATACAAGGCCTGGTGTGCGACACGGAGGGCCGGCCTCTGCCCGGCGTGAGGATCTCCTCCATACGTCCCGGAGCGTCATTCCCGCCTGTGCTCACTAACAGCGAAGGAGTTTTCCGCTTGCTAAACGTGCAGCCCGGCAACTACCAGCTGCGCGCCGAGAAAGACGGCTATTCGCCGGTCGACCTTCCCAATACGCAACTGAGGAACGGCGAACTTCTCACCGTTGAGCTATTGCTTTCGTCTTTCGCACCTCCCGCCGTGTCCCATCAAGTCCCCGGCGGTCTGCCTGGCTCCAACGGCATGGCCACGAGCGAAGCGCCGTTAGTCTCCATGTATTACAACCCGTTGCGGACATTGCAGGCGCCAACTCCATGGCCACTCGCCGTTACACCGGGCGAAATGCCTTCCGATGCAGCGAACTTTTCTCCTGCTCCCTACCGTTGGTGGGCGCACATGCCCACCTGGCAGCGGTACAACCCACCGGGCGATTATCCTTATGTGAAGTCGCATTGGTACGATCCCTTCAATCGCAATCGCATCAAGGGCGATGAACCTATCTTTGGCCAAACCTGGTTCTTCGACCTGACCGCGAGCAGCATTAGCAACATCGATATTCGCCGGCTGCCGGTCCCCAGCGGCGTGACCACGCTTTCGCCGAACAGCGAAGGCTTCTTTGGCAAAGGCGAGCAGTTCTTTGCTTCTCAGAGCTTCGTGTTCTCGGCGGATTTGTTTCAAGGGGACACCAGTTTTCGACCTGTCGATTGGCGCATTCGCATCACGCCCGAAGTCAATCTGAATTTCCTCCAGACTCGCGAGCGCGGCCTGGTCAACGTCAATCCCGCAGATGGCATCGACCGCTTCGATAGCCATACCGGAATGCAGGAAGCATTTATCGAAGCGAAGATCCATGACCTAAGTCCGAACTTCGACTTCGTTTCAGTTCGCGCCGGGATCCAGGAGTTCGTCAGCGACTTCCGCGGTTTTATCTTCGCGGAAAATCAGCCCGGCATCCGCCTCTTCGGGAACCTGCGCTCCAATCGTTTCAACTACAACCTTGCCTACTTCTATTTCCTTGAGAAAAACACCAACAGCGGCCTGAATACCTTCAACCAGCGGCACCAGCAGGTCTATATCGCCAACCTATACATTCAGGATTTCTTCGCTAAGGGGTACACCACCGAGTTCAGCTTTCACTACAACCGCGACGATCCCAGCTTGCATTATGACGATAACGGTTTCCTGGTGCGGCCTTCACCTATCGGAGATGTGGTCAACGGGAATGTGATCGAGCACGGCATCCGCGCCTACTATCTGGGATGGACTGGCAACGGCCACATCAAGCGACTGAACATAAGTAATGCTTTCTACCAGGCGCTGGGTCACGATACCTTCAATCCGATAGCCGGCAGGCCCGTCAACATCGACGCGCAAATGGCCGCGCTGGAGCTTTCCGTCGACAAGGATTGGGTCCGATACTATACGTCATTCTTCTTTGCGTCTGGCGATGGCGCCTACCGATTTGGCAACACACGTAGCGGCACCGCCCACGGATTTGACACCATCGTCGACGACACCAATTTCGCCGGAGGCGCCTTTAGCTTTTGGGACGCGCAGGGAATCCTGCTGACGAGTACCGGGGTTAACCTAACGAATCCCGCCAGTCTTTTGCCCAGCTTGCGCAGCAATAAAGAGGCAGGCCAGGCTAACTTCGTGAATCCTGGCATTTACATCTTCAATGCGGGCGCCGATTTTAACCTGACCACCAAGCTGCGCGCCTTCGCCAACGGTAGCTATCTCCGGTTCGATCAAACCGAGCCACTGGAGATTCTGCTGTTTCAAAACCCGATCCGCCATGGCATCGGCGAAGACTTAGGCTTTGGCATTAAGTACCGGCCGCCATTATCGGAAAACATCGTGGTCACAGCCGGCGAGTCCAATCTATTTCCGGCAGCAGGCTTGCAGAATATCTACAACAGCAAAGTGCTGCTCTCCGGTTTTGCAACCTTGGCGTTGACGTTCTGAACTGCATCGATGATGCGATCGCGCTCGACATTTCGCGTTGTCCGAATTGTAGCGATAGCGGTATTCGTGTGCGCATCGATCGCCGTGTTCAGTTCCCGGGCGCGAACCGCGCCGGCAGGGCACCCGGCCGCATGTCTGGCACAATCGCCTCAGGACCAACCGACCAGCGGCGGCATCCTTCTGGAGCAATCGCAGGCTCAGGTCGACAAAAAATCGGATGGCTGCATGAGCTGTCACACTCCGATGGACAGTGCGACCATGCATCCTGCAAACACCGTGAGGATTGGTTGCACCGATTGCCACGGCGGCCATCCGGAGGTCTTCCGACCGGCAGGCGTCGCAGCGCAGACGCGGGAGTACCTATCTCTGACGAATCAGGCTCATCCCAAACCGCGAATTCCCGAGGATGCCTGGAGTTCGGCCAATCCGGTGCGCGCTTATACCAAGTGGCTGAAGGAGGACGCAGAGTACATCAAGTTCATCAATCCGGGCGATCTGCGAGTGGCCGAGGAGACTTGCGGACGTTCCGGCTGCCACACCTCGGAAGTTCGGCGGGTGCAAACCAGCATGATGACCCACGGCGCGATGTTGTGGAGTGCCGCTCTCTATAACAACGGCGCATTCCCGCTCAAGAATCCTCATTTCGGCGAAAGCTATGGTCGTGACGGCCTGCCGCAGCGACTGCAAACCTATCCGCCGCCCAGCGCCGAGGAAACCGAGAAGAAAGGTGTGCTGCCCTATCTTGAGCCGCTCGAGCGCTGGGAGATTTCGCAGCCCGGGAACGTCTTGCGCGTCTTCGAGCGCGGCGGCGAAAAAAAGGCTGAGATAGGAAACCCGAACCTCGAGGAAGATCCCGGACGTCCTGACCTTAAGCTAAGCTTTCGTGGCTTCGGAACATTGCTGCGTACCGACCCGACCTTTCTGGGCGTGCAGAAGACGCGCTTGTTCGATCCGCTGCTCTCCTTTCCCGGCACCAACGATCAGCCGGGCGACTACCGCGCCAGCGGATGCAGTGCTTGTCACGTCATTTACGCTAATGATCGCTCGCCGGAGCACTCGGCCAGCTACGCGCAGTATGGCAACATGGGGCAGAGCGCAACGGCGGACCCGACAATTGCCAAGGGCGAGCCCGGCCATCCTATCAAGCACCAGTTCACGCGAGCCATTCCGTCGAGCCAGTGCATGGTCTGCCACATGCATCCGGGAACCAACATGGTTGCCACCTACTTCGGCTATACCTGGTGGGACAACGAGATCGACGGCGACAAAGGCATGTATCCCGCCAAGCAGCGTTATCCCTCCCCGGAGTTCCAACAGCAAGTACAGACACGCAACCCGGAGCGCACGGCAATTCGGGGGAATTGGGCCGACCTCAGTTTCCTTGAGAAGACCGGCACTCCGGAGTTCAACAAGAATCTCAAGAACACCCAGTTCGCCGACTTCCACGGCCACGGATGGATCTTCCGCGCGGTGTACAAGCACGATCGCAAAGGAAACTGGCTCGATGCTGAGGGCAACGTCATATCGCCCGACGATCCCGACAAGTTTGGCAAGGCCGTGCACCTCGAAGACATTCACCTGAAGAAGGGCATGCACTGCGTTGACTGCCACTTTCAGCAGGACAGTCACGGCAACGGTAAGCTCTATGGCGAGACGCGAAACGCAATCGAAGTTGATTGCGTCGATTGTCACGGTACGATCCAACAACGCGCGACCTTGACTACTTCCGGTATTGCTGCGCCCCCGGGTGGCACCCGGCTGGATCTTCTGCGAACGCCGTGGGGCGAGCGCCGCTTCTACTGGGATACCGGCAAGTTATTCCAGCGGTCTATGCTCGATAAAGACCAGCAATGGGAGGTGGTGCAGGTACTGGATTCGATCACTCCCGGCAATTCGCACTACAGCGAGAAGTCGCGTCTGGCCAAGACCATCGAGAAAAACAACCAGACGTGGGGCGACGCGCGCATCGAGCCTACGAAGCTGGCGCACGAGAACAGCCGCATGACCTGCTATTCGTGTCACAGTTCGTGGGCGCCGACCTGCTATGGCTGCCATCTTTCCATGACCGCCAACCAGCGCATGCCCATGCTGCACAACGAAGGCCTGATGACCCGGAACTGGACCTCGTACAACTTCCAGATACTGCGCGACGACATATACCTGCTGGGGATCGACGGAACCGTCACCGGCCATCGTGTGGCGCCGGTGCGCTCGGCCTGCGCGGTGCTGGTCAGCTCGCAGAATGCCGATCGCGATTGGATTTATTACCAGCAGCAGACGATTTCAGCCGAGGGCTTCAGCGGACAATCGTTCAGCACATTCGTCCCGCACACGGTGCGGGCGAAAGAGACCAAACAATGTACCGACTGTCACGTCTCGAAGGCGGGCGATAACAACGCCTGGATGTCGCAGCTGCTGATGCAGGGTACCAACTTCATGAACTTCATGGGGCGGTACATTTATGTCGCCACGGGCAGCAAAGGATACGAAGCCGTCGCGGTCACCGAACATGACGAGCCGCCGGCAGTCATCGGCAGCGATCTTCAGAAACTGGCCTATCCGGACGACTACAACCAACACCTTAAGAACCTAAGGGAATTGAAAGAAACTTACGGACACGCGGGATCGGATATTTTACATGGTGCCGACACCGTTCTGGATGTCCAAGCTCGCGGCGAATACCTTTACGCTGCGCTGGGCAAGGGCGGCTTTCGCATCTATGACATCGCCGCGATCGATGTCAAAGATGTTTCCCAGCGCACCATAACTGCGCCGGTGTCGCCTTGGGGCCAGCGCTTCTACATGCCCACGAAATATGCGATGGCGGTGGCCACGCCTACGACATTGGGCGTCGATCCCTTGCGCACGCAGCGTCCGGAAAACGAAGAACAGAAGATCGCCCTCATGTATGGCTTCCTCTACGTTGCCGACAAAGAGGAAGGTCTGATTGTCATTGGCAATCCCAGCACCAAGAGCAAGGGCGGCATCGGGGTCGGGACGCTGCTCGACGGCAATCCCTCGAACAACTTCATCGGCCGCGCCAAGACGTTCAATCCCAATGACGAGCTGAAAGGCGCGCGGCGTATCACCATCGCTGGCACCTATGCCTACATTCTCTGCGACCACGGGCTGGTCGTCGTCGACATCTCCAATCCTCTGGACCCGAAGATTACTGCTCAAGTCGGCACGCCATTCCTGATCGAACCGCGCGGTATCGTAATTCAGTTCCGCTACGCGTTTGTGGCCGACCGCGAGGGGCTCAAGGTGCTCGATGTAACCCATCTCGATCGGCCTATGCCGGTGAACGGGGCGCTGGTTCCCATCGAAGATGCCCGCAATGTCTACGTCGCGCGCACCTACGCGTATGTCTCGGCTGGCAAGCAGGGGATCGTGATTGTGGATGTCGAACGGCCCGAACATCCCAAGTTCGACCAGGCCTTCAATGCTGGCGGGGTAATGAACGACGTTAACGATCTGAAGATCGGAATGGTTTCATCGGAAGCCTTTGCCTATGTGGCCGACGGCAAGAATGGACTACGCGTGGTGCAGTTGCTGTCACCAAGCGACGATCCTTTGTTCGCCGGCTTCAGCCCGCGTCCGATGCCCAAGCTGATTGCCAGCCGACACACGGCCGGTCCTGCGCTGGCAATTTCCAAGGGCATCGATCGCGATCGGGCGGTCGACGAAAGTGGAAATCAGCTGGCCGTGTTTGGGCGCCGCGGAGCAAGGCCGTTCAACCTGGAGGAGATGCAGAGGCTTTATTTGCGGGATGGGCACGTTTACACCGTAACCGACGATCCTCCGGGCGCAGCGTTGCAGCCCACCCAGCCGCAGCGGGCGGACGTGGCCGGAGAGAACCCGACCGCAAGATAGTTCTGGCGTCATACCCCCGTTCGGATAGAGCCAACCTTCAGGCCTCGCTGCTACATTCCCCCGACCGAGCCACGCAGCTGCTGGATGGTGTAATTGTGCTGCTGGAATTGCTCTTTCCGCCAGTCGTGATATTCGTGACAGTCTGAGCAGCGCGCATCCGCGGCATCGTGCTCGGCTCCGCCCTGGCGATGGCAGGCCTGGCAAGTCTTGATCCCGGGCAGCAGAATGTCCGACGCCAGCTTGCTCGTCGGCGCATTCGTGTGGCAGGCGGTGCAGGTCAACATGCGGTGCGTGTCGTGATCGAAGTCGGCGTGCAACATCCAGCGCGCCGGGATTGCCGACTTCGCAACCGCAGGAATCGGCGGGATGGAATACGCCGCGACCACGGGGACCGCACCCTCCCGCTCGATCATCATGTGACAGAGTTTGCAGCCCTTGTCGAACAACAGCCGGTCGGCATACGTGACCTGCCAATTGATCCACTCTTCCCGCGTGTGGGGAGGCGGCGGCATCGGCGGCAGGATGTTGCCGCTCAGAATGCGTTCGTGCGGCAGCGGCTCCGACAGCGCATGGGGATGCGTCGCGAAGTAGCCGGTGTATTTCTTGATCAGGAAGGCCTGCACCACCTCGGGCTTGTCATGGGGAGCGGCCTCGTCGAACCTCTTGTCAAACTGCAAATCCTTGACGTGACAGCCGGCGCACTGCGCGGCATAGAGTATCGGCGACATGTACGCGTGAGGATGTGCCTCCCTGCTCTCGCTTCCCGCTACTGCCGACAGGACATCATGATCTGATTCCGAGACCATCTTCAGCTGGCCCATGGCGTAAGGCCACGTTCCCTCTTCGCCGGTCGGGCGGTGGCAGTCGTGACAGGTGAGCTGCACCGGTCCGTTCGGGCTGGCCAGCTTCGGCACAAGATGAGCGTAATGGGTCAGCTTAATCGTTCCAGGATCGGAGCCCGGAAGCACTTCGACGAACTGCGGATGACGCCTGCCGTCAAATCCGCGGACGCTTTCAAAGTAGCGGAGCTGTCCCGTCCTGACCCGCAGATTGGCGTGGCATTGCGTACACGTGGAGGTCTTAGTGTGCGCCAACTGAATCAGACCTTGGTGTTCCACATGGCAAGAACCGCACGTCGGCGTGAATTCGACCCTGTTCGGGTGATGCGCGGGCGCGTCGTGGCAGCTCAGGCAGGCGGTGTCTTTGACCTCGGTGCGAAATGCGCCGTGCTCGCTAACGTGGCAGAGTTCGCATTGCTTGCCGAAAACCGCATGCGCCGCCGACAGCGGCCCGCTGCTATAGACCTTCTGCCCTGTCGCTCGCGAAGACAGAAACCATACCAGGGCAATCACCGGCGCAAGCACGGATAGGTAAAATCGCCAGCTCCGCAAGGGATGCTTGCGGGTGAAGTACTGCAAGTCCATCCGCTTGGCCAGCGTTTTGGTTGTGCGTACCCTTCGCGCCATGGTCTTGCCTTAGTAACGCAATGCCACTACCGCATGCACGGCCCCCAGCAGCAACAACGCGTAGGACACCGGAATGTGCACCAGCAGCCAGCCATGCAGGACGCGGTGATAACGCGCCTGCTGGTCCAGTTCGCGTTTTTCTTCGCAGATATTTTCCAGGTCGTCGACGATCTGCTGCAAGCTGGGGGAAAGCAGCGCCCTCAGTTGTTGAAATATGGCTTGTGAACGCGCCTGATCGCCGAGCGCCAAATTCCGCGATCCGCCGTACTCGAGGAAGGGGCGCATCTGGCGCCGGAAAAACTCCTGCAGGTGAGTGCTGGCGTCTTCATCCACCTGAAGACCGGAGGCGACGGTCAATCCTCCCATCGTGCCGGCTGCGGCCGCGGCGGCGCGTTGCTCATCGGTGGCGCGCGAGAGTCCGCCGGTCAGCGCCGCGCTGGCTTCCTCCACCAGCTTCTCGGCTTCCTCCACCAGCTGAAGACGCACGCGACCAATCTGCTCGTAGATTGTCTCCATTGGAATATGTTCGGTGGTGAAGCGTGGCATGTAATGCTGCAGGACAGCTCCAAAAATTCCGCTTACGAATACCACTACGAACATCCACATGATCACCCGGGTCAACCCGATACCAAAGTGAAAGCCGGCGTGAAACAGGATGATGGGAAAGCTGAGGGTGCCGAGCCAGAGATGTCCGCGCATCCAGGTCTGGGCGCGGCCTAAGCGCCAGATGGGAACTTTCTTGCGCGCCCCCAGCGCGCCGGCAAACAGCATGAACGCGGAGCCGATGCTGCCGTAGGTGAGACCCATCGCGCTGCCGCCGGTAGCTCCTTGCAGCGAGTTATGGCTATAGACGATGTACACGACGGTGGCGACGACCAGCCCGGCGAGGCTCCCAATCAACCACTTGCGATGCGTCTGGTCGATGCGCAAGAGTCATTGCTCCTTCTTGGCTGGTGTCGCCGGCTTGAGCAGACCGGCAAAAAATTCCGGAGGATTGACCCGATGCGCCGCGTCATGGGGACAGGCGTAGACGCAGCTCGGTTCCGCGTGGTCCAGGCACAGGTCGCAGGATGTAGCCTTCACTCGCACCCCGGCGATCTTCCGGCCGGGATGCGCAGGATCGTCCAGCTGCGCCGAAAAGGGATGCATATTAATGTTGCCGTACGGACAATTGTTGGCGCACTGACTGCAACCGATGCACCAATCCTCGATGATGACCTCAAGCGAATTGCGCCGACGAATGGAGCCCACGGGACAACCGACCATGCACAGTGGATCGCGGCACTGGCGGCACGAGGTCGCCACCAGATACTTGTCGAAGCGTAGTCCTTCGCGGATGAGTCGGCTCACGCCATCGTGCGCATCGGCGCAGGCGCGCACGCACTGATCGCAGCGGGTGCAGCGGTCAAGATCGAGGATAAGCAGGCTCTGCGCTTCCACCAACCCCTGGTTGAGGAACTGGTCGACCGGAACGTTCTCCAGTTGCGTGACGCGGGCACGGTTCGCGGCCACGTGCTCGGCAGCGGTCGCCTCCAGTTGTTGCCGAACCTGGGGAAAGCCATCCAGTATCTGCTGGAAATCTTCACCGGAAATGCGCACGACCTCGACGTGATCGACCGCGGTACAGGTCGCGGTGCGCGTAGTTCCGGTGAGCAACGCCATCTCGCCAAAATACGAACCACGCGACAGGTAAGCCAAAACGATCTCGCCGCCGGGGCGCCGTTCTGACACCTTCACGAAACCGAGACGAACCAGATAGAAGCTGTCGGCGGCCTCACCCTGGGTGCAGATGACTTGCCCGGGGAGATAGCGGATCAGTTCCACGCGCTCGCGCAAATGATCGATGAATTCGGGCGACAGCGACGCCAGCACCGGCACGCTGCGCAGGTGCGAGTCGAGAGCGCGGCGCTTGTAGGTGCGATCCAGTTGCTCGCGGAAGGTTTTGTTGCGCTGCATGATGTCGAGGACGTTGCGCAGCATCTCGAGCATGGTGCAGTCGGTCGCCGCCCGCACTGTGGCGGAGCGCGGATAGTAACTCATGCAGGTCATCTCGCCGAAGAGCTCGCCCGGCCCGAGTTCGGCGATCGGGTGGTCGTAAGGGAGATCGACCGGCGCATCGATAGGAATAAACGCTCGCGAACCCTCCTCGGTTCTGGGGTGACGCTCGCGCGGCGCGAGCAGGCTCTTCATCTTGCTAAGTAAGCCTTGGTGGTCGACTTCGGTCTTGACATGAGCGATGTTGCTTTCCAGATAGACGTCGGCCTTGCCTTCCAGAATGTAGAAAGCGGTTGCGCCGAATTCACCCTCCCGGCAAATAATGTCGCCGGCGCGAAAATTGCGCTCCACGATGGCATGGGCATTGAGTTCGAGAAACGTACCCGAGACGTTCTTGAAGATCGGCAGGCCCAGCAGCTCGGCAATATCGACGGGATTCCCGGACAACTCCTTCACCGATCCAACTACCTGTCGATTCGTTAACGCGCCTGTCGGGCAGGAGACCATACACTCGCCGCAGGAGACGCAGGACGAGTCACCCATCGGCAAGTTGTTATCGAAGGCGACGCCCGCCTGATATCCCTTGCCCCGCCGGGCCAGCACCCAGTTGTGCCGGATGTCGTCGCAGCCGCGAATGCAGCGGTCGCACAGGATGCAGGCTTCATGATCGACAACGATGGCGAGGGAAGAATCGTCATGTCCGCGCGGCGTGCTGCGTCGCGGAAAGCGTGCCTGCTGAATTCCTGCGCCGGCAGCCAGCCGTTCCAGTTCGCAGTCGCCAGAATGTTGCTGGCGAGCGCAGGGACTGGGATGGTCGGCCAGCAACAGCTCAAGCAAGGTATGCCGAACCTTCTGCACCGGCGCCGTGCTGGTGCTGACCTTCATGCCGGGCTCGGCCTGGCGGATGCAGGAGGCGGCATAGACTCGCTGTCCCAAATCCACCACGCAGACCCGGCAGACGCCCACCGGATTTTCATTTTGCTGATGGCACAAGGTTGGAATGGGGATGCCGTTCATGCGCGCGGCATCGAAGATGGTTGTCCCCTGGGGAACGGAGACGGCAGTCCCGTCGATCGTCAGTTCGACCTGCGGCGGCCCCGATTTGGCCTCGGTTTCGTCGGGAGTCATGCCATCCTCGTTGGCTGCGGGAAACAGACATTCCCCGGACAGCGCCGGCGCACGGTGTGGTCCTCGACGACGTCAGGAAAATGTTTGAGGACGGAAGCGATCGGCACCGGAACCACCTGGCCTAGTCCACAAATCGACGCCATCTTCATCGCGGTCGAAAGCTCGTCGAGCAACTGCATGTCGTCCTTTGAGCTTCGCCCTTCGGTCCAGCCCTTCAGCATCTCGACCATCTTCTGCGAGCCCATGCGGCAGGGCACGCACTTACCACAGGACTCGTTGCGGTAGAAGCGGGTAGCGTTGAGCGCCATGTCCAGCATGCAACGGCCTTCAGCGCAGACCACGATGGCTCCCGAGCCCACCATCGAGCCCGCGGCAGCCACGGCGTCCCAGTCCAACGGAAGATTGGTCATCGCAGCCGGCAAATATCCCGATGACGGACCGGAGGGCGCGAAGCCCAGCAACTTCTTTCCATCGGGGATTCCACCCGCATATCCAAAGATCAGATCGTTGTAGCTGATCCCCATGGGGACTTCGAAGACTCCAGGCCGCACCACATCGCCGCTGATGCCGACGAACTTCACGCCCACAGCCCCGTTCGTGCCTTGCGATTTGTACCACTCCAGACCGTGCGCCAGGATCACCGTGGCCAGCGTGAAGGTCTCCACGTTGTTGATGACGGTAGGCTGATTCCACAGGCCGTTCGTGCCGGGAAACGGCGGCTTGTTGCGCGGCTCAGCGCGCTTACCTTCGAGGGCTTCCAGCAGCGCGCTCTCTTCCCCGCAGATATAGCCGCCGGGGCTGACGAAGATCTCGAGATCGAAGGAAAGATCGCTGCCGAACACCTTTGGGCCGAGAATGCCATTGTGATAGCAGCGCTCGATCTCTTCTTGCAAAATATCTTTCGAGCGCTCGTATTCGTGGCGGATGTAGAGAATTCCCTTCTGCGCACCGGTGACCAGACCGGCCACGATCATGCCTTCCACTAACAGATGGGGCAGGTTGTCCATAATGTGGCGATCTTTGATCGTGCCCGGCTCACTTTCATCGGCGTTGCACACGATGTACTTGGTCGAACCGGGCGCGTTGCGCACAATCTCCCACTTCAAGCCGGTCGGAAATCCCGCGCCGCCCATGCCACGCAACTTGCTGGCCTTGAGCGCAGCGATGATGTCCTGCCAATTGCGATTTTCCGTGAAGCGGCGGACCACGAGGTAGCCGCCCGTCCCGCCGTAAGGATCGCAGCTTGCCGCCTGGCGCTCCTGATTGCCGTGCGTGGCGGGCAGTGGCTTGCCGGCCAGGTTATCGCGCACCATACCGATCGCGTCGTGACTGTTGGCCAGCGCGTAGATGTTGTCGTTCACCGAGATCGCGGGCGCATGGTCGCATCGGCCGAGGCAGGAAACTTCGCGAATGCTGACGTCTGGCGCGCCCGCGCCGCGAAAAGCCGCCTCCAGATTCGCCTTCAATTCATCTGCCCCCAGCAGGTGACAGCTCATGTCGGCACAGACGCGCACATCGACTCGGGGCGGCGGCGACAGGTGAAAGTGCGGATAGAAGCTGGCGACCGCATGAATCCGGCTCAGCGGAGTGTTGAGCGAGACCGACAAAGCCTTCAGCTGTTCCGGCGGCAGATAGCCGAATTCACGCTGGATGGCTCTCAACTCGTCGAACACGGCGGCGCGCTCCGTTCCCCAGGATTTCGAACGACTTTAGAAAGCGATGATGGATGAGTGGCGCAAATCGTATAGCAAAATATTGCGGCTGTCCATAGTGGTCATGACTCAGCGCCGCAAATTATAACTCTGCTCCGATTATTGCTTTCTTCCTGAATTCGTCGTATAAACCCTGCACCCCACAAATTGCGTTCCAGGGGCTGGTGGTGCTGCGGGAGCAACCATGGCTGTCGGCAGGAGAGCATGCTGTTTAGCGCCATTGTCTTTCCTCTTATTACTGCTAACGACTACCGCATTCGCTCAGAGTCAGGGCAGCATGACTGCCTGCGGCGTAAGCAAGTACACCGGTCCCGGAAGCTGCGCGGCCAGCAGTTGTCATGGCAGCGTACAGCCCAGGATGGTGACCCGCATTTTCCAGAACGAGTACAGCATCTGGATCGCGCAAGACAAGCACGCCAGGGCTTTTTCGGTACTCTCCAATCCTGTCTCGGTGCGCATGGGAAAGATCCTGAACATGGGACCACCGTCGCAGGCGCAAAGGTGTTTAGCCTGTCATGCGCTGTCTGTGGGGGCCGACGAGCGCACACAAAGCTTCGATCTGAATGACGGCGTGAGCTGCGAATCCTGCCATGGTCCAGCTTCCGAATGGCTGGGGCGGCACACCGATCCCACCAATTGGCCTTACGAAAAGCTGATCGAGAGGTGCGGCATGTATCCCACGCGCGACCTCATCAAGCGCAGCGAGAAGTGCCTGAGCTGCCATCTGGGTACGGCCGACAAGTTTGTCGATCACGAGATGATTGCTGCGGGACATCCCGACCTCACCTTTGAACTCAGCTATTTCACCTTCTATATGCCGCCACACTGGAAGACGCCCGAGCAGGGAGACATCTGGAAAAGTGTCAAAGGGTGGGGCGTGGGACAGGCCGTGCAACTGCGGGAGTCGCTCTACGAACTGGAGCGGCAAGCCAACGGGCCGATCTGGCCGGAGTATGCCGAGCTCGATTGCTTCGCCTGTCACCACAGTCTGACGGCGGCGATGGACAGTTGGCGGCAGGAGCGAGGTTATCCTGGACGTCGTCCCGGGAATCCGCCTTGGAACCAGGCGCGTGTCGTCGTCTTCCGCGATCTAGTGAAGGAGCTCCATCCCGATACGGCGCAGCGGCTGGACGATGAACTGATGGGCCTAGCCGATCTGATGAACCAGCTGAACGGTAATCGCCAGAAGATCGCCGCCAGCGCAAAGCATGCGGCGGTCATAGCAGGTGAGCTGGCGATTCAGCTCGACAGCCAGGCTTACGACTCGGGGTTAACGCTGCGCTTGATGCGACGCATCGCTATAGACTCCAAGGCGATCGCCAACCAGGATGAGCGAGCGGCACAGCAGGCGGCGATGACCCTGGACGACCTTTACATGGCGTATCAGCAGAACACGAAGCCGCCGCTCAACGCCGATGTCGGCACCGCGATTGATGCGCTGATTCAGCAGCTCCAGCAAAACCCGTCGGCCTATTCGGCTCCAAAGTTTGCGGCCGGAATGCAGCGAGTAAGCCAGACACTGGGACAATAGTCAGAGGAGGCCTGTGCCTCGGTGGTTCAGGCTTTACGCAGTTCACTTCGAGGGTGTCCCGGAATACTGCCACAGGCAGATTTCGTTTCCGTCCGGATCGTGCAGCGATGCCAGCAGACCTCCGGTTTCTTTCTGGGGCGGCGAGGTCACGACGCCTTTTCCCTGCAACTCTTGCAGCGTTGCAGCAACATTCTCTACTTCCAGGCAGAGGCGGGCATTGCCGCCGCCAGCGAGTTTAGCCTTGTCGGTCGAGGGCACGAGTTCGAATAAGACACCGTCGATATCAAAGCGAGCGACGAAGTCCCGCGACGAGAGCTTGAATCCGAGAATATCGGTATAAAAGCGAATGGCGCGTTCGATATCGGACACGTAGTAGAAAACACAATCAAAGGCTAGCTTCATGGCGGAAACCTCCGGGCGAACACTCTTCGCAGGCCTCAGGCGGCGCCTGCATAACCTTTCGGAGGGAGCGTACTGCATCCTCCGGCTAGAACGGAGCAGGGGACCCATTCGAGTCCCCTTTATCTCCGCGTCCTGTTTTCGAGGTCTTAGGCCGTCACGTACTTTCCAGTCTCCAGCACGCGGCTGGCGATTTTTTCCTGCAGCGCAATCACGTTAACCGGTTCATGTTTGGCGAGGCGGCGAACAATTGCCATCTGGGTGCGCAGCATGTCGCCTTCGGCTATGGCAGCGATGACTTTCTTCGCCGCCGCTTCCAGCTTGGTAAATGCACCTTCCAGATAAACCTGGGTCATCGCGATAACCAAAGCGGCCTTCTCTTCGCCATTCGCTTCCACCGACTTGCGAGCGCGCAGCAGCGCGGAGTCCATGGCAAACGCCTCGATCACCATATCGGCGATGGCGCCCATGATCTCCTGCTGATCGGCCAGCTTCTGCATGTACTTCTGTGAAGCCGCTCCGGCCACCAGCATGGCGAGCTTCTTGGCGTTGTCGACCAGCTTGCGCTCGGCGGCAAGAGTGCCTTCGAGTTCTTCGCCCGTCGGCCCGGCCATGACTTCATCCATGGTCTTCTTGATAGCCGGCAGCAGCGCCAGTTGTCCGCTCAGCGCCCGTTTCAGCAGCCAGCCGGTAATGATGAGGCGATTGATTTCGTTAGTGCCTTCGAAGATGCGGTTGACCCGCGAGTCGCGATAGGCGCGCTCGGCCGGATACTCCCCGACGAAGCCGTAGCCGCCGTAAACCTGCACCGTCTCGTCAACCACCATATCCAACATCTCCGAGCCCCACACTTTGATGATGGAGCACTCGACCGCGTACTCCTCAATCGACTTGCGAATGGTCTCGGGATTCTTGTCGATGTCGGCCAGCGCCGTGTCCATCATGCCGACCGTGCGATAGACCATCGATTCGCCGGTGTAGATGCCGACCGCCATCTGCGCCAGCTTTTCGCGAATCAATCCGAAGTCGGAAATGCTCTTGCCGAAGGCCTTGCGCTGCTTGGCGTAGGCGATAGCATTCTGCAGCGACGCGCGCGCTCCGCCCACGCATCCCGCACCCAGCTTGAAGCGGCCCACGTTGAGGATGTTGAATGCAATAATGTGGCCTTTGCCGATCTCGCCCAGCACGTTCTCCACCGGCACCTGGCAATCGTTCAGGATGAGCGGCGCGGTGGATGAGCCGCGTATGCCCATCTTCTTCTCTTCGGCGCCGACGGAGAATCCGGGGAAATCCTTCTCGATCAGGAAGGCGGTGAACTTCTCGCCATCGACTTTTGCGAACACGGTGAACAGATCGGCAAAGTGGGCGTTGGTGATCCACATCTTCTCGCCGTTCAGAATGTAGTGCTTGCCGTCAGGCGAGAGCACGGCTTTGGTGCGGCTATTCAGCGCGTCGGAACCACTGGTGCCTTCCGAGAGCGCGTAAGCGCCAATCATCTCCGCCGATGCCAGCTTGGGCAGATACCTCTTTTTCTGCTCTTCGGTACCGAAGAAAACGATAGGCAGCGTGCCGATGCCGGCGTGTCCGCCCATTGAAACCACGAAGCTGCCGCACTTGGCCATGTGCTCGGCGATGATCGCAGACGACACCTTGTCCATGTCGGAGCCGCCGTATTCGGCAGGCACATCGGCGTTGGTCAGACCCGACTCGCTGGCCTTGCGCAGTAGTTCGCGCGTGACTTCCCACTCTTTGTGCTCGATCTTTTCGACCTGCGGCAGAATTTCGTTGACCGCGAACTCTTCCGCCAGCTTGGCGATCATCTGGTGATCTTCGTTGAAGTCTTCGGGGGTGAAGACATTGTCCAGGTTGTGATCTTCGAGCAGAAAGCTTCCGCCCGTAGTCTTGGTCTTCGGTGCTGCCGTCGTCGTTGCCATGAGTTCCTCACTCATTACTGAACTTAGAAATTCTTTTCACCACGGAGAACACGGAGCGCACGGAGAAATTCAATCCTTTTATCTGATCATTCCAGGTGTTGATCTCATTCGCGCTTACTCTGGTGATGATCGATGGCTGATTTTCTTTTCCGTTTCTTGCTTTTTCTCCGTGTCCTCCGTGTTCTCCGTGGTGAATGCTTCTACAGCAAATTCTCGAAAATGCCTGCTGCGCCCATGCCGCCGCCGACGCACATGGTCACCAGACCGTAGCGTCCCTTGCGGCGCTTTAGTTCGCGGATAATACTGGCCGTCAGCTTCGCGCCGGTGCATCCCAGGGGATGACCCAGCGCGATGGCGCCGCCATTGACGTTGATGATTGCCGGATCTAGCTTGGCTTCCTGGATGACCGCCAGCGACTGCGCCGCGAAAGCTTCGTTCAACTCGATGACGTCGATGTCGCCGAGCTTGAGCCCCGCCATCTTCAATGCCTTCGGAATCGCGAACACCGGACCGACCCCCATTTCTTCCGGCTTGTAGCCCGCAGTGGCAAAGGAAACATAGCGCGCCAGAGGCTTCAGTCCTAGCGCATTCGCACGCTCGGCCGACATGACCACCGCAGCCGCCGCACCGTCGGACATCTGCGACGAGTTGCCGGCTGTGACCGTGCCCTTGGCATGGAATGCGGGCTTGAGAGCCAGCAGCGCCTCCAACGACGTATCGGCGCGCGGACCTTCGTCCATTTTAAAGACGATCTCCGTGCGCTTTGGTTTGCTGCCGTTGGGCGTAGTGAAGCTGACGGGCACGGGAACCAGTTCGTCGTCGAACTTGCCGGCTTCGATCGCGGCGATGGCTTTTTTGTGGCTCTGCACCGAGAACTCGTCCTGCATCTCGCGCGTGATGTTGTACAGCTTGCCCACGCGCTCGGCAGTGAGGCCCATCGACAAATACGCGTCGGGATAATTCGCCACCAGCCAGGGATTGGCCGAAACTTTATGGCCGCCCATGGGAATCATGGTCATCGACTCGACCCCACCGGCGACGATGATTTCCGCCCCGCCAGCTAGGATGCGCTCGGCCGCCATGGCAATCGATTGCAATCCCGACGAGCAGAAGCGGTTGATGGTCATGGCCGAAACCCCGACGGGCAGACCGGCACGTAACGATGCGATGCGAGCGACGTTCATGCCTTGCTCGGCTTCGGGCATGGCGCAGCCTAGAATCACGTCTTCGATTTCGTTGGGATCGAGTTGCGGCACGCGCTCCAGCGCGCCTTTGATGGCCACCGCGGCCAGATCGTCGGGACGGGTTGCCCGCAAGGTTCCTTTATAAGCTTTGCCGACCGGCGTCCGGACGGCACTTACGATTACGACATCACGCATGATTAACCCCAGCAACTAGCAATTAGCAACTAGCAATTAGCAACTAGCAATTAGCTTATGGCTCTTAGCTGTCAGCTCTCAGCCGTCAGCTGAACCATAATTCGATTTTTCTATCCACTATCCACTCACCACTGAATTGTCATCCCGACCGAGGGCTTCAGCCCGAGCGGAGGGACCTGCTGTTCTCGGCCGTCCCTACGGGACTCGGCTTCTTTTCCCGCCCACCCAGCGCTGAAGCGCTGGGCTATCTTCTTCCGTCCCGCTTCGCGGGACTGGATTTGTTTGTCCTAGCCTGGGCCTCTCAATTCCTCAATGTCTTGCCCGTCTTCAGCGTGTACTGTATTCGCTCCTGCGTCTTCTTCTCCCCACATAGCGATTTGAATGCCTCGCGCTCCAGGTCGAGCAGATACTGTTCGCTCACCGGAGTGCCGGGATTCACGGCGCCTCCGCACAGCACCTCCGCTACCTTGTTGGCGATCTTCACTTCATGATCGGTGATGAACTCGCCTTTGTGCATGATGTGCACTCCCAGCTTCAGCGTAGCCAGGATGCTTTCCCCCGGCGCGAGAATGTCGGCCCGTGGCACCGGCGCGCGATAACCTTCGTGCACCAATTCCAAGGCCCGCTCTTTCGCGTCGGTCAATACCCGCTCCCTATTCATAGTGATGTCGTCGCCACTGGAAAGGAATCCCAGATTCCGTGCTTCGGCGGCCGACGTGGACACCTTCGCCATGGCGACGGTTTCGAACGCCTGCTTCATGGCTTCCATCAGTTCGACACTTTCGCCTCGGCCGGCAGGCCGGACGTGATACGCCTTGTCGAGCGCGCGCAGCGTCATCTCCTTGCATCCTCCGCCACCAGGCAGCAGGCCGACCCCGACCTCGACCAGTCCGGTATAGAGTTCAGCGTGCGGTTGACGCGCTGCGCCGTGCAGTGTGATTTCGCAGCCTCCGCCCAGCGTCATGCCGAACGGCGCGACCACTACCGGCTTAGAAGAAAACTTGACTGCCTGGGTCATGCCTTGGAACTGGCGGATGGCAAGATCGACTTCGTCCCACTCTTCTTCCTGCACCGCCATCAGCAACATCATGATGTTGGCGCCGACGGAAAAATTAGCGGCGTCGTTGGTGATGACGAAGGCGTCGAAGTTGTCGCCCGGGCCACCGCGCTTGAGCGACTGCATGATCATCTGCACGATGTCGCCGCCCAGGGCGTTCATCTTGGAGTGGAACTCGATGCAGCCGACACCGTCGCCAATATCAACCAGCGAGGCGCCCGCATTCTTCTTGACCACCAGGCCCGACTTCTTGGCGACGGTTACCGACCAGACGCCCGCGGGAACGTTCTCGGAAGCATAGTGACCGCTATTCAGATCGAAGTAGGCGCGTCCACTGGCCGCTTTGGGATCATCTGCGTACCAACGCTCTTGACCCGAGGCCAGCAGCTTCTCCACGTTGGGCGAAACCGGCTTGCCGTCGACCTGCATGCGCTTGACCGTCTTGGCCACACCGGCAGCGTCCCACAGTTCGAACGGTCCCATCTCCCAGTTGAAGCCCAGCTTCATGGCGCGATCGATTTCGATTACCGAGTCGGCAACCTCACCAATGCGATTAGCAGAGTAAGTCCACAGGTCGGACAACGCGGACCAGAGGAAGATATTCGCCTTGTCCTTCGACGGAGCCAGCAGCATGTTGATACGCTCCGGCAGGCTGTCGACGGTCCTCGCCATCTCCAGCGTAGGAAATTTGGGACGGCGCGAGGGACGGTATTCCAGCGTCTTCCAGTCGATGGCCATGATCTCGCTCTGGCCATCCGGCTTCCTGGTCTTGCGGTAGAAGCCGCCCTTAGTCTTGTCGCCGAGCCACTTGCGCTCCAGCATCTGCGTGAAGAAGCTGGGCAACGTCAGATCGCTGCGCTCGTCGTGCAGGTTGGTAGTGGCGTTGCGCACCACGTGTCCCAGAACGTCCAGGCCAACCAGATCGGCCAGACGGAAGGTCGCTGTCTTGGGCCAGCCGACGGCCGTGCCCGTCAACTCGTCCACATCTTCGATGCTGAAGTCCATCTCCTGCATCAGGCGCATGACATTCAGGATGCAGAAGGTGCCAATGCGATTGGCGATGAAGTTGGGCGTGTCTTTGGCGAGAACGACACCCTTGCCCAGATGCAGATCGCAGAAACGCGCGATCACATCCATCGCGGTAGGATCGGCGTCCGGCGTAGGGATTAGTTCCAGTAGCCGCATGTAGCGCGGCGGATTGAAGAAGTGGGTGCCGAACCAGGATCGCCGGAAATCTTCCGAAAAGCCTTCAACGATTTTCGCTACGGGCAAGCCGCTGGTGTTGGTAGTAATGATGGTTCCGGGCTTGCGAATGGCTTCGATCTTGCGCAGCAGAGTGCGCTTGATCTCCAGGTCTTCGACTACCGCTTCGATAATCCAGTCGACCTCGGCCAGTTTGTGCAGATCATCTTCAAAATTTCCTATCGTCACCAGCCTGGCCAGCGAGGGCTTGAAAAACGCTGCCGGCTTGGATTTCACCGCCGCTTCGAGCCCGGCGGCCGCGATGCGGTTACGCGCAGGGCCATCGGCGTCGGGGGGAACGATATCGAGCAGGTAAGAGGGAACACCAGCATTGGCCAGGTGCGCGGAGATGCGAGCGCCCATGGTGCCCGCGCCCAATACGGCAACTTTCTCAATCCGTTTTTGCATGACTATTTTTGAAGACTCCAGCTCAAGCCAACATGGAGGTGGTCTGATTCAGTTGTCTGCTTCCGGCTTCATCCACGGAAATATGTATGGCTGCTAGTTAGTTCGATTGTGGTTCGCGTAAAAGCGGTGCTGAGTTGTTGGAAGAAACCCTCGACGCTCTCTCCCCTTAAGTAACGGCGACATAATAAAAAGGTACCCTAAATACAAGCAGCGCGCGCCGTAAGATGTGGGGTGAGGATGGCAACGGCGCGCGCCTATTAAGTTAACCCGATAGTAATGAATGAATCCTCATTCAGTCAACAAAAATCGGATAAATCTTTTTCCCATATTGGGTTAGGAGATCAGCTTAGCCAGAAGGAAGGCTACTCCTGCGGCAAGTCCACCAATTACAACGGTTTGCGTAGCAGAGCGCCCGGGACGTGAACCGGTGAAGCGGCCTTTGACATAGCCAAAGACACCCAATGCGATCAGGGTGACCACGACGGACCACACCAGCGCCATGCGCGCGCTGTGCAATGCCATATAAGGCGACAGAGGGATAATTCCGCCCGCAACGTAGGAGACGGCGATAGTCGCTGCGCTTTGCACGGCACGCCTGGGATCGGGCTCTTCCAGTCCCAACTCGAAGCGCATCATGAAATCCACCCACTCCTTCGGCTTGCGAGTGAGTGCCTGGACCACGGGAACGCTGTCCTCGTGCGAAAGACCATAGTCGGCGAAAACTTTCTGCACTTCGCGCGCTTCCTCATCGGGAATCTCCTGCACCTCGCGCGCCTCCCGTTGGCGCTCGCTTTCATAATGTTCGGCATCGCTCTTAGCGGCCAGGTACCCACCTAGTCCCATGGCGATTGACCCGGCAGCAATCTCGGCCAAGCCGGCGACTACGACAATGTGGCTATTGTCGACCGCGCCAGATAGTCCGGCCGCCAGCGCGAACGGAACCGTCAGGCCGTCGGACATACCAATGACGACGTCGCGGACCACCTCGCCGGCAGTGAAATGACGTTCAATGTGCGGAGTTTGCGGCATGATCTCCCAGCTCGGGATGAGCGGTCACGTATTGCAGTGCCAGTTCGGCCACTTCCCGTTCGCCTTTGTAACTCAGGGCCTGGGGCGCTTGGTCCAAGGGAAGCCAAAAAGCTTTGCGGACTTCGACGCGCATAGCTTGCGAAATGTTATCGATGCGTCCGGAGCGATACTGCAACAGGTAAAAGCTGACAATCTTGAACACGCGCGCCCGATCGCCCCATTGGCGGACGTAAACGTACTTGATGTCGGCAAGCTTGGCGATCAGATCGGCGCGCAGGCCGGTTTCCTCATTCACTTCGCGGAGGGCCGTCTGTTCCGGTTTCTCGCCTTCATCGATGGCGCCCTTGGGCAGCGCCTTGACGGCAGATGGATTGATTTTCCGGCGAGGAAGGGAACTCTTTGCGGATTTTCTGGGACGGGTCATGTGCGGCTCGATGACCGCGATGAACCAGAGGCCGCGCATCTGCCGTACCACGACACCTCCAGCCGAAATCTCCCGCGCCATGATCGTTTCCGAGAAACGGCTAGTTTGGCAGAGTCGGACGCGGGTGACAACTCCGGGGCCATTTGCCCTTGGGACAGCTCGACCGGCAGGCGTAGAATCCCGGCCATAACAGGTAACACAACGAAATGGAAGTCAGGTTTCCTTCGTGGATCACGGAAGCGGCCGCGTGGAGCGAGGACGTCATTTATCTGCTCGATGCCGAACTGCGTTTCATGGACTGCAATCCGGCCTGGGACGAGTTTGCCGCCCAGAATCGTGGGGTTGGCATCTCGCGGGCGGAAGTATGCGGGAGGCTGATCCTCGACTTTGTGCCTGACGTTCTGCGCACCTTTTATGTCCACAAGTATTGGTATGCCCAACACGGCGAAGGCTGGACGGAGTTCGATTACCACTGCTCCAGCCCGGAAAAGATAAGACTTTTTCGCATGGCAATGACGTGTGTCGGGAAAGAATTGCTGGTGGTGAACCACCTCCTGCTGGAAGAGGAATGCGAAGTTGGGCCGCCCCTGAGCGAGGTAGGAAAGGATTTGTATGTGTCTCCGGACCACTTCGCCACCATGTGCGCAAATTGCCGTAAGACAAAGCGCCGCGACGACAGCGCGACGTGGGACTGGGTTCCGGCATTTCTGCAGGAGCATGATTTCAAAATAAGTCACGGACTTTGTCCCCGCTGCGCCGCCCACCTCTATGGCTGACGGGGTCGCCGAAGTTACGCTACGCCGCCAAATCTTCTTGTTCAGAACCAGGCAATTTTCGGTTATTGTTGACTGACTATGGTCGTGGCGTCGGTCAGCAGAGCCGGGAAGATGACGCTTGCCGGATACCGCATTCTGGCGGCGGTTCTGATATTGGCGGTTGTGGCCTCGGGTCAGAAGGCCAGAGCGCAAAGTGCGCCGCTCCCCTCTGCGCAGCCAACGCCGCAAGTGCAAGGGGCGTCGACGCAGCCTGCTTCCGCTGTCTCCAGAAGTCTTCCGCCGGCAAACCAGATTCCATCGTCCAGCACCGTGGCGGCCGCAGTCTCTCCGCCGCTGTTTGACTTCAAGGAGTCCGACATCAAGTTCCAACTGGCCAGCTTGATGAATGTTCTTCGCGACAGCCGGCATGAGAGCTGGGTATTGTCGGCCTATCCCGATCCCAAGACCAGCCGGCCGCTGATCGGCGCCGGATTCAGTCTCGATCTTGAGGCGACCCCTCATCCGCAACACGATCCGCTCAATCCGCACCCCTTCATCGAACCGTCCTCCGCGCAACTCTGGCAGGCCGCGGGACTCGATCCGGAGAAACTGCAAGCCATCCTTGACCAATATGATCGCGACCTGGACGCCTGGAAGAAGAAAAACTTTCGCCGCAAGATCAGAACTCATGAGCTGTCGCCAGAGTTGACCGACGACGAAGCCACGAAGTTGCTGCGCATTTCTGCCATCCAAGCCGCCTATAATGCCCGCGCCTATTGCCGTTTCTTTGATCAGCTGACAGCGTCCCAGCAGATGGCATTGAGTCAACTGGTGTACCAGATGGGCATCAACCTCGAGGAGTTCACCCAGTTTCTTAGCACTGTGAACGACCTGAGCTACCGCGATGCAGCCCAACCAGGGAGTAATGCGGCAGCGGAGGTTGAGCACTGGAAAATGGTGCAAAGCAGCCTAATTCAAAGCCAGTGGGCCCGTCGCTATTCCAGCCGCGCGGTTTCGGTGATCGCGATGTTCGATCCGCAATACGAACAAGATCCCCGGGAAGCCGAACGTAAAGTCATGACTCAGCTGCATCCCCGAGCGCATCATCGGAAGAAAGCGAGTGTGCGGTCGGTGCGGGCCGGGAGTGGTACTGGTCACGCCAATCACGCGCCGGATAAGAGAGCAGCCAGCCAAAGCTGATTGCGCCGTGTTGCGTTCCGTTTCTAACCTATTCGCTCTCACGTTCCGCATGTTGTAATCTGCTATGTCTTGCCGTTGCTCCTTTTGAGCTACGCGCATTCCGTTGAGGAGACTTGGATTGACCCGTTTCTTGCTTGCCACATTCGCCTGCATCTTCAGTCTTTCCGCATTCTCGTTCAGTCAGCAGAGCGCGACCAGCACCGCTCAACCAAGTGCGACCGTTTCGACCAAGCAGGCCGCGGCCATAGCGCCCTTCACGCCTTCAGACAAAATCTTTGGCTACCGCGATCCGGCGGCCGAGCTGCAAGTCGAGAAGACCTTTCTTGCCGTACCCGATCCACAGTTGGCGAAGGAGCATCTCCGGGTGCTGACTGCTACGCCGCACGTTGCCGGATCGCTGGAAGATCGCAAGACCGCTGAATACGTTCTGGCGAAATACAAAGCGGCTGGGCTCGATGCCTACATCCAGGAATACAAGGTCTGGATGGCCTTGCCGCTGGACATCCGGGTCGACGTGGTGGCGCCGGAAAACGTCATCATGCATGGCCCGTCACCCGAGCACGTCAGCGACGATCCTTATCAGAACGATCCGCGAATCCTGCCCGCGTTTAACGAGTACTCGCCCTCGGGCGACGTGACCGCCGATGTGGTGTACGCCAACTACGGCCGTGCCGAAGATTTCGCCAAGCTGAAGGAAATGGGCGTCGATCTGAAAGGCAAGATCGTCATTGTCCGCTATGGCGAAGTCTTTCGTGGCGTGAAACCCTTTCTGGCGGCTCAATACGGAGCAGCCGGCGTCATCATCTACTCCGATCCCTGGGACGACGGCTACTTCAAGGGTGACAAATATCCCAAGGGACCGTGGCGTCCGGATACCGCGGTGCAACGCGGCTCCGTGCAATATCTCTTCCGCTATCCCGGCGATCCCACCACTCCCGGCATCGCGTCCGTTCCCAACCTGCCCGCCAGTAGCCGCATCGCGCCTGAGGCTGCAACCGACTTGCCGAGAATTCCTATTACGCCGCTGTCGTACGCCGACGCAACCCCCATCATGGCGAATCTGGGCGGCCCGGAGACTCCACGCAGTTGGCAAGGCGCGCTGCCTTTCACCTATCACGTTGGACCAGGGCCGGTGAAAGTTCACTTGTCAGTAAAGATGAATTATCAGTTCATCACCATCTGGGACGTCCTCGGCGTGGTTCGCGGATCGCAATTTCCCGATGAGTGGGTGCTCACCGGCAACCATCGCGATGCCTGGGTGTTCGGCGCGGTCGATCCCAACAGTGGAACCGCGGCCCAGCTTGAGGCGGTGCACGGTATCGGCCAGTTGCTGAAGTCGGGATGGCATCCCAAGCGCACCCTGCTGTTTGCCAGTTGGGATGCGGAAGAGGAAGGCCTGATCGGCTCGACCGAATTTGCCGAACAGCACGCCAAGGAGATTTCGCGCGCCGACGCCTACTTCAACATGGATGTTGCGGTTGCCGGTCCCGATTTCGGTGCATCCTCGGTGCCCAGTCTGAAGCAGTACATGCGCGACATTGCCAAGTCGGTACCCAGTCCGAAAGGCGGCAGCGTCTACGACCAGTGGAAGCTGACTGCGGAACAGAGGGAGTCGGAGCGCGCCAGCCATCCCGATGCGCCCGGTTCAAGTATGCCGCAGGTCGAGCCCACGGCAATCGCCGGCGAGGACGTGAAGGTTGGCGATTTGGGCAGCGGCTCCGACTACACCGCGTTTCTGCAGCACCTCGGAGTTCCCTCGGCCGACATCGGCTCGCATGGTCCTTACGGGGTGTATCACTCGGCGTTCGACGATTTTGCCTGGTTCACCAAGTTCGGCGATCCGACCTTCGTCTATGAGCAGGAGATGGCGCGCATCTATGGACTGGAAATCATTCGCATGGCTTCGGCCGACGTTCTGCCCTTGAACTACGAAGAGTACGGCAAAGAGATTGGCGAGTACGTGAAAGCTGCGGAGCTAAAGGCCAAGACGAACTTCGGTGCGCAGGCTCCATCCTTTGCCGATGCCACGAAAGCCGCTACTCGGCTGGAAAAAGCCGGAGCCGATATTCTGAAGATGCAGACTGCCATAGCCGGCGATCCCGCAGTCTTGAATCTGCTGCTGCGCAATACCGAGCGCGCGTTCCTCATCGACGGATTGCCCGACCGTCCCTGGTACAAGCATTCTATCTACGCGCCCGGCGAACATACCGGCTACGCCGCCGTGGTCATTCCCGGAGTGAATGAAGCTATCGAGGGCAAAGACCTCGCGCTCACTCAAAAGCAGTTGCAGATCCTGACGGCGGCGTTGAATCGCGCGGCGGGAGTGCTGGAAGCAGGGAAGAAGTAGAGGCGGCCGTCGGTTCCGACGCTAGAGCATTTTCATGGAAGATGTAGACCGAGGTCCCTCAGGGCTAAAGCCCGACAGCGTAACTGCCGCGTACGGCGCGGCTTCAGCCGTGCCCTTTCAAGACGCCGCAAGGACTACATTAACAGTGAAACCGCTGTAGATTAGTACCAACCCTGTCCAAAAATTCCTCTCGAACCAGCCGCACAGCGGCGTTATTTGTGTTAGCCGTGGGCGTAAGCCCGCGGGTCAGGTGCGGTAAGAATTTCCCAGCCGCGGAGCGGCGACACGGTTATGACCCAGAAGCCTTCATGCCAGGACATCGTCTCGGATTAGGAGCGCCAAAGGCCTATCTACGGCGTAAGCTCCCACACCAGGCCACAGCCAGGCACTTCGCAGCCCGGCCCTCCGCCCCACAATGTCGTGCCATAAAGATTTCCGGTAGCGTCCAGAGCCACTCCGCCCGCGGGACAAGATCCATTACCGCCCCCGGTAAAGTCGTAGAGATCGGTCTCGGTCCAGCCACCTTGCGTGGGCGTCAGTTTGAACACAGAACCAAACGTAACCACGTTATCGCCGCAGGTGGTGCCATACAGGTTGCCGTTGGCGTCACGAACCAGCCCGCCAAATGGCTCGTTATTGCCGGGGAAGGATTGCAGCAGGCTATAAGTCCACTGGCCGCCGGATGGCATCAACTCATAGGCGCTATCCAGCGTGGTTCCGAAGAGATTCCCCACTGGATCGAGAATGACGCCACCTTGAGGGTCTTCGGGCCAAGCGAAATTGTAGAGCGTGGTTTCGGTCCAACCAGACCCCGACGGGGTCAATCGATAGACTACAGAGTTTGCGTTGTAGTCGTTGGTCGTCCCATAGAGGTTCCCGGAGGCGTCTCGTACCACACCGCTGTACGGATTACCCCCACCGCTGCCGCCCATGAAAAAGAAGGACGACAGGGCCCACCCTCCTGCCGACGGTGTCAGCTTGAACACGGTGCCACAGTAGCCACCATCGCTGCACTCATATCCTCCGTCCGACGTGGTCCCGTAAAGATTTCCAGCCGGATCGAAAATCACGTTGCCATAGACCGGCCAGACCCCATCATTGCCTGCGAAGCCGTGAAGCACCGTGTCACTCCAGCCGCCATTCACATTGGCTGAGAAATGCGCGGGAGGCCGCAGATTGAAAACTGCTCCATAGCCGTGGCCGCCGCCCAGCAAGGTCGTCCCATACAGACTGCCGTTGGGCCCGATGGTGACACCGGCGTAGGGAACGGCTGCATCGGGGTCGCCCTGGAAACTATAGAGCGCGGTAAGGATCCAGCCGGATCCCGTATGCGTCATCTTAAACACGGTGCCGCATCCTGCCGAGCCGCAATCATTGCCCTTGAAGCCTCCCGCCGATGCTGTTCCGTAAAGATTTCCCGCCCGATCTAAAGTCAAACTGCCGAACGGCGCCGCTCCATCCGCTCCGCCGGTGAAAGTGTGCAGTATGGTGAATGTTTGCGCCTGCGTCGAACAGGTCAAGATAACCAGCATCGCAAACGGGATCACGAAGAAAAGTTTCGCGAACTTCACTTGTCGACAAATTAGTGACATGGAATTTCCTTTCCGCTACGGCGTGATCTCCCATACCACTCCACAGCCCTGCGTGGGGCAATTGCCGCCTGTCATGCCGCCGAGCGAAGTCGTTCCGTAGATATTGCCGCTCGCATCCACCGCTACGCCGCCAATCGGGTTCGCCCCGTCGGCGCCGCCGGTGAAATCGTGCAGGTTGGTATAGGTCCAACCTCCATTTGCGGGTGTCAACTTGAAGACCGAGCCAAGTCCATGAGCGCCGTCAGCGAACGTTGCGCCGTATAGATTGCCGGCAGCATCCATGGCCAGCGTGCCCTGAGGTCCGCCGTTGTTCTGTCCGGGCAAACCGTATGCCACGTCAAATGTCCAGCTTCCCCCAGAAGGCGACAACTGATACACCGTGCCGCCGCCACCTGCGCCTCCACTGAGTGTCGCGCCGTAGAGATTTCCTGATGAATCGAGGATCAGTTTGCTCACCGGACCAGCTCCGTCGCCTCCGAACTGAAAGACGTGGAGATTCGTCGCCACCCATCCCGATCCCGACGGCGCTAGCTGGTACACATTTCCGTCGCCGGATGCCCCACCGTTGAATGTCGTCCCATAGAGATTTCCGGCCGTGTCGATGACGACTCCGCTCGCGGGAAAGACTCCATTGTCGCCGGTGAAGTTAAGGATGGTGCTGTCCGTCCAGTGACCGTCGGAAGGCGTCAGTTTGAAAACCACTCCAAAATCGGCGGAGCCGCCCTGTGAGGCAGTCCCATAGAGATTGCCTGCCTGGTCGAAAACCGGATCGACATACCAGGGCTCGCCACCGTCGGCACCTCCAGTAAAGTTGTAAAGCACGGTTTCCGTCCAGTCGCATCGGACGGACTTGCAAACCGTTTGCGGAGGTCTCAGGTTATAGACGATGCCACAGCCTTCGTCTCCGCAGCCGCCTCCGCCCAATCCATATTCGCGCGTTGTGCCATACAGCGTGCCGTTGGGCCCGAACACTACTCCGCCATAGGGGATTCCACCGTCATTGGAATCATTAAAGGTGTAGAGCGTATTGAGTATCCAGCCGCCATTCGAGCGCTTCATTTGAAAGACACTTCCCGGGCCTGTGAAGTCGGTGGTAGTGCCGTAAAGGTTGCCCGCTCTATCTAAAGTGAGACCACCATAAGGCGGATATCCGTCTCCCTGGCTGGCAAACGTGTGAATCACACTGAACGTCTGAGACAACGCTAAGGGACTCGAGATAACCAGCAGCACAAACATCACTCCTGAAGCAAGTGTCGCCGGTTTCGATTGCATATCGATTCGAGACATGGAACTTTTCCTTTCCGCTTAAGGCGTAATCTCCCACACCACGCCCTTGCCGTAG
>JBAVSY010000087.1:0-46238 GCA_049695855.1 Candidatus Korobacteraceae bacterium | reverse complement strand
GCAAAAAGCAAAAGCCACCCCAACGTCAAAGACAAAGGCGCTGGGGAATAAGGAACGTCAAAAACCAGGCGCACACCGCGTCGCCGCCGCAGTGTGCCTTGACAACCCCAACCTCGTTATAGACGGGATGACAGATTCGTGGATGGTGGATGGTGGATGGTGAAAAAGCGAAACTGCAGATCCCTGGGCTGCGCCCGGGATGACAACCAGGAGGAAGGGAGTCTGCCAAAATAGGGGTCCTTCGACTGCGCTCGGTGCTTCGCGACCTCGCTGCGCTCAGGATGACAGTTTGGTGGATCGTGGAAGGAGGAAGTGAAACGTGGAAAACTTTCGCGATACAATGCCCGAATCGTCGTCACATGGAGGACTGCGATGGGGCGTCCAGTGGTGCATTTCGAGATCGGGTGTCGCGATAAGGCGCGTACCGCCGAGTTCTTCAGCAAGATGTTTGAGTGGAGCACGCAGGAGTCGGGGCCAGCGACGATG
Organism: Candidatus Korobacteraceae bacterium; assembly: GCA_049695855.1. GTDB lineage: Bacteria > Acidobacteriota > Terriglobia > Terriglobales > Acidobacteriaceae > Bog-257. The sequence goes on along the minus strand of JBAVSY010000087.1, from coordinate 45,752 downwards.
ATTGATACTGCCGCGGGTACGGGGATCAATGGACACATCACGTCGCTGGGTCATGAACCGCACAACTACGTGACGGTCTACGTTGAGGTGGATGACGTGCAGGCCTACCTGGACAAAGCGGTTGCCCTGGGCGGTAAGGCGCTGCTGCCGGTGATTACAATTCCGGCAGGCCAGTTTTCCTGGTTCGCCGATCCCGATGGCAACACGATTGGGCTGTGGAAGACGGCGAAATAAGGACGCGGGCGTGAATCGCGAGGCCGTTTGTGGTCAAATTTTTACAAGACGGACCTCCGGTTGGGCCGTCAGTATCGTCATACAATCCAAACGGCAAGAACAGTTCGGCATTCTAAATTTTCAACTGGAGGAGCGAAGCAATGGCAGTCAAACCGATTCCCGATGGATATCACACGGTTACTCCGTACATTACGGTTGACGATCCGGGAGCCGTGATCGATTTCCTGAAGAAGGCGTTCGATGCCCGAGAGACTTTTGCGATGCGGGACGATAAGGGCAAAGTCGGCCATGCAGAAGTGAAGGTGGGCAGCTCGATGTTGATGCTGGGCGCAAGTCGTGATCAGTGGAAAGCGAGGCCGGGCAACTTCTATCTTTACGTGGAAGATTGCGATGCGGCGTATAAGAAGGCGCTGGCCGCTGGTGGAACGTCGCTTAGCGAACCGCAAAACCAATTCTACGGCGATCGCCACGGCGGAGTCACTGACGCGCAGGGCAACAACTGGTGGATCGCCACCCACGTCGAAGATGTTTCGCCGGCGGACCTGGAGCGCCGGGCTAAAGAGCACCAGGAAAAACAGACGGCTACCGCAGGGGCAGAGAAGAAGTAGCCCGGGTAGCTTGCGGGATCCGCTTATCGTCGGCAGGGGACGGCGGATTCCGCGCTCGACTGCGGCTTAAGGGCCGGGATATAATTTCGGATTGGCCGCACTGTTTCGGAGCGGACGTTTTGCCGTGTCCGTAAACAGCTTGCGGTACTGTTTGATACTCATCCGAAATCATTCAACATCCGAGGTTCTCCCATGTCAGGCCATTCCAAATGGGCAACAATCAAGCACAAGAAGGGCGCGCTGGATGCCAAGCGCGGCAAGATTTTTACGCGGCTAATTAAGGAAATCACCATCGCGGCCAAGAGCGGTGGCGATCCTGAGAAAAATCCCCGGCTGCGCGGGGCGGTGGCGGCGGCTAAGGCGGAAAACATGCCGGCCGACAACATCAAGCGCGCCATTCAACGCGGCACCGGCGAGTTGCCAGGCGTCTCATACGAAGAGATCACGTTCGAAGGATACGGGCCGGGCGGGGTCGCGATCCTGGTGGAAGTGTCGACCGACAACCGCAATCGCACGGTCAGCGAGATGCGTCATGCCTTCTCCAAGAACGGCGGGAACATGGGCGAAGCCGGATCCGTGGCCTGGATGTTCCACAAGAAGGGCGACATCGTGATTGCCAAGTCGGCAGCAAAGGAAGACGACCTGATGAACCTGGTGCTGGAGGCCGGCGCCGACGATTTGCAGGACGATGGCGAGAGTTGGGAGATCCTGTGTGATCCGTCGGTGTATGAGCAGGTGCTGGATGCGGTGAAGAAGGCCGGCATCACGCCCGAGGTGGCCGAGATTGGCATGGTCCCGCAGAACTATACCAAGCTGGAAGGTCACCAGGCGAGCACCATGATCCGGTTGCTGGAGGCGCTGGAAGATCAGGACGATGTGGAGCATGTGTACTCGAACTTCGACATCGACCAGAAGCAGCTGGAAGAGGTGGCGGGGTAGGGAAGCAACTAGTAACTAGTAACTAGTAACTAGCTAAGGCATGGATGACCGCTCTTCGGGGGCGGTGGTTTTGTTTTTTGGGGGGTGAATTCCGCGAAAGCAGCGAGCGTTTGTTGTAGGAATTGTCATTACGAGCGCCCGTTTTTGGCGCGAGGAATCTGTTATTCCGCGCCCAGGGACGAAAGCAGATCCCTCGCTGCGCTCGTGATGACAATTGTCGGGGGGGGCGGTCCCTCGTTGTTATGTTGTCCTCAACCTTGTGCTGTCTTCAATCATGACTTGAATATTCGATTTTGTCCGGGCTGCTTCGTTCTGCTGTGATCCGCCGCCATTTACAATGTTTGCAGCATGAAATTTCGCCGGATACTGCCCATTTTTTTCACCTGTGAGCTGGTTCTGATTGCCTTGGTCACTGCTGCGTGTAACAAACAGCAGACAGCGCCGGAAGCGTCTGCCGATGTCAAGCCGGCGGCAGCCACCAGTGCCGCTGCGCCTCTGGCGCCGAGTTCGTCGCCATCGGAGGCGGCAAGCAGCGCTCCCAAGCCCGACATCAACGGCAATCGCGTGATGCAATATGTCAAGGAAGTCGTGGCGTTCGGCTCGCGTCCGCCGGGGAGTCCGGGACACGCCAAACTGGAGCGGTACATCGTCGCCAAGCTGAACGGCGTGGACGTGGAGCAGGACAAATTTACGGCGCAGACGCCGGTGGGACCATTTCCCATCAACAACATTATTGCGAAATTTCCCGGCAAGAAGGACGGCATCATCGTCGTGGCCGGACACTACGACACCAACTATCCGCTGCCTAAGACTTACGTGGGCGCCAACGACAGCGGCTCGTCGACGGCGCTGCTGCTGGCGCTGGCCGACCAGTTTCGCGGCAAGCCACCCGACGGATATAGCATCTGGCTGGTGTGGACCGACGGTGAAGAGGCGTTCGTAAAATGGACCGACACCGACAGCGTCTACGGCACGCGGCAGCTGGCGCAGAAATGGCAGCAGGACGGAACCGCGAAGAAGATCAAGGCGTTCATCCTGGTGGACATGATTGGCGACGCCGATCTCGATATCCTGAAAGACACTGACTCGACGCCGTGGCTGAATGATCTGGTGTACCAGGCGGCCAGCAATCTGGGCTATCAATCGCATTTCTTCCAACAGACCACGGCGATGGAGGACGACCACATTCCGTTCGCCAAGATCGGCGTGCCGGTGGTGGACCTGATCGACTTCACCTACGGCTATCACAATGTGTTCTGGCACACGCCGGAAGATACGGTAGACAAGCTGAGTCCGCAGTCGCTGGCCATCACCGGGGATGTAGTGCTGGAGACGATTCGGCTGGTGAATGCTAAGTAGAGCAGAGCGCGCTCTTTCAGGTATTCACGCAACGCACCTTCTCTTGTTGTCATCCTGAGCGGAGGCGGCGCTTTGCCGCCGGAGTCGAAGGACCGCTATCCCGGCAGGCCGCTGGCAGCGATAGAGGTTCTTCGACTGCGTTCGGCCGCTGCGCGGCCTTCTCTTCGCTCAGAATGACAAATATCGAGAAGGGACACGGCCTTGACCGATTCGCGCAGACATGGACTTTACGCCCTGCCTCTTTAATGTTTGCTCATTTCAACCCAACATAAATGTCGACTTGCGCGTTGTTGGGATCGGCGGCGCGCTGATCGTATACCTCGAAGTCAGCCTGATAGGCGCGTTGGCCATTTTGCGGTGACTGGTAGTAAGCCCAGATTTGTTTCCAGGTGTCGACCACGACTTTAGCCACCGGACCGCGCTCGGAGGTGAAGACCGCGTAGCGTCCCGCGGGGACGGTCTTGACCACCATGCCATCGGGGATCGTGGGATTGGGAATCGGCCGCACCTTGGCGCCCAATATGATTGTGTATTGCCCGTTGGCATCGCTGGCGTAATCGGTGTAAACACCGTAAATGGTCTGATCGACCCGGTTGGGAATCTTGTTGATCAAATTGTCGCTCATGAAGCGGTGCCATTGTTTGCCGATGATGGCGTCGGGTCCAGCCTCTTTGGCGTTGTTGGTGCTGGCCGCGATTCCGACGACCTGGAAGGGCTGTAGATCGACAATTTTGGGATGCAAAGTGGGCTCCGTCAGCGCGGCGCAGGCCAGAGCAGCGGTGGCTGCAAGGAGTGCAATCATGCGAAGCCGTGCCAGGACGCGAAACATCGATGGCGGCGATTGTAACCTGTGAGGCGGCGGGAAGAGAAGTTGCGCGAGAGTTTGTGGGACGATATGGTTCGCTGGGATATCGATGATCTGGGCTTGAGGAGCTCCTGATCGAGTGAAAGCGAGGTCCCCCAGCGGCTAAAGCCGCATCGGTTTTTGGGTACTTAACGGACGGCCTGAAAGGCCGTCCCCTTCAAAACAAAACTTAATCAAAGTTCCCTTTACAGTTTGTTGAAAAACGAACTACGCGATTCGCGCGATTCGCGCAGCTGAAGCTATGCCCCTTCGAAAGATCTCGAATCGGGCTTTATCGGGAGCCTTTTGATCAGAGAAGGGATTCGTTCAGCAGAGAAGTGTGTGCAACGCGGTAGGCAAGACGCGACCGGCAAGATGGGATCGCGACTGAGTATCAGTGAAACGCTCGGCGTATGCCCACGGTGGTGGGCCACCAGGTGAGTTGAACCGAGCTGGTGAAATCGGATTGCCGGGTTGGCGCCAGCACCGGCACCCACCAGGTTTCGTATTGCAGGAAGGACTTGATCTCCAGGTCATTGCGGACGCGTAGCATCGCCGACACATCCCAATCCCATTGCGTGCTGCCGCCGGGAATGAAGTCGTCGGCAATTTTACCGTTGCGCACGCTCACCTGAATGCTGCTGCGGGGATTGAGGTGATAGGTGCTCCAGGCCTGATAGCCTTTTCCCTCGCGCCCAATCCAGCTGCCCATCAGCGAACCGTCGTTGAGATACACGTCGTGGTAAACCGTCTCCCAATAGATGAAGTGTCCGCCCATGCTGTCGACGCTGGGAGGGTCGGTGTAGACGGCCTCGGCGCGGAAGTCGAGTTTGGGCAGGCCGGGAACATGGGTGAGGTAGATTCCGGGATTGATGGCGGAGCGACGGGGAGCGCTAACCGGCGAGACATCGTCGTGTACCAGCGAATCGGTGTACAAGGTCAACCAGCGGCGCACGAAGGGCAGCCGGTAGCTGAAGTCGAAGCTGGCGTGACGGGCGCCGGGATCGTTGCGCGAAAACTTTACTGCCGGAGTTACGTCGGTGAAGCTGGTGAACGAGTTCCAGAAGGAGCCGAAGGTAATGGGCACGTGTCCCTCGCCGCCGAACACATCATTGCGGGTAAATCCGAATTCCAGATTCTCGGTAGGCTTGAAGCTGACCTTCTGCCCAAACATGTAAGGGCCGACGGGAAATTCGTGACCGTAGAGCGGTCCAAAGTAATTGGAAGTTTCGAAGGGTCCCAACAATTTTGAGAGCAAGGGAATGTTGGTGGGCTCCAATCGATTGATCTGGAGATTCCAGAAAGGCGCGGCATTGTTGCTCATCAGCAGCGCGCCGCCCTCGCCCGGGCCCCACCACATGCTCTGCTTGCCTACGGAATAATCCAGGCCGCCGAATTTCATGCTGACGTAGGTGTCGAGCAACTGAAACTGGTTGGCGGAGATGGCCTGGGGCGGCTGAATGGGATTCTCATCGACATCGGCGATGACCGCCCGCACCGACAGCGGATATGCGGGCTTAGTCGGCGCGTATTGATACTCGCCGTCAATGTAGATGGCGAAGCGGCCGTCGTTGGCGCTGGCGCTGAATCCGGTGTAGTTGTTGAGGCCCTGCCAATAAGGTCGCCCATAGTCGTTGATGATGGATTGTCCGAAGTGATAGCTGTCATTCACCGGCGTGCCGGCAATGTCCATCACCCGGGTGTAGACCGAATCCAGCTGCATCGAGTCCGTCGGGCGGCCGTCCCAGGCGGCCAGCTCGGGCGCAAATTCCGTGTCGAGCGCCTTCTTGAGTTGCCAGATTTCCGACGGGACATCGGTGTGATATTCGACCGCTGAGTTCATCTCGATGAGCATGTGCGCGCACGACATGCGCGACCACGGCCTGAGTCCGAGGAACGCGCTGTTGATGTAGCCGCCGCCAATCAGGCGCTCCATGGCGGGATAGATCCAGCTATCGAGCGGAACATTCACGCTGGCCTCATTAGTGGGACGCGGCGCCGAGGTCTGCTCGGCAACAATCTTCAAATCGTCGTCGATATCGGGATTATGCCGCTGCTTGTAGATGTGGCGGCCAACTTGATAGCCCATCAATCCGCCGATAAACACATCCGATAAGAAATGCTGGTCGGCGGCCGCGCGCGCCAGACTGACTCCGAGGGCCAGGCCGTAAGCGCCAAATTCTTCCAGCGGGTGCGGATATTCCTGCGCCACTACAGAGGCGAACGCCCAGGTCAACGCCGCATGGTCCGAGGGAAACGACGTGCCACCGTGAAAAAAGATGTTCTGGAAGCCAGAGGGGAACGGGCGCTCGCGGCCAGTGATCCCTTTGAGGGCGTAGTCCACGCCGATGGCATTGATCATAGCCTCGGTAGCCAGCACGCCGGTTTCGCGCGCGCGCTCGTTGTGGGTGATGTGTCCCCAAAGGTAGGCCGCACCGGTCATGCCGGCAGCCGCGGCCACTCCTGCGTTGGCCGCCAGATTCAGCGCATGCTGATTGTCCAGGCGCATGGCGTAGGAACTTTGCGGATCGGTGACGAACAGACCGGTGGCGATGCCGCTCATGGGAACCAGCCACTTGGCATCGCTGAGTTGCAAGCGGAACGGACTGGTCCAGATAGCTTTCTGGTCTTCGGCCAGATGGATGAAGAACTTGCTCTCGTTGGGATGAGGAACGGTGCCGTCGGGCAGAGGCAGCGTTTGAGGAGAAGTGGCCGGCTGTGGGGGGCTCGGAGTTGAAGGTTGTTGAGCGAGAGCAACCCTCGCGCAGGAAAGCAGGAGAGCGACGGCGAGGAGGAGCTGGGGCAGACGAATCTTCAAAAGCGTCCTCGAGGATCGCTCACTTTCTGGCGGATGGATAAGAGCAGGGACATCCAGATTGGGGTAAGGGAACGCTGAAATCGTCTCAATTCAGATTGGGCGGTTGCTGACCGCAAAAGAAAATCTCCATAAGATACGGTGGAAGGGCACGGCTTTAGCCGCGCCGAGAGTGTTGCAATCTAGAGATGGCTTTAGCCCCGGCCGACCGTGGCTGAAGCCAACTTTTTGATCGTGTCCGAGTTCGCCGGGCTTAAGAGTCTGTGTGAGAACCTGTGCCGTCCCTGCGGGACTCGGATCAATTTCCCACCTGACCCAGCATTCCGCCTTCGGCTCCATGCTGGGCTAAGCTCTTCCGCGCCTGTGGCGCTCGTTTCTTGTCCTTCGTATTCCGCTGCCGAATCGCAAAGTTAGTACTCACACAGATTCTCTTAAGGCCCGGCGCTTCCACCAAGAGCTTCTTTCGCCACGATTTATGCGGCGGCTTTGTAGTAGCGGAAGATGCGGGTCAGCGCAGCCGCGACGTCGTCGACATCTTGCGCTGACATGGCCGGCGATAACGGCAGCGAGATGGTGCGCTCTCCTACATACGATGCGTTGGGAAAATCGGAATCGGCGAATCCAAAGCGCTGGCGGTAGTACGGATGTTGATGCACGGGAACGTAATGGATGCCGACGCCGATGTTTTCCGCATCGAGGGCGGCGATAATCTTTTCGCGAGACACGCCAATCTCGTCCAGAGAAAGCAGCGGAGTGTAGAGGTGATACGCATGCCGGGAGCCGGGGCCAACAACGGGCGGCAATCGTAGAGGAAGACTCGCCAGGCGGTGGTTGTAGGCCAGCCAAATCTGCTGGCGTTGTTGCCAATATTCTTCGACCGTCGCCAGTTGCGGTAGCGCCAGGGCCGCGGCCACGTCGGTCATGTTGTATTTGAAGCCGGCGTCGACCACTTCGTAACCGCTAGGGCCTCCCACGAAGCGGCTCCAGGCATCGGCGGTCATGCCGTGCAGCGAGAGGACCTTGACTCGCTCATGGAGTTTCTGGTCGCTGGTGATCACCATGCCGCCATCGCAAGTGGCGATGTTCTTCGTCGGATAAAAGCTGAAGCAGCCCGCATCGCCCATCAGTCCGGCAGGGCGCTCCTGATCGGTAGCCTCGATGGCGTGAGCGCAGTCTTCGATGACACGCAGATCGTGACGGCGGGCGATGTCGAGAATGGAATCCATCTCGCAGCAGCGGCCGCACATGTGTACCACCAGGATTGCCTTGGTGCGCGCGGTAATTTTCTCTTCGATCAGCGCAGGATCGATATTGAAGGTGTCGCGGCTACAGTCCACCAGCACCGGCTGCGCCCCGGTATGCACGATGGAATGGATGGTGGAGCAGAAGGTCATGGCGGGCGCGATGACTTCGTCGCCTGGGCCGATGCCCAAGGCGACCAAGGCCAAGTGGATGGCGGCCGTGCCGCTGCTGACCGCGGCTGCGTAAGGAGCGGTTTTATAGCGCGCAAATTCCTGCTCGAACTGCTCGACCCGTGCGCCCAGGCCGATCCAGTGGCTGCGCAGGCAATCGACCACCGAGGCAATCTCGGCTTCGCCAATCACGGGAGCGCCGAAGACCAGCCGGTTCTCGCGCGGGCGCACGGCAACTCCGCCGGCGATTGCGGGCAGGTCGTCCTCTTGCATGGATAAGGATTGTCCGCTAGCCAGCGGAGCGCGTTTCATAGATTTGAGCCGGTCGTAGGAATGGTGTTGCGATTGTAAATGATTTGGTGGCGAGTGCGAGTGCGATATCAGCCAGGGTTCCGAGGCTAGCGTGTTCCTTCTGCAGGCCATCTGATAAATCGCATCAGGTTTCGATTTGTATCAGGGCCCGGATTCAGCTCTGGCACTTGCTCGCCTCTTCGACACGACTGAAGAGGCTGCTGAAAAACCGGGAAAGCAGATTTCTCACTGGCTGAAGCCGGTGAGGAATGACAAATTTAAAGTACTTGCAACGGCGCAGCTAAAGCTGCGCCCCTTCATCCCAGACCGTTGTTGCGTAGAAGCGAAAACATTTGCTCGGCTATACTTCAAAGAGGGACTGCGTGACGAACCATTTCCGCTGCCCGTGGCGCTTGCCGATTGCGAACTTGCGGTGCTGACCTTTGGAATCCAGAGATCCCTTGCCAGCCTGATGCCTTTTACTCTTTCTCATCCCGCCGCAGCCTGGCCGTTTCGAAAACTCAATTTAGTTTGGTCGGCGTTTGTGGTGGGCAGCATGGCTCCGGATTTTCCCTACATCGTAGGCACGACCCAGTACCGCGCTGTGGGACATCGGTTTCCCGGACTGGTGCTGTTCACTTTGCCGGCGTCGCTGGCCGCGCTTTGGCTGTTTCACAACGTCATCAAGCAGCCGGCGGTGGGGCTTTTTCCCGCCGGAGTGCAACAGCGACTGCGTGGGCTTACCGGGAATTTCCGCTTTGGAGGCGCTCCCCGCTTCCTGGCCATTCTCGGCTCCCTCGTGTTGGGAATTGCGACCCACGTGGTGTGGGACGCCTTTACCCATTCCTACACCTGGCCCTGGTATCACATTCGCTGGCTGCAGGGCTGGGTGCGCGTTCCCTTTCTGCGCGTGATTCCGAGATACTATGCGATGCAGTATGCCAGCACGATCGTTGGACTGCTGGTGCTGGGGATTTGGGGCTGGGTATGGTATCGCCAGACCGAAGTCGTCGCCACCGCAACCCCGAAGTCCCAACCCCGGTCGCGTTTTGCGCTCGCGCTGGCGATGCTGGTTTTAGCGGGCGTGGCCGGTTTTCTGCGGGCCCATGCCCTGATGCGCCTGCCGTTCACTCCCGGCAACTTTGATCATTTCATGTTGGTGTTCGGTCTGACCGCCCTGGACCTAGCGTTCTGTCAGGTGCTGTTGTATTGCGTGCTGGTATCGTCATACCAGGTTTGGATCATCACCTAAGCGCAGGGCGATTGACTCCCCGACCCTTTATGCCTCTGGTCAGCATCATCATGAACATTCGCAACGGAGCGGCAACGCTGCGCGAGGCCATCGACAGCGTGCTGGCGCAGACGCTGGCGGATTGGGAACTCGTCGTGTGGGATGACTGTTCCCGCGATGCCAGCGCCGCCATCGTTGCCCAATATCGCGATCCCCGGATTCGCTACTTTCTGTCTCCCGAGGACGTTTCGCTGGGCAAGGCGCGCGGCGATGCCATTCGCCAAGCTCGCGGAGAGTGGATCGCGTTTCTCGATCAGGACGATGTCTGGCTGGCCGGCAAACTGGAAAAACAGATGGCACTGGCCGCCGAAGGCGTCGGCCTGATCTATGGGCGGACCATTCGTTTTTATCCCGGCGGCAGGGAACGCGATTACGACCATCGGCACGAATACGAACGGCTACCTGAAGGCGATCTCTTTACTCAGCTGTTCACCAAGTCTTGTTTCATCGCCATGAGCTCGGCGGTTTTCCGGCGCTCGGCCATCGAGGCCGTCGGCGGGATATCGGACAACATTCACATCATTCCTGACTACTACTTGTACGTCGCGGTCGCCCGGCAATATCAGGTTCGCGCCGTGCAGACTACGGTGTGCCGGTATCGCATGCACGCCGGCAACATGTCACAGGTGGCAGCCGTCGAGATGCATCGGGAAGTGTTGTGGCTGATCGACCACTGGGCCGGCAATCTCGATCCGGCGATCGTCAAGCAGTGCCGCAAGCGGCATCAGACCGCCATCGCGCTGGAGGAAATGCGAAGCCTTGCGACGTTGCGAGCTGGGCTGGTGCGGTTGATTGTGCACGGCTCGCTGGCATCGCAGTTGTCGCGTCCTTTTGCGTTTGCATTTCATGTGATGCGGCGCAAACTGCGGCGGCCGCATTGGCGGGAGTTCGAGTAAGACGGATATCAATAGCGGAGACAGAAGGCTGCCGCCAGATAAAAAGTTTGCCGGAAAGCAGATCCCTCACCGGCTGAAGCCGGTTCGGGATGACAAAAATAAAGAACTTGTGACGGCGCACCTAAAGGTGCGCCCCTTCAAACACCTCGCCCGTTCAAAACACCTCGCCCCTTCAAACACCTAGCCCGTTCAAAACACCGCGCCCGTTCAAAACACCTCGCCGCTTCAAAATCGGCTATACCATGTAGGATCGATCCAGCAACGTCACTTGCTCATGCCCCTGGTCAGCGTCATCATGAATGTCCGCAATGGAGCTTCGTTTATCGGCGAAGCCATCGACAGCGTGCTGGCGCAAACATTCTCCGATTGGGAGCTGATTGTCTGGGACGACTGCTCCACCGACAACAGCGCGCGGATTGTCGGCCAGTATCGCGATCCGCGGATCCGTTATTTTCTGTCTCCGGAAGACACTCCGTTGGCCCCCGCCCGCGAGGCTGCGATCGGCCAGGCGAGCGCCGAGTGGCTGGCCTTCCTCGATCAAGACGACGTCTGGCTGCCGGGCAAGCTGCAAATGCAGATGGCGCTGGCCGATCACGGCGTAGGCATCATTTACGGACGCACCGTGATGTTCGATGCCCGGCGCGGTAACCGTTGCGACTACGATTACGCGCACGAGTTTTCGGCTTTGCCCGAAGGCGACATCTTCGCCCAACTGTTTGCCGAGGGCTGCTTCATCGCCATGAGTTCGGCGGTGCTGCTGCGTTCGGCGGTGAAAGAAGCCGGCCAAATTCCGTCGGCTATCGAGGTCATCCCAGACTACTATCTGTACGCGGCGATCGCGCGTCACTATCAGGCGAGAGCCGTGCAGCCGGTTGTCTGCCGCTATCGCCTGCATCCCGGCAGCATGTCACGATCGCACCGGGCACGGCTTCAGCAGGAGCCGCTGTTGCTTCTGGACCAGTGGGCCGGCTGTCTCGATCCCCGGATCGTCGCCTACCGCCGCATGACCTACTCGACCGCGCTGGCGCTGGAAGAAATGGGAAGCCGGAAGACACTTCGCGCCGGCATCGCCCGGCTGTGGTCACGGGGTTCGCTGCTCTGGTTATTGTCGCGGCCGCTGGTCCGGGCCTGGCGGATCGTTCGCAGGAAATTGGGCCGCCCTTATTGGCTGGCTACGGAATTGGCATCCGGCCCGGGCTGAGAAAACGCCGCGCCCGCCTTCTCCAGCTGTTTGCTGTGCACCACCCGCGCATGGGGCTCGACCAGTTGTGCCACCTGGGCAGCGGTCTCTTTCCGGGGAGCGCCCGGCCCCTTGATCACCCGTTTGTCCGAGCTGAAATAATATCCCAGGACCTTGGTGTAATAACGGGCCCTCACGCCCCAGCGGACAACGGCCTTGGTGAGCCGGCCCTTGCCGAAGTAGTCATAGCGTTCGCTGAAATCGATCAGGCCCTGACATTGCTCGTGCAGGGCGCGCAGCACGTCTTGACTGGCGGTCTGGCCACCGAAGTGAACCACGTCGGCGCAGGGAGTGTAGAACAACTTGTAGCCGCGTTGATGCAAGGTGTAGTTGTAAGCCAGATCGGGCATGGCCCAGCGAAAACGCTCATCCAGCAGGCCGACCGTCTCCCAAACGGAGCGGCGAATCACGTAGGCCGAGGTGCCAATACTCTCCACCGGCTGGGCCTGGGAATAATTGAAGTCGGTGTTGTAGTAACGATTCATCAGTTTGCTGTTGGGAAACAGCTTGTGCCAGTTGAGGGTCTGGAGAAAGAAAACGCCCAGGCTGGCGAAGCTGCGAATATGGTGTTGTACGCTGCCATCCGGGTTCAGCAGCCGGGGTCCGCAAACCGCGACCTCCGGATGCGTGTCCATGAACCGCACCAGCGGCTCGAAAGCGTTCTCGATCAGCAAGGTGTCGCTATCCAGCAGGCAGGCATAGCGTCCGCGCGATAGACGGATGCCCTGATTGACGCTGCGGGCATAGGACTCATTGGTGGAGTTTCGGACCAGAGTGACCTCGGGAAAGCAGTCGGCCACCATCTCGGCACTTCCGTCAGGAGAGTTGCCGTCGACGCAGATCACTTCAAAGCTGATTCCGCTGGTGTGCCGGAAAATGGATTCGATACAGTTCCGCAACAACCCGCGGGTGTTGTAGTTAGGGATAATGACCGTTAGATCGAGAAGCGGCTTTCTCATTCCGAGATCCTTATGGAGGATGGTACTACGCTGGCGGGAATGCCCAAAACATTGCACCGATTGAGACCAGGATGTATTAGAGCGTCAAATAGCTGCTGCTGCGATGTCCGTGGAACCAAGTCTCCCAGGGTCACTCTATTTTTCCGTCCTTGGCATACAGATGCTTCGGCTTGGTCATTCCCTTGGAGAATACTTTTCTAACTCCCATTCGCAAAGCTGCATCACAGCGGAGAACCAGGTTCCGCACCGGCTGCTCCGGCCTTCCTCGGAACGTGGTCACGTGAAAATACTCATGCGCTTCCAGCGGGGCCGCCGCAAAATAGTAATTCGAGACGCAGCAGCGCGGGGCCTGCACGGCTTTCACCTGGGTTACAGAATGCCACGATTTCTTATGCGTCGCCATCAAAACCAGGCGGTTGAATTTGCTTACAATCTCCCGTGGCTCTCCCTCCGGGCCATTGTCCCACAGCTCAAAATTTCCCCCTGACTCATGATTCCAGCCGGGAGTGACGTAGTAGAGCAAGTTCAGCACGCGATAAAGATTGCGATCCTTGTCATGAGAGTTGTCCAGATGGGGATTCAGGAAATGAAGGCAGCCCATCAGGCTGATGCCACCGGCGTACAGATGTTCGTCGGGAAGCAGCCCCCGCAGTCCGGTAATTTCTTCCGTCAGCTTTACGATGCGAGGATCCTGAAAGGCAAACACGATTTCTTCCAGCAGCGGACTGTGGCGATCCATTTGAGCGGCCACGAATTTATGCTCCCGCAGACTCTTGCGCTCCATCATTTGGGAAGGATCGGGGAACGCTTCAAAAATCTGCCGGGCCATCGGTTCCGGCAGCAGGTCGTCCACAAAACAGCTCTGTATCCGGCCGGCCTGCCGGAATTCGCTCAGCAACTGTTTTTTCGCGGCCAGCAGCTTCGCCGCAATCAGTTCCGCGTAATGTTTTCTGTCAACCAAAACGCTTTTGCCAGGTGTAGACATTTGCAAACTCCGACTTAGTGCGCCCTTACCGATCTCGCCTTACCTTACCGGTGGCTTTACAACTCCAGCTTTCTTGCCTGCACCGGTCTGGCAGGAAGCCCAACCACAGTTTGATTGGCTTCCACCGAATGGGTAATCACGGAATTGGCGCCGACCTTGACATTGTCCCCTACTGAATAGGGGCCCATCACTTTACAGCCAGTGCCCAGAATAACGTTATTTCCAATCTCGCAACGCAGCTCCTGGTGAAACCCCATGTCGTTCACCGCTCCCAGACCAACGCCCTGAAACATGGTTACGTTGGCCCCGATCCGCCAAGCGCCAATCACACAACCCACGGGGTGAGGAAGGTAAAATCCTGGGCCAATTTCACATTTGGGCGTCACCTCCACCCCAAACAATACAAGGTTCAAATACATCAGAGCCCAGGGCACTAGCGGAATGCCGGCCAGCAGCGCCGCCCGGCTGGTGCGAAAGATGACATTGGGAAGATACTTGAAGTGCAATAGCCGTCCGAGAAAGCGAAAGAGATTTGGCCGAACCTCGGGCCTGCCTTCCAGTTCGTATTGGCGCGCGAGATCGCTGTACAACAATTCCTTCAGACCAGACATGTCCTAGAAGAATGCCCTGCTGCGGTTCCTGGGAGCAACCGTTTCGCTCGCTCCCGAATTACCACCGGGTCACTGACACTGGCGATAGACGGCCAGTGTTTCCCGGCCGCACTTTTCCCAACTATATTGCGCCGCCACTTCCCGGCCGCGCGCGATTACCCGCTGCCGGGCGGGCTCGTCGTTCATCGCCCGCAGCAGCTCGCCGGCAAACGAGTTTTGATCGGCGGGATCGAAGTAGAACGGAGCGTCCTGACAGACTTCGGGAATCGACGAAACTCGGCTGGCCAGCACCGGACAATCCAGCGACATGGCTTCCAGCGGCGGAAACCCAAAGCCTTCGCTCAACGAGGGATACACGAAAAGCCTGGCCCCGGCGTAAGCCTCGGCCAGCAGTTCGTCGGAAACCAGAGGCAGGCAGATGACGCTCTGCGTGAGTCCGAGCTGCGCGATCAGGCTTTGTTCGGCAGTGGTGAGCGCTCCACCGCCCAGGGTTAGCAGATCGAACGATTCGGCTAGACCGGTTTCACGAAATGCCTGCAACAACCCGTGGAAGTTTTTATAGCTGGCCCGCGAGCCAACATAGAGCAGATAGTCATTGCGCAGATGTTGTTGCAAGCTGCGCGCTGCCTGCGGGGAGCGCGGCAACTGGGATAGCCCGTGATGAATGACGTGAGTCTTGGAGCGGTCGATGTCATAAAACTCCAACAGCTCCTTCCGGCAAAATTCCGAGACGCAGAGGATGGCATCGGCTCGTTCGTACAGCGACTTTTTGGCCCGCCTGACCTTATCGGCATATCGAAATTCCCGGGGAAAACGTTCCTGAGTGCAGTCGTGATGAGTAGCCACAACCCGGCGAGTGCGCACCATGGGCAACTGGCGGTAAAGCGTGGGATGGTAGATATCCATGGTTCCGCGCAGTCCGCCCAGCACGTTGCTCAGGGCTTCATTGGCCAGGTAGAGCCAGATTCCGGGAAGCGCTGGCCCGTCCACGCCGGTGACCCGGAGATTGGCCGACGCCAGCTGGCGCAGAGGATAAGCGGAGTGTTGCATTCCCATGAGCAGTTCGGCCTCGACCTCGGGAACTTGGGCAACATAGCGCAGTAGTTCAAAGAAATATCGCGACGCTCCTCCCGCGCTCTGCCGGGAAAAAAGTTGATGATCGTAGAGAATCCGCATCGCCGGGTGCAGCCTACAGCGTTTCCATTCGCGGCTCCGGCAGCGGGCCGCCGACATTGTGGGCGGGCGCGCAGGCCGCCGACAACAACCAGCCGAAGGCCACAATCAGCGCCGGCATGATGATGGAATCCTGCAGGATGGCCTTGATCAGCGAGATGGAGAACGGATCGCGGAAGAAGGTGAATGCCAGCCATCCCGAGCACATGACATACATCGTTGCAAACAGCGTATTGGCCGATCGGCTGCGGAGATAACGAAACAGCATCGGCCACAGCAGCAAGAATACCGCCGAGCCCAGGATGCCGAAATTCAGGTTGAACGATACATACGAGTTCAGCGAGCCCACCGGAGTATAGGCGTCCGGCTTTTTCGAGGTAGCAAATTTGTTGGGCAGAAGTATGGTGGGAATCAGGTTGCGAAAATCTCTTCCCAGCTGATCTGGAGTGTTGATCCAGGCAATCCCTTTGTAGCGCAAATGATGCACCACGGCGATGCTGCTCAACATCGGTTCTTCCACTACATTGAACAGCGCGCCGCTGATCTCTCCCTGCTGGCGCCACATGCCGACAGCGCCAAAAAACAGGGCCAGCGCGATTCCGCCGGCGATCACCGTGCGCAGCTTGAATCGCCGGTGGAAGCAGCTTTGATAGACGGCGAACATCACCAGAAACGATGCTACATACAGGCGGCTTCCCAGGCGCAGCAACAATGCGCTGCCCACGATGAGCAGCAGGAAATAGGGAGTACGCAGGCGTCTGCTCCAGGAAATCTGGGGGCGATCGATGGTAAACATGATCGCGACCAGGCACAGCAAAATAACGTAGGCGGTCACCGCCCCGCGAGCCGTTTGCGCGGGAATATCTCCCGGACCGGCGGTGCGAAGCAAGGCCGCACGAAACACTAGCGCGGTATAAACCAGCATCCCGCAAGCGCCTGCCGTAACCAGCGACAATACCAGGCGCGGCACTCGCGGCTGCTTCCGGGGTAGTTTCGCGATGCGGAACCAGCGGCTGCCCAGCCAGTCGCCCACCGCGAAGCAGAGGTACAAAGCTACGCACGACAAGGCATAGGGAACGATCAACTTTTCGCGAAACAGGGCCGCCCAGGTGGATGACAGCGGAAAATCCAAACGCTCGGCAAAGATCCTGACCGCCAAGGGAGTGATCCAGTAGAACAGGAATCCGAAGCTGAAGGTGGCAACGTGATTGATCTCCAGTCGTCCCTGGAACACGCATCGCCTGTAGGTGTAGAGGCAGGGCAAGGCGACGGCGATGAGAAGAAGCAAGTCAGCCACGTAGAGGCGTCCTCATCACGATTGCACCCATCGAACTCTGCACCACCCGGGTTGCGGGAACATCTTTCATAATCGCGTGAAGCGGACGCTTTGTATCAGGGCCTGGCCTCATAGGTTCGTGAAAAACCCGGAAAAGCAGATCCCTCGTCGGCCTGAAGGCCTCCTCGGGATGACAAACTAAGGGCTTGTACCGCATAGCTAAAGCTACGCCCCTTCAAGGTCGCGACGCGCAATGTCCGCTTACAACCAACACCATCAAGCGGCCACCGGAGCATTGACCCCGATCCTCCATTGCCGGTACAAGCCGAAGGCCTCGCGGAAGGCGGCTTGCTTCAGACGGTAAACCGACCATGAATCGAGCCCCAATGACAGCCGCGCGGTGAAGTAAGCCTGATTGGCTATCAGTAGCGGCAGACTCTTCCAGAAGCCAAAGTGTTTCAGCAGAAAGTAAAAATAATTCTTCGTGCTCTGGCGAATGGTGAATTCCGACTTCGCGCCCCCGGTCAAGGCGTGGCGATGGTGCCGCAAAACGGCATCGGGCAAATAAATCAGCTTGACGCCGGCCTTCCGCGCCCGATACATGAAGTCGATATCTTCGAAATACACAAAGTACTGGCTGTCCAGCAAGCCCACGCGCCGGAAGACGTCCGCCGAAATCAAGGTGCAACACAGCGGCGCAAACGTCACGATCCTCGCTTGGTCGAACTGTCCGCGATCAGTCTGGCCGTAGCCAAAGTGTTTTGGCCGCAGTCCCCGCGTCCAGGCAATGGAGCCGCCCGCCGCCCAGATTCGACTGGGGTCCTGATAGAACAGCATCTTGGGCGCAGCCATCTGGCAGCCGTGTTTCAGCATTCCCGCCAGCAGCCTGGCGATGAGCTGCGGCTGGAACGCCGTGTCATTGTTGATGATGAGGATTGAATCGCAACCCGATTCCAGCGCCGCCCGAATCCCCTGATTGACGCCGGCGGCGAAGCCCAGATTCTGCGCGTTCTCGATCAGCACGATGCGAGCATCGCTGAGGACCTTCACCTGTTCCAGAGTATTGTCGCGCGAAGCGTTGTCGACCACGTACAACACAAATCGGCGATGCGTCTGGGCCAGCAGGCATTGCAAAAACTCGGAAATCACCCGACCGCTATTGTAGGTAACCGTCACCACGCCGATCTGTTGTTCCGGCATAGTCAACGAACGCTCCGCAGCATACGCGCCTTCAACCACTGGCGTTCGCTTTCCAGCACGCCGCATCTCCAGGCCAGCAAGCCGGTCAACAAAAAGGCGGACAGCAATACCATCACCGACAGCAACGATTTGCTGGCAGCCGCCAGCCAAGCCGCGCAAGCCAGCAACGGCACCACGCAAACCACCGGCCGCATCAGGCCATCGCGCAGAAACTCGCGGGTGGAGATTCGGATTTCGGTGGTGCGCTGCAGATTGCGCACGAAATGCACCAGCACGCCGACAATCGCGCCCACCAGCGTGCCCACGGCAATGCCGACGGCTCCAAACCAGTATCCGCCGACCAAGCTGACTACAAGGTTGGTGACTCCTTCCAATACGGGCGAGCCGATGGCTAGTTTCTGCTGCGCGGTTCCCATCAGCAGCACTGAGTACGGTGTTGCTGACAGGCGAATCATGTTGGCGATCACCAGGATCCGCAAGTAGAGAGCGCCATGCGCGGCGTAGACCGGCCCTACCCAAACTCGCAGGATGCCGGGAGCCCAGAGCAGCAGCGGTATTCCGGTCAGGAGCAACAGGAACGTTCCATAGCGCGTGCTGGTGACCAGCATCCGCCCTAAAGCGCTTGAGCTGCCGCGCGCATGCAGCGCCGCTGCCGGTGACAGTAGAGCGTTGAAGATGGCGCTTTGCAGTCCAGCCAGAAACAGCACCAGGGTCGACGCCACGGCGTAGTAAGCGACCTCCTGGTATTGGAAGAAGCCGACCAGAACCAGATCGACGCCGGCCACCAGCAGTCCCGAGAACGACCAGATGGACAGACTGAAGCAATAGTGGAATAGCTCGCGCCAGGCGTCGCGGGTGATCGAACTCAGCCTCAAGCGGATGCCCATTGCCAGCTTGCGCACCAGCCCGTATTGCAGCGCGTAGCTGATCAGATTCACCACCGCCACGGCGACGCCCATCTCCAGCAGGCTGCCGCCGCGCCGCACCACCAGCACCAGAAACACCGCGCTCAGGATTCGCGAGCCTCCCACGGTGAGCGCCGGGATATCGTAGCGATGCAAGCCTACGAACACGCCGTTGAAAGCAGCAAAGGGAAGTCCAATGGCTAGCGATCCGGCAACCAACACCACTGCGGCTCGGGCTGGAGCCAACAGCGCCGCCGGCATCTGATGGAATAATCGCGGAAGCAGGAACGCTGCGCCGCCAGCAGCCGTCAATCCCAGCAGCCCAGCTACGGCTAGTGCCGCGACCGCCGTGCTGACCATGCGATCGCAATAGCCGCGATCGGATCGTTCCTGGCCGTAAGCTACAAAACGCCCAACCGCCGTCTGAATGCCGAAGTCGAGATAGACAATGTAGGCGCTCAACTGCAAAACCAGGGCCCAGGCGCCATACGCCGCTGGAGACAGGCTGCGGGTCAGCACGGGCGGCAACACCACAGCCACCAACGCGGCAGCTACACCGCGCGCCACATTGGCGCCGGCGTTTTTCAGAATGCGCAATGGATGCAGATGGCTCACAAGATTGCTTTGCAAAGCCGTTGCAGCGGCGTTGCGTTAAAAATCGTTTTGGGTTCGTCCCTCGCGCGCTGAGAACCGTTTGCCTTTACGATCCAAATTTCAGCGAACGTCGCAGCAAGTCCAGCCGGGCGCGATCATTCGGATCTCGCTCTTTACGTTGGAAGGCTGCGACCAGCAGCACGCCAAAACAGGCAAGCACGAAAGCCAGGACCGTGGAAACCAATACGATCAGCGTGCGCCGGGGGCTCGACTTCTTTTCCGGCGGCACGGCCTTGTCGACCACCTGCACGATGACGGCGTCTTTGGCTTCATCAATTCGCGCCGCCTCCAACTGCTTGCTCAGGAACTCATACACCGACTCATGATATTTCACGTCCCGCATCCGCCGCAGGTAGTCGAGTTCGACTTCGGGCAGGCGGCGAGTTGGCACTTCCAGATTTCCGTTGCCCAGCTGTCCCGTACTGCGCTCCAGTTTGGCTAACTCGGCTCGCAGGCCGGCCAGTTCCTGTTCGGCGCGCTTCAGGTCAGGATTGTTTTCCGTTGCGTACGTGCGCATCGCCTGCAGCTTGACTTCCTGAATCGCCACCTGCGCCTGAGTATTGGCAACCGCATCGACAATCGCCCGCCCCTGAGCATCGGGCTGGACCAGGCCGCTGGCTTCCTGCACCTGGCGCAGCGCCAGATCGGCGCGCGACAAATCTTCGCGTTCGGCATCCAGCTTTTGCTGATAGAACAAGCGCCGTTGCGCCGCCTCGGAAATCGCCAGATGTTCATTCAGAGAATGCAGTCCGTCGACATAAGCATTGGCCAGGGCAGCGGCGCGATTGGGATCGCGGTCGCTCACCGCGATGGTGATCAAACCCTCATCGCCGGCTGTAATCTGGCTGCGGCCGTCCAGCGTTGTGCGCGCTCCCTGAATGGTCTTGACGCCGTAAACCTTGCGCAGATCGAAGCTGTCGACAATCTGGTCTTGAATGGAACGGCTCTTCAACATGGCCACGAACAAGTCGGAAGGATTTTTCAAGCCCAGGTCCCGGCTCGACAATCCACTGATGGCGCCGAACTGGCCCAGCATCGAGCTCAAAGTGGATTGACTTTCCTGCGGTGGCAGGATGGTCGCGGTCGCCGTGTACATCCTGGGAAGCAGCAGGGACACAATCACCGCCAGCACCGCGACGGCAATCGTGATCTGAAGAATCACCTTCTTGTTTTGCGACAGCAGTAATAACAGATCGATCAGATCGACCTCGCGGCCGCCGGCGACCTCAGGCTCCAGCTTCGCAACCTGGTCCTCTATATCTCGATCCATCTCGGTTCGATTGGAACTCTCACGCATAACGGCACGTCCATGATGACATCAAATGCAATCCGCAACCTCAGGGAAACTCTGGTCGGGTCAAAGCGAAGTCCCGCGGCGGCTAAACAGTTTGCAACTCAAAAGAGCAGATCCCTCGCCGGCTAAAGCCGGCTCGTGACGACAAAAACAAAGGGCTTATACGCGGCGCTGAAGCGCCGCACTACCCGAACCGTTCTCTCATCGAGTTTTTCAGCAGACTGTAAAGTCGCATGATTTTGCGAGCACTTAACGGACGGCCTGAAGTGTCTGCTTGAGAACCTCTGTCGTCCCTACGGGACTCAGCTTCATTTCCCACCTTACCCAGCACTCCGCCTTCGGCTCCGCGCTGGGCTAGATTATGCCGTGCCTTCGGCACTCGATTTCGCGCGGTTTGTTCCACCGATGCCAGCGTGGACCGACTTTCGTAACAGCCTCTCACGCCCGCGGCTAAAACAATATCGCCCCTGCGCGGCTGGCGGAAGATGATTTCGACGCGTTTGCCCCACCGCAAATTCCGTTTGGCAGTCGCGACACAGTCTCTGAAGGGCGACCCCTTCAAACCAGGCTTAAGCAGAGTTTCGCTATGGGCTCAGCACCTTGACTGCGGCCGCCGCCAATCCGAAGTTGAACAGAATCTGCGACCAGTCTTTGAAGGCGCGCAAACCGCCGCCAGGATTCAGGTTTTCCGGAACCACCACCGCATCGCCCGGCATCAACACCATGCTGTCGAAGCCTCCCGACCAGAAGCCGGAAGCCGCATCTTTGCTGACCACCGCTCCGTTGGCACGAACCACGAAGATCCTTCCTTTGTCCGCATTGCGAGTCGGGCCGCCGGCGCTGCGCAAGTACGTCGACACCGTCTTGCCCGGCTGCTGCATGAACGACCCCTGGTTGTAGACGTCGCCCACCACACTGACCACGATGGGCCGGCTGGGCACGTAGAAAGTATCGCCGTCCTCCAGCGGAATTTCCGGTATGGCCGCGACGTTCTCGTCGTTGGGATGGATATTCAGCACAATGCGTCCATCCGCCCGCAACTGACGCAGCTTATCCAGGCTGGCGCGCTGCGCATCCAGAGCGGCTTTGGCCGCGGCAGCTTCGTCGGCGGTCTTGGCGTTTTGTGCCGACTGCGCCGCCTGCCGCGCAATGTCGCGCTCCATCTGCGCGATCACCATGTCCAGCCGTTCCTGCTGCTGCACCCGAGTGGATTCGCGGGTGAAGACCGAGGCATAAAGATACGCCGACGAAGCCAGGCCTCCCGCGCGAATCACCAGGTCCTGAAGCTTTTCACCCGGCGCCACGCGATAGATGCCGGCAGCGCTAAACTCGCCTTCCAGTCTGACCAGCTTGGTCTGTTGCTCCCGCGGCACTCGCAGATCGGCTTGCGAGAAGATGGTGACAATGTCGCCCGCCTGCAACGGCAGGTTGGCCGAGGGGTCATGTTCCAGCACCACTTTTCCCAGATTAAACGGTAACAATTCCGTAGAAAGATCGCTCGAACTCATGCGCTGAATCACCGCGTAGTCCCAATTAATTTCCGGAGCGTTGCGTTTGATATCGTTAAGTT
The DNA here is from genome assembly GCA_049695855.1 of Candidatus Korobacteraceae bacterium. Classification (GTDB taxonomy): domain Bacteria; phylum Acidobacteriota; class Terriglobia; order Terriglobales; family Acidobacteriaceae; genus Bog-257. Next base: position 23,196 of record JBAVSY010000087.1, on the reverse strand, counting down.
CCGCACTCACCCGGCCACCGGTGGTCTGGGTCTGGAGGGTGATGGCATTCTGCTGCTTCCAGTATTCAGTAGTGATCAGAAACTCGCGATTGGGAATCAGGTCGGTGATCCGCATGCCTTCGTGCCAGGGATAGCGCCCGGGAGAAGCTACATTGCCGCGCAAGGTCACCGAATTTTCGAAATGCGGAGAGATGAGAGTGAAGTTGAGGATGTCTCCATCCTTCAAGGGATGGGCCAGGCCGGGCGTATCCAAGGCGACTTCCTCGATACTGCGATCCTTCCGGTTCTTGATCTGCTCGATAAATACCTGCGCTCCGGCGGCGGTGGTCGAAAGGCCGCCGGCCAGTTGCAGAACTTCTCCCAGGCTGGTCTCGGTTTTGAGTTCGTAGATGGCCGGGACATTGACCTGCCCGCCCATCGCCACCTGCGGCCCAATGGGTGCGATGTAGATCACGTCTTCAGGCAACAGCAAAACGTCTTTGCTCTTGTCTCCCTTCAGCAGCAGATCGTAGAGATCGAAGTTGCTGATCACACTCTTGGCGCGCTTGAGTTCGATGTGCCGCATGGACCCGCTGGGAGAAGGACCGCCGGATGCGAAAATGGCGTTGGCCAGAGTGCTCAGTGAGCTGACCGTGTAGCGGCCGGGACGGCGCGCCTGGCCGACCACGTAAACATCGATCGAGCGCAATTCTCCCATGGAGACATTGAGATCAAAGTTTTGATAAATGCGCCCGATGTGCGCCTTGAGGAAGCCTTGTAGCTGATCGTATTGAAGGCCGGCGACATTCAGATTGCCAACCTTGGGAACATAGATGGCGCCGTTTCTGTCGACGCGGGTGTGAACATCCAGATCGATCTGACCCCAGGCGCGAATCAACAACTCATCCCCCGGACCGATAACGTAGTCGGCCGTAACCGGCACGCGGTCGATGGGAGCAAACGTGGTGGGCACATTGTCAAACAGGCTCTCGCCGTAAACGGGCAACACCTTGCCCAAAGACGTCTGCACCAGACGCTGAAAATCCGTCAGCTCAACCGGCTTGATGGTTAGGGGCGAGGCTGGCTCGGACGGTGTCTTGGTATTGCCGGAGGGAAGAGTGTGAGTATCGTCTAGCACCACCACCGGAGAAGCCGGTTGATCAGCGGCCGGCGTTGGCGCGCCCGCCGGCATTGGCTCAGTCGTCGACGGACTGTCAGGCGGATTTTTGGGTTTCTGCTGGGTTTGCGGCTGCTGGTAGGCTGCCGGATCCTGCTGCGCGCCCGCCCCGATGGCGAAAAATGCCAGCAGCGCGATCAGCAGGGTCCATCGATAACCGCGGCTGCGGCGGCAATAGTCTGAATTCCATTTTGTTAGCGAACCGTGGTCTCTCCGCAGAGATTTCAAATGCATTCTCCAAAATTGCAAGCTGACAGAAAACCGAATCGCAGCGGCCATGACAAGCCATGAGCCCTTCGCGCTTTGTAGTTCATGCGTGATCTCCGGCAACTGGCTTATGTATCTGCGGTCCGCGACACCGGCACTGGCTGCCGCAACGCGTTCAGCCAGAACTGCGCATAGGCTGGCGCCACCGCTCGCACGTCCCAGGGCAAATCCCTGCCAGTAAACAATTGGTGCAGGTTGCAGTGGGCGCTTACCGCTCCCGCTAATCCCAAGGTTGCGAAGGTGGGCTCCAGATCGCCAATCGCACCCCGGGCGGCACAGCGGCCGAAGTAGGCGTTCACCGAATCGAAGATCGGTCCCAGATGTTCGCGAAACATGCGATCGGCGCCGGGCAACTCAAATCCAGCGACATAAAGCAAGCGCATCAGTTCCGGAGATTGCGCCATGTTCTCCACCACAAATTCCACCAGCATGGGCACAATAATTTCCGGATCCACGTCGGCGGCCATGCCGTTCTGTAATTCCCGTCCCAACTTTAAACGGTTCAGCCGGGATTCGGTCGCGGTCCAGAACAGGCTGGCCTTCCGGGGAAAATACCGGAACAGTGTAGCCTCATTCACCCCGGCCAAATGAGCAATCTCCCGGGTGCTGGTTCCCTTATACCCTCTGCGGGAGAAAAGCTGAACCGCCGCCTCGACGATGCGCACCGCAGTTACACTTCTTCCCGCTGCCTTTTTCACGGACAATCGATCCTTTAGTTGAAATGGAAGGAAGGAGGCCGGTTACTGCTTCAGGGGCTCGATCTCGTCGATACCCACTTCCACGGCAAAGCTCTGCCGGATGAGATCCAGAGTCAGCACCACCCGGAGATTGTTTTTCTTGCGAACCAGCACTCCGGACATGCCCGCAAACGATCCTGCGATGATGCGCACTTTTTCTCCCACCACCAGATAGGAGTGAGGCTCAAAATGCCGCAGCGGCAGCCCGGCACGCAGCGCTTCCACTTCCGAGGTGGGAAGCGGCGCCAGTTCGCGTCCGGCGCTTACGATGTTCAGCACGCCGGGCACTTGCAGTACCTTCACTGACTCGCGCCGGTCGATACAAACAAAAATGTAGCTGGGGAAAAGCGGCTGCTCGACGATGACTTTGCAGCCATTCTTCCAGCGCCGTGACACCCGGTACAACGGCAGGAACGACCGAATGTGGCGCGCCTCAAACTGCCGGCCAACCGCCTTTTCGTGCCGCGGCACGGTATAGGCTGCAAACCACTCCGAGGGATCGCCCGAGCTGGTCTGGGGCTGACTCGGACTGGGCTTTGTTTCCGTGGTCTCAGAACTGTGTTCGGTAACAGACAAGGCTTCGCCATCCTCAGTGAGAGGGGTTAACGTTCTTTTCAGACTCTCAGAACTGCAACCGCGCACTTCTCAGCCGCGCATGGAAGCTATCGCCAGTCCCCTAAAGCCGCGCTCCCTATGACACTTTGCGCGGAGGCTGAGAGCAAGTACCTACTTGCTTTGAGAATTGGCTGGTTTGCCACAAAGCTGATTCGATTGGCAAGCATAGGAAAACCCGTCGCTTCGGTCAAGTAAAAACACGCTTTAGTCCCAGAAATAGGCACCAATGTGGAACCGGAACTGTCCGTCCAGAATCCTGGCAATCTTCAGGGGACGACGGGCGCCGGTTCGGGATGCGATTCGCTGATGCCTGCGCCGCGATAGGCGCGCATGACATCGTCGAGCGAAACCACGCCCAACAGTCGCTGCACATGGGCGCGATGCACCACCGGCAACAACGGACGCCCGCCCATCAGGCGAAGTGCGGTGTCCAGCGGGTGATCGGGATGAAGATAGGGAATTCGATCGGTAAGCACTCGCGCGAGCGGAATGTCGGAATTCGGAATCATATCCAGCAGCACCGCGCGGCTGATGCCCGACCACTCGTCGCCGCCCATCCCTACCACAAAATAATCCTGCGCCGAACCCTGCACTCGTTGCTGGGCTTCATGCAATGGCAACTTGCCGGTGAGGGTTTGCCCCAGCGGTGGACGCATGGCGTCTTCTACGCGCAGTAAAGGGACTTCGCGCTCCTCTTCCAGCGACGGCAGGTCAAGCCCATCCTGTCGCGAAAGCAGATCGAAAATCGGCGTAGGCTGGAACGTTCGCGAGATGAAATAGGCAATCGTATTCGACAGGATTACGGGCACGATGATGCTGTAATTGCCGCTGACCTCCAGAATCATGAACACCGACGTCATCGGTGCTCGCAGAATTCCGGCAAACAGCGTGCCCATGCCGACCAGCGCGTAGGCTCCCACTGGAATGGCCAGCTGCGGAACGATCTGCCGCTCCGCCATGCCCACCGCGCCCCCAATCATGGCGCCCATGAACAGCACCGGAGCAAACAGTCCGCCCGGCGTCCCGCTGCTGAAGGACAAGCCGGTAGTCACGATCTTCAGCGCACCCAGGATGGCCAGTATCTGCCAGGTGTACTGCTCGTGCATGGCCTGATCCATATAGCTGTAACCAGCGCCCATCACCTGGGGAAACTTGATACCAATCAAGCCGATCAACAAACCCGCAGCCGCGGGCTGGAAATATTGTGTCCACGATGGAAGCTGGCGAAGCCGCGGCCGCAGATAGGTAATGTATTTGACGAAGGCCAGCGAGGCGAAGCCGCCGATCACGCCCAGGCTGGCGTACGCTCCCAACTCGCCGGCGTGTTCTAGATGGTATGCGGGAACGCGAAACAGCGGCTCATCGCCCAGGAACCAACGCTCGATCACGGCGCTGGAGATCGCCGACAACACCACCGCGCCCAGAATGCCGGCAGTCCAGCGGCCGATGACTTCCTCGATGACGAACAGTACGGCCGTGATGGGAGCGTTGAATGCGGCGGCCAATCCTGCGGCAGCGCCCACGGGAGCGATCAGCCGCAGCTTCTCGCGTGACAGCTTCAGGCGCCGGCCCAGCGCCGAGGCGATGCCAGCGCCAATCTGCAGCGATGGATCTTCCGGGCCCAGCGATTGTCCGCTGCCGATGGCCAGCGCGCTGGTGATGAATTTTCCGATGACCGTCGGCATCGGAATGTAGCCGTCGTAAATGTAGAGTGCAGCCTTGGTCTGGTTGACGCCGCTGCCGCGAGCACGCGGAAAAAATCGGATGACCAGAAATGCAATGACCAGGCCGGTCAGCATGGGAGCCACAAAGACCCGCGGCACCGAGGGTTGCAATCCGCTGCCCAGCAAATGCAATTTCAAATACTCAATCGACATGCGGAAGCAGACGACGGCTAATCCCGAGCCAATGCCGATCAATACTGCCAGCAACAGGAAGAACTGCTCTTCGCGCAGACTGAAGCGTTGCGGCGACAGCATGGTGCGCAGGCTGCTCCAGTATTGACGGCGAGTCGGAGTGGAAACCGCCGGCTTGATCCCGCTGGCATCTTTCGGTTTGACGACGACCGGCTCAGTCGGGCTCATTTCACCGTCTCACTCTCATGTTGCGCCAGGGTCAGCAGGGCGCGATCGGTTAACTCGGTTGCCGGGCAAATCGACGCCGTCGTGTGCTCGACGTCATAGACGTATTGCATGGTGGGCTCCAGGGCATCGGGATTCCTGCGCAGTGCCGCTTCAGTGGCGCTCGCTTGTTTTTGCAAGCCGCTGGTGTAGATCTGTTGCAGGTCGTCGGCTGCCGGTGTGGTTGCCTCCATCGAAGTAGCGGGGGCTGCGGCAGATCCCTTGGCGCCCGGCTTGGCACTTTCCAGTCCCGCCAGGCTGTAGCCTTGCTTGGCCGCACAACCTGTCAGGCGTTTGAGGGCGGCGCGGAAGGCCTCGGCTACGCGTTTGGTGCGGTCGGCCAGCGAGAGTCCACGTAAATTGGGATCGATGCGCAGTATCTCGCGCACCAGCTCAAGCTGCTGGCGGGCTTGCTCCAAATGAGGATCACGTTCCAACGCCGTGGCCAGCGCTTGCTCCGCCTGCGGATAATCGCCCAGCTGAAGCGCCGCCAGTCCCTTGCCCAGCCAGGCGTCGGCGTTGTGGGAATCGTTGTTGAGAACCGTGTCGTACGCCTCGATCGCGTGCTTCGGGTCGTTCACCTGGAGAAACTTTTGTCCCAGCAGAAGCTGGTCCGAGGGATCGGGCGGTCCGTCCGCCTGCAGCGCCATTAACTCCGCCTGCGCCTGGGCCAGGTCGTGCTGCTGCATCAGATAGCGCACCAGTTCGAAGCGGGCCGCAATGCGCTGCTGTCGCGGCTGCTCCTCCCACACACCATTGATGGCGTTGTTGTAAAAACGGATGGCTCGGGCGCTGTCGCCGCGGCGGACATGCAGTCGCGCCAGGGCCAGGTTGACTTCGCCACTGGCCGGCTCTTCTTCCCAAAGACTCTCCAGATGAGAGCGAGCCTCGTTCAAGCGATTGGCAGCGAGCAACGCTTGCGCCAGCCGCAGACGGTACTCATCATTTTCGCGATCGTAGGTCAGAGCGGTGCGATAGTCCTCGGCTGCCAGCGACGGCAGATTAACTTGCATGGCCTCGTTGCCCCGGTGGAACCAGCGTTTTGCCAGAGACGCTTCCGTAGCCCGGTGCCGCTGGACGATGTATTGGGTTAGCGCGAAGCCGGCGAAAATCAGAAACAGCGTGATGGCCAGCGTCATGCGCGGAGAGCCCGCACCCTGGTTGCGCCCGCAAGCCGGACAACTGTCGGCGCCGGAAGGAATCTCCTTGCCACAGGTCTGACAACGCGTGATCGCCGGCGAACTGGTCGTGACCGAGGACATCGTGGGGTGGCGTTCTCTTTACTTTAACAAGAGATGCGCAGAATTGCGCTGGCGAACCGCTGGCAACAAGGAACACCAGGTTTCGAAGGGGCGCAGCTTTAAGCTAGGCCGCAGCAAACTCCTCATTTTTGTCATCACCAGCGGGCTTTGGCCCGCGAGGGATCTGCTCTCCCCGACCGCCATAATCCACTAGTGCCGAAAAACTACAGCTTCACTCGCCTTAGCCGTAGCGCATTGCTGATCACCGACACCGAACTGAAGCTCATAGCGGCCGCCGCAATAATCGGACTCAGCAGAATGCCGAACTTGGGATACAGAATCCCCGCCGCAATCGGCACGCCCACCGAGTTGTACACGAACGCGAAGAACAGGTTCTCGCGTATGTTGCGCATCACCGCGCGGCTCAACTTGCGCGCCCGCACCAGGGCCGCCAGATCGCCTTTCAGCAGCGTGATGCCGGCGCTATCCATGGCGACATCCGTCCCCGTCCCCATCGCGATCCCGACTTGCGCCTGGGCCAGTGCGGGTGCGTCGTTAACCCCATCGCCGGCCATCGCGACCACTCGCCCCTGCTGCTGAAGTTTCTTTACCACCTCGACCTTGTGCGCGGGCAGAACACCGGCTTCGAAATCGTCAATACCTACTTGCTGTGCCACCGCCTTCGCGGTAGTCTCGCTGTCGCCGGTAATCATGACCACGCGCAAGCCCTGACTGCGCAGATCGCGAATCGCCTGCGCGGCTTCCGGCTTGACTGGATCGGCAATGCCGAGAATCCCCGCAGCGCGTCCATCGACCGCGGCGAACACCACCGTCTGTCCCTGATTGCGCAGGCTCTCGGCTTTCGACTTCAGCTCCGCCGCATCGATGTTCAATTCTTCCAGCAGACTTTCATTTCCGGCCGCCACTTCATGACCGCCAACTCTGCCAACCACACCACGTCCGGTCAGTGAGCGAAACTCGTCAGCCGGAATTAACGACATCCCATTCGCCTGCGCCGCTTCGACCACGGCTGCCGCCAGCGGATGCTCGCTTCCACGCTCCAGACTTGCCACCAGCCGCACCACGCGCTCCTCGGTCTCGCCGCCCACCGCAACCACCGACATCAGTTCCGGCTTGCCCTGGGTCAGCGTTCCGGTTTTGTCCAGCGCCAGAGTGTCGACCTTCTGCAACGTTTCCAGCGCCTCTGCATTCTTGATCAGCACACCGGCGCGCGCCCCGCGTCCCGTGCCCACCATGATCGCGACCGGTGTCGCCAGTCCGAGCGCACAAGGGCAAGCGATGATCAGCACTGCAACTGCATTGACGATCGCGTTCGCCAGATGCGGCTCGGGCCCCTTGATCAGCCAAACTACAAACGTAATCACCGCCGCCGCCAGCACGGCAGGAACAAACCATGCCGCGACTTTATCGGCCAGCCGCTGAATCGGAGCGCGGCTGCGTTGCGCCTGGCTCACCATCTGCACAATCTGCGCCAGCATGGTTTCGCTGCCCACGCGCTCGGCCCGCATCAGCAGCCAGCCGGTGCCGTTCACAGTCGCGCCGATAACTTTGTCGCCGGAATGCTTCTCGATCGGTATCGACTCGCCGGTCACCATCGACTCGTCCACCGAACTCAGCCCGTCGACCACGGTTCCGTCCACCGGAATTTTTTCTCCGGGACGCACCCGCAACTGGTCGCCCACCTTCACCTGATCCAGGGTCACGTCGTACTCGCTGCCATCATCGCGCATGATGCGCGCCAGCTTGGGCGACAGATCGAGCAGCGCGCGAATGGCGCTGCTGGTGCGGCTGCGCGCTTTCAGTTCCAGCACCTGCCCCAGCAGCACGAGCACAATGATCGCCGCCGCCGCTTCGAAATACACTTCTGGCTGTCCGCCCATGCCGCGCATCGACGGCGGAAAAATTCCCGGCAGAATGGTAGCGACCGCGCTGTAGACGTACGCCACGCCTACGCCCATCGCGATCAGGGTGAACATGTTCGGACTGCGGAACTTGACCGACGCCCAGCCGCGCTCGAAGAACGGCCAGCCGCACCACAGCACCACCGGCGTCGCCAGGGCAAACTCAATCCAGGTTGCCATCCGCGGCGTGAGCAGGTGCATCAACGGACTCATGCGCAACATCGCCAGCGCCACCAGCGGAACTCCCAGCACCACGCTGATCCAGAAGCGCCGCGTCATCTGCCGCAGCTCCGGATTCTCTTCTTCCGCTGCGGTTGCGGTCATCGGCTCCAGTGCCATGCCGCAGATCGGACACGCGCCCGGACCGTCGCGCACAATCTCGGGATGCATCGGACAAGTCCATTGCGTTTTGCCCGCTGCGATAGGAACATCCCGCTCCAGCGCCATGCCGCATTTGGGGCAAGCGCCAGGATGGTCCTGCCGGATTTCGGGATCCATGGGACAAACGTAAGCGCCACGCTCTGCGCTTTTCGCTTTTCGCTCTTCGCCAGCAACGGAGGAGGATTGACCCGCGACCAGACTGGCGCTCGACTTTTCAGCCGCACCGGTCTTCACTCGCGACAGATACTTCTCCGGATCGGCTTTGAACTTTTCTCCGCAACCGCCCGAGCAGAAGTAGTAAGTTTTGCTGTTGTGGACGACGGTCGCAGCCGCCTGGGCTGCATCCACGTTCATCCCGCAGACCGGATCTTTTTCCTGCTGACGTGCCGGAGCGGCCTTAGCTGTCGCGATTCCACCGATCTGCACCGTGCCCGACATGCCTGCAGGCCGGTGCGCCGGCGAAAGATACTTTTGCGGATCGCGCTGAAACTTCTCCGCGCACCCGCGCGAGCAAAAGTGATACAGCTTGTGCTCGTATTCGGCTGACGAGGTGGCTTGCGAGGGATCGACCCTCATGCCGCAGACCGGGTCTTTGTCGAACTTCTTGGGCTCGGCCGCAGCCGCCGCTACGGGTGCAATCTCACCCCCGGTCGATACCGGCGCATACTTTGCCGGAGCGGCGTTGAATTTCTGCATGCATCCTGGCGAACAGAAAAAATAAGTGTCTCCCTGATACTTCGCCTTACCCCGCGCTTGCGGCGGATCGACCACCATGCCGCAAACCGGGTCCTTGACCGAAAAATCCAGCTCCAGGTTCTTTACGGTTTCTTCAGGCTCGCTCATTCCTTCACTCTCTCGACCGGCCATCGCGCCCGGTTCACAACCTCAGGCACGCTCGACCTCGCCCGTCTCCCGCTGTTCACAATTGTAGGCATGCTCTATATTGAATGCGGAACATGGTGGAGAGCCTGCCCAGGTTTCCGCACCAGCTATTTTAGATTGCGAAATATTTTTTCCGGTTCCGCGTTTCTATCATTGCACGTTTGCGAAAGGCCAGTCCGATGACCACTGTGGAAGTTCTATTCCGTTACAACATGCCGCCCGGCGAAACCGAGATGAGCGCGTTGGGACAGATGAGCGACGTCTACGGAATCCGGCGCGTCCGCTTCGACGAAGAACAGCGGACCATCCGCGTGGAGTACGATGCCACCCGCCTCAATGAGTCCACCGTAGAAAAACTCCTGCGCAGCGCCGGCTTCGATATCCGCGAGCGACTCGCCCTGGTCTAGCTAGTCTCCCGGCAATCAGACCATCCCTAGTTGTCATCCTGAGCGCAGGCGGCAGACTTGTTTTTCAGCTGTCATCCTGAGCGCAGGCGGCGCCTCGCCGCCGGAGCCGAAGGACCCCTATATCGCATACCCAGTTTCTCGTCCGCGATTGTTACCCTGAGTGAGGCAGCGCCTTTAGGTGTTCATCCTGAGCGCATGTGTCAGACAGACTGGCTTTCTAGGTGTCATCCTGAGCGCAGGCGGCGCCTCGCCGCCGGAGCCGAAGGACCCCTCTATCTCATACCCAGTTTCTCGTCCGCGATTGTTACCCTGAGTGAGGCAGTGCCCTTAGTTGTCATCCGAGCACGGGCGGCAGACTGGTTTTAGCTGTCATCCTGAGCGTAGGCGGCGCTTCGCCGCCGGAGCCGAAGGACCTGCTTCCTTCGGCACCTCACGAAGATTCGCCATCGCGACAGTCATCTTCCCGATTTGGTATCTTTATTACTCGTCGTACAACTACTGTCACTACCAGCCGCGTAACTCTTACATGTCAAGCGTGAGAAACACAACAGTTAGCCGTAATCAACACAATCGAATAGAGATATATACTCTCAGAGCCCTGAACAATCTCCTGCTCCATGTGCTATACTTAAGCTAGAGTTGAATCAGGAAGGATGTTTCCTGTCCTTCCGCCCCAGTCTGAATTGGCTGGGTTTTGTGTTTCTGGCCAAATCCCACGATTCTCCTCGACCTCGGCTCCCAGCAACCGCTCTCGTCCGTTTGACTTGCCCGTCCCTCTCTGCGTAACGTTTCACTTTGCATAACTTACGTCTTCCTGCTCTGGAGGCATGATGAAGCTCTGGTTTGCCAAACTCGCCGCTTTGCTCCTGCTGGCGACTGCACTACCGCTCGCGGCACAGGATTTGTCGTCGTATGAAAAGCGAGTCTCGGTCAAGACTTTGCCCAACGGCCTGACCGTCGTCCTGTGGCGGCGTCCTGAGGCGCCGGTCTTCTCCTTCTTCACGCAAGTCGACGCCGGCTCCGCGCAAGATCCCCTCAACGAAACCGGCCTGGCGCACATGATGGAGCACATGGCCTTCAAGGGCACGCCTGACATCGGCACCACCGACTATGCAGCCGAGAAGCCTGCTCTCGCACGAGTCGAGCAGACCTACGCCGCCTACGAGGCCGAGCGTACCAAGCGTGTCGGTCAAGATCCCAGGAAGCTGGCCGAGCTGAAGAAAACCTGGCAGGATGCTGTCAACGCTGCCGACAAATACGTCATTCCCAACCAGTTCGGCGAAGTGGTCGAGAGCCACGGCGGCGTCGGGCTGAACGCTTTCACCAACTATGACGAAACCGCCTACATGTACTCCATGCCTTCGAATCAAATCGAGCTCTGGGCCGCGCTTGAATCCGATCGCATGATGCATCCCGTGATGCGCCAGTTCTACAAAGAGCGCAACGTGGTGATGGAAGAGCGCCGCATGCGCACTGACAGCCGTCCCACCGGGCGCCTGGTTGAGCAGTTTCTGGGCACGGCCTTCATGGCCAATCCGTATCATCGCCCGACCATCGGCTACGCTTCCGATCTGCAAAGCTTCTCTGCCACCGACGCGGCTGAGTTCTTCCATCGCTATTACGTTCCCAGCAACATGGTGATTGGGCTGGTCGGCGATCTCGATCCCGCCGTCGTCTTCCCCATCATCGAAAAGTATTTTGGCCAGCTGGCCACCACGCCCAAGCCGGTCGAGCCCTACACCATCGAGGCGGCGCAGAACTCGGTCCGCGAAGTTAAGCTGCAGGACCCGTCGCAGCCGTTTTATCTTGAGGGCTATCACCGGCCCAGTTATCTTGCGCCGGATGACGCGGTGTACGACGCCATCTCCGACATCCTCTCCAACGGCCGCACCTCGCGGCTCTATCGTTCGTTGGTGCGCGATCAGCAAATCGCTGCCGCTGCCGCCGGTTTTAGCGGATTCCCCGGCAACAAATACAGTCACCTGTTTGCTTTTTACGCGGTGCCGCTTCCCGGCCACACCAACGACGAGATGCAGAAGGCCATCGCCGTGGAGATCAACAAGCTCAAGACGCAAGACGTGACCGACGATGAGTTGCAGATGTTCAAGACGCGCACCAAGGCCGACTTGATTCGCGGCCTGGCCAGCAATGAGGGACTGGCGCAACAGCTCGCTTACTACCAAACCCGCTACGGCGATTGGCGCGAACTCTTTCGCTATCTCGATCGCGTCGACAAGGTGACGAAGGCCGACATCCGCCGCGTGTCCAACCAGGTCTTCCAGGACACCAACCGCACCATAGGCGTCATCCAGACCCAGAGCGCGTCAAATCAGCCGGCGCCGATGCCAAGCAAAGGAGCGGAACAGCAATGAGCATACGCAACGATATTTTCCTCAATGCTGTCATCGCCAGCGACGAACAAACGCCTGTCATCCTGAGCGAACGCAGCGAAGCAATAAAGTCTGTCATCCTGAGCGAGCGCAGCCTAGCAAAAACGTCTGTCATCCTGAGCGAGCGCAGCCTAGCAACAACGTCTGTCATCCTGAGCGAGCGCAGCGAAGCAAAAACGTCTGTCATCCTGAGCGAGCGCAGCGAGTCGAAGGACCCCTATCCCCGTCTCGACTCTCATCCGAAGCGCCGTGCGAACCCTCCCACGATGTGTCATCCCGAGCCAGCCCGCCGTGCGAACCCCTCGATGTGTCATCCTGAGCGCAGGGCCCGCCGATTTTGCGGGCGCGTAGTCGAAGGACCTGCTGTCTCTTCGCGCCACGATGGTAGAGCGAACCTTCAGGTTCGCGTCCCAGCAGTTAGAAGTTTGTCATCCCGAGCCGACTTTAGTCGGCGAGGGATCTGCTTTTCAACCCGCGGCAAAGCGGCCTTCCTCTCCGCACTCTTCTGTCTCCTACTCCTGACCACCCTGGCCTCTGCCCAGCAAATCACTCCCTGGAACAAAATCCAGGCGCCGCCACTGCCAGCTTTCACCCCGCCAGAACCCACGCGGATACAGCTGGCCAACGGCATGGTGATCTTCCTCCAGCCCGATCACGAACTCCCGCTGATCACCGCGGCCGCGCGCATTCGCGGCGGCTCCATCTCCGAACCGGCCAACAAGACCGGCCTCACCGATCTCTATGGCGAAGTCTGGCGCACCGGAGGAACCAAATCCAAGACTGGCGATCAGATGGACGACTTCCTCGAAGCTCACGCCGCCAAAATCGAAACCGACAACGACTCCGACTCCACCAGCATTTCGCTCGACTGTCTGAAGAACGACTTCGACGCCGTCTTCGCGATGTATCTCGATCTGCTGCACAATCCTGAGTTCCGCGAAGATAAACTCCAGCTCGCCAAGGCGCAGATGTATACCGGCATCGCCCGTCGTAACGACGACGTCGGCTCCATCGTTCACCGCGAGAGCCTGATCATCGCCTTCGGCAAAGACAATCCCTACGCGCGTGTGGCCGAATACGCCACCGTCGCCGCAGTCACCCGCCAGGACCTGCTCAACTGGCATCAGCAGTATGTCTATCCCAACAACATCGTCTTCGGCATCACCGGCGACTTCGATCCCAAAGACATGGAAGCCCGGCTGCGTCAGGCCTTTGACTCCTGGCAGAAAGGACCGGCCGCCGAGACACCCGACATCAAGTTTTCCGAACCCAAGCCCGGCATCTACTTTGTTCGCAAAACCGACGTGAACCAGAGCAGCATCAACCTGCTCGACCTCGGGATCGAGCGCCGCAATCCCGATTACTACGCGGTCAGCGTGATGAATGAGGTCTTCAGCGGCGGCTTTTCCTCGCGGCTGTTCAACAAGCTGCGCTCCGAAAAAGGTTTGGCCTATGACGTAGGCGGAGGCGTGGGCTCAGGCTGGGATCATCCTGGCCTTACTGATGTCGAGATGCAAACCAAGAGCTCAACCACCGTCGAAGGCATTCAGGGGCTTGACGACGAGATTGACGACCTACTGAAAAATCCCGCTACCCCCGAAGAACTCAAGCGTGCCAAGGACGACATTCTCAACTCCTTCATCTTCCGCTTCGATACGCCGGAAAAAGTGCTCCGCGAAAAGATGGCCTACGAGTTCTATCACTACCCGCTGGATTTCCTGGAACGCTACCGCAGCGAAGTCGAAAAAGTGACGTCTGACGATGTGGCACGCGTCGCCCACAAATACGTGCATAAAGACAAGCTCGCGGTCCTGGTCGTAGGCAACGACACCGAATTTGGCAAGCCGCTCAGCACGCTAGGACCGGTGCAGGATGTCGACATCACCATTCCGCCGCCTCCAGCAGGCCTGATGGGCGAAGGCGGTCCTGGTACGCCGTAAAACCTGATCCTCTATATGATCCTAAGCACCAAAAAAACGGCTGTCGCCCTGAGCGCCGAAATAACGTGTGCCATCCTGAGCGGAGCATTCGCGCCTTCTGCGAATGCGGAGTCGAAGGACCCCTATAGCCCAGAAGAGTTGTCATCCTGTGGAACGAAATAACATCTGTCATCCGGAGCGAGCGCACGAAACCAACGTTTGTCATCCTGAGCGAGCGGAGCGAGTCGAAGGACCTGCTGTCTCCTCGCACTCGCGAAAAACCGGGTGCCCCATCCGAGCCTCTTTTGCTCGGGTGGGGATTTTTCTCGCAACCGCCATTAAGATAGACCCATGTCCCATCGCATCCCCCCCGGCCAGAACCTGCTCATCGACGCCGATGACACACTGTGGGAGAACAACATTTACTTCGAACGCGCCATAGCCAACTTCATCTCGTTCCTCAATCATCACGAGTTCACGCCCGACCAGGTACGCGAGGTGCTCTACGACGTCGAGCGCGAAAACATTCGCCTGCACGGCTACGGTATGGACAGCTTCGCGCTCGCCCTGGTCAAATGTTTCGAGCAGCTCTCGGTCGAGCCCCTGACCCCCGCTCTACACGACACCATTCGCGGCTTCGCCTACGCCATCGCCGAGCATCCCATGGAAATCCTTCCTGAAGTTCCCGAGACGCTGGCCGACCTCGCGCAACGCCACCATCTCTTCCTCGTTACCAAAGGAAATATCATGGAGCAAACCGGCAAGGTCGAGCGCTCCGGATTGAAGCAGCACTTCACCGCCATCGAGGTTGTCGCCGAAAAAGATGCTGCCGCCTATCGCGGTGTAGTCGACAAATACGGCCTCGCGCGCGATGTCACCTGGATGATTGGCAACAGCCCGAAATCCGACATCAATCCCGCGCTCGAAGCCGGCCTGCACGCGGTCTTCGTTCCTCATCACAACACCTGGATGCTGGAGCGCGGCGAGGTTCTTCCCGAAATCGGCAACGGCCGCCTCCTGCAAGTCGAAAGCTTCGGCCACCTCCGCCATCACTTCTAATCTAGCGACCGTTTTCGCGAGCGCAAGAAAAACCTGTGTCATCCTGAGCGAGCGCAGCGAGTCGAAGGACCCCTATTGCTACCAAACAAGGTCGAGCGAGGCCCCCTCCGAGTTGAAATCTCATGATCTAACCCCTCTTACCAGCTCCAATCCAACGTCCCGGCCGAATCCCACATCTAAGATTTTTGACTCCGATACCCATTCGCATGTTCGACACGCAAGCTCATTTTCGCCGGCCTATGCTGCTGGCGACCATCCTCGTCCTGCTTCTTTCCGCCGGATGTCACCGCACCGACGTTCACTCCACGCTCGCCGCCAACAGCTTCATCGGCAGCAATGGTCAGCCCACCATGCTGGCCGCCTATCTGCCCTGGTTTGGGCAACCCGGACACATCAATGTCGGCTACTCCTCCCAGGATCGCGTGGTCATGGACAAGCAAATCGACCAAGCCAAGCAGCTTGGCATCGCGGCATTTGTGGTGAATTGGTATGGGCAGCATCACGACTTCGAAGACAAGTCTTATACCCTGATGCAACAGGTTGCGGCGGAGAAAAATTTCAAGGTTGCGATCATGTACGACGAGAACGACAGCGAGCCGGGCGCCGAAACCGATGCGGTTCTCGCCGATCTGCAATACGCCTACGACCGTTACATCGGTGCGCACGCCATCGTCCCGCGCAGCGCTTATCTCGACTATGATGGTCGGCCCATGATCTTCATCTTCCCCAAGGGCGGACACACCGACTGGAGCCGCGTTCATCAGGCGGTCAACTCCTGGGACAATCCTCCGCTGCTCATCATGAAAGATATTCGCCCCCCGGAAGCCGCTGCCTTCGACGGCTTCTATGCCTGGGTCAATCCTGGTAAGCAGGGTTGGCAGTCCGACGGCAGCAATTGGGGCCAGCAATATCTCGACAACTTCTATAAAACGATGGTCGCCGACTATCCCAACAAAATCGCGGTCGGCGCGGCCTGGCCCGGCTTCGACGACTCCAAGGCCAGCTGGAGCCAGAACCGCAAGATGAGCGGGCGTTGCGGTCGTACTTTCAACGACACCCTCCGCCTCTTCCGCCGCTACTACGATCAGCAACGTCAGCTTCCATTTCTCATGATTGAAACCTGGAACGACTATGAGGAAGGTACCGCCATCGAGCGCGGCGTCGATACCTGCAAATAGCTGTCAGGCGTCAGCTCTCAGCCGTCAGCTCTCAGCCGTCAGCCATCAGCTCTCGGCCATCAGCGACAACCATTGGCAACTCGCCATTAGCAAGAAGTGTCATCCTGAGCGAGCGCACGAACAAATGTCTGTCATCCTGAGCGAGCGCAGCGAGTCGAAGGACCTCTACTCCCCCCTTAATCTTTCATCCGGAGGGCGGATGGGGAACTGACAGCTGACAGCTATAATCTCCCCATGGACGATCAATCTTTCCGCCGCCACGCCGACCAATCGCTGGACAACCTGAAGCGCAGTCTCTACGCGGCGGAAGGCGACGCCGATTTTGAAGTCGAAGAGAACGCCGGCGCCCTGAACATCAGCTTCGATGAGCCGCCCGGCAAGTTCGTCATCTCGCCCAACGCTCCGGTGCGGCAAATCTGGATTTCGGCGTTGTCGACTAGTTTCAAACTCGACTGGTCCGATGACAAGAACGACTTTATCTTCACCAAGACCGGCGAAGCCCTGAAAGAATTGGTCTCGCGTCTCATCTCCGAACAGCTGGGCGGAGAAAAGATCACCATCCAGTAGCTGCTACTTGGTAAATACCGTTCTCGGTTTTCGACAGAACGTATTCTTGAATATCTTCTTCGCGGTTTTCGCTGGAAACGCGCGGCCTTCAGGCCCGCGAGAAATCACAGATTTGAAACGCGGGTTTAGTCTTGGGTAGGTTTCAACAAAACACCATTTCGTCTTTCATTCCCAGGGACGGTGAGGCCGTTGGACAGGATAGTTCGCCCGAACTAAGGTCTGTGTTCCATTCGGACTACGACGATTTTGTCCAATGTTTTCGCGGTCATTGCTGCAGATGACCTTTTCCCGCCAATATAATTGAGCCTGCCCCGTTAGTAGTTCAATCCGTTATCTTCGTCTTAACCCCCCATAAGAATTATGGAGCACCTTAAGAATGAAGTTTTATTTATTCTCGAAGTCTGATCGCTTGATCTCATCTGTTACTCCCAAACCATGGTTGGCCGCCGTCATAATTCCAGTCCTTCTATCCCTGACCGCCTGCGGATCCAACCCTAACTCCTCGCTCTTCCCGCAATCGCAAACTCCCACCACTCCCGCCAACGGAAGCTCCAGTTCCACCACTACCTCGTCCGGCACAACGACCTCCTCGGGCACCAGCACTTCCTCGGGAACAAGCACCTCCTCGGGCACCGGTAGCGCACCTTCCAACCCTTCCAGCCCGGCGCCGTCGCCCGCTCTACCGCCCGGCGTTCCCCAGGGAGCACAAGTCAATTCTGCCGTTCAGACCCTATCAGGATGGGATTGGTGTACCGCCGATCTCAACGGTAAGCCTTGTGCCAGCGGCCTGGGCAATGCCACCTCAACCATGACGCGTGATCAGCAAACTCCCTCGCTCAGCGGCAACTCGTCGGTGCTCACCCTCGGCGGTCCCACGCAATACTCGAACGCGCTGTGGTGGAAGTCCTTCGGCCCCAACAACACGCCGACACATTTCGTCTATGACGTCTACTTCTATATGAAAGATCCCACCGCACCGGAAGCGCTGGAGTTCGACGTCAACCAAAGCTGGTCGGGAACGCGCTACACCTGGGGCAGCGAATGCAGTTATAAGAACACAGGCCACTGGGACATCTGGAATCCCGAGACCGAACATTGGGAGACGACTGCGGTGCCATGTCCCACAGTGTCGGCCAACGCTTGGCACCATCTCACCTGGCAACTGGAACGGGTCAACGGACAGGTGCATTACATCAGCGTTATCGTCGATGGAAGTGTTGGTACGGTGGACAAGTATTACAACCCGCAGCAGGGATGGAATGGCAATGACGTCAACGTTGCCTTCCAGATGGATGGCGACTATCGTCAGGACCCCTATTCGGTCTGGCTCGACAATGTCAGCTTGTCGGCGTGGTAGGATTCATCGCCGAAAAATGTCATTCGGATGGATTCGGGGTTTTAAGACCATTTGGATGGATTTGGTATTTTAAAGCCATTTGGATGGATGCGGTATTTTCAGGCCATTGGGATGGGTTTGGTATTTTGAAGGGGCGCAGCTTCAGCTGCGCCATAAAGCATTTTATTTTGTCATCACGAGCGGGCTTCAGCCCGCGAGGGATCTGCTTTTCCACCCCCGCGTCGGATACCTTCCCTACGCCGTCACCGCGTCCGCCCTCAGCTTCTGCTTCAAATCGGCGGCAATCATCTGCCCGTGAAATCTTCCATTCTCGATAAAGATTTCGCTGGTCCGGATTCCCGCCACAATCACCCCCGCCAGATAAATCCCCGGCACATTGCTCTCCAGCGTCTCGTGATTCACCACTGGCTTTTTGTCCGCCTCGCCGCTCAACTTGATTCCCAGCCCGCACAGAAACTCGAAGTCGGGATGGTATCCGGTCAGCGCAAAGACGTAATCGTTTGCCAGCGTCACTTCTCCGTCCGGCGTGTCCAACACTACGTGCTCCAGCGTGATCTCGCGCACCGTCGAATTGAAATACGCGTTCACCTGTCCCGCCTTGATGCGATTCTCAATGTCAGGCTTGATCCAATACTTCACCGATGGGCCAATCCCCGGTCCACGATGCACCATCGTCACCCGCGCTCCGTGCCGCCACAACTCCAGCGCCGCAATCGCCGCCGAATTCTTTCCCCCAACAATCAGAACCTTCAGTCCGAAGAATGGATGCGGCTCGCGGTAATAGTGCATGACCTTGGCCAGGTCTTCCCCCGGAATGTTCATGTAATTCGGGCGGTCATAATAACCAGTAGCCAGAATCAACTTGCGGGCACGATATTCGCGCTCGCGCCCGTGCAGGTTGGTAGTGTGAACTACGAAGTTATTGTCGCTGCCCTCCACCTTCAGCACCGGCTCATACTGCCGCACGTCCAGCTGATAATGTTCGGCAACCTTGCGGTAGTATTCCAGCGCCTCCTGCCGGGTCGGCTTCTGATTGGGGCTGGAAAAAGGAATGTCGCCGATCTCCAGCAGCTCCGGCGTAGTAAAGAACGTCATGTTGCTGGGATAGTTGAACAGCGAATTGACCAGGCAGCCCTTGTCGATATTGGCCACGCTCAGGCCGGCTCGCTTGGCGTCAATGCCGCAAGCCAGCCCAGTCGGGCCGGCTCCAATCACCACTACATCCAGCGAAAAAATGTCAGAAGCTTCCAGAGCCATAAACACAGGATATCGTGTCCCGCGTTCGCGACGAAACCAGGCTGGTCAGGCAATACGTACGGAATGTCACGGGTACCGAACCTATCTCCCAAGTCGATATCCCATGGATTGGTGTCCGGGCCTGTGATGAGAGAACCCCTCTTGCCAAAAATAGCCGCCGGGTTTCGTCAGTAACTACGGAAATAATAGTTGTACGGGGCCGAGGGTTATGGTGAAATCTTGAGCGTTCCTCCCTCTGCCTGGGATTCGGGAGTCCATCTCATGCCAGACCAAACCATCCGCGTGCGCCATACGCCCCGCAAAAACTTCGTTGTCAGATTACTAAACCTTCCTTAGTTGCGGACCATTCTGCAACCCTAGCAGCCCTTGCGCTGACTCGAAGATGGAGACTGGAAAGCCATGAAACACATCCCCAAAATTCTGGGCTCGTCCCTGCTCGCTCTGGGCGCCCTGATTCTATGTGCGCTGCCGCTTCATGCGGCAGATAACGCATCTCCAGCCATGACGGCGCGGCAGCCGGTATCTTTTGCCGTGACGCCTCCGTTGCGCGATCTTGCCAAACTCCCACAGCGTGTGACCTACGGCTTCCACGAAGCCAATCCGGTTCGCTGGGTTAATTTCCATCCCGGCCGTCAAGCCGGTGTGGTCGTCGATCCAGTGGAGCAGAGCTCGCCCGGCGGCCCCACCACCTTGTCCGTGGGCTTGAACCTTCTGGGCGTCGGAACCGGCTTCCCCAATTACACCGATCCCGACGCTCCGCCTGACACCAACGCCGCTGTCGGCGATACCCAGGTCGTGGAATGGGTGAACGTGTCGTTCGCGATCTTTAACAAGACAACCGGCGCGGTTGAGGTTGGTCCGATCGAAGGCAACACCTTGTGGACCAGCCTGGGCGGAACCTGTGCCTCCAACAATGACGGTGACATCATCGCTCAGTGGGACCGCGTGGCTCATCGCTGGCTGCTGGCACAAAACACCTTCGTTGAGCCCTACACCGCCTGCATCGCCGTTTCCCAAACAGCCGATGCGACTGGTGCCTACTATGAATATTCCTTCTCATTAGGAACCGGCTTCCCCGACTATCCCAAGTACGGCATTTGGCCTACCGGCTATTTCGAGACCATGAACAACTTCGGTCCCGGCGGCAACGGTTTCGTGGGTGCTGAAGTTTGCGCCTACAACAGCGCGAAGCTGCTGGTCGGCGATCACACCGCCGAACAGATTTGCTTCCAGCTTACCGCCAACGACTACAGCATCCTGCCGGGTGATTTCGACTCCATCGCTCCGCCGCCCAACAACCAGGATGAGTTCTTCATCGGCAGCTACGATGTGGATAACACCAACAACCATCTCTATCTGTATTCCATGCACCCGGTCTTTCCCAACCCGACCCAGTCGACCTTCGTAGGCAGCGGTCTGGCCGATCCAATCACGGTGCCGACGTACAGTCCCTACGATCCGAGCTGTAATCCCATCCGCGGAGCCTGTATTCCCGAGCCCGGTGGTCTGGGCGTAGCTCCCCTCAGCGATCGCGTGATGTATCGCTTCGCCTACTGGGACGACGGTCCTCTGGTCAACGTTCCGCCCAATGCTGGACGCTTGCGGCAACAGCATTGGTACGTCAATCATGTGGTGGCCGCATCCGGAGGCCAGGCCGGCGTCAGATGGTACGAATTCCGCGCTCCGGTCAGTGCCGTCACCGTCAGCGGCGTGAACCTCTTCCAGTCAGGCACCTTCGCTCCCGATTCCAATTACCGTTGGATGGCTTCGATGGCCGAAGACCAGGCGGGCGACATCGTGATTGGATATAGCGTATCCAGTTCATCTATGTTTCCGTCGGTGGCCATCGCGGGACGGATTCCTACCGATCCCATGGGTACGTTGGAGGCGGAGGTTCCGGTCTTTGCCGGTACCGGCTCGCAATCCGACACCGAAAATCGCTGGGGAGACTACAGCAGCATGGCGATTGACGGCGCCGACAGTTGTACCTTCTGGTATGCCCAGGAGTATTACACCGTCCCCAATACCACGTTCGACTGGAGCACCCGGGTGGCGTCTCTGAAATTCAGCAACTGCACGCCGTAGCACCGGGATTGTAGGGGAGATGTTCGAACCTTGGCGGGTTTCACACTTCGCCTTCCGAGTCTGCGTGAGAACCAGCTGTTACGTTTCGGCTGTGCAGTGCGAAGCATAGAAAACGAGCGCCGCAGGCGCGGAAGAGCTTAGCCTAGCGCTTCAGTGCTGGGAAACGTGCGTTTGAAGAATCCGAGTGCCGTAGGCACGACAGGCCTTAGCGCCGCCGCGTTGTCTCTGCCGTTCTTGTCGGGACTTGTTCAAACGATCACGCCTTCCCCGGGGCATTCCGCATGGGATGCCCCGTTTTTGTTGCACCGCCTCGTCTCGACTTATCGCCCGGCGCGATTGGCAGCCGCCTTGCGCCCAGAGACTGTCCGGCGCTCGCCGGGAAACGTAGTCGTGTTCGTGAGGTACAGTTCGTGCACTTTCTGATTGATCTCGTCGGGCGTCAGGCCTACCGACGCCATATAATTGCGCATTTCATCCCGCCGGTTCGCGTCCACCGTTACGGTGGGACTTCCGTCGACAAACACCTGGACCGAGGCCCCCGTTCTTACCAGACGATAAGTGTGCATGTCTAATCCTAGCGCGTAATCTCTCCCGCCGTAACGATTTGTGAGCAAGAACGTTTTCTTTTATCCACAAAACCCGCCGGTTGTAGCACAATGGAGATTCCGGATTATCACAGGCCTTTTGGGGGATCTATGTCAGTAACGCCAATCCGTGGTCATCATCAACCGTCTTTGGAACTTCGGCCTTTCGACCGCCTGACCGTGGGCTTGATCGGGCTGGGAGTCATCTTCGCTTCGCTGGGTCTTGGCGAAGCCGTCTATCGGCTCGCTTTCTTCGATTTCGATGGAGCCACCGACCGGCTGCCCATTGAGATGTTGTTTGGCCTGGCCTTCGCCTGGATGACGACCAAGGTGGTGCGAAGAATTTATCAGCATCGCATGGAGGCTTCGGCCCGGCTCAACTCCATCTGGGACCGCAGCCACAAAATTCGGCACGCGGTGGAAGCCATTCCGCCCGTTCCGTATCCCAGTCACCAGCAAGCGATTCGGGTCATTCGCGAAGAGGTGGACGGCATCGAATGGGCGCTGACGGACATCCTTCCGCGCTAAGCGCAGGCGCCATGCTGCCGTTTCGGCCAGGGCCTGCGTTTTTGCGAATCGCCAGTTCTGGCTACAATCGGGATGTTGCCGGGCGGTAAATCCACCACGGGCCTGTAGCTCAGCGGTAGAGCAGGGGACTCATAATCCCTTGGTCGGGGGTTCGAATCCCTCCGGGCCCACTAACTCGCTCAGTAGACTCTTCGCGGGTATTCCTGCCTCAGCTTCCGAAGCCGCCTGATCCAAAATTAACGGGGGCGCGGGAACTTAGAACAAGATCTGTTGAGGCAACACTGATTAGGATCAATATTTGAAGGGGATGGCCTTTCGGAGACTGTGTCGCAACCGGCAAGAGAATTTTCTGGTGGAACAAACAGCTGGGATAACCGGCCAGACTAGCCGCAAGGCGGCGGGATGAAGTCAGGCGGGGGCGTAAGAGGCTGTTACGAAACTCGGTCCGTGCTTATATCGGTGGAACAAACCGCGCGAAATCGAGTGCCGAAGGCACGGCATAATCTAGCCCAGCACGGAGGCGGAGTGCTGGGTGAAGTGGAAA
>JBAVSY010000086.1:0-25201 GCA_049695855.1 Candidatus Korobacteraceae bacterium | reverse complement strand
TAATGCCGCGCTCGCGCTCTTCCGGCGCGTTGTCGATGGAGTCGAAGGAGCGAAACACGATCTTGGGATTGTGCTTCTGCAGTACCTTGGTGATGGCCGCCGTCAACGTGGTCTTGCCATGATCGATATGCCCGATCGTGCCAACGTTTACGTGCGGCTTGCTGCGATCAAATTTCTCTTTCGCCATAATTGCGTGCTCTCCAAAAAATCATCCCTTCCGAGTCCCTGCCAAACGGCGCAACTTAGGACGCGGATTCATTCCGCGATAGACCTTGTCCAAAACACCCAGCCAAACGCCCTCCCCAAACTCCACCTCGTATTCGCGCTTAGTCATGGCGATGCACAAGGAAATCTTCTTGATCAAACTTTTGGCACCCCGTGACTCCAGAATCGAATAGATTTCATCCAGCCTTTCCTTCTCCGACATTCCTTTGAAATAGTCTGAAACGACATACATTCGGATGAAATCCTTGTAGTCACTCTTATCTGCCCAGACAACGACCCTGTGGCCCTTCTCTGAAATACCGCTCTCCAAAGCGCGGCTTACGTTCTCAATTGCGTCTGTAGCCAATTTCGTAAGTCCTTGGTATCCCGCAAAAACGTCTCAGATGACCGGTTGTCATGCGGCCGTCCCGAATACCTCATCTCAGGAGCCCACTCGTTGTTGATGCCAGTGAACGCCAAGTGCAAGTCACGATTCCCGATCAGACGGTTTGCCAATCCACTGGCGTCCAGCAACTCGACCAGATTATGTCCAAGATGCTTTGCTTCGCTCAATTCCATTCTCTTTTGCTTTCTGACTTTGCAAATAACGAATTTCAGAAAGCATTCGAGAACGTAACCACACAAGTAAATTGCACCTTCAAATCTCTTATTCCCATGAAGACACTGGGCGTCTTTCCATCGCTCCTCTGCAGCATGCCAAAAACGCTCCGCGGAGATCGTCCTGGAATCTGCCGCTCTCAGCGTCGCCTTTCTTCGCTTCTTCACCTGGCTAGTAATACCGGTAAAGTTTGTTGAACTTCTCACGCAGAGGCTGATCTACGGCCTCCAGCGTCGTCAAATAGAACTCGCGCATCTGCGCCTGGTCGCTCACCGTCAGCGCTTCGTACAGTTGCTGCGCTGTTTTTCCGCTCTCCGCCAGTTTCGGATCCGCCTGCTCCAGCAACTTCCCGCGATGAACGCGATCGAAATCGCGGATCGGAACGCCCTTACGCTGCAACAATCGCAGAAACCCTTCTACTGCGGCCGCCGCGAAAACCCTGGTCAGCGCCGAGCGCAACCGCTCAAATTCGTCCAGCTTTTCGATCGCAAGACCGGCTTGCTGAAACGGGACTCGCGATACTGGCTGCTCCATCGAAGTGATCAGAAAACCATCCTGCCCGCGAGGGCCTTGCTTAAACTCATGGAGCTGATGATCGGGATTGAACCGATGACCTCTCCCTTACCAAGGGAGTGCTCTACCAACTGAGCTACATCAGCCCGCAACAACAACCGAAAACCAATCTGGAGCGGGAGACGGGAATCGAACCCGCGACCAACAGCTTGGAAGGCTGTGACTCTACCACTGAGTTACTCCCGCCTAACGCCGTGCCGTCCCTACGGGACTCAAACTCATTTCCCACCCTACCCAGGACTCCGCCTGCGGCTCCGTCCTGGGCTAAACCATTTCGCGCCTACGGCGCTGGTGTCTTACTGACCCTGCGATAACCGCGAACCAAGCAATCAACCAAATCCTTCGACAACCAACTTACAGGCCAATCGCAGGCTTACAAACAGTCGCAGGGGAAACCTGTTAAATGCGCAATCCGGACTACGGTCGCCGTTCGCTTGGTGCTAATCTTCGCGATTCCGCTCGCGGTGTTCGCGCTCCAGTTTCCTGCTCCACGACCAGGTACGCACCGCGAACATCGCCAGAATCGCTAACGTGGCCAGCTTGAACTTCTGGTCGCTGATCGTGGTCCATGCCAGACCTGCCAGCACCACATACACGCCTAAGGCCACCCACAGCCGCTTCATCCAACTCCAAGTATCCGTCCGGCTCCCGTCGGGCCCAATCCCAAATACGCCGGTTATTAGCAAACCAAACAAGCGGCGCCGTTGAGCACATCGAAAAGCTGGTGCACAGGGGAGGATTCGAACCTCCGTAGCTCGCAAGGAGCGGCAGATTTACAGTCTGCTGCCATTAACCACTCGGCCACCTGTGCACGTTCCACCACCCCAGTTCGACCGAGCATTCCGCTCTCAGCCTTGCCTGAGAGCCCGCGTTGCCGAGGCCCGGAATCGCCAGTCTCTCCACCCCATGACGCGCAAACCCCGCGCGTTATGAGGACCCCGATCCCTGCTGTCAAAGAACTCCACGCGTCAAATCCGCCGCTCCACGACTCCGGCAAAACTCCGCATCGGCTGCGCGATTACATTTCCGCGCGCGTCTTGCGATTGAAAGCTGCTGCTGGAATCAGTTCTCTAGGAGAGCTGCGCGTCTCGTTTGGCTTGCTCCTGCTACGCCTTGCGGCGCGCTCATGGTTACGATTCTGGAGCTGGCGAAGGGATTTGAACCCCCGACCCTCTGATTACAAATCAGATGCTCTACCAGCTGAGCTACGCCAGCCTGCTGGCCTCAACGCGCAAGCGCCAAGCCAAGCATGATTCTTCCTGCCAGCCGGGACAAACTCTGAGCTTAACACAACGGCAATCCGCGTGCAAACCGCCAACCCACTGGGTTTCCAACAAGTTTCCGTATCCTTGGAGACCTGAACTCGCCACTCCCGCTGGCCTGTCGGCTGGGGATTCTGCAGAGCGCGCCCACACCGGTGAACGCTGAAATGCGGTCAACATATTTTAGCCCATTTGGCAGCAAACGAGCAATTGAGGGTCAGCGATCACGAATCTTAGGCAGATCTCTGGCCCCTAGAACGGCAGCAGGTGATGTTTCTTTTTCTTCTTGGACGAACTCTCGGTGTTGCTGTCGGCAGGCGGTGCCTGCTGGGCCGCGCTGCTGCTGGCCGTCGATTGCGAACTGCCGCTGGAACTTGCTCCCGCCACTTCATTAACTTGGGTTGGAGGCGGAACCGGCGCGGCTCCGCCCGCCGGAACTAAATCGTTGCCCAGGTTACTGCCGGCTGGAGTACTCCCCGGGGCGGCCGCTTCTCCATTCGCCGGATCGCCAGCCGCATTTGTTGTCCCCGGAGCAGCCTCGGAGTGCGGAACAGGCGCATTTTCCGCGGGTGGGGCACCGTCGTGTACTTGCTCAACTGAGACCGTATTACCGCCGCCAGCCCCCTGCAGCACACCGGTTACGCTGGCATTAGCGGCCCGAATCATATCCGGCGCACTGGCTTGTTTGGGATCAACCAAAGTTGGCTCACCGACCTTGGCAGCTTCGGATACATCGGGCCCCTTGTGAAAGTTCTCCATCACTTTGCCGACGGTTCCCAGCGAGCCACGGCTGTCAATCTCTGCCTTATCCTGCGCGATGGCCTGTGGGGTCGCCTGCGGCACTGGCTGTTTCAACGCGATCAGGCGCTTCTTGGCATCGCCGGCGCTTTTTTCCAGAGGATAGCGGGTGAGAATGCGGTCGTAAGCGTCAACCGCTCCCTGGTTATATCGCTTGATCAATGTCCCCTTGGCAGTTTCGGGCAATCTCGAGCGGCGGATGACTTCGACCTCCCGCTCATAGGCAGTGCCCAGTTCGAAGAGGGCAAGGTCAGCTCCGCTGTAAAGCGGGTAGGTATCAGCTACCGACTTCAGCCGGGCAATGGCGGCAGGATAACTTTCGCGCATGAAGTAAAAATGCCCAATGATGTATTCGCGGTCAGCCAGGACTTCCTGCACCTCCAGCAGGCGCTGTTTGGCTTGCGGTACCAACGGGCTGTCGGGAAACTGCAGGATCAGCTGGCGGTACTCTTCCTCGGCGCGCCGGGCGTGGGTAGGATCGCGATCGGCTTTCTCCATCTCGCCATAATGGATGTTGGCGATCTTCATCTGCGCTTCGGCGGCTTCCGGCATGTTGGGGAAAAAAGTGATGAAGTCTTTGTATTCGCTCTCTGCCTGCGCCATGGCGGCAGTGCCGCCTTCCTGATACCAGGAATCGCCGATGGCCAGCTTGGCCCGGGCCACATACTCCGAATCCGGATAGGTGTTGATCAGGGTCTGCAGGCTGAGGCGCGCCACATCGTACTTGCCGTGCTTAATCGCATCTTCGGCGCGATCGAATAGCACTTTGTCGGGCTGCTTGGAGTCGAGGTTGGCAATCGGATTCTCCGCCTTCTTACTTTTTTTCTGCTTTTTCTTGTGACTGGGCGGCGGCGGAGTCGGCTGGCTGGCAGCGGGGCTCTGAGTCTGACTGGCGCTGCTATTTTGCGCCGGCGTGGCGCCGGTATTCTGTGGCTGGCTGACACTGCTGTCCTGGGCGACGGAGAGCGACGTCAGCCCAAATCCCATCATGATCAATATGAGTACGCGACGAAACATCCTAACCACCTTTGGGAACCTATCGTAGTAACCCGGCACATACAGGGTCAGCCCTGCCCAGGATCAATTATTCCACCGCGATCAAGCGCGCTGCAGCATGGCTTCCTGGGCCGTTTTCAGCAGGGCTTCCACGTTGCGGGCTGGATCGCCCTTTCCGAAAACATGGCTGCCGGCAACAAACAGCTCCACTCCCGCGCGTGCTGCCGGGCCAATCGTCTCCAGATCAATGCCGCCGTCGATCTCGATGCGGAAACCCACTCCTTTGGCGCTACGCATCGTAGCCAGCTTGCGGACCTTTTCCAGCGCCGCATAGATGAATTTCTGTCCCCCGAATCCAGGATTGACGGACATCACAAGTACGTGGTCGACAATATCGAGTACTTCACCGAGCGTCTGAACAGGTGTGGCCGGATTAATGGCCACTCCCGGCTTCATGCCCAGGCTGCGAATCAGCTCCAGGCTGCGATTCAAATGAATGCAGGCTTCCTGGTGGACCGTAACCCAGTTCGCCCCGGCCTCGGCGAAAGCCGGGATGTATTCGTCGGCATTTTCGATCATCAAGTGGCAGTCGAGGGGAACGTCCACGGCTTTACGCAGGGACGCAACTACCGGAGGCCCGATCGTAATATTGGGCACAAAGTGGCCGTCCATCACATCAACATGGAGGAGGGTGGCGCCACCTCGCACCGCGGCGTTGGCATCTTCAGCCAGGCGGGCGAAATCGGCCGACAGAATTGACGGCGCTATCTCGATCAAGACAAGACTTCTCTCGCGAGCATTTCTGAGAGCGATTTTAACACGCCGGGAACCGCCGCCCAATCCCCGCTAAGTGGTTGAACGTAACACCCCTAGCGTGGCCGTCACCCGGCGGTTTTGCGCTGGTGATACAGAGTGAGGAGAAGAATCAGGAATGGGGTCATAATCTCAACGTAAAGAAAAATCCCCGAATTATTGGCGGCATGATTGTTGTATAGGAACTCCTGCCGGACATGTCCCACCGCGTCTCCTAATAGCCAAACCGCATTGGCAATCGCGGTGGCCAGCCAGAAGTTTCCGCCGAACCAGAGACACAGGATTCCCAACACTCCGACTGTTAGGTCGGCCATGCCAACTTCGTACTCGTAGGGACTGGTCGACCAGCCGATCGAAGCCGAGGTTTGCAGCGGACGGAAGACGTGAGCGTAGGCGGTGAGCACGCCCATCAAACCAACATAGATAACCAACAAGTAGATCAGGTAAGTTCCGGCGATTGAACTTCCGCTGCTGCGCCGTTTATGGGAGACAGCCAGGTGAATCGATGCGGCGACAACGGCAAGTGCAACGAAAAAGAGTTGGATCATCGCTTGACCTTGAGAGAAACTCTATCACCGAGAACCCGCGTCGTCGGAGGTGAACCGTGAAACCGAAGACTCTTTATCTGGGGCTCTGTTTCCTGGGATTTCTCTTGCCGTACTGGCAGTTTATTCCGTGGGTGGCTGCACACGGGCTTAACCTGCCGTTGTTCGTGCGAGAACTCTTGGTCAACCGGATCAGCGCGTTCTTCGGCATGGATGTGCTCGTCTCGGCGATTGTGCTCATCGTGTTTATCAGAGTTGACAGCCGCCGTCTGGGGATCCGAAGGCGATGGCTCCCGGTGTTGGCTACGCTGCTGGTGGGAGTTTCGCTAGGGTTACCTATCTTCCTGTACATGCGGGAAATGCAACTGGAAAGCGGTGAGTCGCCCCATGCTGGGTTTGCCGCCTAAGGGCCAGAAGCGGAGATCGCAGGATAACTAAGCAGGCGGCATTCCTGTTGGCTTGTCGAGCACTCCGACGGAGGTAGGCCTTGAATGACAGTTCTGGCCTGAAGGCCAGCGAAGGAGTAGCCTTGAAGGCGAGGCACAAATACCAGACCCAGGGTAGTCTTGAATGCCAAGCTAGGATCGCTTTATAGGTTGGGTGTTCGCGCATAGACCGACTCCAGCTTGGGTTTCTACTTTCGGCGCTCGGTCAAGCTATCCCGATGGGAACCTAATGCAATGGGTCCCGTGACTTCTTCCAGAAATCCTGCATCCAAACTTTCGCGGAGAACAACATTCATGAGCAAGCTCGGTAAAGTATCTCCTCTTATCGTTCTGGCAGCCGCATCCATCGCACTCACGTTCGGAGTTGCCGGATGCAAGAGCAACAACACCCAGGAAACGGGTACGCAAGGCCAAGCTGCGCAAACCGATCAGTCACAGAATCCCGCCGATGCCAATCTGGCTCCCACAAACGGAAACCAATCGACGCAGCAGAACTATCAGCAGCCGGCGAGTCAGCCAGCGCAACAGACCTACCAGCAACCAGCACAGCAGCAGGCTCAGCAGCCCGCACCAGAGCAGAACGCTCAACAGCAGGCGACTCCCGAGCAGCAGCAGCAAACCTACTCCGACCAGAACCAAAACTATTCCGACAACGAAACCGAAGCCCAGGACACGAGCTACAACCAGCCGGTGATTCAGGCGCAACAACCCCCGCCGCCACTGCCGGAATACTCCCAGCCGCCATGTCCCGGCGAAGGTTATATCTGGACCCCCGGATACTGGAGCTACGCTCCTCAGGGTTATTACTGGGTGCCAGGCGCCTGGGCACAGCCGCCTCAACCCGGCTTCTTATGGACTCCCGGGTACTGGGGATTTATCGCCGGGATCTATCGCTATCACTACGGCTTTTGGGGCCAGCACATCGGCTACTACGGCGGCATTAACTATGGCTACGGCTACACCGGCATGGGCTATCAGGGCGGCTACTGGAATAACAATCGCTTTTACTACAACCGCGCCGTCAACAATGTGAATGTCACCCACATCACTAACGTGTACAACCGCACCGTCATCAATAACACCACGATCAACCGCGTCAGCTACAACGGGCCGGGAGGCATTACTCGCCGGGCCACGCCAGCGGAACTAGCGGGCATGCGCGAGCAGCGCATTCCTCCCATGACCACCCAGTTGCAGCATCAGCAGCAGGCCGCTCAGAACCGCGAGCAGTTTGCCTCGGTCAATCATGGGCGTCCGGCCATAGTTGCGGCGTCCCAACCCATCCGGGAAAGCAGACCGATCGCTCCGGTGATCCCGGCTCGTCCGGCTCTGGCGGCCAGACCGAGTGCGCCGGTGGGGCAACCCGGTCATCCTCAAGGCGAGATGCGTCCTGGTGCTCAGCAACAACGGCCACAGCAGGAGATGAAGCCGGCTCCGCAGCAACGTCCGGCGGCTCCGCAGGAGCATCCAACTCCGCAGCAGCGTCCGCAGCAGGAGATGAAGCCGGCTCCGCAACAACATCCGGCTCCGCAAGAGCATCCTGCTCCTCAGCAACATCCGGCGCCGCAAGAGCACCCTGCTCCTCAGCAACATCCGGCGCCGCAAGAACACCCTGCTCCTCAGCAACATCCGGCGCCGCAAGAACACCCTGCTCCTCAGCAACATCCGGCGCCGCAAGAACACCCTGCTCCTCAGCAACATCCGGCTCCGCAAGAACACCCTGCTCCTCAGCAACATCCGGCTCCGCAAGAACACCCTGCTCCTCAGCAAAGGCCACAGCAGCAGGCTAAGCCCGCTCCCCAACAGCATGAGGAGGCGCGACCCGCTCCGCAGCAGCATCAGCAGTCGCATCCGGAGCAGAAGCCCGAGGAGAAGAAACCCGAGTAGCGGAGAAACTGCGGCATTACAGTCGCAGTCCAATGGAGAGGCGGAGCAAATTAGCTTCGCCCTTTTTCTTGGGGGGCTGTTCCGAAGTGATCCAGGATTTGCTGCGTCGGATTTCCAGTACTAAAGCAATTTCACAGTGGCTGTACCCGCTTTGAAAGGGCACGACTTCAGGCGTGCCGAAAAGCTGGGCGAAAGACATCGGCTTTAGCCGCTGAGGGGCGTCCCTCAGGGCCTAAAGAGAAGTGTCGCCAGTCGTGTCGCCGCTCTGCGGCTCATGGCTATTTCCCACTTTACCCGGCGCTTACGCGCCGGGCTAACTTCATAGCCGCCGCTGCGCGGCTGGTATGACTGGCTATTCTAGCTGTTTGTTCCACCAGAAACCTTTCGTTCCGGTTGCGACACAGTCTCTAAAGGCCGAGCTCGTGTAGCGCCGATCGGCGCGGCTGAAGCCGCGCCCTTTCAAGGCGGTTACACCAACCCAGAAACTGCTCTAGAACGACGCCTTGCCTGCCGCCGACCTCAGTACTTCGGCATCTTAGGATCAACTCGCTCGGCCCAGGCATTGATGCCGCCGGCAAGATTATGGACCTTGCTGAAACCCGACTGCCGCAGGAAGTCGACGGCCTTGGCGCTGCGGCCTCCCATCTTGCAGTGGACAACGATCTCGCGGCTGGAATCGAGCTCACTAACGCGTTTGGGCAGGTCGTTGAGCGGGATGAGATGTCCGCCGAGGTTGCAGATCTGGAATTCGTGGGGCTCTCGCACATCGAGCACAAACAGATCGTCTCCGGCATCGAGACGCTGCTTCAATTCTTCCGGTGTCATGTCCTGCATGTTAGCAGCAGCCGGCTTTTCCTCTCCCCGGATGCCACAGAACTGCTCATAGTCGATCAGTTGCTTGACCTTTGGATTCTCTCCGCAGACGGGACACTCGGGATTTTTGCGCAGTTTGAGTTCGCGGAAACGCATGGCGAGCGCGTCTACCAGAAGCAGGCGTCCGATCAACGGCTCTCCTGATCCCAGGATCAGCTTGATGGTTTCTGTCGCCTGGATAAGTCCAACCAGGCCTGGCAGAATTCCCAAGACTCCACCTTCGGCGCACGACGGAACCAGACCGGGTGGGGGCGGCTCGGGATAAAGACACCGATAACAAGGACCATTCTGCGTGGCGAAAACGCTAGCCTGACCTTCGAAACGGAAGATCGATCCGTAAACATTGGGCTTGCCGGTGAGGACGCAGGCATCGTTCACCAGATAGCGTGTGGGGAAGTTGTCGGTGCCGTCGACCACAATGTCGAAGTCGCGGAACAACTGCAAGGCGTTGGCGCTGGTCAAGCGGGTCTCGAATTTGCGCACATCGACATTGGGATTGATGGACGCGATGCGGTCGGCGGCGGAGTCAAGCTTCTTGCGGCCTACATCGCCGGTGCCATGAATCACCTGACGCTGCAAATTTGTCACGTCGACGATATCGAAGTCGACAATACCCAACGTCCCCACACCTGCAGCTGCCAGATAAAGCGCCAGTGGCGAGCCCAGCCCGCCGGTGCCGATGCACAACACCCTGGCCTGCTTTAGCTTGAGCTGCCCGTCCATGCCAACTTCGGGCATGATGAGGTGGCGCGAGTAACGCAGGACTTCATCATTGCTGAGTCCAGCCGCTGCGGTTCCAGCTTTGTCCGCCAAGGTCGCCATATTTTTCAGCTTTCCCCACCCGCAATCGAGGGCACGATGGTCAACGTGTCACTCGGGCTCACCGGCGTTAGTTCCTGCTGAAGGTAGCGGACATCGTCTTCATTGACGTAAAGGTTGACGAAAGCCCGCAGCCGCCCCTCGTCCGTGTAGAGGTGTTTGCGAAGATCGGGATGCCGCGAGATCAAAGCGTCCAGCGCCTCACCAACAGTGCCAGCCGACAGCTCTACCGAGGATTGCTTGTCGACATACTGCCGCAGAGGAGTGGGGATAAGAATCTTCATGGACTAAAGATGCGAAGCACGACAATCGGGATTCACTGCCGAGGAAACCTGGCCCGGTGCGGTTCAGGGCCGACCAGCGTCTCTTCCTCCGAAGCAGACTGTCCCCTGTGTATACTTTAGATAATGTTTACTATTCTGTTATCTAGAGTTGGCTGAGATAGCAGGCAAATCCTGCGGTCCCGAGTTTATCAGGTAGTAATGCCATCCTGCCGAGGGCTCCGCCGCATCAACCATTTTGTCCCCAAGGAGCCGCATGTCCCCCCTCCTGCCTATGAAGGAAACGTCGCGTGAGGTGGTTGTCGAAGTGGTGCGAAGCCTGCAACCCTGCTTCCCGGAGATTACCGCTGCCTGGCGACAGACCATGTTTGCCGAGTTCGACTTCGATGGCCGGGCCATGACCGCCCTGGAACGGCTGACCATCGGAACCGGATTTTCCATCTTCTCGCAAACGGATTTTGCAGCCTTTTATGAGAACCTGCAGCACTTTGGCAAGCGGCTGGCGAAACTGAAGGTAAGCGCTCTCGCGGTGGCGCGATCCCTGGAGATTTACCAGCAGCTGATCGATCCCTACCTGGAGAAAATTTTCCCGCCTCATCGGCTGGCCGAGGCCCGGGCCGCAATGGAAACTTTGTCATGGGCTTCGTATGTGGCAGTCTCCGCAGCCTATTCCGACGCCCAAAAGACCGAAGCCGAGACCCTGCTCTCAGTGCTGGACGCCGAGCTGTCAGCCGGAAATTTGAATGCCTTACTGGGTCGTGTCTTACAAATCGCTACCCACACTTTTAACGCCACGCTGGGATTGATCCTGCTGAGAGACGCAGAGCAGCCGGCACTGCGGGTACAGGCGCACGCCGGATTCGGCGACCAGCTCGACGAGTTCAGTTTGGCTACGCCGATCGGCGAAGGATTTGTGGGAGGAATCGCGGCGACCGGAGAACCTGCGTTCTTGCCGGACTTCAGGATCTCCGATGGCGGACTGAATCCGGCGTTGCAGGGCAAGGCGAAAGCAGTGTGGGGAGTGCCGCTGAGGTCTAAGGAAGCGGTGATTGGCGTGCTGTTGATCGGATTTTCGTGGCCTTATGACTGTTTACCGACGGAAGGCGAGTTGCTGCGCGCCATTGCCGACCGCTCGGCGCTGGCCATCGATCGAGCGGGAATGACCGACGCTTTGCGCGAACGCGAAATGCAGATTGCTGAGCTCTCCGGACATCTGCTCTATGCCCAGGAGGAAGAACGCAAACGCATCAGCCGCGAACTGCACGACGAGACCGGGCAGGCGCTAATGGTGATCCGGCTGTATCTCGGCATGCTGGAAAGCAGCGTGGGAGCGCGGTCGGCGCGGGCCAAGATACGCGAGACCCTGGAGGTGGTGGACCGCACGATTGAGGGTATCCGGCGAATCATCGGGCGGCTCTCTCCTCTGGTATTGCAGGAATTGGGATTGATTGCGGCGGTGCGCAAGGAAGCCAAGGATCTCGCCAAGAGCACGGGAGTAAAAGCGCGGGTCACTGTTTCCGAGGAGTTTGGCCGTCTGCCTGCCGCGCTGGAAACCGCCATCTACCGGGTGGTGCAAGAGGCATTGCACAACGTTGCCCAGCACGCCAATGCCAGCAGCGTGAATATCGAAATGTTGCGCGCCGGCGACGCCGTAAAGCTGCTGATCGAAGACGATGGCGTGGGTATCGTGCGCAAGCCGAATTCCGGCCGCCAGACCTTCGGCATGGCTGGGATGCATGAGCGGATAGGAAATCTCGGTGGAAAGATGAAAGTGACCTCGGCGCGAGGGCAGGGTACCCGCATCGAAATAAGTGCGCCGGTGATGCATAGCCGGTTGGGTCGCAGTGCGCTCGTTGATGAGGCCGGCACCCTGGCGCGAGGTGCGTGAGCGGGAATAAAAGCATTACGGCTGGACGCCATTCGAGTGCTCGGATCGGCTGAAACGCACTGGATGGTCGGGAGTTTTGAGAAGCACGCGAAGAAATCGGAAACCCAGGTGGAAGATGCCGAAAATCAGATGTCTGTTAGTCGATGATCATACGTTGTTCCGGCAGGGAGTACGGCGCCTGCTGGAGAGTGAGAGCGATTTTGAGATTGTGGGTGAGTCGCCGGATGGAGGCGACGCCGTGGAAAAGGCGCGTGAGCTGCGACCGGACGTCGTCTTGATGGATATTGGAATGGCGGGACTCTCCTCGTTCGAAGCCACCCGGCACATCAAGAAACTTCGCCCCGAGACCAAGGTTCTGTTCCTGACCATGTACGAAGACGAAGACTATCTGGTGCAGTGCCTGGAGGTGGGCGCGGCGGGGTATGTGTTGAAGGACACGCCGGCGCAGCAACTGGTGAGTGCTGTGCGCGATGTGTATCGCGGGGGAAAGTACTTGAGCTCGCAAGTTCTGGGCAAGCTAGTCGAGGATTTTCGCGCCCGAGTGCGGGACACCCGGATGCGTCCCCGCATGTCGACCCTCACTCCGCGTGAGCGCGAAATCCTGAAGCTGCTGGCGGAAGGAAACTCGGTGAAAGAGATTGCGGTGCTGCTGGGGCTGAGCGTGAAGACGGTGGAGGCGCACAAGTTCAACCTGATGCGGAAGCTCGATATTCACAACAAAGCGCAGCTGGTGACCTACGCGATCCAGAAGAAAATCATCAAGATACCGGTGAACCAATAGGCGGGAAATTGACTGTGCGGGCTCTGCCGGAGAGGGATCCCCATTCCTCGCGGTGCGGCGAGCCATGCCGTTGGGGAATTTCAACGGCGCGAAGCACATCCCGAAAGCCTTCCCATCCGATTTACTACCCAAATATGAACGTGCTCCAAGCCTGGCTTGCGGTGTGCGGTATCCTCTAGGATGCGGAACCATCCGCCCGGCGCAGGCCTGGATGGCGAACTGAGGAATGCGCTTGCGCATTCTGGAGGAGACTGACATGAGTCCTAGCGATGTTCTTCTCGGCCCTATGAAAGGCGCTCAACACTCTGAAGTTGGAGGGGTGAAGCTCGACATCGTTCGCGTCGGCGCAGCCCGGGTTAAGCGCGTGGTTTATCCGCCCGGATTCCGCTGGTCGACGCACATGAAACCAGTCAGCGGCACCGATTTCTGCATGCATGCTCACGTCGGATTCCTGGCCCAGGGTCAGATCCACATGGAATTTGCCGACGGCTGCATCGTGGAATTTATGGCTCCCCAAGTGGTTTCCATCGAGCCCGGCCATGACGGCTGGGTGGTGGGAGATGAGCCGGCGGTGTTGATCGAGTTTGACTTCGAAAATGACACGGTGCGCAATCTCGGAATGCCCGAGCGCCATACGCACGACGCTGGGAGT
The DNA here is from genome assembly GCA_049695855.1 of Candidatus Korobacteraceae bacterium. Taxonomy (GTDB): domain Bacteria; phylum Acidobacteriota; class Terriglobia; order Terriglobales; family Acidobacteriaceae; genus Bog-257. The sequence goes on along the minus strand of JBAVSY010000086.1, from coordinate 11,764 downwards.
GCGCGATCGGCAAAGCCTTAGTTGATGATGTCTCAGGGAACTAGGCCACGATCGCAATGGCGATTGATGAGTCCAGCGGCGCGGATTGCATCGTGGTGAATGCCTCGATCAAGACGATGGCCGACTTACGAGGGGCTTAACGAGCTTCCATGCCAACGATCGCTCTGCTGCAATTTCGATCCAGTGGTGAATCATGTTGCGCCTAGGTCTGACGGGCGGGGTCGCTTGCGGCAAGTCAACCGTGGGCCAAATGCTGGTCAAGCGGGGCGCGCATTTCCTGCAGGCCGACAATCTGGCGCACCAACTCTACGCGCCGGGCCAACCTACCTACGACAAAGTCGTCGCGCGTTTTGGCCGTGAAATCCTCAAGGACGATGGCACCATCCATCGTTCGCGGCTGGCGAACCTGGTGTTTCCCGATCGCATCGAGGAGCTCAACGCCATTGTTCATCCCGCAGTGATCGAGGCGCAGACGCGCTGGATGGCGGAAGTCGAGCGCGACGATCCGAAGGGAATAGCCGTAGTGGAGGCCGCGTTGCTGATCGAGGCCGGAGCCCATAAGGACTTCGACAAGGTCATCGTCGTAACCTGCGACTTGGAGCGCAAGGTCGAGCATTATGCGCAGCGCACGGGATTATCACTACCAGCCGCCCGGACGGAAGTTGAGCGGCGTAGTGCGGCGCAGTTCACCGATGAAGAGAAGGTCCGCCACGCTGATTACGTGATCCGGAATTCCGGGCCACTTGAGGAAACGGAGCAGCAAGTGGAGAAGGTGTGGAGAGACCTGCACCAACAACCGACTGGTGACCTTCACTAACCCACAGGTGCGCAAGTCGCCCTCATTTAGTTACACTTTCGAGTAGGCGACGTCTATGTCTATCCAGCAACTCTGAACTGATTGGAATCTCATAACGGCATGAAACTTGCACGACCTCTCATCCTTGGTGCGCTCCTGGCGGGTGCATTCTATTGGTTCACTACGCATCACCAGGGCGCGAATCCTGCCGCGGACGTGATTTCGCGTCCCACGCACGTCGAACTTAGCGAAGCTGCCGGGCCGGAAAAGCTCGATCCTGAAGAACAGAACAATATTGATGTCTACCATCGGGTGATCCCTTCGGTCGTCAATATCACTTCCAGAACGATGGCGTACGACTTCTTTTATGGGCCAGTGCCGGAAGAGGGCCAGGGATCAGGCTTCATCATCGACAAAGAGGGACACATCCTCACCAACTATCACGTGGTGGGCGATTCTTCGCAGGTGGAAGTGACCCTGCATAATAAGAAGACCTACAAGGCGACGGTGATCGGACGCGATCGGGCGCACGACCTCGCGGTGATTCAGATCAAGGCTCCGGAAGTGGTTCCCGCGGTGTTGGGCGAATCCAAGAATCTGCAAGTTGGCCAGAAAGTATTTGCCATTGGCAACCCCTTTGGACTCGCGGGGACAATGACCCGGGGCATTATCAGCTCGCTGCGGCCCATTCGCAGCCCCGAAGGCGCCTACATCGACGAGGCCATTCAGACAGACGCTGCGATTAATCCCGGCAACTCGGGTGGACCGCTGCTGAATTCGCATGGGGAAGTCATCGGCATCAACAGCATGATCGCCACCGGCGGCTCGAATCAGAGCGCGGGCATTGGTTTTGCAATTCCTATCAATACCGCGAAAGCGGTGCTGAACGACCTGATTACGCTGGGCACGGTACGACGGCCGTCGCTGGGCATCGTCTCGTTGCCGATTGGGCCCGAACTGGCGCAAGAACTAGGTCTGCCCGCCGATTACGGCATCCTGATCGTTCGTGTGGTGCAGGGCGGGGCTGCCGACCGCGCCGGATTGCATGGCGGCAATGAGCGCGCTTACCTGGGAGCCACACCTATCATGGTCGGAGGCGACCTGATCGTAGCCATTAACGGTGATCCTATGGGCGACCAACAAGACCTGGCTAATGCCATGAACAAACATCGTGCGGGAGACACGGTATCGGTGACTGTGTATCGCGGCAGAAAAAAGATGACGGTGCAGGTGGTGCTGGGCGAAGCGCGCGACCGAGCCTAGCTTGTGTCAGGGGAAACTCTGATAGTGAAGGCGGGATCCGCAGCGGCTAAAGCCGCATAATTTTCGGGAACTTTAGCGGACGACCTGAAGGCCGTCCCCTTCAAAACGCGCCTTAATCAAGTTTCCCTAGCGGCATTATGTGGCGGGAAACGAAGCACATTGCCCCTGTGCTCGACTGTCAGATATCATTCCTAGATTATGTATGACGACTTCCAGGCACTCGACCGCTGGAGCGGCAAACCGGTGCATTGCCGGTATCAGGCGCTGATTGTTGCCATTGCTACCCGGCATGCCGACGCGGTAGATATCAAGTTTCTGGTGGGTGAACGTCCAGTTTGGATTGCACTGCCTCACGTGGCCTGGGTGGAATACCACCAGCAGACGGGAAAGGTTATTAGCGATCCCATGGCAGTCCAAATCGCGGGCCATTACCTGAAGTGGGCGATCGAATCGGGTGAGGACAACGGCCGCGAGATGTACTCGCTGACAGTAAAAGAAACACTGGATCATCTCCAGGCAGTGACCGACGAAGCCCACCAGTTTGTAGCCCGCTGACATCTCGTCGAGCGGGCCGGTTGCACTTACTCAGTCGAGTTCCTGTTTGGCTGTAACTGCACGATTTCCTGCGTGTGAAAATGCCCCTCGGGCAGCGGCGGCTGTGACTGGCGACGGTCGAGGGTCAAGAAACGGCGAATCGACCGTTTTGCATCCAGTATCAAGCCGTCCGCATCCGACTGGTTGAGGTTGTGCCGCCATGGAGTGGGGCCTCGCAAGGAGATCGCAATGGTAAAGTTTGCCCTTCTGGTGCGGGTTGAAGCCAAACCCGGAAAAGAGGAGGAGGTGGCCGCGTTTCTGCGCAGCGCGCTGCCGCTGGCTGAAGGCGAGGCCGGGACCATCAGCTGGTTCGCCTTTCGGATCGGCTCCTCAACCTTCGGTATCTTCGACACGTTTAACGATGAGGCAGGGCGCCAGGCACATCTGTCGGGGCCGATCGCAGCCGCGCTGATGACCAAGGCCTCCGAGCTTCTGGCTCAACCTCCGGTAATCGAGCAGCTGGACCTGCTGGCTGCCAAGACCAAGGATTAGGCGGACGACTCTCGGACCTGAGTTAGAAAATCGATTGCGTCAGCCAGTAGTCGTATCCGTCGCGGCGGGGCGAAGAACCGCAGCTCCTCCACTGCACGTCTGTCGAGATGACAAACGTGTGGAGCATCTAGGGAAGCTCCCAATAACTTGCCGCAGAGGCTAAAAGCCCCCGCCAATTTTGCCATGCTTGCGGCACGGCTTAAAGCCGTGCCCTTTCAAAACCGGAACCTAATCAGAGGCCCTGATGATTCGCCCCTTTAGAACGGTGACTGTACGTGCTGCTCACCCAGTACCTTGCCGGACTTGTCGAACCAGACGACCTCGTATTGCGGCTGGAATATCGAATACCAGTAGCGATACACGTACTCGTCCGCACACGCTGCCGGTACCGGAGTCAGTGAGCCGCAGGGGCCTTCGCTACTGGGATCGCCCATCAACTCGCGCACCACTTCGTTGGGATCGCCGAGAACGACCTGGGCGGAATTCTTGCGCAAGCCTTCGTCGTGGTGATAAGCCCACAGACCCGCCAACACAAAGGCAACAGCGATGGCGAGAAAGAAGATGCGAGTTCCCATCGATCCTTAGATTACAACCCTACCGAGCGGCGAGGCACTGGCAGGCCAGCTATTGGCAAGGCCAAGCGGATTTCGACAAACGATTTATCCGGATGCCAAATCCGATTCTTGTCCGTCTGCTATTTGTAGCGATCCCAAGAGCGTGACTGGCGGCTGTTAGACTTCATTGCATTGGATACTCAGAAAAAATCCTTCTGGCTACTGTTCACGCTGCTAAGCTTGGGAGCGTTTTTCCTGCCTCTGGGATGGGGCGTCGCGGAAACCTTCGCCGCGCTTTTCGTGAGTTGGTGGGTCATCTATCGCAGTGGGATTTACTGAGCGAGCGGCCTCGCCGGGCATCTCAGCCCGAGGTTTTCGAACGCTGGTGGCGCCGAGGCTTCAGGAGCCACGCGACTCCAATCAGCAAAGCAGCGCAGACCAGACGGAAGGTCATCCGGCGATGACCGATAAACTCGGCAAGCAGGCCTACGCCGATGAAGATCACCAGCATCCAGAAGATCAGGCTGGCAATATCGGCGGCCGTAAGCAGGATGTGCCGGCGAAACCTGATGGCCAGAATGATGCCCGCCAGGCAGACCATGCAATCGCACCATAAGAACACGGACTCAAAGGTCGGCATCGGACGTCCCTGCTGAGGGTGACGGGTTGATCCCCGAGGGAAGCAAAGTTGCCGCCCGCGGAAATAATGCCGAGCAACCCTGGGGAAACTCTGATCAACTTAAAGCGAGGTCCCGCAGCGGCTAAAGAGGCTGCTGAAAAAGCCGGAAAAGCAGATCCCTCACCGGCTGAAGCCGGTTTGTGATGACAAATATAAAGGACTTGCGATGGCGCACCTGAGGGTGCGCCCGTTCAAACTACATGGAACCCGACTTTTTCAGCAGCCTCTAAAGCCGCATGATTTTCGCGCACATAACGGACGGCCCGAAGGCGGCCCCCTTCAAAACAAGGCTTAATCAGAACAACGCTAGTTACTGCGTGATGGTCTTGACCTGGTCTCCGACTTTAAAGCCGGCGCCGGTCACGGGCATGCCGACCGCCGAAACCTCATCCACATCGGTCAACTTAATCACGCCCACGTCGACCGTCAGTTTGCGGATGACCGCGCCGGTCGTGGGATCCTTGATCTCCTTGGTGATGCGCTTCACGGTCAACTGATCGCCGACCTTCAGGCCGGCCTTGCTGCCGACGTTAAGCACGATCTGTCCGCTGTCGACCGCCGCAACCACTCCCTCCACATTGATCGTGCGCGCCACCAGCTTGGGGCTGTCGGCGACGAGCTCAGCCGACATCTGGGTGACCGCCGCATTCACCGCTTCACCGATAATGGTCTGCTGAAAGTCGCTGGCGCCGAAGTCAACCGCCCCACCGCCGAATCCATGCCAGTTGCTGCCGCCACCGCCCACGGAATTGCTCTTGCGCGAGGACTCACCTTTACCGGTAGCTACGCCCATGATTTCTGCCGTATCGATATTGACCAAACGGGCGTCGAGTACCACCACAGCCTTACTCTCGTTGTGATGAAAACTACCCAGCGCGGCTCCGGCCCATCCTCCGCCTCCACCGTTATAACCCTGGCTCTTGTTATCGTTGCCGAACTGCGTGATGCTACCCACCACGATGGCATCGACGCCGAGGAGCCTGCCAATCTTGGCGGCGGAATTGGGATCGGCGCGATCACTGTTGGAGAAATTCTGCTCGGCCAAAATCTTGGCCATGGCTTGGCGCTCGATCACCGAGTACGTACCGTCCTTCACCAGGTCGCGTACCAGCAGGTCGGAGATGCCCTTGCCCAAGTCGATATTCTGGCCGAAGTAGGCCTGGGAAGCGTTCATCACCGTCGCATAATCGAAGTCGAAAATCGCGATGCGTTTCTTGCGCCCCGTGGGTGCGGGCGTCGAGGCTGGCGCGGCGCTGGCGGCCGGCGCCGCACTGGAAGAAGTTTGCGCTCCCGCTGGTACAACCAAAAACGATCCCATTACGAGCAGGCAGAACAGGACCCGATGCATATACAGTCTCCTCATATCTCGAAGTTTCTAGAAACCCACGAAGCCCGTGGCTGGACACAAACCCACCCACCGGCGAACTGGCGCTCGCTGGGGACCGAGGGGAGCGTGTCCGTACGTGGCGCCTGAAATTTTGACAGCCGATATGGTACACCGAATTTCCGCCCAGGCCATCACAAAAAACAACGAAGTAAGGGCCCGCACGCGACTGTGTGCGGCAACGGGAGCGGGGCCGTATTGGGCCATTGAGGCAGTCTGAACGCTCACTGCGTAATGGTCTTGACCTCGTCGCCAACTTTAAAGCCCGACCCGGAAACCGGCGCGCCCACCGAGGAAATGTCATCCACATCGGTAAGGCGGATGGTGCCTACATCGGTCGCGATCTTTCGGATTACCTGACCAGTCGCGGGATCTTTTACCTCTTTGGTAACGCGTTTGACGGTCAGTTGATCCCCAACCTTCAGTCCGACCTTGCTGCCGATATTAAGCACGATCTGGCCGGAATCTACCATCGCGACCAGGCCTTCGACCTTGACGGTATGCGTGACCAGCTTGACGTTATCGGCAATCACTTCTTTGGACAGTTGGGCCACGGCAGCATTCACGGCTTCTCCCATCAGGGTTTGCTGGAAGTCGCTGTTGGTGAAGTCGGCCCTGCCCGCGCCAGCTCCTTTAGTGTTGGCGCCAGCGCCGACCAGCACTGTGCTTTCGCGCGAAGACTCGCCCTTGCCTGTCGCGACACCTACGATTTCGGCGGTATCGATGTCGACTACACGCGCGTCGAGCACGACCACAGCTTTAGTTTTCTTTTTGCCCACACCGGCCATTTGCCCAAACACGCCGCTCCAGCCGGTGCCCATCGTCGTGTCCTTGGTCTCGCTGCCGAACTGGGTTACGCTGCCCACGATGATGGCATCGGCACCCAGCAGTTTGCCGATCTTGGCGGCCGAATTCGGATTGGCGCGATCGCTATTGGAGAAATTCTGCTCGCTCAGGATGCGGTCCAGATCCTTGCGCTCGATCACCGAATAGGTACCGTCTTCCACCAGGTTCCTGACCAACAAATCGGAGATTCCCTTGCCGACGTCGACGTTGGTATGGAACAGGGCCTGGGTGGTGGCCATTACCGTCGCGTAGTCAAAATCGAAAACCACTACCCGCTTTCTTCGTCCCGCGTGTACCGGCGTGGCCGCCGGGATGGACGCGACTGCGGCGGTCGTCGCCGGCGTGGTTTGTGCTCCCGCGGGCACAACAAACAAGGACCCCACCACCAGAACACAGCACAACACGCGAAGCATACGCACTCTCCCTACCTTGGTATCGGCAATTGCCGGAGGACGCAAGAATGACCTCAAGCGACCACGATTCCCACCGTCCATCGATGACCGGCACGGAGCTGAGGGATTGGAAAACGGTCCGAAGACGGCGCCTGCATTTGGAACGACATAGTACACCGACTTTGCCCGTGATGAGCGGGTTTTTTTCTCGCGTCAGAGCTAACCCTCAGCGGAACGAAGGCAGGTTTTGAACAAGAATGGCCCTGCCGGGCCCGTGACAGCGTAGCCGCTTCGCAGTTAGTCTCGAAAGATGGCGAAACCAGTTCCCCTCGGCGCGCGTGCCGAAGTGCAAAGGCAGGTTGAGTTCAAACATACATTGAGCGCGTGGAAGCCCGAGCTACCTCCCGTGCTCTCGACCCCGCACATGATTGGCTGGATGGAGGCCGCCGGCTTCGAAGCTTTGCTGCCTTTCTGCGAAGCCGACGAGGTCAGTGTGGGTACGGCGATTAACATTGTTCATCGCGCGCCCACCGACGTGGGAACGGCGGTAAAGTGTGAAGCCGTGCTGGAGTCGATGAATGGCCGCTTCTATACCTTCCGGGTGAGCGCACACAATGGAAGCGAGGTAATCGGATACGGGACAATCGGGCGCGCGATTGTCGATGAGGGAAAGTTTAAAGAAAAGTATAAGAATCGTGCTCAAGTAAAAGAGGCTTGAATGCGAGTCCGTAGTCTCCGCGAAACTGCAAGAAGCGCAAATTTCTCGTGAGGTCTCAGTTTGAATTTGGGTGCGTGAGCATTGACCTGGTCAGTGTGTGGGAAGAGGTGGATTGCTACAGCGAGCGCGAGCGCGCGGCTTTCGCCTGGGCCGAGTCGGTCACCAAGGTCAGTGAGACCCATGTCCCTGACGAGGTGTTCGGCTTTGCCAGCAAGCATTTTTCAGCAGAAGAGCTGGCCAAGTTGACCCTCGCCGTGGTTGTGATTAATGGTTGGAACCGCTTCTGCATCGCGTTCCGCAGCGAGCCCGGCCGCTACCAGCCGGGCAGCGCACGCAACGCCGAAGAGTTCGGCGGCCTGAAGACTGAGAATAGCGTCAGTCCTTCGCCAGCAACGCCTGGAGCAAAGGGTGTGGCGCCAAAGCGAAGGGATTGCTGACGGTGATGCCGCTCCACGTGAAGCCATCATGAAGGTCTTCCGACAGGAGCAAGCGGCAACCGGCTTCGGCTGAGGCGGCAAGGACCACTGCATCCCAGATACTCAGATGGTGGTCAGTTGCGAGATCCGTGGCCGCCAGCATAACTGCGCTGGTGGTATCGGCCACAGCATAAGCGTCGCTCCAGCCGAGGATCGCGGCTCGCGCCTTCGCCGGTGTCCTTTCCGCTTTTCGAACCAGCACCTGGAATAATTCGCCCAACGTTTGCGCCGGCAGGATAATGGAGTCTTGAGGCAGCTTTTGCAGCAGAGCAAGCGCGGCCCTTTTTCGTTCCGCGCCGTTAGCGCCTTCGGCGTAGGCCAGAATGTTGGTATCCAGCGCTACTCTCATCCCGCATCCTCATACAATTCATCCCTGGTCCAGCGTCCCGCATCAACCGCTCGCTGAGAACGTAGCCTGGCAAAGAGCGCAGACCGGGCGCCAGCTGCCACCCGGTTGGACTCTGTCATAGGCACAATCTTGGCGACGGGCTTGCCGTGGCTGGTGACGATATAGCTATGTCCCTTGCGGATCCCCTGCAAGAGCTGGGAGAAATTGCGATTCGCATTCGCGGCGGAAATGGCTTTGTCCATGCTTTGCCCTTAATGTAGTTATATTACCTACTATCTCACAAATACGGTAGCGTGAGCAAATAATCACTTCAAGCTATCGGCGTGTCAGTACCCCATAATGGAATCACCATGGAAGGTATGCGAATCGCCCAGCTCCTGCAGCCTTTTACCGACGATGCAGAATTGCCGCCGCCTTTGCTCGAACAATTGCAGGTCTATCTTGATCTTCTGTTACGCTGGAACGCGCGCATCAACCTCACCGCAGTGCGCCATCCCGAGCAGGTGGTAACTCGCCATTTTGGCGAATCGTTGTTTGCCGCGGGAGTACTCTTCGGCGATCGTACGGCCAACTCGGGAAGCCTTGCCGACGTTGGTTCCGGAGCGGGCTTTCCCGGCATTCCTATTAAGCTTTTTGAGCCTGAGCTTGAGCTGGTGCTCATCGAGTCGCAGAGCAAGAAAGCGACCTTCCTGCGCGAAGTTTTGCGAGCCTTACATCTGGATGGCGCGGAAGTATTTGGCGGGCGAGCGGAGGAGTGGGGAAAAACTGCGGATCTGGTCACACTGCGTGCCGTCGAACAATTCGAGCGCGCGTTGCCGGTGGCGGCGAAGCTGGTCGCGCCGGGTGGAAGGCTGTGCCTGCTCATCGGATCCGGGCAGGTAAGTGCAGCTCAAGGGATCATCGGCGATTCGTGGATGTGTAGGGAAGCGGTAGCCGTTCCGCAGAGCACAGGGCGCGTGGTGTTGATTGCAGAGCGTCGTTAGGACCTCCATGATGTCAGCGATGGAAGTTCTTCCGCAACAATAGAGGTTCTTCGACTCCGGCGGCGAAGCGCCGCCTCCGCTCAGGATGACAAATCGGAAGAACAGACTTCGTTGGAACGAAACTCTCCCAACCGCTCTCGGTTAATCTCCGGGTTTCGCCACGTGCTCTGCCATGGCCCATTTCAGTTCGTCGATGCCTTCGCCGGTGACGGCGGAGATGGGAAACAGCTCCAGCTTCTTGCGCTTGCAATAGCGCTTCAGCTTGGCCAGTTTCTCTTTGTTCACCGCATCCATCTTCGAGGCCACAACGATGGTGGGCTTGGAGTCGAGACCGCTGCCAAAGTTGGCCAGCTCACGAGTGATGACTTCGTAATCCTGCACCGGGTCGGGACGCCCGCTCGCATCCGAGACATCCACCAAGTGCGCCAGAACGCGAGTGCGCTCAATGTGGCGCAGAAACTGGGTGCCCAGGCCAGCACCTTCACTGGCGCCCTCGATCAGTCCAGGAATGTCGGCGACCACGAAGCTGATGTCGTCGGGCGGCTGGCCAGCGACCACGACTCCGAGATTCGGCTGCAGCGTGGTGAAGGGATAATCGGCGATCTTGGGACGAGCGGCGGAGATGCGCGAGATGAGAGTGCTCTTGCCGGCATTGGGATAGCCGACCAACCCGACATCGGCCAGCAGCTTGAGCTCGAGGCGCAGGTCGCGCTCTTCACCGGGGTGGCCCTCTTCATGCTCGCGCGGAGCCTGGTGCACCGAAGTTGCGAAGCGCGCGTTGCCGCGTCCGCCGCGCCCGCCACGCGCCACCACGACGCGCTCGTCAGGATGCGAGAAGTCGTGTACCAGCTCGCCAGTCAGCTCGTCGTAAACGATGGTGCCGACGGGGACCTTGAGCACAATGCTCTCGCCCTCGCGGCCGGTCTTGTTGGAACCTTCGCCGTGACGCCCGCGCTCGGCTTTGTATTCGGGATTGAAGCGGAAGTGGACCAGCGTATTGTGGCGCTCGCTGGATTCCATAACGACGTCACCACCGTGTCCGCCATCGCCGCCGGACGGACCACCGCGAGGCACGAATTTCTCGCGGCGGAAGGCCATGCAGCCGTTGCCGCCGTTGCCGGCCTTGACGCGAATTTTGGCTTCGTCGACGAACATGGGAAAGCAGCTGTCAGCTTTCAGGGAAGCTCTGAATAACTTGCCGAACTTGCCGCAGGGGCTAAAGCCCCGTTGATTTTGCGATACTTGCGGCACGGCTGAAGCCGTGCCCTTTCAAAACCGGAACTTAATCAGAGCTTCCTTAGCTATCAGCTAAAGTCGCTGGTTAAATGCACTCCAGCTGTTAAGGGCATTTAGCGAGACTTTGATTTAGCTGATGGCCTAAAGTTTCTGCAACGAAAAAGGCCTCGCCGCGACGAGGCCTGAAGTCATAAAGTTGCCGGCAGAAGCCGTCCCGCAAAATAGACAAATGCGCTTTGGCTAACTGCCAATTGCCAAATGCCAATTGCTAGCTGCTGGCTTGTTCCTGCGGGACCACCGACACAAACTTGCCCAGCGTGCCGCGATCCTTGAACTCGACCGTGCCGGTCACCTTGGCGAAGAGAGTGTCGTCTTTGCCGCGGCCGACGTTGAGACCCGGCTTGATGCGAGTGCCGCGCTGCCGCACGATGATGGAGCCACCGGGTACCAGCTGGCCTCCAAAGGATTTCACCCCCAGCCGCTGCGCATTGGAATCGCGGCCGTTTCGAGAGCTGCCTAAACCTTTTTTGTGTGCCATAACAATGTCCTCAGAATCCTTGCCGACTCGACCATTATCGGCTCAAGTCGGAACAGCAGGTCCCTCCGCTCGGGCTGAAGCCCTCGGTCGGGATGACAAATTGCAATTGCTCTATGGCGCAGCTAAAGCTGCGCCCCTTCAAAACTGGTGCAGCAGCATCAGCCGTTAAGCCTTCAGGTCCTGGCCATCGACGTTAATGCCGGTGATCTTCACGGCCGTGTAGGGCTGGCGATGTCCGTTCAGCTTTTTGTACTGCTTCTTGCGCTTAAAGTGGAAGACGAGAATCTTGTCGCCCCGGCCGTGCTCGACCACCTGTCCGGTGACGAACGCCTTGGACGACGGCTTGCCCAGTTCGCCTTCGGAGCCGCTGACGGCCAGCACCTCGTCGAACTGCACGTTTTCGCCGCCAGCCTGCGACAGCTTCTCGATCTCAATCACGTCTCCGGGTGCGACGCGATACTGCT
>JBAVSY010000085.1:0-42808 GCA_049695855.1 Candidatus Korobacteraceae bacterium | reverse complement strand
ACTCGGGCCGACGCGATTTGGAAGGGGCTAGCTTTAGCTCCGCCGCAGTAAGCCTTCTATTTTTGTCGTCTCGAATCGGCTTCACAGTTTGCTAAAAAACTTCCGCATTGTGAGGAACGGGTAGAGCGAACCTTCAGGTTCGCGTCTAAGTTCTTTATTTTGGATATCCGGAGCCGGCTTCAGCCGGCGACAGACTGTTCATTTCGACTTTTTCAGCAAACTGTTCAGCCGGCGACAGATTGCTCATTTCGACTTTTTCGGCAAACTGTGAAGCCGCGCCCCGTCGAAACAGCGGATCCCTCACCGACTAAAGTCGGCTCGGGATGACAACCATAAGGGACTTGCAACGGCGTAGCTAAAGCTACGCCCCTTCAAAATCGTTCTAGGCCGAGTTTTTCAGCAAACTGTGAAGCCGGTTCGTGACGACACTTCCGGAATGGTTCTGCCAGGGTAGCTGACGCGACGACCCTTCCATGACGTCGTCACTTGGCCAACACAGGCACCGCCCAGGCTGACGAAAAAATCGCCATCGCATCTTCCGCCTGGTGGACTTCCAGATCCATGTAGCTGTCGGCCACAATCCAGTAGTACGTCTTGACCGTCGCAGTCATCAGGTCGATGGACGCGTCGGTGGCGCGATGCGTGGCGGCCAGCGCCGACAACGTCCGTTCATGATGCGCGAAGTGAGGCTCGCAGACTTGCTTCAGGTTGGCAGCGGCCTGCACCAGCGCGGCCTGATCGGCGGCGCACTCGCGCTCAGTGATGCGATCATGCAGCAACTGCGGATAGTTCGCCAGTTGCGCCAGCACCCGGGGCAACGAGATCGCGCTGTCTTGCCCGTCGAGCAGGCGAAGCACGCGCGCGGCAGTCGCGTCGGCATAGGTGCCACGCAGCAAGTCGAGAAACGCGCTGCGAGCGTCGCGCAACTGCGGATTCGGCTGGATGATCTCTCGCTCCAGCCGCCAATAAATGTCGCGGTCGGTGGTCAGGCTGAGGACTTGGTTGCCGATCTGGCGGAGTTCGCTCTTGGCACGCTCGCGGAATTGTTTCTCGCTCAACATATGCCAAAAGTCTAGAGCGAGGACCGAGCCGACATCTGTGATATCGATCACCGGCGGGGCGATTTTCGGCAGGATCAGTTTTTGCGAGGCTAGTAACCAGAATGGCCAATCGCCATGGCGATATATAGGACCCCTATGACGATTGCGAATGCCACCAGGGCGACACGTTGAAGCCCGCGGCTAAAAAGCCCCGCGAAGAATGTTAATAGTTCCGACAATAGCCAGATACATCCGAGAACGAAGAGAAATCCTTGCCGCGTGGGACCGGGGTATGGCGGATCAACTACAAGAGGAGCGACGAAAGTAATCGTGATGGCGACGAGGCTGGCGCCGAATCCAAGATACGCAGCGAAGTACCCGCGATCAATCTGTCGCTGTCTTCGGCTGGTTACAAACCCTACTACGGCGGGTACAGCCAAAACGAGAAAAATCGCAATCCACCAGATCATTTGGCGTCATCCTGAATTCTGTTGAATGGTCGACGCTCAAGGGGTCGAGGCTATTGTTGCAATGATGTCAAGCATTGACTAGCCCGATGCGCGATTTGTATCAGGGCACGACTTCCAGTCGTGCCGTAACTGTGCTTGCAGAGGACGGCTTTAGCCGCTGAGGACAGGGGCTGAAGCCCAGTCGGAAAAGGGGGCTTTTCGGCACGGCTAAAGCCGTGCCCTGATACAGAACGATTGGGACATTCTGCAATTTCTGATCGCGCTCCCCGCCTCGCCTCGGCACGTTACAATAAAACCTTTGCGAGGTCATCATCGTGTCTACTTACCAAGAGATTGTCGATCGGGAACAGAAGTATCTGCTGAACACCTATGCCCGCTATCCGCTGGCCATTGCGCGCGGCAAGGGCGTGTACGTTTATGACGTCGAGGGCAAGCGCTATCTCGATTTCCTGACCGGGCTGGGCGTCAACGCGCTGGGGCACGCGCATCCGCGCATCGTGAAGGTGATTCGCGACCAGGCCGCCAAGATCATCCACGTCTCCAACCTCTATTACAACGAGTACCAGGGGCTGCTGGCCGAGAAGCTATGCATCGCCTCGGGCATGGATCGCGCGTTTTTCTCCAACAGCGGCACCGAGGCGATTGAGGGCGCGCTGAAGCTGGTGCGCGCTGCCGGGCACGCCACCGGCGGGCCGGAGAAGTCGATCGTCATCGCGCTCGACAATTCTTTCCACGGCCGCACCATGGGCGCGCTGGCGCTCACCGGCCAGGCGAAATACCGTCAGGATTTCGATCCCATGCTGGAAGGCGTGCGCTTTGTGCCGCGCAACGATGCCGAGGCCCTGCGCAATGCCATGGACGACAAAGTTTGCGGCATCGTGCTGGAACCGATTCAGGGCGAGGGCGGCATTCAGGAGACCACGCCGGAATTTCTGCTGGCCTGCCGCGAGCTGGCCGATCAGCACCAGGCCGCGCTCATCTTCGACGAGATCCAATGCGGACTCGGCCGTACCGGGCAGCTGTTCGCCTTCCATCATTTCGGAGTCGTGCCGGATGTGGTCTGCATTGCCAAGCCGCTGGCCGCCGGATTGCCGCTGGGCGCGTTTCTGGCCAAAGAACATTTCGCGCAGCACATCACGCCCGGCAAGCATGGCACGACCTTTGGCGGAGGCCCGTTGACCTGCCGGGTCGCGCTGGAATATCTGGCGATCCTGGAAGATGACAACCTGCTGGCCCGGGTGCGGCGGGTCGGCGAATATTTGTCGCTGAAGTTGCGCGAGCTGGTCGACAAATTCGATATCGCGACCGAGGTGCGCGGCGTGGGCGCGATTCAGGCGCTGCAGCTGAACATCCCCGGCAAGCCAATCATGGACGGTGCCCTGGCCAACGGCCTGCTGATCAACGTGACCCAGGACACCGTGCTGCGCTTCCTCACGCCATTTCTGCTGGAAGAAAAGCATGTGGATGCCGGAATCCGGATTTTGCGCAAGCAGCTGGCGGCGGCGCAGAAGCAAGCCAAAGCGGAGAAAAAGGCGGCGGTTTCGGCGTAAGCACATAGCCGTAAAAGGCATCCTCCATCCCACGAAAGCAGTCAGGAGAACGCAATGTCACCGGTTGTCTTTACCCCCGATGATGAACCGTACTTGGGACGTGAGACGGTATTTGCTTTTGACAATCTGATCTGCTCGTGTTTGGAGCTGAACACAAAGTGTGCCACTGCTTCTCATGGTCCGGACCTTTCGGATTTTCAGCGAGCGATATGCATCTTAGCTCCGCAGACCATTAGTCTGGCTCTTTCGATTCGTGAGTTGATCCGCCAAGGATACTTATTTGGCGCTAAGGTGCTGATTCGCCCCTTCGTGGAGCGCTCCGTGACAATGTTGTACTTGTTCCACAATGAAGAAGGTCTTGCCCTGTGGAATGAAGGTTGGATTCACAGGAAGCGGCCCTCGCTACAGAAGATGTTCGAGAACCTGAATGAGCGGTTACTGGGTGGGAAATATCCATCTGTGAAAGGTTTCACCCACGATTTCAACAGCGCAACCCACGGGGATCCTCTTAGTGCGCGGTGGAATGTCGTCCTTCGAGACGGAATACCTGTGTTTCTTGCCTCCAAGAATCTGCATTCGCCGAACCTCGCGGACGAGATCTGCGCGGAAACTATGCCTTGGCTGGTATCTGCGATGGGCATGATGGGCGCTGCGTTTCCTCAAGAAAGCGATGGTAGTGCGCCGAATGTGTCGGTTCACTAGACCAAAGGTGTTTAGAGCTTGCCAAGTCAGTCCCGCCCCGCGGGACGGAAATAAGATAGCCCACCGTTTCAACGGTGGGTATCCGGGTGGGGGAAGTCGAGTCCCTCGGGGACGGCACAATGGCCTGTGCCCATCATCACCGAAATCGTGGGTGCCAAACGTCTAACTTTCTGGAATGCCGCATGCGTTGACCTCCAACCTGGTGCATTGCATCTTCAGCACCAAGGATCGTGTCGACTCAATTCCCGATCCCTCCGCCCTGTGCCGTTACATGGCGGGGATCGCGAGGGAGAAGAAAATTCCTCTGCTGATCGCCGGAGGAACCAACAATCATCTGCATGTGCTGATCGCCCTGCCGGCTGCGACCCCGCTGGCTGAAGCCATGAAGATATTGAAGGGCAATAGTTCCCGCTGGCTGAATCAACATGGCCGCTCTTTTGCCTGGCAAGAGGGATACGGTGCTTTCAGCGTGAGCGCATCGAACAAGCGAGCCGTGATGGCCTACATCTCGGAGCAGCCTCGGCATCACGAGAAGCGCAGCTTTGAACAGGAGTTGATGGCGCTGTTGCGGAAATCGGGGGTCGATTACGACCCACGTTACATTCTTGGATAAGTCTGTGCCGTCCCCGGGGGACTCGAATCTCACATAATTTGGTTACCCACCGTTGAAACGGTGGGCTTTCTTGTTTCGTCCCGCTGGGCGGGACTTGAGCTTTGGCTGTTGGGAGGCGACTCTTGACCGCCAGCAGTGTCCAAGTTTTGGAATTTCGCGTTTAAATGCCCTGAGAGCGCCCAGGTTTGGCCGATGACCCTGAGGGGCATCAAGTTGGTTAACGTCGCGCAGAGGGGCTGCAAACGCTCGGAATGGCCACTTTAGACTTACATCTAGATAGCAAATTAGTGCATATCTCCTGCGCCTATAAGTGCCATATCGGGAAGAGCTCGACTAGTCGCCGATAGTCAATGACTTAGAGATGTTCGAGCCTCGGGGAGCAAAAGCCTTCTCGTAGGCCAGAGCCGGGATGGCTCTGCGAGGCCTCGGAACAGCAGATCCCTCGGCGGCTGAAGCCGCCTCGCGATGACAAATTAAAAGGGGCCGTGACGGCGTAGCTAAAGCTACGCCCCTTCCGAAATCAAGCGAAAAGCGAAATCGAGCGAAAAGCCGAAAGCGAATAGCGAAAAGCGGACCTACCTCGCCACCCGTTCCGCGATCCAGGCAGCACATTCGCGCGTGCCCATCGAGCCGCCGACATCTACCGTGGTCTTCTTCTCGCGGACGGCTTCCAACACGGCACCTTCGATCTTCTGCGCCTCAGAGGTCAGGCCGAGGTGGGCCAGCATCATCGCCGCCGTCAGAATCGAGCCCATGGGGTTGGCCATGTTCTTTCCCGCAATCGGCGGCGCCGAGCCGTGTACCGGTTCGAACATCGACGTTCGGCCGGGATGAATGTTGCCGCTGGCGGCCATGCCCAGTCCGCCTTGCAGGGCGGCGGCCAGGTCAGTAACAATGTCGCCGAACATGTTGTTAGTGACGATGACGTCGAGCGAGCGCGGATCGCGCACCATCTGCAGGCAGAGTGCGTCGACGTACATGTGCTGCGTCTGGATTTCGGGATACTGCTGCGCCACCTCTTTGAAGACGCGCTGCCACAGGCCGCCGGCGTAGGTCATCACATTCGACTTGTCTGACATCATGACTTTCTTGCGACCGTGGTCGCGCGCGTATTTGAATGCGAAGTGGATCACGCGCTCCACGCCCTTGCGGGTGTTGATGTCCTCCTGGGTGGCGACTTCTTCCGGCGTACCCAGCTTGAAGTTGCCGCCCATGTCCATGTAGACGCCTTCGGTATTTTCGCGAATGACGGTGAAGTTGATGTCGTCGGGCGTGGCGTTCTTCAGCGGACACAGCGAGGCGTCGAGCAGCTTTACGGGACGCACGTTGGCGTAGAGATCCATCTTGAAGCGCATGCCCAGCAGAATTTCCTTGGCATGAATGTTGGTGGGCACGCGGGGATCGCCGAGCGCGCCGACAAAGATGGCGTCGAAATCGCGCGCCAGCATGTGAAAGCCGTCGGCCGGGATGGTGGTGCCGTCGATGAGGTAGCGGTCGGCCCCCCAATCGAAGCTGGTGAACTCGATGGCAGCGCCCGAGGCGCGAACCACTTCCAGCGCGTTGGGAATGACTTCCTTGCCGATACCGTCTCCGGGAACGACTGCGATGCGTTTGGACTTTGTCATGGTCAGGGAAAATACTAGCAAGGCAGCTATCGGCTGTCAGCTTTGAGCCGTCAGCTGTCAGCCATCAGCTGTCAGAAATCATTGTGGCCGGCTCTTAGCCTTTAGCTCTTAGCTTTTAGTAATCGGAGCCGACTCGAACTCTGGGCGGCGGCTTATGGAAACTCCGCTTGAGGTTGTTCTTTGAAGGGGACGGCCTTTCAGGCCGTCCGTAACTTCCTGCAAAATGACTTTGGCTTTAGCCGCTGAGGGACTCCGCCTTCATCAGAACTTCCCTAACAGCAAGAGCTAAGAACCCGGCTGGCTCTGTTGACATCCGAAGGTGCTGTCAAGGGCCTCAAGCAGGAGAGGACAGTCTGCTGCGAATTTTATTCAGGAGACCGCAGCTGGTGGCCGCGCATCACATGGTGAGAGATGAGGCTCATGCTAAGATGAAGCTGCTATCCAGGAAAAGAGACAACATGGCAACCGCCCCTACCCGCAAGAAATTGCCGGAAACCAACTACGCATCGCGCGTGAACGCTGAAGAAATAGCTGACTTGGTTGTGGGTGCAATCGAAAAGAAGTTAGCTCCGCTGCCCAAGCAGGATCGAATGAAGCAGCGAGACCGTCTCATTTCTTCCTTGAAGGTGGATAAAGCAAAGCGATAACGGTTTTATATTCAGTGGAGTCCTTTCCGTATCCCAATTGTTTTAGGATGTCGAGCGCTTTTTGCCCTTCGCCTGCCTTGACCGCCTCCACCACGCCGCGGCGCAATTTTTCTATCTGCTTCTGTTCGTCCAGGTCGATAAGGTGAGGAGGTCGCTGCCTCCGGTCCGCCCGGTAGTCTTTGTCGATCTGTGCGTTTTTCTCCGAAGCATCTGATTCCTTTTTCTTGTCCATCATTTCGAACGAGTCACCTGGAGCTATTCAGATTACGTTTCAGTATCACGCTGGATTTCGGTAGTGTCCTAAATCTGCGTTGCTCAGTTTACCGGTACCATCAATCAGCGATGTACCTGGCCGCAAGGCCTATGAGAAAAACAGCGGAGAACCCAACGATGAGGGCAACAAGAATTCTTAGCCGCTCGCTTTTCGCCCAGATACCAGCCATGCCGAAGTGCTCCGGTTAGTTCATAAGCTCTCGCAGATTTCCAGATGTGGTCCGGATGCCCGATTCCGTTGCGGGAGTGACGCCCAGCTGGATTTCAGGATAACAGCCCACCCAGGTTGTCTTCGTTATAATCAAATATTCGGTATGACGGTAACTACGTTTCAAGACAAGCTGGCAGCCTCAGGAGCGCGCCTCGCAAGATATCGCGGAGCGGATACTCCTGCCACTTACGGCGATACGGCCGATGAATTCTGCGCGCTGCTGCAGGGAAGTGCTTTGTTTGATTTAAGTTGGCAGGCCAAGCTGGTGCTGAGCGGGGAAGACCGGGTGCGCTGGCTGAATGGCATGGTCACCAACAACATTCGCGACCTGGCGCTGAACCACGGCGTTTACAGCTTTCTGCTGAATGCGCAGGGCCGCAATCAGGGAGACCTAACTGCCTACAACCGCGGCGACTATCTGCTGGTGACGACCGATCGCGCGCAGGCGCCGGCCATCGCCGAGATCTTTGAGCGCTACATCATTATGGACGATGTCGAGGTAGCTGACATCAGCGACAAACTGGGCGCCATAGGAATCGCCGGTCCCAAGGCACGCGAGGTTTTGACCGCCGCCGACATCGAAGTTTCGCAACTCGAAGCCGGGCAGGTGATCGACACGGTTTGGCGAGAGCTCGGCATCTCGATCGCGCGCAGCGTGCAGCCGCAGTTCGACGGTTATGAGATATGGATCGCGACCGAGAACGTCGAGAAAGTTTGGGACGCGCTGGTCCAGGCCGGAGCCACACCCGCCGGCAGCGATGCTCTGGAGTTGTACCGCATCGCCCGCGGAGTTCCGCGGTTTGGAGTCGACCTGCGCGAGCGCGATCTGCCGCAGGAGACGGGCCAGCGGCATGCCTTGAATTTCAGCAAGGGCTGCTACATCGGGCAGGAAATTGTGGAGCGCATTCGCTCCCGCGGCAACGTGCATCGGGTTTTCGTGGGACTTGAAGTTCAGGGCGAGCCGCCGCAGGCTGGAGCGAAAGTTCGCGCGGGCGATAAAGAAATGGGCGAGATCACCAGTGCGGCGCGGATACCGTTTCCCGCCGGCGAGCGAACTTTGGCGCTGGGCTATCTGCGGCGCGAGGCTGCAGCCCCGGGCACGACCGTCGACATCAATGGACAGAGCGCCACGGTCGCAACACTTCCTTTTGAGGGAGTCTGATCAAGTGAAAACAAGGTCTCGCAGTGGCTAAACGGTGAGCTGAAAGAGTCGGGAAAAGAAGGTTCCTCGCGGGCTAAAGCCCGCTCGGGATGGGAAATAAAGAGGGCTCATGACGGCGCAGCTAAAACTGCGCCCCTTCAAAGCAAGCAAGGCCGCCCCCTTCAAACAAGGCTTAATCAGAGTTTCCTTAGCGAGTGAATGGAGTTTATGCCAGAAAAAGAGAAACGACCGGAGTTTGTAGTCACCGACCGCCGTCTGTTCGGCACCGACGGCGAGTTGCGCCAGGACGTTGTGGAAGACGAAGAGCGCCGGGCCGAGCGCGAACGCGAGAAGAACGAAGCTCAGCAAAAGGCCAATCAGGAGCGCGCGGCGCAGAATCACACGGCCCCACCTGCTGTTGTTGAAACCGCCGATCCAGCAGGGCCAGACGTCGAAGCCCCCAGCGCACAAGATCAGCAAGCCTCGGCCGATGCCTACAAGGAATCGACGCGTGAGATCGATGCGCGCATCGAGAAAGAAATGCGCAAGCAGGGTCAGCCACATAGCGCCAAGGATTTCGAGATTACCGTCGAGAAGTTTGTGGCTTCGATTTACATGACCGCGCTGATGCAGCTTGGCCTGGCAGCTCCGCAAGGCGCCAAGCCGGAGGTCGATCTGATGGGCGCGCGGCAAACCATCGACACGCTGGCTCTGCTGCAAGAGAAGACCAAGGGCAATCTGACTCCGGCGGAAGAGAACATGCTGCAAAACGTTTTGTACGAATTGCGCATGGCTTATCTGGAAGTCACTAACCTGATCACGCGGGGCCCGCAACCTGGGCCAGGCACTGACGGCAAGGCCTGATGAAAGCTACGCTCACGGTGCTGGGCAGTGGGACCTCGATGGGAGTGCCCACCATCGGCTGCGATTGCGCGGTCTGCACCTCGGCCGATCCGCACGACCGCCGCACACGTCCATCGGTGATGGTGCAGTGGGACGAGCCTCATCCCAACGCACCGACAACCGGCGCGCCGGGGACCCCGAGTCACACCATCCTGATCGACACCACGCCCGACTTTCGCGAGCAGGCCATCCGCGAGCACATTCGCAAAATCGATGCCGTACTCTACACCCACGGCCACGCCGACCACATTCTCGGTCTCGACGATGTGCGGCCGCTCAGCTTTCCCCGAGTCACCGGCGGCGGCAAAATTCCGCTGTACGCCAGCGACCGCACCTCGCAGGTTTTGCGCAGCGTCTTCCGCTACATTTTCGACGCGAATTACAAATACGGCGGGCTGGCGCAAGTTGAGTTGCACCCGGTTGACGGTCCGGTGAATCTGTTTGGCGCAACGTTCACTCCGTTAGTAGTGATGCACGGCGACGTTCCGATTGAAGGCTACCGCTTCGGATCAGCAGCCTATCTCACGGATTTCAGCGAGGTCCCGGAGGAGTCGCTGGCCCAGCTTGAGGGGTTGGACATCTTGTTTCTCGACGCCTTGCGCCATCATCCTCACCCCACGCATTCGACGGTGGAAAATTCGTTGAAGATCGTAGACCGGCTCAAGCCCAAGCGCACGTACTTCACGCACATCTCGCATGACCTGCCGCACGAAGAGACGAATGCGGCGCTGCCGGAAAATGTTCGCCTGGCCCATGACGGCCTGAAACTGGAATTCGAGTTGTAGCGCGAGCGCGCTGGTACAACAGGCCTGCAGGCCTTTGTTGCAACACCTATTAAGGCAAGAGAGGATTGATCGGTACCTGCAAAAGAAATGTGCATAAGAAAGGGTGGAAGGGTCCGGCTTTAGCCGGGCCAAGACAGCCCAATGTAAGGGCTTTAGGCCCGGCCTACCGAGGCTGAAGCCATTCTTGATAATGTCGGATTTCGCCGCACTTGAAGTCCGGAGCTTCCACCGTCAGCGAGGACATTTCTTTTAACAGGCGTCAATAGCCCGCGGCCAGCTCACAGCGAACCATGCAAATATTCCACCATCTTGAAGAAGTGCCGCCGCAGTTTGGTCCCACCGTGGTGAGCGTGGGCAATTTCGATGGAGTTCATCGCGCGCACCAGGAAGTCGTGCTGCAAATGGCGGAGCGGGCGCGGGCCATCGGTGGCAAGTCGGTAGTCGTCACTTTCGATCCGCATCCGCTGCGCATCTTGCGCCCCGACGTCGCCCCCAAGCTGCTGGCTCCGTCGGCGGTCAAGCTGAAGTTACTGGAAAGTACCGGAGTAGACGCGGTTTTGGTGTTGCCATTCACCCGCGATCTGTCGCTGATGACGGCGGAAGATTTTGCCCGGCAAGTGCTGAACCAGACCCTGCAGGCGCGCGAGGTACACGAGGGATACAATTTCCACTTTGGTCATAAGGCACAAGGCAATGTGGACACGCTCGCCGACTTAGGGCGGAAATTTGGCTTTGACGTCCGGATCTACTCCGAAGAGTCGCTGCGTGGATATCATGTTTCCAGCAGCCAGATCCGCCAGTTAATTACCAGCGGGGAAGTGGGAAAAGCCCGCGCGCTGCTGGGCCGGCCTTTCAGCATTTTCTCCAATCCCGGGCGTGGCCGAGGATACGGCCGCAAGTATACGGTGCCGACCGTGAATCTGGCGCGCTACGAGGAACTGGTACCCGCCGACGGCGTTTACATCACCTGGCTGCGCGTTGGCGGGGAATGCTTTGAAGCGGTGACCAATGTGGGCAAGCGTCCGACCTTTGGGACCGAGTCATTCGCCATCGAGAGCCACCTGCTGAATTTTCATCCTATCGACTTGCTGCCGGATACCGAGTTGGAATTGATCTTCCTGAAACGCCTTCGCCCGGAGATTAAGTTTCCCTCGGTGGAAGCCTTGCGCGAGCAGATTGCGAAGGATGTGCACAAGGCGAGACGGTATTTTCGACTGCAAGCTGCACTTAGCATTTAGCAGTTGGCAGTTGGCAGTTGGCAACTAAGCTGTTAACACCGCGTCAGGGCTGAGACCAGGCTTCAGGCAGAGCGATAACCCGGCTGTCTCGAGTTTGTCATCCTGAGCGGAGGCGGCGCGGGGTTGCGCCGCCGGAGTCGAAGGACCCCTACGATTGCGAGCTGCTTTTGCCCGGGCAGAAATCCAGCCGTGGCGAAACCATCTCAATAATGACCTAGACTTCAGGGTTGAGGATCCAGCTTTGAAAGAACTCTGCCGTCCCTACGGGACTCGGATTGTCTTCCGTAATTGACCCAGGGCTTCCGCCCGGGGCTAATATTGTTCCGCCCTACGGGCTATCTCGTCATCGCATGTAAATCTTTGGGCACCGGAAAACCCTGGGCCCACCCCAAAATCGAATTGCCAATGGCTGCTGCAACTGCTAAATCCCAAATGCCAATTGCCGAATGCTGCCTCACCACGGTTTGCGTCCCCGAAGCCAACCTGTTAACTTTTGCCATTACTCTTAACAACACAATGATGAAAGCCGCTCTGCTTGCCCTCTTCTCCTGCCTGGTCTGCGCGCCGCTGCTGGCCCAACTTCCCACCGATAGCCCGGTTGATGTGCTGCGCCATCCGGGCTGGAACAAGGGGGTGTTTATCGGCGGCGGACACACGGTCGATAGCTCGCCCAACGCCGGGAACCTGGTACTGGGTTTCCGGCTGGGCCGGGTGCTGACCGGCGAGCATGGACCGGGAATTCTGCGCGGCACCTACGAGATGGCGATCGATATTGTTCCGCTCGATGAATACTGGATCAGGGGCGGCCAGTATGCCGGAGGGGTCGATCCGGTCGTCTTCAAGTGGAACTTCACCAGTGGATGCAAGGTTGCTCCGTATTTCGCCGCAGTAGGCGGAGCATTGTTCAGCAATCACAATCTTCCGCCCGGCGACACCTCGCAGATCAACTTTACCAGTGGACCGGAAATCGGCGCCCAGATCTTTCGCAAGGGCAGAAATTCCTGGGATATCTCGGTGAAGGCCTATCACTTGTCAAACGCCTCGATCGGTAATCACAATCCCGGCCTGAATGCCAATCTGCAATTCATGCTGGGATATACCTGGCACTAGAGACGGCTCTCGTTCGTCGGGCTTCGCGGTGAACGAAACTGAAAACGCGACCTTTGTCTCTTGCGGTCCGGCTCGAAACTAGGACTGGATGGTTCACATTGTAGGCATCCAGCTAGACCCATAGAGCTATACTTGCATTAACAGGTAGGGCCCTCATTGACATCGTCGGTATCGAAACCGCCGCTTATTTTGTGCATTGACGACGCCGAAGTCGCCCTGCGAGTTCGCAAGCTTCTGCTGGCCAGCGCCGGCTACTCGGTGCTAACGGCTTCGTCCGGCGAAGAAGGTCTGGAACTGTTCAAACTGCATCCGGTGGACCTGGTGATTGCCGACCATTTCCTGTCTGACAAGACCGGGCTGGAGACTGCCCAGGAGATGAAGCAATTGAAATCGGGAGTGCCGATTCTGCTGGTTTCGGCCACCAGCGAACAGCCCAGTGGGATGGACTTTGCCGATGGCTTCCTGTCCAAGGGCGAGGGTCCGGATGTTCTGCTGGATACCATCGCCGAGTTGCTGAAAAAACGGAAAGCCAGAGATACAACACCCGGCTCTGAGCGATAGCTTCCTGCTCATGCGTACTGCCCAGGTTTTGCTCGATCTCGGGGGCGGCATCTTTCTATTGCTGGGTCTTTTGCATGCCCTCTACACCTGTCTCGATATTCGCCGGCCTCGCCGCTTGGTTCCTAAAGATCCAGCCGTAGCGATAGCGATGGCAGAATCTCAACTGCGTCTGGCTGGCGGTCGCACCACCATGTGGCGAGCCTGGGTGGGCTTCAATTTCAGCCACAGCCTGGGGGTAATTGTTTTTGGCTTGGTCTGCCTGTACGCGGGCATGGTGCTTCACACCATGGTCCTATCCCCATGGATATTGCTTACCCTGGTTGCGGTTGCATTCATCTACCTCGCCCTGAGCCTGCTTTATCGGTTTCGTACTCCAACTTTGGGTATCGCTCTGGGGACCGTTT
The DNA here is from genome assembly GCA_049695855.1 of Candidatus Korobacteraceae bacterium. Taxonomy (GTDB): domain Bacteria; phylum Acidobacteriota; class Terriglobia; order Terriglobales; family Acidobacteriaceae; genus Bog-257. The sequence goes on along the minus strand of JBAVSY010000085.1, from coordinate 29,535 downwards.
GCCTATTCGGGGCGTGGATGATGTACGCGGCTGCTGTCCGCTAATCAAACACCTGGACGCCGACTTTTCAGAAACTGCCAGTTCGGCACTCCAGCTTCATTTTCGATCCAGATATGCCGATTCGCTCACCAGGAGCAACAGAGGCAGGTTGGCGGTCCGCTTGATCGACTCCCAATACCGCACCAGGATGGAATAAACCAGCAGTCCGGTTTCACCTTCGCCCAGAATCAAATATTGCAGCGACTGTTTCATCAGCCTGCGATGCGTCAGTCCCAGCACGATGCTGATGGGATCGAGCAGCTCGCTGATGTAGGCGATGGAATTGGCAATCGCCACCGCGCCGAAGGCCTCGATCACAAAGTGATCGTCTTCCTGAAAAACGCGTAACCGTATAGGAGCCAGGAATTCGCTGCGATTGTCGAGCAGGCTGACGTGCAGAAAAGCCATCGGACCCTGCACACAGTAATGCCTTCTTACTTTCTCGGTCAGCAGCGCCCGGTGCTCCGGTGTTGCATTGGGGTTGGGAATAAGGTTCACCTTTTTGCCTCTGATGGATTCCCATACCTTCGCCGATTCCTGATCCACGAAGCTTGCTTCGGAAACCCGCATTTCCGTAGACCGCATGATGCGGCTGAGGGCGCTGGCGGTCAGCAGCAGGAAGATGAAGATGCTGGCGATGATGGCGCCGTCGGGCCGCTCGATCACATTGGCGATCACCGTGTACAGGAAGACCACCGTCACCAGGAAAAAATAGAAGGGGAGAAAGAAGGTCCATGGCTTCCGCACGCGGGATTCACGCCACAAGGAAATCGTGACCGCTACCGCCGCCGACAGCATCAACACCAGAACGCCGGTGGCATAGGCGCCTCCCTGCGCTGTTACCGAAGCCCGGAAGGCCAGAGTGACCACCACGTCGATGGCCAACAGCACCAGCACCAGAGGCCGCTGGTAGGCTACCCAATCGGGCGCCATGCCAAAGCGCGGCAAGTAGCGCGGGATCAGGTTGAGCAGTCCTGCCATCGCCGATGCTCCGGCAAACCACAAAATCAGAATGGTGGATATGTCGTAAACCGTCCCAAAGGCGTTTCCCAGATAGAGGTGAGCCAGGTAAGCGATGGCTCGGCCGTCCGCCGGGCCTCCGATCCGGTAAGCGCTCTCCGGGATCAGCGCTCCGGTGACAAAGCTGGAAGCCAGCAGCAGCACGCTCATGATGAGCGCCGCGGTCAGCAAAAGTTTCCGCGTCGCCAGAATTCGCCCCGGAATTGTCTCTTCGATCTTTCCCGGCGCGGCTCCCGACACCAGAGGCATCACCGATACCCCGGTCTCGAATCCGCTCAGGCCTAGCGCCAGCTTGGGAAACACCAGCGCCGAGGCAATGAAGATCGCCGTCCAATCAGGGTGCGTACTGAAGAGCGCAGTATGCCAGTGAGAGAACAATTCCGGGTGCGCCAGAACTTTCCATCCGCACCACAACAGGACAATCACGTTCAAAGCCAGGTAAGGAATGGCAACAAAATCGGCAACCCGAATGGCTTCGCGAAAGCCGATCAGGAAGACAATTGCCAGCAGGATCAGCAGAGCCAGGGTCACGCGCATTCGCGAGTCGCCGGCGATGGGATGGAGATAAGGATTGGCGATGGCGTGGCGGGCGGCGTCGGCCGCCGACAGCGTCATGGTGATCACGAAATCGGTGGCGGCAAATCCCAGCAGAACCAGAACAAAGATTTTGCCCGTCCAGCCGGGAAGGAGGTTCTCCAGCAAGGCGATGGAGCCTTGTCCGGCATACGACCGCTTGGCCACGGCCGCGTAAATAGGCACCGCTCCAAACAAGGTCACCGCAACCAGGACCGCGGTAGCCGGTACGGCCAGCGCGCCAGCGGCCAGCAAGGCGATTCCCGGCTGATAGCCCAGCGTGGAAAAGTAATCGACGCCGGTCAACCACAGCACCAGATACCAGGGATAGGTGTGCTCGGGCTGATGCGACAATCTCGCCAGATTATCGTGAGCTAGGAACCGGCCGAGCCAACCCTTGGGAGGCTCGTCAGGTGTGGGAAGGCGGAGAACCGTGTCTGGAGACGCTGGCGTGCTCATGGAATCCGATCGACACACTCATTTCACAGAAACCCGATTGTAAGGCTGAACTAGCGATTGCGCGAGATTATCGCGCGGAACTGGAACGAGGATGGCTGAGGCCGCGAGGAACGCGGAAGGTCAGCCGCCAAACTTAGGGAAACTCTGATTCAATCTTGTTTTGAAGGGGACGGTCTTCAGACCGTCCCTAAGTGGCGCACAATGTGCTTCGTCGAATATTCCCTGCCGACCGCGCTTGCATTGATCCAACAAAAAAGGGCAGCCGAGGCCGCCCTTCGCAATTTAACCCTGAAACCCAGCTCAGTGCATATCGTTCATGGCGCCGCCGGTACCACCCTTTTGCGAGAGCATCTTCACGCTGTCGACGTGCAGCGAGCCGTCGGCGGTCATCGTGCCGGTGACCTGCACGTAATGTCCCAGGTGGTCCTGTAGAGCCGCGGGATTATCGACGGCAATTACTTTCTGGTCCTTGTCGCTGACGAATACCGGCTTCTCGCCGGCGGCGACACACTTTTTGGCGCAGGCTTCATGGGCCGCATTGGCGCCTTTCGCGCCGCACTTGGAATCGCTGATCCAGCCGTCCCAAGTCTGATCCTTAGCCACGGCCAGGACGGTCATGCTGCACAAATAAAGCCCAATTACCAACAGCACTCTTTTTTTCATTTCCAGTCTCCTGTTGAATCGGCCGCGCGGCGGCCGGGCGAATTTTCCAACCTTCAGGAAGGAAACCGGCCACCTGCCGGCTATTCCTCCCACGACCTTCTCAAGGAAACCTGCTCCGCGAGCCTTGCCACTCGAAAGCGGATCCTCCGGACGAATGTACGGCGCGGACGTCCCCACAGATGTGTCTAGCCTAAGTTTATTCCTCTACCGATGGTTTGCGGCAGAAAAGCGGATGCGCGAAGATTACGCAGCGGCCGAACATGCGGCCGGTCACCAAAGACAAGCAGGTCGCACCAGGGGTTTTTGTTGTCTGCTACGGTGTCATGCTGAGCGAGCGTTCGCCGGGTTTGGCGAACCCGAGCCGAAGCACCTCTATAGCCGAAGTCGGTCTCGTGACGCTAGAAATCCTTCGACTCCGGCGGCGAAGCGCCGCCTGCGCTCAGCATGACATACGGGAATCTTGCTCGCGCTCTTTCCGCTGCGAGACTTTCTCTAACGCTTCTGCTCAGTGTTTTCCGCAACCGAGGCAGGCGCCGGCTTGGGATCGGCCTTGCCTCTTTGCTCGAACAGCACCACCTCGCCCGGTTTGACATAGCCAAGTTGTTCGCGGGCTTCCTTCTCGATGACGCTGGGATCGCCGCGTTGCAAGCCGTCTACATGATGCTGCAATTGCTCGTGCTCGGATTTCTTGCGTTCGATCTCGTTCTCCAACCGCTCGACTTCGGCGCGCTTGCTTTCCCATACCTTCATGCCGTTGGCGCCGAATACCACGCGGTATCCGATCAAGACCGCCAGCGCGGCAATGCACAGCGTGGCCAGCACGCGGCGCATGCGATAAACCCACTTTCCGGCAATGTGGACCGTAATTCTCATGGCGAATACCCGAGGAAACTCTGATTAAATCTTGCTTTGCAGGGGACGACCTTCAGGCCGTCCGTTTAAGTACCCGAAAATCATGCGGCTTTAGCCGCGGCGAGGGCCCTCGCTTTCTTTTGATCAGAGTTTCCCGGACTGTTCGGCGCACCCCGTTCAGCCCCGAATGCAAGCCGTCTCGGTCATGTCATCCCCGCCGAGCACGACGGGAAATAGCACCAGCTTTCTACTAAACGTTGCTTCGCCGGCCCGGTCAAGAGCGAGTTCCGCTGTAACGACTTTGCGAACCAAGCTTGATAAGCGATGAATAGGCGAAGAAAGCGCAGGCCCCTGGCTAATTGACGCGCTTGATCTCGGCGGCGTGTTACAGTCTCAGGCGAAATTCTCAGGGGGTTTCCGATGACGAATGCGCGCATCGTGCTGACCACCGTCGGCGCGAGGGAGGCAGCGGAAAAACTTGCTCAGCAACTGGTCGAGCGCAGGCTGGCGGCTTGCGTCAACATCGTGGGCCCGATCCGCTCCGTCTATCGCTGGAAACACAAGGTCCACAACGAGCAGGAACATTTGCTGCTAATCAAGACTACTGCTGAGCAAGCGGCTCAACTGCAGTCGGCGTTCAAAGGTCTGCACCCCTACGATTTGCCGGAGTGCGTGCATTTGGCGGTGCAGGGAGGCAGCGACGATTACCTGGCCTGGCTGGCCGCCGAGGTCAGCAGCGGCGAATGATGCCCCGACTGGACCTGAACTGATTTATGAGATGGCTTGGCTCTATTGACTTTGTTTCTAGCAGCCCGGGTCGCAATCGATTTCATGCCTTCGACAGACCAGTCCCGCTAGCGGGACGGCGACAAGCTAGCCCAGGACGCAGCGTAGCGGAGTCCTGGGTAGGAGAAAAAATCGAATTGAGCCCCTCGGGGGCGACACCACAGGATGTCAACAGATCAGACGGCTTCTAATCGATCTCCGCAAATCCTGACGCCGCGATCGGCGACTGATCGAGACTGCTCTAAATATCGGTTCGCCCACCCATTTCCTGCAACAGCTTCAACAGCGCCGCCGGATCGTGCGAGCTGACCGTCTCATCGGCCCAGCCACAGCGCGCATTCTCGCTGGGCACAAAGGCGACAATGCGAATGTCCGGGTGGCGATTCTTCAGTCCCGTGGTCATCTTCTGGCAAGCCGCTTCGCCGAAGCTTCCATCGACGGCGACCACGTCAACCTTGGGAAAACGATGGAACATGCGGATGCCTTCCTCCGGCGAATAGGCGGTAACCACATTGTGCTTGGCGCTTTCCAGCAACAGTTTCCGGGTCGACAACCCTTGCCCGGGTTCGGCCTCGACCACCAGAAACGCCAGTCTGTGTCCATTATTCATTGTGCAAATTTCGATGTGAGTTGGACAGGGCTGGTTGTGAGAAGAATGATCCTTGATGAAGGTTCACCCCTGCCGGCCAGGCATCACCGCAATTCGCGATTGCCGGGATGTTACTGCCGGCGATTGAGATATGGGCGCAGGCTGGCGGTTTGATACAATATCGCCACGAACGCTGTTGAGGACAAGGCGTTCGCCGCAGATTTGTGCCGCAATTCCTACTGAACTCTTTCATGCCCAGCCAACGTCGGTTTGGCGCGGACTGGGAAGCACTATAGCCCCACAAGCGAAAATCTTCGCTTGGCGCGGACGCAACGTTATAGGGAGCCTGTTCTGACGTCGCGACCTGGTCTTATCGCCTACAACCCGGCGCACCATCGATTTGCGGTGCTGCTTGCCTGGGCCACATTTCTGCTCATCGTCGCCGGAGCCCTGGTCACCAGTAACGATGCCGGCCTGTCTGTGCCGGACTGGCCAACCTCATTCGGTTCGCTTTACCGGCTGCCCCCCATGGTCGGCGGCGTGAAGTATGAGCACACCCATCGCATGATCGCCGAATTCATCGGCCTGCTGATCATCGTCATGGCCGTGTGGACGCAACGGGTCGAAACGCGCCGCTGGATGCGCGTGCTGGGCTGGACCTCGCTGGCCGCCGTCATTGGTCAGGGAATTCTCGGTGGCATCACCGTACTGCATTTTCTGCCCTGGTCGATCTCAACGGCGCACGCCACTCTGGCGCAAACCATCTTCTGCATCGTAGTGGCGATGGCGCTGTTCACCAGCCGCGCCTGGTTGCAGGACTCGCAGCCTATCGCCGAACGCGATCTCTGGCCCAGCACGGCCACGCTCACCACTATCGCCTCCGCTTGCGTGTGGGTGCAGTTGATTCTGGGCGCCGCCTTCCGTCATTCCGGCATCAAGCTGTTGCCGCATCTGATCGGCGCCTGCATAGTGACCGCCATGCTGTTTTGGACCATCGTCCGGGTGCTGACCCGCTACGGCAATGTCGATCACCTGCGCCGGCCCGCGCAACTGCTGCTGGCGCTGCTGATGATTCAGCTCGGGCTCGGCTTCTTCGCCTACCTTAGCCGCCTGACCTGGGGACACGACGCGGTGCAGCCCCTGCCGATCATGGTGGTGAGCACGGTGGCGCACGTCGCCGGAGGCGCACTGGTATTGGCGGCCAGCGTGGTCCTGGCCATTCAGACGCGACGGATGATCAACGTTCACGCTACGCAACCGGCAGCGCACAGCGCACCTGGAAAGGCCGTGATCGCATGAGCAGCGCCTCCCAACCGTTGGCTGTCCCACGCGAAGGCATTGCCTCCCTGGCTCGCGACTACGCCACCCTCACCAAGGCGCGGGTCACCACGCTGATCGTGATGACCGCCTGGGCTGGCGCTTATTTTGCCGCCGCCAAGTCGGGCGTCTCCTCGCTTTCCTGGACGCTGCTGCACGCGCTCATCGGTATCGGACTGGTGAGCGGCGGCACTGCTGCCATCAACGAAGTCGTGGAGCGCGACATTGATGCTTTGATGCGCCGCACCGCGCGGCGTCCCTTAGTCACGGGCAGCATGAGCCTGCTGCACGCCTCGGTAGTCGCTTTCGGCATGACCATCGGTGGCGTGCTCTATCTGTGGGCGACCACCAACTGGCTCACCGCCGCCCTGGCCACGCTGACCTCGGTCACCTACCTCGGGGTCTACACGCCGATGAAGCGCGTACATCCTATCTGTACGTTTCTGGGCGCGTTTCCCGGAGCCATGCCTCCGGTGCTGGGTTGGACTGCGATTCGCGGCCGGCTCGACAGCGAAGCTCTGGTGCTCTTCGCGATACTTTTCTTCTGGCAATTCCCGCACTTCCATTCCATCGCCTGGCTCTATCGCGAGGATTACGAAAACGCGCGCATCCGCATGTTGCCGGTGGTGGAAAGCGACGGCCGCTCCACCGCATTCGCCATCGTGATGTACGCCCTGGCGCTGATTCCGGTCTCGCTGGCGCCTACGCTGATGGGCATGGCGGGCTGGACTTATTTCGCCGGCGCGCTAATTCTCGGAGCAGGCATGTTGTGGTTCAGCGTGCGCATGTGGACCATGAAGCTGACGCCCATCGCTCCCGAATCGAAGCTGCGCGCCCGCCACGTTCTGCAAGCCTCGGTGATTTACCTGCCACTGCTGTTCGCCCTGATGATGATCAATCGGGTGTGAGCTTTCAGCCGTCAGCTTTCAGCTACTCCGGCTGTCAGTGATTCCACAATCGGCTAGTGATCCCCTGGCATTTTTCCTGACGGGCGGGAGCGGGCTTCAGCGTCTGAGTGAGAACTAACTTTGCGATTCGGTATTGCAGTACGAAATGCGAGAAGCGAGCGCCGCAGGCGCGGAAGAGCTTAGCCCAGCGTTTCAACGCTGGGTAATCCGGTACGGAGAACCCGAGTGCCGTAGGCACGGCAGGCCCGGAATGTTCGCATTGTTCTCTCTGCCGTCCCTACGGGACTCTATATTGAGGAGACGCTCCCCCAGCGCTGAAGCGCTGGGCTAAGTTCTTTCGTCCCGCCGGGCGGGACTGGTTTCTCGACTCGTGAGACTTCTCGCTGATAACTCCAGGCAGACTCGTTTGTGCGAAGAAGCCAATCGAGCCAGTCTGTGGGAGACCCCCGGTTACGGTTCGCTAGAGGAATACGAGTGCGAGAAGCGAGCGCCGCAGGCGCGGAAGAGCTTAGCCCAGTATGCCGGGGTCCCCAAATCGCGCCACTTTTGCGTGAGTTGGGGTGGATGGAGCCGAAGGCAGAATGCCGGGTAAAGTGGGAAATGAAGCTGAGTCCCGTAGGGACGACAGAGGTGCTCACGCAGACATTTCAGCCCGGCGACACCGCCAGCCACTAGAGAACGGCTTCAGCCGCGGGTATAGAATTGATGTTGGCCCTCGCATGAGCGTTTCCGACACTCTTCATCCGACATCCGCAGAAACCTCCGATGCCGTAGGTTCCTCTGTCATTCAGTTGCAAGGCTTGCGCCACCAGTACGGCGATCGTGTCGCCCTCGACGGCGTTTCCTTCGACGTGCGTCCCGCCGAGATCTTCGGCTTGCTCGGTCCTAACGGCAGCGGCAAGACCACGACTTTCCGCATTCTGTCGACGTTGATGCTTCCTTCCGGCGGACGCGCCCTGATCATGGGCCATGATGTCGCGCGCGATCCTGCGCTGGTGCGCCGCAACATCGGCGTGGTCTTCCAGGCGCAGAGCATCGACGTCAAGCTCTCTGCCCAGGAAAACCTGATGCTGATTGGTCATGTCTATGGATTGCACGGTACGGCGCTGAAGAAGCGGGTCAGCGAAATGCTGAACCGTGTCGGCCTGGCCGATCGCGCCAAGGAAAAAGCCGAGACATTTTCCGGCGGTATGCAGCGCCGTCTGGAGTTGGCGAAGGGGTTGTTGCATCATCCTTCGGTATTGTTGCTCGACGAGCCCACTACCGGACTCGATCCCGGCGCTCGTCGGGATCTGTGGCAGTATCTCCAGATCCTGCGCGATGAAGAGCGCGTGACCGTGCTGGTCACCACCCACCTGATGGAAGAAGCCGAGCGCTGCGACCGGCTTGCGATTTACGCCAATGGCAACGTGGTCGCCCTCGGCACGCCCGCGGAGTTAAAAAGCGAAATCGGCGGCGACGTTATTTTGCTCGAATCGAACCAGCCTGACTCGCTGGCCCAGCGCATCGAGCAGCGCTTCGGTCTGCATCCCACCGTGCTCGATCATCAGGTGCGGCTGGAGATCGAGAGCGGACATCGTTTCGTCACCGATGTGGTCGAGGCCTTCCCCGGCGAGATCGAAGGTGTCTCGATACACAAGCCCAGCCTGGAAGACGTATTCATCCGCCGCACCGGGCATCGCTTCTGGACCGAAGCCGACGACGCGAACCCGCAAGAATAATCACCACGGAGAGCACGGAGTTTCTACCAGCCATCACATAAATCGCATCGTCTTGCGACTTATATCAGGCCTCACAGATTGCTGAAAACTTGGCCTGGGGCGACTTTGAAGGGGCGTATAGCTTTAGCTACGCCGTACAGGTCCATTTATTTTGTCATCCCGAGGCGGCTTCAGCCGCCCGAGGGATCTGCTGTTCCGACTTTTTCAGCAGCCTCTAAAGCCGGATCCATTTATTCGACTTGCGGACCGCCTGAACGCGGTCCCTTTCAAAGCAACAATCAGAGCTTCCTTAGTGCTCCTTCCCCATCGCCGCCGCCCGTTCCTGGGCACGATCGGCTTCCTCCACTTGCCCATTCGACCGATACAACTGTGCCAGCCGGGTCAAAGGATCGGGCGAATTCGGTTGCAACTGCACAATTTCCTTCTCCGCGGCAATTGCCTCCTCCAGATTGCCCAGCGCCTGCCAGGCTGAGCAGCGGCCCTGGGCCAGCATCACGTCAAACGATCCGCCGTCGATCGCGATCATGTTACGCGGAGCGTTGCGACTGGCCTCATCGAATGCTTTCAACGCCGCTTCAGGTTGGCTGGGTCGGGCTTGCAGGTAGGCGTAACCGAGATTCGCATATTCCATTTCCGGCCTCTGCGCCACCTGGGCCGCGCGTTCCATGGTCGCAAACGACTCCGGCATCCGTCCCATTTTCCGGTAGATCGACGCCAGCGACGACAAGGTGAATTCATTGGGATCTAAAGCCACCGCCGCTTGATATTCAGGTATCGAGTCTTGCGGGTTGCCAGTCGCCAGCAGCAGGTTGCCGCGAACCACGTGCAGGAACGCGCTGCCGGGAAAAATGGCGAGCGCGTGATCGACGGCGGCGAGAGCCTCGGAATTGCGGTCCAGCGCGGCCAACACACAAGCCGCATTGCTCCATGCCTGGAAGGTGTCAGCCCGGCTCATGCCCGCCAACGATGCCGGCAGCGGCGCGGTGGCACAGTTCACCGGAAAGCGTCGCAACAATTCTGCCGTCTGCGGCGTGCGGCGCACGAAGACCGCGGAAGCCTCGTCCAGATACACCGGTTGCCAGGCTTTGCTGTTGCAAAAATTCTGCAATCGGTCATAACCCGTTTCGTCAAGATGAGCGATGGGCAGCAGCACGGTGTTGATGTTGTAGCGGCTGGCTTCCTGCTGCCAGCTAGCGGAGTCCGGAGATGCGTGCATCAGTTCCTGATGTCGCTGGATGGCCTTGATCCCGAACGGAATGGCGCGGCCATCAATGTAATCGCGGCGCTCCGGGCCCAGAGCCCAACTGACAAAGCCGCCCTCATTGTAGGTATTGAAAACTTCGCCTGGAAGATTCTGGCGCTGGATGAATTCAGCTCCGCGTTGCGGAAAGAGCCAACCCAATCCGGCGCCGAAGGTGGTCGCTTCCGCGCCTTGAAAATAAGTGCGGTTGGTTACCAGCTCAAAGCAGCGGACCAGTGCCAGCGCCGCCAACAGGACTACGGCCGTCGTGGCCACCAGCGAACGGAGTCGTGCTGGCTGGATTCGCGAGCTGACGCTGGCCAGCGTCGCAGCCAGAACGGCTCCGCCGATCACCACCACCACGCAGGCAAATACCGCTCCCATGCGGTAATAACGCACTGCCGGATACATTGCCGCCAACAGCACCATCGCCGTTCCCAGCCGCGCCCGAAGTAGCGCCAGCGCGGCGGTGAGTGGGGCAATTGTCAGCAGCGCATAAATCGCGCCTCTGCCCTGTCGAAACCCAAGAGCAGTAGCGAAGGCGTGCCAACTCAGCGGAACGCTGGTCCACTCGCCGATCCAGAACTGATGAGCTTCGCTGACCTTCTGCTGCCGCGCCAGCGCCGTGTAAATGCCCCAGCCCCAGGGATTCACCAGCGTAGCTGCCGCGGTGGCCAGGAACCACGGAGCGGCCCGCTTCAGTCTGTGCAGCGCTTGCCTGCGGCCCGGTGGGGAAAACAGCGTGTCCGAAAATTCGATGAGCCCATAAGCCGGAATCAATGCCAGGCCAGCCACGAAGCCGGGATGCAGATTGACCCACGCGACCATCAGCAGCGGCAACAGCCAGAGGCGCGCGCGTCCCGTCTGATAGTTTTCCCACAGCAGCGAAAGGAACGCCGCAAACAGGATGACGGTAAACATGTCGGCCCGGGGCGCGGTGCGATAAGCAATCAGCGGTATGGCCAGGATGGCGATGCCGGCGCTGACCGCAGAGCCTCGGCGGAGAAGTAAGGCTACCGTGCCCACACAGGCGGCCGCCCCGATCCAGGAAATCAGGGCGTAGCCTCCCAGCAGGTACGCGGCATAGAAAATCAGGCCCGCTCCCACCGGATAAATCCAGGGCTGTCCGGCGGCAGTGTAGGAGAGGACATCGGTGGAGGGAATGGAATGATGCTGCGCCACCCAACGGCCGCTGGCCAGCTGCCAGCCCAGGTCGGAGTCAGACAAAGTTCGCAGTCCGGCCAGAAAAGCGTAGATCAGCGCAATCGAGGCAAGAACGAAGAAGAGGCGCCGCTGCAGAGCGGAATTTCCCGGCGCAAGATTATCCGTGGGGATGAAATCCATGGCTGCAGTTGGCGAGCGGGCGCTTGGCGAAGGGCATCATAGCATAGGCATCACCGGGTTTTTTCGCTATCGCGCAAACCGGTCGCCGCCTCAGGCAAATCGGACCATGGCTGCTAGAATTGATTCATGGCGGCTACACAAACCGCGACTCTGCCCATAACTCTCGCACCCGCTAGCGCAGGCACTCTGCGTCCGGCGCTTTCGTTGTGGTGGCGCGAGGTCGTGCGCTTCTATCGCCAACGCGCGCGGGTCGTCGGCGTCATCGCCTCGCCCCTGCTGTTTTGGATCGTGATCGGCTCCGGCTTCGGCACCTCATTTCGCTCCAGCGGCGCTGGCGGCCAGCACTATCTCAATTTCTTCTTTCCCGGCGCGCTGATCATGATCGTGCTGTTCACCGCCATCTTCACCATGATGTCGGTGATCGAAGATCGCAAGGAAGGCTTTCTGCTCTCCGTGCTGGTGGCGCCCGTCAGCCGCTCGGTCATTGTGCTGGGTAAGGTGTTGGGCGGAGCCACGCTGGCAACTTTGCAGGGCATGATCTTCCTGATCTTCGCGCCCGCGGTGGGTGTGCATTTCACCCTCGCCAGTTTTGGCCTGACGGTGCTTACCATCTTCCTGGTCGCGTTTTCGCTGACTGCGCTGGGCTTCATTATTGCCTGGCCTATGGATTCGACGCAGGCCTTTCACGCCATCATCAACTTGTTTCTGATTCCGTTGTGGCTGCTGTCAGGATCGCTGTTTCCGCTCTCCGGCGCGTCGCTGTGGATTCGTCTGATCATGCGCATCAACCCGCTGACTTACGGCACCGAGGCACTGCGCTCGTTACTGTTCCCCGCATCGGCGTCTACCGACTTGCCGTTGAGCGGCAATCTCGCAGTGCTGGCGCTGTTCACCCTGGTGATGTTCGCGCTCTCATTTCTGGTGGCCAACCGCCGCAGTACGAAACCGGCGGCATGATGCAAATTGCGCCCACATTTTTTCCCGCGCTCGACGCAGTGCTCAATGGTTCCAGTGCGGTGTTGATCGGCGGTGGTCTGTATTGCATCAAGACCCGCCGCATCCAGGCTCACAAACGCCTGATGCTGGCTGCGTTTGTCACCTCGATGCTTTTCCTTTGCTCCTACCTGTACTACCATCTGGTGCTGCGCGCCGGGGTGACACATTTCCGCGGCCAGGGCTTGTCCCGCCCGCTGTACTTCACGCTGCTGACCTCGCACACCATCCTGGCCGTGGTGGTGGTACCGTTTGTGTTGATCACGCTGGCCCGCGCGCTGAAGGGCCGTTTTGCCCGCCACAAAGCCATCGCCCCCTATACCTTCGCCATCTGGATGTATGTTTCGGTTACCGGTGTGGTGATTTACGTGATGTTGTATGTGATTTTCGCGAAATAAGGCGGCCATTAGCAGTTGGCACTTGGTAGTCAGCTCTCAACTCTCAACTCTCGGCCGTCAGTGGTCAGCAATCAGCAATCAGCAATCAGCATTCAGCCGTCAGCGTTCAGCATTCAGCCAATCTCATATACTGTCATCCTGAGCGGAGGAGGCGCTTCGCCGCCGGAGTCGAAGGACCTGCTTGTTCGTTTGTCATCCTGAGCGAGCGCAGCGAGTCGAAGGACCCCTATCGGCACCATCGTCCTTCCGATTTGTGATCCTGAGCGCTGCCACCATTCGATTTGTGATCCCGAGCGCAGCCACCATTTGATTTGTCATCCCGAGCGCAGTCGAGGGATCTGCGGTTCGCCGCTGTCGCATAGATGCTCGCGTCCTGAAAGAAACCGCACTGGCTGAATGCTGACAGCTGAATGCTGACGGCTTCTGCTATATTTGGCCTTTCATCGCAATTACACAGGAGCAGCCCTCATGGCCAAGAGCGTCAACAAAGTTATTCTCATCGGTAATCTCGGCAAGGATCCGGAGGTGAAGTACACCCAAACCGGAATGGCGGTGGCGCGGTTTTCCCTGGCCACGGCGGATCGCGTGAAAGACAAGGAAGGCAACTGGCAGGAACGCACCGAATGGCACAATCTGGTCGCTTTTCAGCGCACGGCGGAGATTGCCGGCGAGTACTTAAAAAAGGGTAGTAAGGTCTACATCGAAGGCCGCCTGCACAGCGATTCCTGGGATGACAAGGAGACTGGCCAGAAAAAGTACAAGACCGAGATCATCATCAACGACCTGGTGCTGCTGGGGGGCGGTGGCCCGCGTGAGGGTGGCGGCGAAGGCGGCTACAGCGGACGCTCCGGCGCGGGCAAGTCTTCTTCCGGCGGCTTCGACCAGCGCGGTCCCGAGCCCGATGTTTCACAAGCGCCCGCCGGCGGCGGAGGCCCCGAGATCACCGACGAAGATATACCGTTTTGAAACGGCCTTAAGCCGTCTGCCATCCGAAAAAACTGTTGTCATCCCGAGCCAAGGCGGCGCTTCGCCGCCGAAGTCGAAGGATCTGCTTGTTCATTTGTCATCCTGAGCGAGCGTAGCGAGTCGAAGGACCCCTATTGCTGGCAGCTGACCTGGAGGCAATAGCGGTTCTTCGACTGCGCTCGGTCGCTTTTGCGACTTTCGCTTCGCTCAGAATGACAGATATCTGGAGCAACCGAGCTTTATCTACCTAAAAGCATCTCTGTCTTACAACATCTGCGTGCCCCACAGATCATGCAGATGCAGCACTCCTTGCAGCCTTCCGCCTTCATCCACCACGGGAAGGGAAGTAATCTTTTTCTGCTCCATGATGTCGAGTGCGGCGATGGCGAAAATCTCCGGTCCCACAACCTTGGGCGTGCGTGTCATACACTCCGCCGCAGTAAGGTCGAACACTTCTTTTCCATGACGCTCCAGCAGCCGCCGCAGATCACCATCACTGACGATGCCGAGCAGCTTCTCGTCTTCCACCACCGTCGTCATCCCCAGACCCTTGCGCGACATCTCGTAGATGACCTGGCCCATGGGCGTCTGAGGTCCAACCCGCGGCACCGTATCGCCGGTATGCATCAGCGACGACACCCGCATGAAACGCTTGCCCAGTTTGCCTCCTGGATGCAGATTGGCGAAATCTTCTTCCTTGAATCCACGACGCTCAGAAAGCGCAACCGCCAGCGCGTCACCCAGCGCCAGCATGGTCGTGGTCGACGCCGTGGGCGCCAGTCCCAGCGAACAAGCTTCGTGCGCCACCGAGCAATCGAGCGCGATGTCGGCGGCCTGGGTCAGCGTGGAAAGTGTGCGTGGCTCCTCCGGCACAGCGTAGAGCTCATCGCAGGTCATGGTGATCAGCGGCACGCCCAGCCGTTTTACCGTGGCCAGCAATTGCAGGATCTCCGAGGTTTCGCCGCTGGCCGACAGCGCCAGCACCACATCGCCGCGCACCACCATGCCCAGGTCGCCGTGCATGGCCTCGGCGGGATGCAGAAACAGTGCCGGACTTCCGGTGGAGGTGAGAGTCGCTGCAATCTTGCGCGCGATCAGGCCACTCTTGCCCATGCCAGTGACCACAACACGTCCGGCGCAACCGTATAGCAGTTCGATGGCGCGATCGAAGCTCTCGGCCATGGGGCCAGCCAGACGGTCAGCCAGCGCGCGCAGGGCTTCGGCTTCAATGCGAACCACGTTTTCGCCAAGATTTTTCATGAGTAATTGAGCTGCGGGATCGCAGCCAGATTCTGTCATTGCGTCGCCGCCGCCGAGGGATGCTGCATTACTCCCCGCGAATCGAACACGAGCACGCCCTCTTGATTGGCGTCGCCAGGCAGAGGAACGTGTTTGCCGTTAAACGAAACTTCGACGGCGCCGGCGTTGCCGGTCCAGAAGACGACCTGGCCGGTGGCACGAATCGTTTTCACGTCCGGAGGTTTGATGATGCCGCGAACCACGAACTTGCCATCGGACTTTACCGAAACCCAGGCGCGATCCGTGGGACGGATGACCACCTCGAAGGTTCCCTCAGCAGAGTCGGCGGAAGTCGCCCCGGCCGCGGTTGCGGTCGTGCCTGGGGCCGGCGTTTCGGCGCTATTACTCGCGGGCTGAGCTGTACGTTGCGAGTTGTTGGCGGACGTCGGCGGAGGCGACTGCACCGCCTGCGATGCACCCGGTGTTTGCGGGGCTGAACTGTTAGCGGTCGGCGCAGCCACGGGCGACTGGGTCGCAGTCGCGTCACTGGAGGCTACAACCGCACGATCGCGCTGCCGGTCCTGATAAGCCTTCCAGCCCCCTACGCCGCCGGCGATCACCACCAAAAGAATGAGAACCGGAACGATAGGAAAGCCCCTGCGCTCGGGTATGCGGTCCGAATGGAAAGAAGCTTGATGGGCAATCACGCGATTATCTGGCGGAGTTTCCTGGGCTGCTTCCAGATAGGCGGCTACCGCTTCATCTTCGTCGATGCCCACACACTTGGCGTAGGCCCGCACATACGACTTGTTGAAGATGCCGCCGGGCAGCAGGTCGAACTGCTCATTTTCCAGGGCGCGGAGCAGGCGAGTGCCGATCTTGGTGGTGGCCACGATCTCTTCGAGTGAGATGCCGCGCATCTCCCGTTCCCGACGCAAACGTTCGCCAAATGCGCCCACCGCTTCCACCTCGTTCGTGAAACGCCCCCACTTAAGTTTACTCGGAATCGCCAGCCGAATCATAAGAAGTGAGCCGGATGGTGTCAAACCGGTACTTACGGCGACGCATGGTTGGTCTTCGTTATCTGCTTGGTCCCAGCCAGTGATCTGTTCGTTGGAACAACATTCGGATGGCGATGATCCAGTCCCGCCGAGCGGGACGGAAGACGATAGCCCACCGTTTCAACGGTGGGTAGGCGAGAAGAGAAAACCGAGTCCCTCGGGGACGGCAGGCACTGGCCCGCGTTCTAGCTGCGGAAGAAATCCTTGATCGCCTGCCACATCACCTGTCCACCGACGTCGGCGATCGACTTGGTGAGTGGGATGTCCTTGGGGCAAACTTCCACGCAGTTCTGCGCGTAGCCGCATTCCTGAATGCCGCCATCGCCCATCAGCGCCTGCAGGCGGTCGACTTTCTGCCCCTTGCCGGTGGGATGGGTGTTGAATAGCCGCACCTGCGAGATGGTGGCCGCGCCCACGAATCCGGTGTGCTCGTTGAATTGCGGACAGGCTTCCATGCAGCAGCAGCAGGAGATGCAACGCGACAGCGGATATGCCTGCTCCTGCTCTTCCGCCGACTGGCGCAGGCCGGGCCCAAGGTCATAGGTGCCATCGATCGGCACCCACGCCTTCACTTTCTTCAGGTTCTCGAACAGCACGCTACGGTCGACTGCCAGATCGCGAATGACCGGGAACTTGGAAAATGGTTCCAGCGTGATCGGCTGCTTCAGTTTGTCCACCAGCGCCGAGCAAGCCATCTTGGCCTGGCCGTTGATGATCATAGCGCAAGAGCCGCAAACCTCTTCCAGGCAGTTGGAGTCGTAGGTGACCGGCGTCGTCGGCTTGCCCTGCCGGGTTACCGGAGCGGCGGCGATGTCCATGAGGGCGGAAGTGATGTTCATCCCGGGACGGTGCGCCAGCTCAAATTCTTCCCAGTACGGCTTGGACTCGGGAGTGTCTTGCCGCTTGATCTTTATGAGTACAGTTTTAGAGTTCGCCATGATCGTATGTACGCTTTTCGCCGTTAGCTTTCGGCTCTTAGCTTTTAGCTTTCAGCTCTTAGCTCTCAGCTCTTAGCTCTTAGCTCTTAGCTTTCAGCTTTCAGCTCTTAGCTCTTAGCTCTTAGCTCTCAGCTCTCAGCTCTCAGCTCTCAGCTCTCAGCTCTCAGCTCTCAGCTCTCAGCTCTCAGCTCTCAGCTCTCAGCAAAATTCAAATGTATGTCATCCACAAAATTCAATAAATGTTGTCATCCGCCAATACTTAAATATGTGTCATCCCGACCGAGGGCTTCAGCCCGAGCGGAGGGACCTGCTTTCCGTGCCGTCGTCCCTGCGAAATGTGTCATCCTGAGCGCAGGCGCGCTACTTTTGCGCACCGCAGTCGAAGGACCCCTACCACACCGAGATCCGTCCTTCGCCCTCAATTTCGTGCCGTCCCTAAGGGACTCAGCTCGTTTCTCTCGCCTACCCAGCGCTGAAGCGCTGGGCTATCATCTTTCGTCCCGCCAGGCGGGACTGGATTATCGTCGCGCCGACCGAGCGTCCAAAGAATAGATCGCTGGTCTAATCGACATAACCCGAAATTCGCACCCGACTATTAACCACAGCAAGGGCGCCGTCCCAACGGAACTCAACCTCTTGCGTTCGCCTCCCAGCGCTGAAGCGCTGGGCTAAACTATTTCGTGCCTAAGGCACTGGCTCGTCGGATACCACTGCGACTCGCAGCCTGCGCACTGACAACTGGCTCCTAGCAACCGACAACTGGCCACTGACAACCGACAACTGGCAACTGACAACTGACAACTGCCTCTACGTCGCCACGTCATACCGCCGCGGCCGCGGCTTGATCAACGAGGTATCCACCGGCTCGAACTCGAAGCGCGGCTCGTCGGCGTCGGCGGCGAAGTACGCCTTGGTGGTCTTCAACCAGTTGGCATCGTCGCGCTCCGGAAAGTCGGGCTTGTAATGGGCGCCGCGCGACTCATCGCGCATAGCCGCGCCCTGGGCAATTACCCGCGCCAGTTGCAGCATGTTGTAAAGCTGCCGCGCGAAGACGAACGACGTGTTGGCCCACATCGAGCGGTCGCTCAGGTTCACGTGCCGGTAGCGCTCCAGCAACTCGACCAGCTTGGCGTCCGTCTCCTGAATATTCTTGTTGTAGCGGATGACCGTGACATTCTTGGTCATGGTCTCGCCCAGCTCGCGCCATAGCAGGAAGGGATTCTCCGTGCCATCGCTCTTCATCAGCCGAGCATTGATTTCTTCCTGCCGCTTGCGTTCCGATTCGAAGACGTGCGCCCCCGGATGCTGCCCGGTCTTGATCACGTTGTGAGCGTACTTCACGGCGTGGGGTCCGGAGATGAATCCGCCATAAATGCATGACAGCAGGGAATTCGCGCCCAGGCGATTGGCGCCGTGAATCGAATAATCGCACTCGCCGGCGGCGTACAGGCCCTGAATGTTGGTGCGCTGCTCGAAGTCAACCCACAACCCACCCATGGTGTAATGCATGCCGGGGAAAATCTTCATCGGCGTGTCGCGCGGATCGTCGCCGACAAATTTCTCGTAGATTTCCAGGATGCCTTCCAGCTTGCGATCCAGCGTCTTGCGATCGATGTGGGTCAGATCGAGATAGACCATCGGCTGCCCATCGATGCCGAGGTGGTGCTCATACACGACTTTATGAATCGCGCGAGTGGCAATATCACGTGGCACCAGGTTGCCGTATTTCGGATACCACTCTTCCAAGAAATACCAGCGCTCGCTGTCGGGAATGCTCTTGGGATCGCGCTTATCGTTCGGCTGGCGGGGCACCCAGACGCGACCGCCTTCGCCGCGCGCCGATTCCGACATCAAGCGTAACTTGTCTTCGCCCGGAATGCAGGTGGGATGAACCTGGATGAACTCGCCGTTGGCGTAGAACGCGCCCTGCTGATAAAGCGCCGATTGGGCCGAGCCGGTGCAAACCACGGAATTGGTCGACTTGCCGAAGATGGCTCCATTGCCGCCGGTCGCGATGATCACGGCTTCGGCGGGGAACGTGTGTACCGCCATGCTGCGCAGATCGAGCGCGCAGATACCGTGACAAACGCGCTGATCGTCGATGACAGCAGAAAGAAATTCCCAGGCTTCGTACTTGGTGACTTTGCCTTCCGATTCGTAGCGCCGCACTTGCTCGTCGAGCGCGTAGAGCAGTTGCTGGCCGGTGGTGGCGCCGGCAAATGCCGTGCGGTTATAGAGCGTTCCGCCAAAACGGCGAAAATCCAGCAGGCCTTCGGGGGTGCGGTTGAAGGGAACGCCCATGCGGTCGAGCAGATCGATGACACCGGGCGCCGCATCGCACATGGCTTTCACCGGCGGCTGGTTGGCCAGGAAGTCTCCACCATAAACCGTGTCGTCGAAGTGGATCCAGGTGGAGTCGCCTTCGCCCTTCAGGTTCTTGGCGGCGTTGATTCCGCCCTGGGCGCACACCGAGTGAGACCGCTTGACCGGAACGATGGAGAAGAGGTCGACGTGACCTCCCATCTCGGCAATCTTGATGGTGGCCGCCAGTCCCGCCAGCCCGCCACCGACAACAATAATTTTAGGATGAGCCATGATGAAGTCTTATGTATCCGACGAACGTAAAATCTAGTCGTGCTGGACCCAGGGAACCTGATCGGCCGGCGTGCGCACGAAACCGCTGATCGTCCAAATGCCGATGCCGACCAGTGCGATGGCCAATCCGAGACAAACAAAGCCGAAGCGGCGCCGGGCCTTGTCGCCAACGGTCAATCCCCACTTGGCGGCGAATAGCCACACGCCATAACTGAAGTGCCAGGAGGCGGCGACGATTCCGATCACGTAGAAAGCCACCACCCACGGGTTCTGAAAGTCGAACCACACTTTGGAGAAAGCATTGTTGTAGCCGCCGCCCATCAGGTGTACGCCCAAGAAACGCATGTCGATGACGTGATACAGGATGTAGGCGAAGGCGATGATCCCGGTCCAGCGTTGCGAGGTGTAGAGCCAGTTGCCGCTCCAGGGATACTCGCTCACATTGGAGTCGCCCTTATACCAGATCCAGATGCCATACAGCGCGTGATAGAGGATGGGAATAAAGATGAAGACCCACTCCATCACGTGTACGAACGGCAGGCTGGTCAGAAACTTGACCTGGTCGTTATAGGCCTGAACACCGTTGGTGGCTTCCGAGTTGGAAATGAAATGCTCGATCAGGAATGCGCCGATGGGTACGATGCCGGACAGAGAGTGCAGTCGGCGCAAAACGAAAGAGTAGCCTTGGCCCGCACGCAGCGGCGCTACTCCGGGGGGAATGCGAGTGGTACTGGTATCAATCGAACTGGCTGAGGAAGCCACGAAGCCAACTCCTTATGAGCGCGGAGCGTATAAGCAAACATTTGATTATCAAGTTCGCCAGCAACGCAAGTCAAGAAAGCGACTGCTGCGTATTGGACGAACGCCTGAGTTCGGGCGGGTTCTCGGGCGGATAAGCGGAATTCAGAATAGCTTTTCGATGGGCCAACAGTTTGTGATTTGCGTCACAGTCGCGCATGATTTGTGACGGCTTCCCAGCTCTTGAAGAATTGCGGCTGTGAATGAGCGTCGACGTGTTCTGAAAGGCACAGCCTTAGCTGTGTCGTAGGAAGTTCTTTATTTTTGTCATCCCGAGCGGGCTTTAGCCCGCTCGGGATCTGCTCTTCCCACTTCTTTCAGCAGCCTTTAAGTCGGCGAGGGATCTGTGGTCGGAGTTTTATAGACCTATTTCCTAAATCGCCGGCGCACAGGTTTGCGTCAGGGCACGACTTCAGTCGTGCCGCAAAGCGGCCCTCTATGACTCGGGCTTTAGCCCTGAAGGCCCGTTCTTGCGGGGGCTGACGGTAGGCCCTCGTTCGCCACGACTAAAGGTCGTCCCCTGATACAAACCGAAATCATTTAGGAGATGGCTCGTAGCAACTGTGAAGCTCTTTTGTTGGAGCGCAAGATTTTCACCGGGCTGAAATCCCAACGCTTCCATCCGCAACATTTATAGTGTCTCTACCCAATGCTGATCCGCGACAACGTTTCTCTGGCTCCTTTGACAACGCTTGGCGTCGGTGGACCGGCTCGTTTTTTCGTCGAGGCGATGACGGAAACTGAGGTGATCGAGGCCGTCGAATACGCACACTTCCGGCAACTGCCGCTATTCGTACTCGGCGGAGGTAGCAATCTCGTGATAGCGGATACGGGTTTCCCCGGCTTGGTGTTGAAGGTTGGGATCGCCGGCGTTTCGGACTCTCCCGCGTCCAATGGAATCGTCACTTTTAGCGCCGGCGCGGGGCTTGATTGGGACAGCTTGGTTTCTCAGACGATCGACCGCAACTGCGCCGGTCTGGAATGTCTCAGCGGAATTCCCGGCACCGTGGGCGGAACGCCGGTGCAAAACGTCGGCGCCTACGGCCAGGACGTTTCGGAGACAATTCAAGAAGTGCGCGCTCTCGATTTGCCGTCACTCGAGATCAAGACGCTGGTCAATGCGGATTGCAGCTTCACTTACCGCTCCAGCCTCTTCAACACCAGTGAGCGCGGGCGCTACATCATCCTGCAAGTGTCGTTCGGGTTGCGAGAAGGCGGCAAGCCCAGCCTGCGCTATGCCGACTTGCAGAAGTTCTTTGCCGATCATGCGGGCGAGCCGTCGCTTTCCGATGTAAGAGCAGCGGTACGCGAGATTCGCCGTGGCAAAGCCATGCTTATCGTTCCCGGCGATGAAGACGCGCGTAGCGCCGGCTCATTCTTTAAGAACCCGGTCGTACCGCAACGTTTTTTCGAAGAACTGTCGGAAAAATTGCAATCACGCGGACTGCACCTGCCCAGCTATCCCGCAGCCGATGGATTCCGTAAGCTGCCGGCAGCCTGGCTGGTCGAGCACGCAGGATTTGCCAAGGGCTATGTAAAGGGAGCGGCCGGCATCTCACGACGGCACGCCTTGGCGATTATCAATCGCGGCGATGCGACCGCCAGAGAGGTCATCGCGCTGAAAGACGAAATTCAATCCCGTGTGCTCGCTGAGTTCGGAATTCCGTTACAGCCGGAGCCGGTGTTCGTCGGATTTTAAGGGCCCCGACCGGTTCTCGCCACTTGGATTTACGGTTGTCATCCTGAGCGCAACGCCCGCTTTTTCTAGGCCTGTCATCCTGAGCAAAGCGCCCACTTTTCTCGCCTGTCATCCTGAGCGGAGCGCCCCCGCAGCTATCTTGAGGGTGCCCCTCGACCTGAAAATCAAAATCACAGCCGACCAAACGAAGGTTGGATCGGGCACCTTGTTGTTCTTTCCTTCATCCAATGCTTAGCTGGGCCACCCGCCAAGAGTTAGCTGCTTCCATTCATTGACTTACCCTACCTTTAGCCCTAAGATTCAGCGCTAGTGATCGACCAAACGATCTCCCACTACCGCATCCTGAGCAAACTGGGCGGCGGTGGCATGGGCGTGGTGTATAAGGCCGAAGACCTTCGCCTGCACCGCTTCGTGGCCCTGAAGTTTCTGCCGGATGAGGTCGCCAAGGATCCCCGCTCGCTCAGCCGTTTTCAACGGGAAGCAGCAGCCGCGTCGGCGCTGAACCATCCCAACATCTGCACCATCTATGAAATCGGTCAGGACGGCGACCGGGCCTTCATCGCCATGGAGTTCCTGGAGGGGATGACCCTGGGTGACCGGATCGCGGGAAAGCCGGTCGAGACCAAGGTCCTGCTGGAATTGGCAATCGAGGTTGCCGATGCCCTGGCGGCCGCACATGGCAAGGGCATCGTGCATCGCGACATCAAGCCGGCAAATATTTTCATTACGGCGGAGGGACACGCCAAACTGCTGGACTTCGGGCTGGCGAAGATTGCCGTCGCCGGTGCTGGCGCGAATGCTTCCGCGATTGCCACGGCCCTCGAAATCGAGGCACTGACCGGACGTGGTGCGGCGATTGGCACCGTGCCCTACATGTCGCCGGAGCAGGTGCGGGGCGAAGAGCTGGATGCCCGCACCGACCTGTTTTCGTTCGGAGCGGTGCTGTACGAGATGGCCACCGGAGTCCCGCCCTTCCGCGGCGACACCTCTGCCCTGATTGCGGAAGCGATCCTGAACCGTACGCCGGTTGCGCCTGTGCGCCTGAATCCCGATGTTTCCCCGAAGCTGGAAGAGATCATCACCAAGGCGCTGGAGAAGGACAAGAAGCTGCGCTATCAGTCCGCCGCCGACATTCGTACGGATTTACAACGGCTGAAGCGCGACAGGGAATCCAGTGCCAGCTCTTTGCTTCTCGAAGCTACATCCCGGCCCGGCGGCCGGAAAAAGCGCTGGCCACTTTACTCGGCAGCGACAATCGTGGCAATCGCGTTAGTGGCAGGCGCGCTCTTCCTGCACAGCCGCAAGGCCCATGCTCTTACCGGGACGGATACCATTGTGCTGGCCGACTTCGCCAACTCCACCGGCAATCCAGTATTCGACGACACCCTGAAACAGGCGCTCGCAATCTCGTTGCGCCAATCACCGTTTCTCAAAATCCTGTCGGACGCGCAAGTAAAGTCGACCCTCGGGCTAATGACTCAGCCACCGAACACGCCGCTAACCCCGGAAATTGCCGGCGAAGTTTGTCAGCGTGCGGGCAGCAAAGCCTACATCGCGGGCTCGGTCGCAAGTATCGGCAACGAATATGTGGTCGGACTGAAGGCTGTGAACTGCCAGAGCGGTGACACGCTCGCGCTGGACCAGGTACACGCCGATGGGAAGGAAAAAGTTTTGGATGCGCTGGGTTCGGCTGCCATGAACCTGCGCGGCGAACTCGGCGAATCGCTTAGTTCGTGTCAGCAGTTCGATGTGCCGATCGAGCAGGCCACAACGTCGTCTTTGGAAGCGCTGAAAACCTACAGCCTGGGCACCAAGATCTGGAACGAACAAGGGGAAACACAGGCGATCCCATTCTTTAGTAAGGCGATCGAACTAGATCCTAACTTCGCCATGGCCTACTGCCGCCTGGGAGAAATTTACGACATTCTCGGCGAAAGTACCAAGGCCAGTGAGTACCTCACCAAGGCCTACCCGTTGCGCGATCGCGTGACGGAAGCGGAAAAATACAAGATCCTGTCCCAATACTACTTCGGCGTCACCGGCGAGATGGAGAAGGCGAAACAGGCTTCCGAGCTATGGACCCAGTCTTATCCGAGAGAGACCGAAGCGCATTTAAATCTGGGATTTATTTATTCTCTCTTCGGGAACCATGAAAAAGCGAACGCGGAGACTCTCGAGGCTGTCCAGCTCGATCCTGATAACAGTATTGGTTACGCCAATTTGATACAGGGCTACGCTGTCGTGAATCAGTTGGATAAGGCAAAAGCGATGTATCAAGAGAGCGTCCGGCGCAAACTCGACAACGGGGGCCCACGCGTTTACATGTACGGAGTTGCATTTCTGGAGCGCGACCAGGAAGAGATGGAAAGACAGGCAGAGTGGGCAGCTGATAAGCCCGGGGTAGCGGACTGGTTGCTTTCCTATCGGTCTGATACCGAGGCGTTCTTCGGACGTCTCGCGAAGGCTCGCGAACTCACTCAGCGCGCAGTGCAATATGCCCGCCAGAACGGCCAGAAAGAGACCGCGGCCGGGTGGCAGTTGAACGGAGCGCTGCGCGAGGCGGAGTTCGGCAACACCGCCCGCGCCCATGAACAGACCGTGGCAGCCTTGGCGATGGCGTCGATCCGGGATATACAGGCGCCGGCGGCTCTGGCCCTGGCACGGGCCGGCGATTCAACCCGCGCACAGAAATTGGCAGACGAGCTGCAAAAGCAGTTCCCACTCAACACCGTCATGGTCAACTACTGGTTGCCATCCATTCGGGCGGCCATCGAAATCGATCGTAACAATCCCGCGAAGGCTATCCAGTTTCTAGAGGCCGCCACTCCGCTTGAGATGGGCGGGGGGAATGACATGGAGTGGGGCGTCTTGCTTTATCCCGTGTACCTGCGTGGGCAGGCGTATTTGATGCTGCATCAAGGCGCCAAAGCGGCCACCGAATTCCGAAAGTTCATCGATCATCCGACCGCGGTGGCGAACAATCCGCTCTTCGTACTGGCTCATCTCGGCTTGGCTCGGGCCTATGCTCTGCAAGGTCAGCGCGACCAATCGCGCGCCGCCTACCAGGAATTCTTCAACCTGTGGAAAGATGCTGACCCTGACATTCCCATCTACCAACAAGCGAAGGCGGAGTACGTGAAACTGCAATAGACGGGAGTGCAAGACACCGACGACAGCGAAGTAACTGTTGCAATCGGCCATTACACAAGCAGTCCTGCGGATCGAAGCCCGGAGCCAAATTACTGGGGACTGTAATTGCAGACCGGTCACGAAGGGTGTAACTGTCGAGTCAAAATGCCCTCATGCTTCTCCCGCAATCACCCTTGCCGTTTGGCTTCTGTTAGCGGCTCGCGTACCATGGATGAGCCCTGCCAATCACAGCCATGAAATCAGCTTTTGCCGGATTGCTCTTTCTTATTCTCACGTTTACCGCCGCTGTTGCGCAGCAAACTCCCGCCTCGGCGCCGACGCCTCCAGGCAAAGATTCCCCTCAGGCATTACCCTCCCAGGGCAGTACGCCCGCGCCGTCGGGAAAAGACACGGTGCAGGCCGGTCCAGCCCACGCTCCCACGCCTCCCGATTATTCGCAGGAAGCCTATGTCGTCCAGCATTTCAAGCAGTCCGTGCGTTTCGAAAACGATGGCACCGGGCGTGAGGAGAGCGAAGCGGAAATCAAGATCGTCAGCGAGAGCGGTGTCCAGTCCCTGGGTCAGCTCAAGATCGGCTATAGCGCGCTGAGCGACAAGCTGGAGATTGCCTACGTCCGCGTCCGTAAGCCCGATGGGACGGTGATCACCGCGCAGGAATCGGCGATTCAGGACCTCACGTTTCCCGACGCCCCGGTTTATACCGACTACCACGAGAAGCACATCAGCGTGCCTTCGTTGCGCCCGGGCGATGTGCTGGAATATAAATTCGTCCGCACCATCGCCAGTCCGCTCACCCCGGGCGAGTTCTGGACCAGCTACAACTTCACCGAGAAGGGAATTGTGCTGGATGAGGAACTGGAGATCAATGTTCCCAAAGATCGCCAGATCAAGCTGAAGACCAAGCCAGGCTACGACGCGAAAATTACGGAAGATGGCGATCGCCGCATCTATCACTGGACGCATTCCCGGCTGACTGACGACGACGAAGCCAAGAAAAAGAAGAAGCCCAAGCCTGAGGACCAGATTCCCTCGGTCGAGTTGACCACCTACAAAAGCTGGGAAGAGTTGGGCGCCTGGTATGCCGGGCTGGAGCGCGACCGGCGGATCCCGAACGACGCGGTGAAAGCCGAGGCCGCGGCGCTGGTCAAAGACAAGACCGATGACATGGCGAAGGTGAAAGCGCTGTATGACTACGTGTCGCGCAACATTCGCTATGTCAGCTTGTCGTTCGGGCTGGGACGTATGCAGCCGCACGCCGCCAGCGAGGTGCTGGCCAACGGCTACGGCGATTGCAAAGACAAGAACACGCTGCTGGCCGCATTACTCGAGTCACAAGGGTTTCACTCCACCTCCGTGCTCATCGGCTCAAAGCTGAAGCTCGATCCCGATGTTCCGTCGCCCATGCAATTTGATCACGTGATCACGCGAGTTCCGGTAGATGGCAAGGAGATCTGGCTGGACAGCACGCCCGGCGTCGCACCGTTTCGCATGTTGAGCATGCCTCTGCGCGACAAGCAGGCGCTGGCGATTCCTCCCACCGGCAATGCCATGCTGGTGTGGACTCCGTCCGAGCTACCCTTCGAATCTTTTGATCGCACCAGTGTGGTTGGAAGTGTCGATGATACCGGGAAGCTCACGGCGCATGTAAGCACCGCGGCGCGCGGCGATACCGAGATGATCCTGCGCTATACCATGCGCCAGATGCCCAGCAGCCGTTGGAAGGACATCTTTGACTTCATGCTGAAGCGCACCAGCTTGACCGGGGCGGAGATCACCAACCTGAAAGCCAGCGATCCCAGTGCGACCGACAATCCGTTGACCGTCGACTTCGACGTCACGGTCAACAATTACTTTGACTGGTCGGCCGCCGAATCCAAATTCAACCTTCCCCTGGCAACCATCCGATTGCCGCGAGATGACGAGGATGAGGATGACGACAGCACCTCGACCGAGGCCATCAAGCTGGGAGCGTTGCAGAACGATCAGGCCGACGTGAAGCTAAGCTTCCCGGCAAAGTATAAGCTGCATTTGCCGCTGGCCGTGGATGTGAAACGCGATTACGCCGAATATCATGCGGTCTACGCCTTGGATGCCGGACAGTTCACCAGCAAGCGCACCTTGAAGACCCTGATGCTGGAAATTCCTCACGACCGCAGCGAAGACTATGCCGCGTTTCGGAGAGTCATCAAGGCCGACGAGGCGCAACAGATTTCGCTCGACAACCAGACGCCAGGAGCAGGAACGGTGGGCGCTGGCGACAATCGTTCGGCGGATGCGCTGTTCGACGCCGGAGTACAGGCGCTCCAGAACCAGCATTATGAATCGGCGATCGAGTTGCTCCAGCGGGTGGTCAAACTGGAACCCAAGCACAAGGATGCCTGGAACAATCTGGGCAATGCCTACATGGGATTGGGCGAATACGATCAAGCTATCGCAGCCTTCAAGAAGCAGATCGAGCTCAATGCTTACGATGGCTACGCCTATAACAACTTGGGCCGGGCTTATCAGCGGCAACAGCGTTACGACGAGGCCGTCCAGCAATACCAGAAGCAGATCGAAATCAATCCCCTCGATCCGTATGCCCACGCTAATCTGGGCGCGATGTATGTAAGTCAGAAGAAATTTGCGGAAGCCATTCCGGAGTTGGAGAAAGCAGTCGACATCCAGCCCAAGAGTCCGCTGCTGGAAATCGCGCTGGGCCAGTCCTACATCGCGACCAATCAGACGGACAAAGGAATGGCAGCCTATGAGAAGGCCATCAACCTGGCGCCCAATCCGCTGACTTGGAATAACATTGCCTATGGTCTGGCCGAGCAGAAAGTCCAGCTCGATCGCGCCACCCAGTACGCGGACACTGCTATCAACGCACTGGAAACGCAGTTGCGTGATGTGAATCTGGATAACCTGCGCGTGCAGGATCTGGCCGTGACCCAGTTGCTCTTCGCAGTGTGGGACACCAAGGGCTGGGTCGAGTTTACCCGCGGCAATCTGGATCTGGCGGAACAGTATATCCAGCCTGCCTGGCAAGCCGGCGGCACCGGCGATGAGGCCGAACATCTGGGCGAAATCTCGGAGAAGCGGGGCAAGCGCGATCAGGCCATTCACTATTATGTGCTTGCCCTGGCCGCCGAAGATCCCAGTCCGGACGCGCGCGCTCGCCTGGCGGCCCTCAAGGTAACCGACATTGATCACCGGATCGCCGAACAGCGTTCCGAGCTTCAGAAGCAACGGACCACCTCGCTCAATAAGCAGGACAAAGGAACGGCCGAGTTTTATCTGCTGGTATCGCCCGGCAAAGTCGAGCAGGTAAAATTCATCAAGGGCGACGACAATCTTAAGAGCTTTGCGGAGATTCTTCAGAAGAGCGGCGTGGACATGAAGTTTCCGCCGGGAGCCCAGGCTCACGTGGTGCGGCGGGCTGTCGTCCATTGCGGCACGACCAGCCCGGGGCCATGTACCGTTGAGTTGCTGCCGTCGTCGCTGGTGCGGTCGCTGGAGTAAGCGAGGGCAAGAATGTGGTTGCCGAAAACTCGGATTAAGTTTTGTTTTCAAGGGGATGGACTTCAGGCCTGTGTCGCGACTGACAAACGGAATTTGCGGCGAGAAAAACGTGTCGAAATCATCTTCCGCCAGCCGCGCAGCGGCGATATTTGTTTTAGCCGCGGGCGTGAGCCTGCGGGAAAAGTGGGAGAAACGCAGAGCCGCGGAGCGGCGGTACAGGGTTGCGACACAGTCTGTTGAGGCCGTCCGTTAAAGTGTCCGAAAATCTTGCGGCTTTATAGTTTGCTGAAAAACTCGGCTTAAGGCGATTTTGAAGGGGCGTAGCTTTAGGTACGCCGTAGCAACTCCTTTATAGTTGTCATCCCGAACCGACTTTAGTCGGTGAGGGATCTGCTTTTCGAGTTTTTCAGCAAACTGTTTAGCCGCTGCAGGACCTCGCTTTCACTTGGTCCGAGGTTGTGCCGCGACCGCGTTTGCAATTTTCGAGTCGAACGAAACTGGCGTGCGAAAGTCATACTAGCCGCGCAGCGGCGGCTACGAAGGTAGCCCGACGCGAAAGCGGCTGTTACGAAACTCGGTCCGCGCTTGCATCGGTGGAATAGACCGCGCGAAATCAAGTGCCGGAGGCACGGCATAACCTAGCCCAGCACGGAGCCGGAGGCGGAGTGCTGGGTGAAGTGGGAAAAA
>JBAVSY010000084.1:0-14856 GCA_049695855.1 Candidatus Korobacteraceae bacterium | reverse complement strand
GCCGATGGCAAGCTGGTGCTGTTTGTCGGCACCAAGCGCCAGGCGCAGGATGCGATCGCCGAGGAAGCCACCCGCTGCGGCATGTTCTATGTGAACCAGCGCTGGCTGGGCGGACTGCTCACCAACTGGGTCACGGTGCAGAAGTCGGTTAAGCGGCTGAAGGAACTCGACGAGATGGCTACCGATGGCCGCTATGAGCTGCTGCCGAAGAAGGAAGTTGTCAAGCTGGAGCGCGAGCGCAAGCACCTACAGGCCAACCTGGCCGGCATCAAGAATCTGAGTCGCTTGCCTGACACGCTGTTCGTGATCGACTCCAACAAAGAGCAGATCGCGGTGAAGGAAGCGCGCAAGCTGGGCATTCCGGTGGTTGCCGTGGTCGATACCAACTGCGATCCGACTGAAGTGGATTACGTGATTCCGGGCAACGACGACGCGCTGCGTGCCATCCGGCTGTTCGCCTCGAAGATTGCCGATTCCGTGGTCGAAGGCTCGCAGGCGGTCACCGACAAGCAGATGGCCGATCTTGCTGCCGGAGTGCAATACAGCGAGGCTGCCGAAGCCGCTGCAGCCACTCCGGAAGGCGAAGTCGAAGCGCCTGCGGTGTCGAGCATCGACGACTCGGAAGAAGTTAGCATGGAAGAAGTGCTGGGCAAAGGCGGCCGCCGCGCTGCCGCAGAGAATACCAGCGCCTAAACAAATTGAGACGACGAGTGGTTTTCCCGGCCCGCGCGTCCATGCAGCGCGGGCTATTTCTTAGCTGTCACGTTGGCTCTTAGCTTTTAGCTCTTAGCTTTTAGTAAACGAAGATAGCGAAACCGGATTTTAGACTCCTGGCAATGGATGCTTTTCGCACGCCTTGCTAAGAGCTAACAGCTAAGAGCTAATAGCCGAGGTTTCCCGAAAGATGAGCACTACATCCGTGAACATATCCGCCGCACAAGTTAAAGAGCTTCGCGACAAAACCAACGCCCCCATGATGGATTGCAAAAATGCCCTCACCGAGAGCAAGGGCGACGTGGAAGGCGCCATCGTCATTCTGCGCAAGAAGGGCATTGCCACCGCCGCCAAGAAGGCGACTCGCGCCACCAGCGAAGGTTCGGTGTCCAGCTACATTCACGCCGGAGGCAAGATCGGCGTGCTGGTCGAAGTGAATTGCGAGAGCGATTTCGTCGCCCGCACCGAAGACTTCAAGGGCTTGGTACACGATATCGCCATGCACATCGCTGCTACCGATCCGCGCTTCGTCCGCAAGGAAGATGTCACTCCCGAGGCTTTCGAAAAGGAGAAAGACATCTACCGTGCCCAGGCGG
Organism: Candidatus Korobacteraceae bacterium; assembly: GCA_049695855.1. Taxonomy (GTDB): domain Bacteria; phylum Acidobacteriota; class Terriglobia; order Terriglobales; family Acidobacteriaceae; genus Bog-257. The sequence goes on along the minus strand of JBAVSY010000084.1, from coordinate 13,546 downwards.
CCGCGACCGGCAAGCCGGCTCCGGTGATCGAGAAGATTGTCGAGGGCAAGATGGCTAAGTTCTACGAGGAGGTCTGCCTGTACGAGCAGCCCTTCATCAAGGACCAGACCATCTCGGTCTCGCAGCTGATCGCTACCACCATCGGCAAGTTGGGCGAGAACATCTCAGTCCGCCGCTTCGCCCGCTTCAAGGTAGGCGACATAGGCGAGACCATCGCCATCAGCAAGGCCGGCGACACGGCTGGCGAATAGGCGGCCCCACAAATCCTAAGTGAAACTGCAGGGCGGGACATGTTCCCGCCCTGTTATTTCTCGGGCGGATTTCACCAGAACAAACCCATGTCACCTGTAGCTAGCGCCGCCTGCCTATGCTTGACAATTCTAGATTGTCACTTCTAATCTGAGGGCATGGAAGTACATCTCAGTCCCGACCAGGCTTCGAAACTCGCCCACCTTGCCAGCGAGCGGGGACGAGACGCGGATGCCTTGGCTCAGGAAGCGATTAGCCGATATCTGGAAGAAGAGGCGCGTTTTGTCCAAGCCGTGAAGCTGGGCGAATCCCAGTTGGAGCGTGGTGAGTACCTCACCCACGAAGAGGTTGGCTCTCGCATCGAGCGGCTGCTCAATTCTTAATGGAAGTTCGCTGGTCTCCCCAGGCTTTTGAAGATCTCGAACGCATTTTCAGACGCATTCAAAAGGAAAATCCTAACGCCGCGCATGATGTCGCCAAGACGCTCTATGACGGTTGCACAGCGCTCAAGAAGTTTCCCAACCTGGGACGTAGCGGCCGAATGAAAGGCCGTCGCGAGTTAGTCTTTCCTCCGTTGCCTTACATCGTCGTGTATCAGGTCAAGGCGGACGCTGTTGAAATCTCTCGCATTTACCATGCCGCTCAAGACTGGCCTTAACTGCGCCGACGGACACGCTCACCTTAAATAGCTTTACTGCTACGTTTCTTTCACCGCCTTGAGAAATACCGCCCCGAACTTCTCCAGCTTGTCCGTGCCTATCCCCCGAATCGCAGCCAGCGCGTCCAACGATTTCGGCGCCACTCGCGCCACCTCACGCAACACCGAGTCATGAGCGATGCAGAAGGCTGGCCACTTCTTTTCGGCTGCCAATTCGGCGCGCAGTTTGCGCAGCCGTTCGAATCGTAATTCGCCAGCCGGATCAAGATGCTCATCGCTGGCACTGGCCAGCTTCGGCTTGGCCTTCGCAAACCGCGGCGATGAAACGGCGACCGTTGCCGGACGAGCCCGCACGTCTCCCCGGCAAACATCACAGACGCATTGCGTCACCGCGGTGTGATCGCCGAAGTATTCCAGAATAGCGCGGCGCCGGCAGCGCGACCGGTAGGCATAGTTGAATACCTGATCCAGCTTCTGCCGCGCATAACTTTGCAGCGTCGCAATCTGTCCGGGCGAAAGCTCGGAATTGTTCTCCCCAATCTTGTCGATGAAGAATTCCTGGGTAAAGCGGTCACGCGGGCTGCAATACAAAATGCATTGCGCAGAACGGCCATCGCGTCCGGCACGGCCTGCTTCCTGGTAATACGCTTCCAGGCTGGCCGGAATGTTGTAATGCACCACAAAGCGGATGTCGGCCTTGTTGATTCCCATGCCAAACGCGTTGGTCGCTACCACGACCGCCCCGGCATTCGCCATGAAATCTTCCTGGCTCTGCCTGCGAGCCTCGGCATCCATGCCGGCGTGATAGGCGCGCACGGTACGAGTCGGGAAGCGCTCCGCAAACAATGCCGCCAGTTGCTCAACCAGTCGGCGAGTTGAGCAGTAAACGATGCCGCTGCCCGCCTGCTTCGACAGTCCGTGCAATAGGGCTGCGTCCTTACCGGCCTCCGTATCGATACGGCGGCAAGCATAAGTCAGGTTGGGCCGATCAAAGCCGGTGACATGCATCTTCGGGCTGCGTAGCTTCAGCATCTTGACGATGTCGTCACGCACCTGGGGAGTTGCGGTTGCGGTCAGCGCCATGGTGACGGGCGATCCCAGCTTTTCGCGCACTTCGGCCAGGCGCATATATTCCGGCCGGAAATCGTGTCCCCAAAAACTCAAGCAGTGGGCTTCATCGACCACGAAGAGTCGCGTTCTTAGTTCCGGAAGTATGCGCTGGAACGACGGCGCCGCGAATCGTTCAGGCGCCACGTAGAGTAGGCCGGCAAAACCTTGCTTGAGTGCGGAGAAAACCTCGCGCTGCTCTTCCTGGATCTGTGAGCTGTTCATGAACAGCACGGGAACGCCAAGCTGCCGCAATTGTTTCACTTGATCGGCCATCAGCGAGATCAAGGGAGACACGACGACGGTGAGGCCCTGCAGCATCAGGGCTGGAAGTTGGAAGCACAGGCTCTTGCCCGCGCCCGTCGGCATGACGCAGACCACATCGTTGCCCTCCACCACGTCCTGAATCACTTCGCGCTGATGAGGACGAAATTGCGAGAGTTGGAAGGCGCGCTGCAGAAGATCGTCGATGCTGTCCATGGGCTTCCCACTCTACTGTACCGCAGTGAGTAACAGCGACGAAGCCCTCGGTATCGTTCAAACATCGACCAGTGATCTCACCTGCGTTCGGGGTGTAGGGTCGCGAGTTGCGAGAACCTCTGCCGTCCCTACGGGACTCGGAGTCAATTTTCTGCTACCCAGGACTCCGCCGTCGGCTCCGTCCTGGGCTAAGCTGTTCCGCGCCTATGGCGCTGGCCTTTTCGCGCTTCGTACTCCACTCCGAAACGTAAGGTTGATTCTCACACAGTTAGTTCGACTGAACGCTGAAGACCTGAGCAATCCTGCTAAACTGAATTCGTACTTCTAGGGAGTTAGGTACCTGCCAAGCATGGACGCTCCGGCTTACAAACGCATTCTGCTCAAACTGTCAGGCGAGGCGCTGGCCGCGGGACAAGGCTTCGGCGTCGACAACCATCGTGTACACGAGATCGCAGCCGAAATCGCCGAAGTACATCGCCTGGGCATCGAGATCGCCATCGTGGTGGGCGGCGGCAACTTCTTTCGCGGCGTGGCCGAGCAGGCCAAGCTCATGGACCGGGTTTCTGCCGATCACATGGGCATGCTGGCCACCGTGATCAACGCGTTGGCGCTCCAGGACGCGCTGGAAAAACAGAATACCTTTACCCGGGTGATGAGCGCCATCGAGATGAACCAGGTGGCCGAGCCGTTCATCCGCCGCCGCGCCATCCGGCATTTGGAGAAAGGCCGGGTGGTAGTCTTCGCCGGGGGCACCGGCAATCCCTACTTCTCCACCGACACGGCTGCCTCCCTGCGCGCCATGGAGATCAAGGCCGACGCCATCCTCAAAGCCACCAAGGTCGACGGCATCTACACCGACGATCCCGTGGTGGTAAAGGACGCCACCATGTTCGAGCACATCAGCTACATGGATGTGCTGCGGCTGGGGCTGCGAGTGATGGATGCCACGGCCATCGCGCTTTGCCGCGAGAACAACCTTCCCATCGTGATCTTCAATCTGAACCAGCATGGCAATATTCAGCGGGTGGTGATGGGGGAGCGGATCGGTTCTCTGGTGAATCAGGGATAAAATCTGCTCGCTGGAGTCTGCTTTCCGAAAAGAGCGCCGCGAACGCGACACCGATTTTGTGATTGGCTTGAGCCGCCTCGCGCTACAATTCTGACACTTCTCAGGGTAGGACTCGTATGGCTGAGCGAGCTTATAAGCCATCGGAGCGGGTTCCGGTTTCGGGCGTGTACCGAGTCGACCACGACGGTCACCGCGACACGCACGAGGCGACGTTGCGCGAGGGCGAGGTCTTTCCGGCGTGCGCCAATTGCAGCGAGCGGGTACGGTTTACGCTGAAACATCGCGCCACCAACATGCATAAAGACGGGGACTTCCCGCGCCGCTAAGCTTCCGTTATCCGCCTGTTCAGCCCTTACGGGCGGTGTCAACGCTGGTGACTAGCTTTCTCTTCACAAAATTGCCGACTTGGGCTAAGTTTCTTGAAACAGTAAACAATGATTAAGGTGAGGATCCCCATGGTTCTACCCGTACGCATGCGAGTCCTGCGATTCGACTTGGTTGGGAGTAGTGGTGTGCGGCAGCCAAAACTAGCGTTCCAGCTGCAAGCTGGGGGTATCAAGAACCCAGGGCACAGCGGCCGGCGGCCCAACGGCAGACGGTATCGTGCCGGCGATGTGGTGCGCCAATCCGGCATCTATGAGGTAATTCACGATCGCAGTCACCGCGAAGCTCACGAAGTGGTCATGATCAGCGGCGACCGCTTCCCCGATTGCGAAACTTGCCAGGAGAAAGTTCGCTTCCGGTTGATCCGTACCGCACCCTACATCTTCCAGGACCAGGACTTCGAGGAAGAAACGTAGGGAAACAGCTCTCAGCCGTCAGCCATCAGCCGTCAGCTATCGGCTAAAGTCACGGCTTGCCTAGCTGTGCTTCCACTCCCGATTGGGCTTTCGATCACCCGTCACAGTATGGCGGGGATGATCCCTTTAAACCTGATCCTATTTTGGGCGTTGCTCTTGATCGCTGCACTGTGGACACCTCGGCCGGGTTCACATTTATTGCCTGCCACTGTTAGCCGTGTAAATAAGAGCGCACCACCAAACTCGATTTGGCTGATGGCTGAGAGCTGACGGCTGAGAGCCGACGGCTTATAATCGAGGGTTTCTGACTTCATCCTGAGGAACCAGATTATGGCTCAAGTATCGATGGCGGCAATTCCAGCGTTGAAAGACAGTTTTGCCCAACTGAAGACGCGTATGGAGAAGGCTGTAGAAGATTTCCGCAGGGAGATGGCTTCCACCCGCACCGGCCGCGCGTCGGTGCACATGTTGGACGGCGTTACCGTCGAAGCCTACGGTTCGCAGATGCCGCTGAACCAACTGGCCAACGTCAGCGCGCCTGAGCCCCAGCTCATCACTGTACAGGCTTGGGATGTCAGCCTGATCGGCGCCATCGAGAAGGCGATTCGTAGCGGCGATCTCGGCTTGAACCCCATGAACGACGGCAAACTGGTCCGCGTGCCGGTGCCAGCGCTCACCGAAGAACGCCGTAAAGACATGGTGAAGCATCTGCACAAAGTGCTGGAGGAACATCGCACCGCGGTGCGCAACATCCGCCGCGACGGCAACGAGCTGATCAAGAAGGCGCTCAAGGACAAGAAGATCACCGAGGACGAAGAGCGCGGCGCGCTGGACCAGATTCAGAAGCTGACTGACGACGAGATCAAGAAGATGGAAGAGCTGGCCAAGGGCAAAGAGAAGGAAGTAATGTCGATCTAGCGGAGCCCGCATGCTGCTTGATCTTGGCGATGGTCTTCGGGTTCGGCCCTGGCGCAGGGACGACCTTGACGCCCTGCTGCGTCACGCCAACAATTCCAAGATCGCCGCCAATCTTCGCGATCAGTTTCCCCACCCTTACACCCGGCGTGACGGCATCGACTATCTGAATTATGTGCGCGCCATGGACGTGCCCATGTCGCTGGCCATGGAGTACGAGGGCGAAGCGATTGGGGGAATCGGATTCAAGCTGGGCGTAGACATCGCCCGGCTGAGCGTGGAGATGGGCTATTGGCTGGCGGAGGCGCATTGGGGACGCGGGCTAACCACGCGCGCGGTCATTGCTGCCTCGGACTGGGCCTTCGGCACTTACGGAGTTGTGCGTATCTTTGCCAGCACCTTCTCCCACAATGTGGCATCGATGCGCGTGCTCGAAAAGGCAGGCTTCGAGCGCGAAGGAATTCTGCGGAGAAGTGCTATTAAGAACGGCGTGGTTCTGGATCAAGTGCTGTTCGCCAAGGTGCGGTAGGGCAGTTGCGTGTTTCCAGTTTCGAGTTTCGAGGAAGGCGGCATTTGAAGGGGCGTAGCTTTAGCTACGCCAAGGCAAGCCCCTATTTTTGTCATCCCGAACCCGGCTTCAGCCGGTGAGGGATCTGCTCTTCGAGTTTTTCACCAGACCGCTTAGCCGCCGCGAGGATCTCGCTTTCACTCGATCGGAACTTTCTTAGCCCTGCGGACCTTCGAGATTGATGATTCTCGTTTCCAGATCGAGCAACTTGGACTGAAGAACATCAAGCTGCTGGGTAGTGGAGGCGTTGATATTGGACACGTCGGCTTCGATCTTGCGCATACGCACTCCGGCAGATTCCTGATAAGCGCCGAAAGCCCTGACGATGCGGGTTTCCGCGTCATGCGTGCGCTCGTCGACATATTCCCGAATGTCGTCGCGTAAGGTGCGTGTGCGTTCGTCGATATACTCGTGCAGGTCGCGTGTGCGTTCGTCGACGTGTTCGTGCAGGTCGCGTGTGCGTTCGTCGACGTGTTCGCGCAGACGCCCTTCCATCGCTTCCAGGAACTTTGTTAGATCCGCATCCATGTCACAAATGTTATCACTCCAGCTGACCGCTAAGGTAGGTGCTTATTTCAATGGTGTCCCGCATCAGGACAGCAAGCGAATTCCAATGTCGTTACAGACCGCCTTCACAGTTTGCTGAAAACTCGAAATGCAGGATCCCTCACCGGCTGAAGCCGGATTCGGGATGGAAAAAATAAAAGACTTTCTACGGCGCAGCTAAAGCTACGCCCCTTCAAAACCACCTCGGGTCGTGTTTTCAGCAAACTGTTCGGGCGGTAAGGAATCTGCTTTCCTCAACATTCCCACATGGCAGAAGGAAAACAGATTCCTCGCTTCGCTCGTAATGACAATCCTGGACCTGGTGGCAATGGGCATCGCCACAAAATACAAAAGGGCGCGATGATCGCGCCCTTCCTCTAAGCCAACTCCGGCTGGCTAATCCTCCATCATGCACTTCGATTGCTGCTGCACATACTTCTGCAGCTTGCCCCTTCTCTCCAAGGCCATCAGGTCATCGAGCAGAGGATACCGGGCAGTAGGATCGAAGCGCTGGATGGCGCGATAGGCGCGCAACGTCCCTGCCAGCCCCGCCGCCTGGATGGCGGTCGAGTCTTTTACGTCAGGATGCTCCAGCTGGAACGCAGCCTGGGAATACACTGCCTGCATGCGCAGCTGGTTGGAGTAGGTGTCGTTCACCTGGTCCAGCGACTCCAACTCTTTGCAGCAGACGTTGACGGTAAGATCGGGAGCCTGCACGATCCACTCCGTCAGCCACATTCTTTTTTGCAGACTATCTTTGGCGAGCGGATGATCTTCCAGACTGCGCGCGTAATCCAGCACGCGCGCCCGGTCCTGGGTTAAGGGACCGCACATCTTCGCCGCACACGGTAGTGAAACCGCGGTGACCAATAAAACCACGAGAGCGAATAGTTTGCGAGCCATAGTACTTTCTCCCCACGAACTGCATGACTCGGCCAGCGGGTTTACAAATCATACATCCATTCGGGGTCCTAAAAGCAAGCGGGAATTGTAATGGTCAACGGCCGGCAATGCGGCTCGTCCCCCAAAAAGCGCGGCTGGTCACGAAGCGCGCTGACGAAAGCAGGCCCTCCATGGGTTTCGTGCCCCCAAAGTCCCGTCCCCGGCTTGATTCGTAGCGGAACGGATAGTCGGTTTCACCCAACCGGATAGTCGAAACATTTCCTGCAATGTGTATCTCGCTGGAAATTCTAGGACACAGATTGGCGACCGGCTGCGTTTCGTACTGGTATGCCGCTTGCAATATTCAAGTACATCCGCAGCTTGTACCGGACAATGCAACATTCAGTGCGAAATCGTCCGGAGGCGACAGAGGAGGATTTATGAAGCGCACCGTTTACAGCATTCTCAGCCTGCTGGTGATAGCCATGGTGGTCGGCGTATCCGGAGCCCACGCCCAGACGCAGGTAGCGAACATACCGTTCGATTTCAGCCTGGGTCACAAAATGATGGGCGCAGGTTCTTATGAGCTTCAGTCCATCAGCCAGCAGGCAGAGGTGGTTCGCAATGTGGATACCAATGCCGCCGCGATTTTCATCAAGTCCAAGTACGCGAGTGCTCTTGAGCCCGGACATGCCAGGCTGGTGTTCGACAAGTACGGAGATCAATATTTCCTGCGCCAGGTTTGGGACGGCAACAGCAACATCGGCATTCAGCTTCCTCTGTCGAAGCGCGAAAAGGAAGTGTCCCTTGCCGACAACAAGTTCTCCGATGGCCCGGAGATGGTGACGATAGCAATGAAATAGTTGCTGCGTTACGCAATGAAAGACCCGGTGGTTGGAGCGCCCCGGGTCTTTTGTTGTGTCTGCAAACCACATGCCGCCTTCATGGGATAATCGCAGGATAGGTGTTCCTGATGAAGCGAGTAGTCCACGCCGCCTGTCCGCATGATTGTCCGGATGGTTGTGCGGTTCTCATCACCATCGAAGACGGGCGGGCCACCAAGATCCAGGGCGATCCCGAGCATCCCATCACCCGCGGCTTCCTGTGCGGCAAAGTTGCGAAATATCTTGACCGTGTCTATTCGCCTGACCGCGTTCTCTATCCTATGAAGCGCGTCACGGCTAAGGGAACTCACGGCGACGGCGTTTTCCAGCGCATTACCTGGGACGAAGCCTTCGACGAAATCTGCGCCCGGCTGAAGCAGATCAGTGCGGAGTTCGGGCCGGAAGCCGTTCTGCCCTACTCCTATGGCGGCAACATCGCGGTCCTCAATAATGGGTCGATGGACATGCGCTTCTTCCATCGCCTGGGCGCCTCGCAGCTGCATCGCAGCATCTGCTCGCAGGCGGGCGGCGACGCCATCATCTCCATCTACGGACGCAAGGTCGGCACCGAGCCCGAGCAGTTTCGTCACTCGAAGTACATCATCGCCTGGGGCGCCAACATTCACGGCAACAATATTCATCTCTGGCCGTTTATCGAAGAAGCCCGGCGCGCCGGCGCCAAGCTGGTGGTCATCGATCCCTATTGCACCCGCACCGCGAAGGTCGCCGACTGGCATATTCCGATCAACCCCGGTACGGACGTCGCCCTGGCCATGGGCTTGATGCACATCATCCTGCGTGAAGGCTGGCACGACGCCGATTACATCTCGCGTTACGCCGACGGCTTCGACGAGTTGCAGAAACGTCTGCCGCAATATACGCCCGAACGCGTTGCCCAGTGGACCGGCATTCCGCAAGCCGACATCGAGCGTCTGGCGCGTGAATATGCCACCACGCGACCGGCGGCCATCCGGCTGAACTACGGCATCCAGCGCGCGCAGAATGGCGGCGCTGCGGTGCGTGCGGTCTGCATGTTGCCGATCATCACCGGATCGTGGAAGGAAATTGGTGGAGGACTGCAGCTTTCGACCAGCGGTGGCTTTCAGCTCGACCGCGCTGCCATGGAGCGTAGCGACCTGATGCTCAAGAGTCCGCTGGGACGTCCGTCGCGCACCGTTAACATGGTGCAGTTGGGCCGGGCGCTGACCGAGCTCGACAATCCGCCTGTCAAAGCGCTGGTGGTGTACAACTGCAATCCCGCTGCGGTCTGTCCGGAACAGCAGCTGGTGACTCGAGGATTGCGGCGCAAAGATCTATTCACCGTCGTGCATGAGCAGTTCCTCACCGACACCACCGACTACGCCGACCTCGTGCTGCCCGCGACCACCTTCTTCGAGCACAAAGACCTGGTCCTGGCTTACGGCCATTACTACTTGCAGGTTTCGCATCAGGCGATGGCTCCGCTGGGCGAGTGCAAGTCGAATGTCGATTTCTTTCGCGAGCTGGCGCTGCGCATGGGTTTTGAGGACGACTGCTTCCGCCAGCCGGTGGACGCCATGATCGACGCCGCCCTGGCTTCCGGTGTGCCGCAGCTGGCGGGCATCACTCGCGAGCGGCTGGAGCGCGATTCGAATGTCCGTCTCAACTTGAATGGCGACGGAAACGGCACTCCCTGGTTGCCGTTCGCTAACGGATTTCCAACTCCGAGCGGAAAAGCGCGGATTTATGACGGCGAGTTGATCGCTCACGGAATGGATCCGGTCGCCGCCTTCATTCCGCCGGAGGAGTCGCGCCACAATTCGGCTGCCCAGTCTTATCCGCTGGAGCTGCTGCCGCGTAAGGCGGATAACTTCCTGAACTCGACCTTCGTCAATCATCCCAGCCATCAGAAGATGGAGCAGCCGCACCGCCTGGAGATGGCATCCAGCGACGCACAGCGACGCGGCATCGCCGATGGCGATCGGGTTCGCATCTTCAATGACCGGGGCGAGATCTTTCTGCGGGCTCGGGTCGACGGATCGGTCCCTGCGGGTGTCGTAGGAGCGCGTCTAGGCTGGGCAAAGCTGTCGGAGGGCGGTTGCAACATCAACCTGCTCACCTCTGACCGGCTGACCGATCTGGGTGGTGGTGCTACGTTCTATTCCACGCTGGTGGAAGTGGAGCGGGCTGACGCAACTTCCACCGTCACCGAGGGTTAGCGTAGCCATCGCCTGCAAACCAGCGGGCTGCTTTGGTTTCCGAACCAGAGCGCCCTTACCGTATAATTGCGCTTTCATTAAACCCTGGTATTGAGGTTTACGTCATTTCTTGCCACCGTCAGGGAAGACCCGCGAGGCTATGGGTTCGCGGGACACGTTATTGCGCTACGGCGATCAGCTTACTTCTCGCAATCCTATTCCTCGCCGCAGCATGTGTAGCGCAACAGGACGTGGTAGAGAGTATCGTCATCCATGGCAACCGCCGGATTCCGGCGGAAACCATTCGCGCCCGCATGTTTACCAAACCAGGCGATGTCTATGATCAGGCCGGCCTGGAACGCGACTTCAATTCCCTGTGGAACACCGGCTATTTCGACGATCTGCGGATCGAGCGCGAACAGTCGACCAAGGGCTGGATCATCCACGTCTACGTCAAGGAAAAGCCCACCATCCGCGAGATCAAGTATGTGGGCCTGAGTTCTGTATCCCAGAGTGACGTTCTGGACAAGTTCAAGGAACAAAAGGTCGGGCTCACCCAGGAGAGCCAATACGATCCCACCAAAGTGAAGCACGCCGAGGTGGTGATCAAACAGTTGCTGGCCGCCCACGGCCGTCAGTTTGCCACCGTGCAATCGGAAGTGCGGCCCATTCCTCCGGCGGCCGTGGCGTTGACCTTTGTCGTAAAAGAAGGCCCCAAGGTCAAGGTCGGCAAGATCAAGTTTGAGGGCAACAAGGCGCTCAGCAATCGCGAACTCCAGAGCGCGATGAAGAACCTGAAGCCCATCGGCATTCCCCACTCCATCTTCCTGGAGAACCTGTTCGCCCGTACTTACGATTCCACCAAGCTGTCGGAAGACGCCGAACGCGTGCGCTACTTCTACCAGACCAAGGGCTACTTCAAAGCCCTGGTAGGCGATCCCAAAACCCAGATTCACGACACCAGCGGCGTACGTTGGTACTTCCCCTTCAAGTCGTCGCCCGGCAAGGCCGTGGACATCACCATGCCGGTGGAAGAGGGCCAGCGTTATCGTCTGAAGGAAATCACTTTCAGCGGCAACAAGGCGGTCAAGAATACCCAGGCGCTACGCAGCCTGTTCAAGATCAAAGACGGTGACGTGTTCGACACCGAGGCCATTCGCAAAGGCCTGGAAGCCTTGCGCAAGGCCTACGCCGGATTGGGCTATATCAACTTCACGCCGGTACCGAATACCGAAGCGGATGACGAGAAACGGCTCATCAGCCTGCGTATTGACTTGGACGAAGGCAAACAATTTTACGTCCGGCGTATCGAATTTCAGGGAAACACTACAACCCGCGACAAGGTCATCCGGCGCCAACTCGCTCTGGAAGAGGGCCAGGTCTACAACGGAAACCTGTGGGAGCTCAGCCTGTTACGCTTGAATCAGCTGCAATATTTCGACGTGCTCAAGCCCGAGCAGGACTCCGAAATCAAGCAGAACGTGCAAGACGGCACGGTTGATATCACTTTGAAGGTCAAGGAAAAGGGTAAGAACAGCATCGGCCTGACCGGCGGCGTCAGCGGACTGTCGGGCGCTTTCATCGGCATCAACTATACGACCAACAACTTGTTCGGCAAGGGCGAGAGTCTCACCCTCGAATTCCAGATCGGCCAGTACCAGCGCAACGAGACGCTGTCGTTCACCCAGCCCTATCTGTTCGATCGCCCGCTGCAATTTGGCTGGTCCGTGTACCACCGCAGCTACAACTACAATCAGGCGGCACTCACCTCCATCCAACTCAACCAGCAATTGAACCTGCCGCCCAGCTACCAGGCGTTGCTGCAGAACTTTACCCAGACCAGCACCGGATTTACCTCGTCGTTGGCCTACCCGATTAAGCGCTCGTTCAAACGCGTGGGCATGACCTATTCGTTCGACGATTCGTCGGTCCAGACCTTCAGCGCGGCCTCGACGGATTACTTTGAGGCCCTGGCCTTCCGCGGCATCTCGGGTCCCAACGCGTTGAGCGGCATCATCACGAGCAAGGTCATACCTAACTTTTCCTACAATCGAATCGACAACCCGCAGCGCCCGCATTCCGGCCAAAGCGTGTACTTCGCCACCGAAGTCGCCGGCCTGGGCGGCAACGTGAAATACATCAAGCCGGTGGGTGAATATAAGAAATTCCTGCCCGTGAACAAGGGCCGTAACACCGTTGGCTTCCGTGTGCTGGGTTCCTGGATTACCGGATATGGAGGACAAGTGGCGCCGCCGTTTGATCGCTTCTACATGGGCGGCGATACCGACATTCGCGGCTTTGACATTCGCGCCATCTCCCCGGTTGCGTTCTTCCCCACAGCGGTATCGATTCCGCTGCAAAACCCTGACGGCAGCAATGTTCCGCTGAATCCGGCAAACCCGCGGCAAGGCGTGTACAGCATCACGATTCCGGTGGAGCAGATTATCTTCCCCGGCGGCGATACCAACATCGTGACCAACCTGGAATACCGCGTGCCCATCGTGGGGCCGGTTACCATTGCCCCCTTCGTCGATACCGGCTGGGATTTCATCTCGGAGCCCTCGCAACTTAGAATTGCCGGACCAGAAGTCACCTCCCTCCAGACCACGGTCTTCGGCTGTCCGAGCCTGACCTCCAGCTTCACTTGCGCCGGCGGCAGCCTGATTCCCTTCAATCCCGTACTCAACGCGGTGTCTGGCACAAACTACCAGACACGCATGTCGACCGGCATCGAATTGCAGGTGATCATGCCGGTGGTGAATGCCCCGTTCCGCGTCTATTGGGCCTATAATCCGATGCGGATTAATGAAGTGGTGAGTTCGCCCAATCCCATCACCCGCTCGATGTTCCCGGCGGGGGCGGCGGGAGATTATACCTATGCCCAGGCGATTTCGATCTACCAGCCCAAGTACCTTTTGGCTGAGCCGCTAAAGACCTTCCGCTTCACCGTGGCTACCACCTTCTAGCTGGAGCCTTCGCAGAGTAAGTCTTTCATGTGGGGTGGTAGAGCAGGCCCTGTGATTCCGGGTGAGAGATCCCGTGTGCGAACCGCATCTGCAATTTTTCGAGGTTCTCACACAGACTCTTTAGAGCCTTTTCAATTTAAGTGTATACATAACCAGAAGAGGCAAAGTAGTTGGTGCACTCGCTAGGCGAGAAGCTGGCGAGTAATTGGCCGAACTCATCCCAGAGAACAGCGGTGGTGCGGATG
>JBAVSY010000083.1:0-9392 GCA_049695855.1 Candidatus Korobacteraceae bacterium | reverse complement strand
GAGAAATCGTTGAAGTCGAATCCGCTGAAATCGAAGGGAACTTCCTGGGTGTAGGTGCGCGACCCGCCACCCGGACCGGCGCTCTGGCCTGGTCCGCCGAATCCACCTGCGCCGAAGCCGCTGCCGCGGCCGTAAGCCTCGGCTGCCGCAGGATCGATGTTGTCGGAGTAGAAGCCAAGCTGGTCATAAATCTTGCGCTTCTTGGGATCGCCGAGGACGTCGTTGGCTTCGGAGAGCGTCTTGAACTTCTCCTCCGCGCCCTTGTCGCCGGGATTCACGTCGGGATGGTACTTACGCGCAAGCTTACGGAAAGCCTTCCGGATGTCGTCCGCCGAGGCAGTTTTCTTGACGCCGAGGACGGCGTAGTAGTCTTTGTCTTTGTTGGGCGTGGTGGCCATGATCTTAGCTATTAGCTTCTAGGGAAACTCTGATTAGCCTTGTTTTGAAGGGGACGGCCTTCAGGCCGTCCGTTAGGTGCCCGAAAATCATGCGGCTTCAGCCGCTGCAGGACCTCGCTTTCATTTGATCAGAGTTTTCCTAGCTCCTGCCAATCTCGCTGTCGCCTTTCAGATGCCGCAGTCATCGCACCGCGTGCGCTTGAAGGGGCGCAGTTTCGGCTGCGCCGCACTCAACTCTCCTAAAATTTGTCATCCCGAGCGAGTGACCGCCTGCTTTTTCCGACTCGCTGCTTTAGCGAGTCGGGCGGTCGCGAGTCGAGGGACCTGCTTTCTGCCGTCCCGACGGGGCTCAAGCTCAATAAACGCGTACCCAGCGCTGAAGCGCTGGGCTATTATCTTTCGTCCCGCAATGCGGGGCTTGATTCTTACCACTGCGACGGTCCAACCGCGGGGGCATTCAGTTTATTCCCGCCTGCCCCGTGTCGCCCATGGGGACGACCACGTTCGCCACGAAGCCGAATTCGTCATTGATTACCGGGATCGCCTTCATCCTTCCGTCGATGCCGGAGGTGATCAGGTACCAGCGTCCGTCATCGCGGTTAAAGCTCAACATATACGACTGATTGTTGACTTCGAATCTCAACTTGTTCCTTCTATCCGGGGAGTTCCGTTTGTTTACTTTGTGTGTCATCCCGAGCGACGAGCGCAGCGAGGAATCGAGGGACCCCTATTCCGGTCGAAATAGCGGTCCTTGGACTCCGTTCGGCTGCGCCTCACTCCGCTCAGGACGACAAATCAAAGCGTGTGCCGAGACGCGAGCCTAAAGGCTCGCTCTACCACCAATCGTCGGTTCGAGACGCGGACGACCTGAAGGCCCGTTCTCGTTCTGCCGTCCCTAAAAGGGACTCCGACCCTTGTCATCGACCCCCCAGCGCTGAAGCGCTGGGCTATCATCTTCCGTCTCGCTCCGCGAGACTCGAGTTGTTCCCCGGTCTCAGCTCGATGCGAACCACACATTTGCCAACACGGCGTCGACACAGCATCGAAGTACCACAAGCGTCGGTCCGCCCATGCATGGTTTGGCGCAATCGGCGCTTACGAGCAGGGGCGCTTGCGCGCCCCTCACGTCTTTACTAGTTGCTAGCTGCTAGTCGCCGATCCCTCGACCGCACCCGCTCGCTCTGAATGACGGCAGCGGATCCCAGACGACCCGCCCGACGCCGTTACTTCTTCTCGTCCACGTCGACGTACTCGGCGTCGATCACGCCCTCATCCTTCTTCGGCTCAGCGTTGGCCTGCCCGTCGCCACCCGGAGCCGGACTGCCCGTCGGAGGCGTTTGCGCCGAACTCGCCTTGTACATGGCTTCCGCCAGCTTGTGCGAAGCCGCAGTCAGGTTCTCGCGCGCCTTGTTCATGGCCGCCGCGTCGGTGCCTTCCAGCGCCTTCTTGGCGTCAGCCAGAGCGTTCTCCACATCGCTGCGCTCCTGGCCCGAGATCTTGTCGCCATGCTCGCGCAACATCTTCTCGATGCTGTAGACCATGCCGTCAAGCTGGTTGCGCGCTTCCACCTCGTCGCGCTTGGCCTTGTCCTCGGCCGCGTGAGCGTCGGCGTCTTTCGCCATGCGCTCGACCTCATCCTTGCTTAGACCGGAAGACGACGTAATCGTGATCTTCTGGTCCTTACCCGTGGCCATATCTTTCGCGTTCACGTTCAAGATGCCGTTGGCGTCGATGTCGAACGTGACTTCGATCTGCGGCACGCCGCGCGGCGCCGGAGGCAGTCCCGTCAGGTGGAACTTGCCCAGGGTGCGATTGTCGCGCGCCATCGGCCGCTCGCCTTGCATCACGTGCACCTCAACCGATGTCTGATTGTCGGCCGCCGTCGAAAACATCTCCGTCTTCTTGGTCGGGATGGTCGTGTTGCGCGGAATCATCTGCGTCGCCACGCCGCCCATGGTCTCAATCGACAGCGTCAGCGGAGTTACGTCGAGCAGCAGCAGGTCTTTCACCTCGCCGCCCAGCACGCCACCCTGAATCGCCGCACCGATCGCCACCACTTCATCAGGATTCACGCCCTTGTGAGGCTCTTTGCCGAAGATCTCTTTCACCAGCTGCTGAATCCGCGGCATACGCGTCTGCCCGCCGACCAAGACGACTTCATTGATCTTGTCAGGCGAAATACCGGCATCTTTGATCGCCGCCTTACACGGACCGATGGAGCGATCGATGATGTCCTTCACCATCTCTTCCAGCTTGCCGCGAGTCAGCGTCTTCACCAGGTGCTTCGGACCGCTCGCATCGGCCGTGATGAACGGCAGATTGATTTCGGTCTGCATGGTGGTCGACAGCTCGATCTTGGCGCGCTCGGCCGCGTCCCGCAGACGCTGCAACGCCATCTCGTTGCCCTTGTCGCGCAGGTTCAGGCCTTCGTCCTTCTTGAACTCGTCGATCAGCCAGTCAACAATGCGCTGGTCGATGTTGTCGCCGCCCAGGTGCGTGTCGCCGTTGGTAGACTTCACCTCGATGACGCCTTCGCCCACTTCCAGAATCGAAATATCGAAGGTGCCGCCGCCGAAGTCATACACCGCGATGGTTTCATCCTTCTTCTTGTCGAGCCCGTAGGCCAGCGCGGCCGCCGTCGGTTCGTTGATGATGCGCTTCACGGTCAAACCGGCGATCTGGCCGGCGTCTTTGGTCGCCTGCCGCTGCGCGTCATTGAAGTACGCCGGCACGGTGATGACGGCTTCGGTGACCGTCTCGCCGAGGTAATCTTCCGCAGCCTTTTTCAGCTTCTGCAGAATCATGGCCGAGATCTGCGGCGGGGTATATTCCTTGCCCTGCGCCATAATCGCCACGTGATCGCCCGACTGGACGACCTTGTAGGGCACCATCTTCATCTCTTCATTGACCTCGTCGTAGCGGCGGCCCATGAAGCGCTTGATGGAGTAAATGGTGTTTTCGGGATTGGTGATGGCCTGGCGCTTGGCCACCTGTCCGACCAGCCGCTCGCCATTCTTGGTGAAGCCGACGACCGAGGGCGTAGTCCGCCCACCTTCTTCGTTGGGGATGACTTTAGGCTCGCCGCCTTCCATAACGGCGACCACCGAGTTGGTGGTGCCCAAGTCAATTCCGATAATCTTTGCCATTGCAGCCACCCTCCTTAGGGTTGAAACCTATCTAACTTATTGAAAAATAAGTGCATGATGATCCACATCCAAGCCCTTATATCACAGCGACTATAGAACTTGAGTGAATCATTGTCAAGGTTTTAGATGTGACTGGAGGGGTAGGAGTTGCAGGAAGTTTGGGGACGAAAGCCGACCTCGTGCGCTCGCTGTCGTTAATTATCGGATTCCGGACGTGACCGCCTGCGAATGGGGATATGAGGCGTTTGAGCCGCGCCCCTCATTCGACCGACATTGAATCGCTTCTACTCGCGACCAGTGATGCTAGCAGCATCTCCTCGTCAATTCGGTTTGGATCCAGGTACTCTGGACGCTTAATGAGAACTTGTAGTGCCAAACGTAGGTAGTCAGCAGCCAGCTTGACGATCGGAATTATCTTCGCATCGTTGATACGGATTTCCTTGGACTTTTCCAGCTTCGTGACGTTCCCGTGAATCACGTTCGATCGATGACGATAGATCTGCTTTATATTTCGAAACACGGTTATTGGTGGTTCGTTGCTTGCCACAAACCTCGCCAACGATGCTAGTCGTGTCGCTAGCTTGTGGGTTATTTCCGCATTATCGCCAGGGGTGAGGAGTACTTCCATAGCCCCTGTGACATCCAAGATCGCGTCCTCCTCGTTCTCTCGCAGAAGGCAAGCGTTAAGCCTTCTGAGGGCGAGCATCATTCTGCTCTTGATCTTGTCCTCGGCTATGGCAACGAAACCGCGGTATAGTTCCACCACTTGTTTTAGCGTAGACAAGTCGACCGACGGAACTGTTGGTTGATTCCAGTAAAATGCCTCGAACATCGCGGGATACCTGCGAACAGCGGTTCCCTCTAGCGGCGGCAGGGTGGCCTTATATGAACGAGCCCAATCGATTGGCTCTAGTAGTAGCTGCGCATATCCTGTATCAACGCCGGTTGCGAGTCTGAGCATGGCGAACAGTAACTCAACTTTGTCGGTTGGATATGCATCCACGGAGTTGGCTATTCCTGCCCATTCACCCCATGTAGAGTTGGCTAACTCGTATCCTGTGAGCACAAATGCGTGGGTGGCAGCACCTTTTACAACCTCGTGTATCGCAGGACTGTTCGTCTTCTTGTCGACTCTCGATAGCTGTATCCCTTCTGGAATTCTCCGAATGTAGCTGCCCGCCTCAAGCTCAAGTTCTTGGATATCGAAGCCAACAAACAGAATCGGAACCCAAACATTAACGGGCAGTTTCTCAAGAAGAAATCCAGCCTCAAGCGATAGGTATATTGGAAGCAGGTTAGAAGTCGAGAAATCCGCGTCGTGGTAATAGTGAATGTAGCGATCAACGAGGTGCGCGATGAAAAGCTTGACCTCAGTCTCCAACATGGAATCCTGAAGCGCTTTGTCGTCGTCAGCTCTCGAGGCAAAGCAATGCTCCCAAATCTTGGCGTTGTCGCGAAAGTATGCCTTCACGGCCAAAAACTCCGGCTGCTTTCTTAAGTCGTATTGAGACTCCTTCGTGATGAAAAAGAGCTCACGGTCGAGGGCTCGGCTGTAGTCTCTGGGTTCTTTCCCCCAAGCTATGCCGAACCTAGGCATACCGTTTTCAAAATATGCCAGTTCGGGAAAGCCATCGTGGGTTGCGACACAACCACCGGCTGCCTCCCGCATTCTCACATACGCTAAGGCGGATTTTACGGCGGGAGCCACCGTCTCGAAGAGTGTTGCATCAAGGGGTTCGGAGCCCATTGGGACCTCTACTGACTGGAAGGTTAAACCTAACAACAGGGTACCAGACAGTCGGCAGGGTATACGACCGTAAGAGCTAGCTTGCGTGCAACGGATTTCGTGAGGACGCGAAACGGCAAGTGGCGCTTATCTCGAGTGGTTTACGTACTCGATCCGGTGGCGAAGGAACCCTCGAACAAAGTCGCAGCAAAATAATCCGGCTCTCCGCTCACGTCATCCGTTCTGCCGCGGAGCTTGGTCTTCGGTGATGCGTGTGAACTCGCTGCTCAGAGCGCGCTCAATCTCTTCCGAATGCCTTTCGCCGCGCGCCACGCGACTAACGTAAGAACGATCCACGTTGAGTTGACGCGCGATCCGGCTGTAGAGTCCGCATAGCGACTGCACGTAACGATTCAACAACGGCATCTTGCTCTTGAGAGTAGTGGTGTCTTCCATCTTATTTTAAGATGCAATATCGCGCGCTGGGTGTTGCGTGGAAGGCATGCGGCTGTCTTAGTCCCTCTCTCAGCAGGCACGTATCCGAAAGCTTGGCATCGAAATGAGACGCTGAAATGTCCCGCCAAATCTGACATCGGCGGTGACAACCTCTTTGCCTGCATACGCATCCATACCCGTAATCGCAAGTTGAACGTGGCCACAAAAACGTAATGCTGTCTCCGTTAGACCAGGTTCCAAAACGTTACCCTGGACGATCTGCGAGTCGTTAGGCAGGAGATCGATGCTGACAAACAGCGGCCCAGCCAATAACTCGTTCGGACATCGAACCAGGACAGCGAACCAGGACAGCCGTACGCTCCGTTTTCGAGCCGGAGCTCAACCCCAAACAGCGTGGACCAACCCGAGTTCATCCTGAAGGTTTATGATGACCGCTCCTCTCGATTCCGATCTTCGCGCTTACAAATCGGGACAAATGGTACCGATCTCCGGAATCTACACCGTCATTCATGTGGATCACCGGGGGCCGCACGAGGCGTTGGCCATTCGGGGAGACGTCTTTCCCGCCTGCCGGATTTGCAAGACTCAAGTTCGATTCCAGATTGCGCGAGTCGTTCCGCATGTGACTCATGACTTCGACTTGGCCGGACCTACGTTCAAGGCTTCCAAGGGACGGGCGAAGGCGGCTAACGGCGGCCAAAGCTGAAATCACTCATGGCGGAAATTCAGGCTCTCAGCTGAACCAGTTCGGTCGTGTGCTTGAGCTGGCCACAGGCCGCATAGATGTCGCGGCCTCGAGGACGACGGACGAAGGTCGGAATTCCGGCTCGGGTGAGAACGCTCTGAAAAGCTAATACGCGATCTTCGGTAGGCATGACGAACGGAATCTCCGGACCGGGATTGAGCGCGATCAGATTCACCTTGGCCCGCAATCCGCGAATCAAGTCGACCATCTCGCGCGCATGTTGCGGATCATCGTTGACGCCGCCCAGCAGAACGTACTCAAAGGTCAGCCGCTCCCGGTTGCGGAGCGGGAAGTCCCGCAGAGCGGCAATCAGCTTCTCGATGGTCCACTTCTTCGTAATCGGCATCACCTGCGTGCGCAGCGTTTCGTTAGGAGCATTCAGCGAAACAGCCAGCTTCGGTCGAACCGGTTCGGCGCCGAAGTCCGTGATGCGAGGCACAATGCCCGAAGTCGAGACCGTCATGCGCGATTCCGGAATGCCCACGCCTTCGACCAGCAGCCGCACCGCTTGCATGAAGTTGTCGTAATTCAGAAACGGTTCGCCCTGCCCCATGAAGACCAGGTTCACCCGGTCGCGCTGCATCTCGGCTTGCTGGTCGCTAAGCACGGTCAGAATCTGGCTTACGATTTCGCCGGCGGTCAGGTTCCGATGTAAGCCTAGCAACGCAGTCATGCAGAAGGCGCATTCGACGGCGCAGCCTACCTGGCTGGAAACGCAAATGGTGGCGCGCTGGGATCGTCTCATCGCAGACCGTGGCTTCGAGGAATCGACATCGTTCCACCGACGAACCGCAGATCCCTCGGCTTCGCTCGGCATGACAGGAGAGCTTGGGATGACAGAAGAGGCAGAATCGCCTGAAATGAGAGAAGACGCAGAATCGAGCTGTTCCAATTCCTCGTCGCCACTCTCCGAGCCATCGCCGGCTTCTCCGCCATCTCCCTCGGGCATCCAGACGGTCTCAACGCTCTGCCCGTCGGCGAACGCCAGCAGATACCGGACGGTTCCGTCAGCCGAGACAAACTTCTTTTCTATGCGTGGCAGGCCCACGACGAATCCCGATTCGCTCAGACGCCGACGGAAAGTTTGCGATATGGTGGTAAAGCGGTCCAGCGCAGGCCACCTTTGCCCGTATAGACCGTCAAATAGCTGGCGGGCGCGGTAGGGAGCTTCCGCAAAACCTTCCACAACTTCTGTAAGTTGTTGAAGCGAAAGCCCTAAAAGTTCGGTATATTGCGGCACGCTGATGCATCCAATATGCTAGTCAGTTAGATTCCCGTTCGCCCGACGTCGCTTCGGGGTATTTTTCGCCATTATTGCGATCTTATTCATTCTATCCGGCAGGTCCCCAGACTGCAGGCGCATGGGACCGGAGCAACTTTCATAAACCTGAGCGATGACCGTGAGATCGCTTGGAGCAGCCATCATGGTGGAAGAACTACGCAACATTCAGCGTGAGGTGTTACCCAACGGCCTTACCATCCTGACCGAGAAGATGGACCACATCCGCTCGGTTTCGATGGGGATCTGGGTGAAGTCGGGCTCGCGTCACGAAGACCCCAACGTCAACGGCATCTCGCATTTTGTCGAGCACATGGTATTCAAAGGTACCAGCAACCGTACAGCGGAAGACATCGCCCGTCAGGTCGACTCCATTGGCGGCAACATGGACGCCTTCACCGGCAAGGAAACCATCTGCTTCAATATTAAAGTTCTAGATGAACATTTGCCCATAGCTGTTGATGTGCTCAGCGATATGGTGCTGCATCCCGTATTCGATATCAAGGAGATTACGCGCGAGCGCGGAGTCATTCTGGAAGAGATCAAAATGGACGAGGACAATCCGGATTACCTGGTCCACGAAATCTTTACCCAGAACTTTTTCAAGGGTCACCCGTTGGGCAAGCCCATCCTGGGAACCAAGGAAACGGTGCGGCGCTTCGATCAGGATGCCATCCTGGCCTATTACGGTGGCAAGTTTGCTCCGGGGAATATGATCATTTCCGCCGCGGGCAATGTGGACCATCAGGATTTCGTCGAGCTCCTTCGCCAGCGCTTCGGCCCGCTGCCGGTAGGCTCCAACGGATGGCACGATACGCCGCCGAAGATTAACTCGCGCATCATTCTGCGCAACAAGAAGTCGCTGGAGCAGGTACAGATTTGCGTAGGGGTTCCGTCCTATCCCATCAGCCATAAGCGTCGCTATGTCACCTACATTTTGAATACAGTGCTGGGCGGCGGCATGAGTTCGCGGTTGTTCCAGAACGTGCGTGAGAAGCAGGGGCTGGTGTATTCGATCTTCTCCGAACTGAATCCCTTCCGTGATACGGGACTGCTGTCGGTCTACGCCGGCACTTCGCGGGAGTCGGCGCCCAAAGTGGTGCAGTCCATCGTCAACGAATTCCGCCAGCTCAAGAACCAATCCGTCTCCGATGAAGAGCTGAAACGTGCCAAGGACCAACTGAAGGGAAGCCTGATGCTGAGTCTGGAGTCAAGCACGGCCCGCATGTCGAACCTGGCGCGGCAGGAAATGTATTATGACCACTTCGTCAGCATGGACGAGATCATTGAGCGCATTCAAGCGGTGACGGTTGACGACATCATTCAGTCGGCCAACGAGCTGTTCCAGCCCGAACTGATTGCCGTAACGGTGCTGGGCAATCTCAACGGCCTGAAGGTCACTCGCGATTCGTTGGCGTGTTAAGAGGCCGCTATTCGCCTTTCGCTTTTCGCTATATTCGCTAAGGAAACTCTGATTAAGTCTAATATTTGAAGGGGACGGCCTTCAGAGACTGTGTCGCAACCGGGAAGAAAGTTTTCTGGTGGAACGAACACCCGCAATAAACCGGTCAGTCTAGCCGCAACGCGGCGGGATGAAGTTAGCCGGGGGCGTAAGCCCCCGGAAAAGTGGGAAATAGTCGTG
>JBAVSY010000082.1:0-144216 GCA_049695855.1 Candidatus Korobacteraceae bacterium | reverse complement strand
AACCGGTCAGTCTAGCCGCAACGCGGCGGGATGAAGTTAGCCGGGGGCGTAAGCCCCCGGAAAAGTGGGAAATAGTCGTGAGCCGCAGAGCGGCGACACCACTCGCGACACAGTCTCTTCAAGGCCGTCCCCTTCAACAGCTCTCTGCGATGAATCTTTGGGCGAAACTGTGGCAACACTGATCGAGCCTAGGACAAGCCGAGCCTGGCGATATGCAATAATGTCGGCGCTATGAAGTCGCAGCCCTATTCTTTCTGTCTTGGACTCTTACTATCGGCTTTCTTGCTTTCCGGTGTGGCAGGCGCAGCTCAATCACCCGCCGCCACATCGTCCCAATCACCGTCCTCGAATGCCGCGCAGACTTCCACTGCGAAGAATGACGCGCTGGAACTGGTGAAGCAGGGTGAAGAACTCAATCGCCACGGGAAGTTTGACGAGGCGCTGGCTCTCTACCAGCGAGCGCTGCAGTTATCCCCGAATCTTTATCAGGCCGAGCTGTACACGGGCGTCACCCTGGATTTAGAGGGGAAATATCAGGAGGCCAGACAACATCTGGCCAAGGCCATCGAGCTGGCTTCAGACGAGGAAACCACGCAGGCTTTGCGCGTGATGGCCGTTTCCTATGCCTTCGAAAAGAACACCGACAAGGCCGCGGAGTATGAGCGGCGAGCCTTCGACTTGCAATACAACTGGCAGAAGTATGAAGACGCGGCCGCCACGGCAAATGAACTGGCGCGCATCTATCTGGAGTCGGGAGACGTCGACAACGCGTTTCAGTGGTATCAGACAGGTCGCCTGACCGGTCTGCGCAAGCCTGACATCACCCAGGCCGAGAAATATCTGTGGATGTTCCGCTGGGAGGCAGCGGAGGCGCGCATCGCGGCCAGACGAGGAAAGCGAGAGGAAGCGTTGAAGCACCTGGCGGCGGCGAAGGCCATCCTCGATGCCGGTGACAACCCGGATCAAGTTCGCTTTTATCCTTACCTCGCCGGATATGTCGCACTTTACACCGGAGACTATGGCGGCGCGATCAAAGAATTACAAAAGGCGGACC
This sequence comes from Candidatus Korobacteraceae bacterium, assembly GCA_049695855.1. Taxonomy (GTDB): domain Bacteria; phylum Acidobacteriota; class Terriglobia; order Terriglobales; family Acidobacteriaceae; genus Bog-257. The sequence continues at coordinate 143,162 of JBAVSY010000082.1, read as the reverse complement.
AGCAGGACCCGTTTGTCCTGAGCCTGGAGGCGCAAACCTACGAAAATATGGGGGACAAGGCGCAAGCCCGGGATTACTACGAAAAGGTTATGGCCATCAACCTGCACAATCCGTCCAATGCATTTGCCCGGCCGCTGGCGCGGGAGAAGCTGGCGACTTTGAATGCTGGAGCAGTTGCGTCACCAGGAAAGTGACGAAAGCCTTCAGGCGAATGGGCTGTCGTTCCGGCGTTCTACTTCAGTTGGTCCGCCAGCCGTTGCACCGTGTGCTCGACTTTGATTTCCGCTCCATCTTTATCGAGGCCACCGCGAATTTGCATCACGCAGCCTGGGCAGTCCATCACCACCAGAGGCGCGCACGTTTGCTTGATGTTATTCAATTTGCGTTCGAGGATAGGGGCGGAGATTTCGGGCAGCTTCAGCGAATACGACCCGCCCATGCCGCAACACATATCCGCCTCGTACATCTCAGAGATGTCGTAGCCGGCCTTGGTCAGCAACTCGCGCGGCTGCTCAGACACATTCAGCGTCCGTTTCAGGTGGCACGAGTCGTGATAGGTCACCTTGCCCAGGTGCTGACCTTCCTTGAACGTTAGCCTGCCATCATCAACCAGCTTTTTCACGAGGGTTGAAAGGTCAGTGACTTTGGCGGCGAGTTCGCGGGCTCGGGGCAGGGCATCGGTCTGGCCCAAGCTTTCAAAGGTGCTGATGAAATCGTGCTTGAGTGCCACCGTGCAGGTAGGGCAAGCCGAAACCACATACTCGACATTCTGCTCGAGCAGAGCGTTGATGTTGTCGGTTGCATTCTGCGCCGCTACTTCGTAAGCTCCGCTGTAACGAGCTGGGGCTCCGCAGCAGGTTTGGCCTTCGGGGAAGATGACTTCAATTCCCGCTTTGTTCAGGATTTTGACCAGCGCCTCGCCCATCTCGGGATAGGCGAAATCGATCAGACAGCCGGAGTAAAATGCCGCCTTCTCTTTGCACTTCGGCTGCGCGAGCTGCTTGAATTTGTCGCGAAAAGGTTCGTCGGCGATCGCGGGCAGGCTGCGGAACTCGGTCATATCCGAGAGGAAAAACGGCAGGTGGCGGATGAAGCCGTCCTTCTGCATTGGCTTCTGCACCAGCGATGCGGTACGCAGCATGGAGTGGAAGAGTCGGCGATTGTTGACGACGGAGAAGATGGCTTTCTGCGCCAGCGGCTGCCCCTGCTCGACCGCCAGCCTGCGGCGCAGTTCAAGGATTAGCCCAGGGATATCGATTTTGCCGGGACAAACCTGGGTACAGTTGCCGCATTGAATGCAGAGGCTCTGGATCTCGTCCGACGACTTCAGTGCGTCGAACCAGGCGGTAAGGATGGTTCCAATGCCGCCGGTATAGATTTTGCCAAAGACGTGTCCGCCGACCAGGCGAAACACCGGGCACACGTTGAGACATGAAGCGCAGCGAATGCATTGCAGGGCCTGCTTGAATTTGGGATCCTGCGACATTTCGGTGCGGCGGTTGTCCATCAGGATGATGTGCAACTGCTTGGGCGAGCCGTCGGTGTTCGGGACGGGGCCGCTGATGATCGAGACGTAGCTGGTGAGCAACTGTGCCGTGGCGCTGCGTGGCAGTGCGGTGAGAACGGGAACCACGTCGGCAAAGTCGGCCATCAGCTTCTCGATGCCCACGATGGCCACGTGAATCTTGGGCAGCGTGGTGACCAGGCGCGCGTTGCCTTCATTGGTGATGATAACCAGGCTGCCGGTTTCAGCGACTGCGATGTTCGCGCCGGTGATCCCCATCTCGGCGTTGAGGAACTTGGTGCGCAGCTTACCGCGCGCGAACTTCACCAGCCGGGGGATGTCAGGCGTCTGACCGGGCTCTACCTGGTCGTTGAAGACCTCGGTTACTTCCTCCTTGGTCATGTGGATGGCAGGCATCACCATGTGCGATGGCGTCTGTCCTGCCAATTGAATGATCCACTCGCCGAGATCGGTCTCATAGACCTCGATGCCGGCCTTTTCCAGATGCGGATTGAGGTGAATTTCCTCCGACGCCATCGACTTCGATTTGACGACACTCTTTACCCCATTCTGCTGCGCCAGATTCAGGATGTAGTCGCGGACCTTCGCCGGGTCATCGGTGCGAAAAACTTTGGCGCCCCGGGCTTCGGCCTGCTGTGTGAACCGCTCCGCCAATTCGTCCAGATGCGATGCGGCATAACCTTTGCGGTCGGCGATCTGGGTGCGGACGGCTTCGAAGTCGATGCCTTCGTAAGCCTTTTCGCGGCTGACGCGATAGGCCTCAGAGAAGCGGCCCAGCGCTCCGGTGAGATTGGGATTGTGCAGGGCCTTGTCGATCGAATCGCGAAATCCTTTGCGCATCAATTCACCCCGGCGGCTTCATCCGCGAAAACCTTGTCCACGAAAACCTGATCCACGAAAACCTGGTCCACGAAAACAATGATGAGTTTTTCCGGGCCGTGCACGCCGATGGTCAGCACACGTTCGATGTCGGCGGTGCGGCTGGGCCCGGTGATAAAGGAGATGTAATTGGTTTGTTCCGGCCGGATTTTGCTCAGGACGGATGGCAGATCGGGCAGCAGCCGGTCAGTCTGAATCACCGCAATGTGAATGTTGGGCAGAGTCGATACCAGTCGACGCTCAACCGGAGCCGCATCTTGAATCAGCGAGCCGGTGTTGGCCATGGCCCAGTCCAACTGGCTGATGCCGACCTTCGACGCGGCAGCCTTCTCGCGAGTGACGTCGAAAGATAGCCCCGGAACTTGCTCGCAGATTCGCTGTCTATCTACTCCGCTCAAGAAGGGACAATCGGCCCAGACCGCATAGGACAGCGGTGAGTCCGTCACACCGGCCGATTGCAGATATTGCACGATGAAGTCGAGGGCTTCGGTTTTTTGCGGGAAGCGATGAACTTCGGCGCTCACGGCTTCGGCACGGAGTTTGAAAGTATCGAAGATGGCGGGCATAACGAAAGTCCTTTGAAGGGGCACGCCTTAGGCGTGCCACATAAGAATCCATGACGGTCCGGCTTTAAGCCGCTGCGGGACTTCGTTGGCGAGCTCTTTGGCTAAAAAGCTGCCGGAAAAAAGTCCGAAAGCAGATTCCTCGGCGGCTGAAGCCGCCTCGGAATGACAAAAATAAGGGGCTTGTACGGCGCACCTAAAGGTGCGCCCCTTCAAAACTAGCCGACTCTTTCCGCAGCCTGTAAATCCGTCCCCTTCCACCATGTCTCTATGGCGTAGCTAAAGCTGCGCCCCTCCACTCCCTCAATGCACCACGAAATGCGTAAACGGCGCCACGTAGGCCATCAGGAAGATGAAAACGCCGACCAGCGCTGCCAGCGCCAGGCTATGCCAGAAGACGTAGCGCAGAATGTCTCCCTCGTGGCCATACCACTGAGTCGCCGTGCTGGCGACAACAATGCTCTGCGCGTCGATCATCTTGCCCATGACGCCGCCGGTACTGTTGGCCGCTGACATCAGAATCGGCGAGGTGTGCACCTGTTGCGCGGTAATCTTCTGCAGGCTGCCGAACAGCACGTTGGACGACGTATCCGATCCCGTCAGTGCCACGCCCAACCAGCCCAGCAGTGTGCCGAAGAACGGATACAGGTGTCCGGTGCGGGCGAAGGCGAGACCCATGGTGGCATCCAGCCCCGAGTAGCGAGTCATGAACCCGATCGCCATCATGGCCGCAATCGTCAACAACGAGAAGCGCACCTTCATCAAGGTTCGGCCATAGATGGAGAAGATCTTCGGAACGCTCAGGCCCATGATCAAGCCGGAGAGGAGGGCAGCCAGCAAAATCCCGGAGCCGGTCGCGCTAACCCAGTTCAAGCCGAATACTGCGGGCTCTTTCGTCGGCTTGGTCACCACCGGCGGGACGCGCAGCGCCAGATTATTCAGGCCGCCGACAACGAACTGCGGATTGGTGATTTTGCTGGGAGGCGTCTGCCAGGCGGCCATCGACTTGAAGGTCTTTTCCGGCGCATTCATCAAGGTCTTGCCAGTCTGCGTGCCCCACAGGAAAACGATCAGGCTGAGAATGATCCAGGGAACCCACGCGCGCGTCACTTCAGCGCGGCTATAGCCGTGACTGGCGCGGTGGTCGGTCTTGGCCTCTTCCCCTTCGAAAGTCCAGATTCGTTTGGGATGCCAGATAAACAAGAAGCCGATCAGACATGCCATCGAAATGATGGAAGCCACAATGTTGACCAGCCAGGGACCGTGGTAATTGGCCATGAAATATTGCGGAATCGCGAAGGAGACACCCGCAACCAGAATAGCCGGCCAGATCTCCCACATGGCGGACCAGCCAACAAAGGCACAGATCAGCCAGAAGGGCACTAGAACGCAGAACGGGGTCAGAATGCGTCCCGCCATGGCGCCCAGGGTAATTTCGCTAAAGCCGGTTACTTTCGCCAGCGCGATGATGGGAGTTCCCAGAGCGCCGAACGCCACCGGTGCCGTGTTGGCGATGAGCGACAAGCCCGAAGCCTGTAGCGGGCGGAAACCTAGACCAATGAGGAGCGCAGCCGTAACGGCTACCGGAGTACCGAATCCCGATGCCCCCTCGAAAAACGCGCCGAAGCAGAAGGCGATGAGCAGCAGTTGCAGGCGACGGTCCTGAGTGATGCCGGTCATGCTGTGTTGCAGCACTTTAAAGCGGCCTGATTCGACGGTGAGCTGATACATGAAGATCACGTTCAGCACGATCCAGCCGATGGGGAAGAGGCCGTAACCGACTCCATAAACCGCGGTCACCGCGGCCAGCCGACCCGGCATATGGAAGCCAAAGATAGCGACCAGCAATGCGGTTGCCAGCCCAAGCAGAGCCGCGTAGTGCGCCTTCACATGTCCCAGGGCAAGGCTGCCCAGCAACACCACCACGGGCAAGGCGGCGATCAAGGTCGAAAGCCACCAATGTCCGGTGGGATCATATCCCTGCGACCAGGGAGCGGTTAAAGCGGGAACTCTAAGAATGATGGCGGCGGCAATGGCCGCGATGATGACGACGACCGCCGATGCTACCGGGTTCGCGGCCGGTGGAGCGGCTTTGGCTGGCGCATTCGCGGAAGGCGGGGGTGCGATGGTGCTCATTGGGTTTACACCGATGCCTGCCAACGTAGGGCAGGCCTTTCCTCAAGGTTTATCGTTCTGGGGAACCGTGGCCTGGCAGCGTGGGCAACAAATTTATAAAGACGATGATCAGGGACCGCAAGGCTGCCGTTATCACAAATCGAAGGAGATGGTTTGCGTTTGGCGGATGGGGCGAGAAATCGGTTTGCGAGGCCGTTGATTTCCATTTGAGTTTCTCCCGCAGCATCCTCTTTCAAAGCTGCGGCCATGATCCGCTGAGCCTGGGCCAAACAGTTCAGCCGGTGAGAGATCAGCTTTCAAGCTTTTCCGGCAAACTGTAAAGGCCCAACGCAACGCAGAGTGCGCGTAATGCGATATCAACAGAAACGTTAGGACGGAACACGGGCAATAGTGGGTGATTCAGGTCACGCTCGTTTGTGACGCGTGACGCAGAGGGCGTCCAGAAGGCGCATGGGGGGACAGATCCTGACTTCGGCAGGACGCCCTTCTCTTGCAGCGATTGGCTGACTTCGCCGGGTCTGCCTCAGCCTATTTCGGATTCGCTCCGGTCAGCATGGTCAGAAGCATGATCACGTCGGTGCGGGCGTAAATGGAGTGCGGAAGCTGAGCGTCCATGAAAACCCAGGAACCCGCGGACAGTTCCTTCTCCTCGCCGTCAAGGGTGACCCGGGCGTCGCCTCGCAGAATCTCAATGACGGCAGGCACGGCGGCGGTGTGTTGGGAAAGCTCCTGTCCTCCGGCAAAGCCGAAGAGCACGATTTTGACCCGATCGTCGCGGTGAATGGTTCGGCTCAGGGTGCCGTCCTGGGGAATTTCAATGGAATTCAGCAGGTTCTCGATGACGACGTAGTTGGGCAATTGCGCCTCCGGCACGAATAAGATCAGGAACCATCATAGTCTGAGATCTAAGCCGGGAGCATTCGGCTTACGGAGTATGGAAGTCGGGCGGGTAGGGGTCCGCATGATGCCTGACTTTCCGCCATACCAGAGGCACGAATTCGCTGACCGCGTTGGAGAGTGCACGACCTCCGAAGCCTTCCGCCGAACGGATCATGGCATGCTGCCAGTCGGCTTCGCTTTGCACCCGCCAGGTATTGGAAAGGAAGTTATTGCCGAAGACAGCCACGAATCGCGCGTAGGCCAGGTGACGCTCTCCATCGGGATGATAGGCGCGAAACGTGAGATCGGCGATGTTCCTGGCGCGCTCTCCGAAGGATGCATGCACGGTGTGAAAGTAGCGCGGGTCTTCACCCCATGCCGCTCCCAATGAGGCCTCAATGGCATTGCCGGTAGAGATACCGGTCAAACGCATGCCATAGCGCTGCCCGAAACCGTCCCAATGAGTGCCGTATTCGTGAGGACTGTTGATGGCGGTTCCAAAGCCGGCAGTAAATAGTCCGGCCGTCAGGCTGCGCGGCCCTACGGTGGCGCGAGTGAACCACTCCAGTCGTCCCTTGCCGGTGATGGGATGATAATCGGCCGGCGATTGCGGCACCGCACGGATGTAACGCGCCAAGTTGTCGCGATCCACAGGTTGCGCGGGTGAAGTTAGATTGGACTGGGCGGACGCCGCGGAAACCAGCGCGCACGCGGCAAGAGAGAAAAATATGAACCGTTGCAAAACTGTGGTCAAAGATCTCATAGTTGATTGGTGCGACCGTTTGGCGCACTGCGGCCTTTCGATCGATGGCTCATAAGATGCAATTTCAGGTGGGAGGGGTCAACGAATTAGAAGCGCAGACCGATCCGTCAGTGGTACGGATAAAAGACAAAAAACAGCAGGGACAGCGCAGTAAGCACCCACAAGCCAGGCTTCAAATGGCTGGATTTTCCCGCTACCAGCTTGCAAATCGGGTAGAGCACAAATCCGGCACAGATGCCAATGGCAATGTTGAAGGTGAAGGCCATGAGCGAAACCACGGCAAATGCGGGAATCGACTCGGTGAAGTCGCCGAAGTCAATCTGTGTAATGGGCGCCAGCATGAACAAGCCGACGATGATGAGTGCGGGGCCATACGCCTGAGCCGGAATGGCGGCAACAAAGGGCGCGAAGAACAGGGTCAGCAGGAAACAGGTTCCGGTAATCAGGACGGTGAAGCCGGTGCGGCCGCCCGCCTCGATTCCGGTGGCGGACTCGATGAAAGCGCCGGAGATCGTCGTCCCCAGCGCGGGAGCCACGCAGGTAAGGACCGCATCCACCAGCATGGGACGCTCAATCTGCGGCAACTGTCCCTGCTGGTCAAGAAAGCCGGCGCGGGCCGAAAGTCCGACCAGGGTGCCCATGGTGTCCACAAAGGCCATCACGAAGATCGTGAGCACCACCGGAAACGCCCGCCAGGTAAAGGCTCCGCGAAAGTCGAGCTGCCACAGAATGGGCGCGAGGCTGGGGGGTACGCTGAGCACACCGTGGGGCGGCCTGGCGACCCCGGCGGCGAAGGCGACCACCGCGGTGATGACGATACCGATCAGGATGGCCCCGGGAACTTTGCGGATGATGAGCACAGCCAGCACAACGAAACCAAACATCGCCACCAGGGCGGGATGCCCAGTGAGGTGTCCCGCCCGCACCGGAGCTCCGGCAACGCCGAGAACGACCAGACCCGACTGATTCAGTCCGACGAAGGTGAGGAACAGTCCGATGCCTACGGCGAAGCTGTAGCGCAGCGATGTGGGCACGCCGTCCACCACCCATTGCCGCAGGCGGAGCACGGTCAACAGCACGAACAGAACGCCGGCGATGAAGATGGCGGCCAGCGCGGTCTGCCAGCGGAATCCCAACAGCTTGCAGACCGTGAAGGCAATGAAGGCGTTCTCGCCCATATACGGCGCAATGGCAAACGGGCGGTTGGCATAAAGAGCCATGAAGTAGCAGCCCAGCGCAGCGGTGAGTGCGGTAGCCACGAAGGAGGGTCCGTCCGGAACGCCGGCTACGGAAAGAATCGCGGGATTGACTACCACAATGTAAGACATCGTGGTGAAGGTGGTGACCCCGGCAATCACCTCGCGCGACAGCGTGGTCTGGTGGCCACTGAAATCGAAGAAGCGGGTCAGCCAGTTCAAGGGGGGCTCCGGCAAAGGGTTCGGCGGATATCGGGAGAACAGCCGATGATACCAACTGCCAGGCTCGATTCGCCTGGGTTGATTGGCGGAAAGGCTTGTTATGGGTAGTGGCGTGAGTTTGGTTACTGGCGTCCGTCGGAAGTGTAGGGAGGCGGGATTGCGCATCGACGCCGAAGTCAGCCAGGCTGTAATCGTGTTCTCACACGTCGCAATTTTGTGCAGTTTGGTCACTTTGTGAGCAGTAACTACATGACGTTATTAAGCTAAGATCGGCACACAAAATGCGAACACATCATTGGAAGTGGGCTCAAACCTATGTCCGGAGGGATTATGCGAACAAAGACCCTGCTGGTCGGCGTCGCCCTGGCAATTTGCTTTGCTGTTAGTGCGCCGAAGACCTTTGCTCAGAACCTTCTAACCAACGGCAGCTTTGAGACCGGAGACTTTACCGGCTGGACCACAGGCGGGAATTTCGAAGATACCGAAGTGGTGAGTGGTGCTTTCGACCTGTACACCGGCGCCGAAGACGGCACCTTCTACACCGTGATGGGGCCGGTCGGCAGTGATGGCACCCTTAGCCAGTCGTTCACCGACCATGCGGGCACTCAGTACACTTTCAGTTTCTGGTTTGCCTCGGTGGGCGATAATCCTAGCGACTTTAGTGCTTTTTGGGACGGCACCTCGGTGCTGAGCTTGACCAATCCCAATACTGGCGCCGCCTGGTCGCAGTTTACGTTCACGGAAACGGGAACCGGCAGCGACAACATCTCATTTTCTTTCCGCGACGATCCAGCCTTCATGGCTCTGGATAACGTTGTCGTATCCTCGTCGACTAACACAGGTACCACTCCTGAACCCAGCAGCTGGATTTTGCTGGGAACGGGCATCGTGGCACTGGGTGGCATGGCGAGGCGGAAGCTTAGAAAGTAACGTCCCGGAGACGATACTTGATGGATTTTGTTGGGAGGCACCTGTAACCGGGTGCCTCTGCTTTTTTTCAGCGGAACGGTCCAGACCTGCCGCCCCAATTGCGGTGCCTCCGCCCGCTCTAAGTCCCTCGCCTCCAGGACGAAGCCTTTCGCTGTCTTGTAATAACCGCCTTCCCAGAAATCGCAACAATCTGCACTCTGCGTTGACAATGTCAAACTTAAGTTGCTGATTGCGCTAGGACTAAGTTGGTTGTGAAAGTGCACAGTCAGGAGTGGCAACGGGCTGTTTGTTATAACTCCGGAGGAAACATGCGACTCAAAACCCTGCTGGTCGTCGTCGCCTTGGCCGTTTTCGCTTTTAGTGCGCCGAAGACCTTCGCTCAGAACCTTTTAACCAACGGCAGCTTTGAGACTGGAGATTTTACCGGCTGGAATACAGGCGGTAACTTCGAAGATACTGAAGTGGTCAGCGGTGCTTTCTACGTATACACTGGTGCCGAAGACGGCAGCTTTTATGCCGTGTTGGGGCCGGTAGGCAGTGACGGTACCATAGGCCAGTCGTTTACGGACCATGCGGGCACTCAGTACACCTTCAGCTTCTGGCTGAACGCGGTAGGCGACAATCCCAGCGACTTTAGCGCGTTTTGGGATGGCACGTCGGTGCTAAGCCTGACCAATCCGACCACGAACGGCGCCTGGACGCAGTTCTCGTTCACCGAGACGGGTACGGGCAGCGATAACATCTCGTTCGCTTTCCGCGACGACCCTGCTTATATCGCCCTGGATAATATCTCGGTGTCGTCTTCGACTGGCACGGGCACCACTCCTGAACCCAGCAGCTGGATTCTGCTCGGAACGGGTGTCGTTGCACTGGGTGGCATGGTACGCCGGAAACTCAGCAAGTAACGCCGCGTCTCTGAAACCGCATTTCATGCATTTTGTTTGGGAGGCATCCGTTAATCGGGTGCCTCTTTTTTTTTGCAGAGAAACGGTCGAGTCCCGCAACCCATCTCAGCCAATTCGACCTTGGAGAAATACCCTCCCTTACCCCCCGGAACAGTACCCGGAGATTCCCGCAAGATAGAATTCGGAGGCAGTGTCGGAACTGATCCAACCCGATTCCCTTTCCCTCCCGCAACAGCCGCAATTTGGTGATGTCGAAGCGGCGGCCCGCAACCTGGCTCATATCCGACAAATTGTGTCGCCGGGAGTTTACCAGTCATTGTCGGCGCTGCTGATGAACTCACCAAATCCCGATGCGGCGGTGAATCAGTTTGAGCGGCTGGTGGAAACCATCTCGCCGGAATTGCTGCGCCTGCTTGATAAGCACCCATCGCTGGTCCACTACGCCATGGTGGTCTTCGGCTACAGCCCGTGGCTGGGCGACACACTCATCCACAATTCCGATCTCTTTCACGGCTTCGTGCGGGAACGGACCCTGGACCGGACGCGCTCCCGGGAAGAATTCCAGGAAAGCTTTGCGCGCATGCGCTCGCGTTCCTTCGAAATCGATACGGCGGCTCTCCTGGCACGCTTCAAACGGCGGGAGTACATCCCCATCATGCTGCGCGACGTGCTGGGGATTGCCACCCTGGCGGAGACGACAGCCGAAATCTCCGCGCTGGCCGACGTGCTGATTGAAGAAGCCTTGCGGGAGGCCGACACCCAGCTGCAACATCGCTTTGGCAGTCCGCAGCGGCTGGACGCGGAGGGTCGAGTGGTCGATTCGCGCTTCGCCGTGCTCTCGCTGGGGAAGCTGGGCGGCAACGAGCTGAATTACAGCTCCGACATCGATCTTCTGTACCTGTATGACGGCGGACTGGAGCCCCCGGGAGCCGAGATTTCCAACCGCGAATACTTCATCCGGCTGGCCCAGCAAACCACCGAGCTGTTGTCGCGGCACACCCGCGAAGGGCCGGTGTTTCGTATTGATTTGCGCTTGCGTCCGCAGGGCGGTGAAGGCGAGCCGGCGGTACCGCTGTTGCATGCTATTCACTATTACTCCCACCTGGCGCACGATTGGGAACTGCAAGCCATGATCAAGGCGCGGCACTCGGCCGGCGACCTGGGCCTGGCCCGCGAGCTGGTGCGGGGGGTGCAGCCCTACGTGTATCGTCCCGAGCTGAACTTCGTCGCAATTAAGACGGCTCTGGAGACGCGGGAGAAGATAGGCAGCCATCGCCGCCGAAGTCTGCTGAGACAGACGGCGCAACACGGTATCGACGTGAAGATCGATCGCGGCGGGATTCGCGATATCGAGTTTCTGGTGCAGTGCCTGCAACGCGTCTACGGAGGCGGCGAATCGTGGTTACGCTCACGAGGCACTTTGTTCGCCTTGCAGAAGCTGCACGACAAGGAACATATCAGCGGCAAAGACTTTCATAACCTGACCAATGCTTACGAGTTCCTGCGCAACCTGGAACATCGTCTGCAACTGCGGCAAGGGCAACAGACGCATCGCCTGCCGGAGTCGCGGGCGGAACTGCAATCTCTGGCGCGCAGTCTGACCCGAGAAGGCACGGCCGCGCCTACGCCGGAGGAATTTCTGGCGCATGTGCAGCGCCGCATGTCGGCGGTAGCGGAGATCTATCAGCGGGTGATCTATCACGAGCAGAGCCAGGACCAGAATGCGCTGGAGTTCCAGCTGCGACCGGAGATTACCGCTACCCATGAGAACTCGTACAGCCAGATGATGCAGCGGCTGGCCGTGGACTCGCCCCGACTGCGCGACATTGCTGCCCGGGCTGATCTCTCGCAACACACCCGACGCAACCTCGACCACTTCCTCAGTTCCGCGGGAACCACGTCGGAGCGGTATGGAGCGGTGCTGCGCTCGCCCGAAGCGGTGGAGCGGGCGCTGACCATCTTCGAATTCAGCGAATATCTGACCGACATCCTGGTTCGTCATCCGGCAGAAGTCGCGCTGCTGGAGCATATAGAGGATCGCTCGGGCTCTGGCGCGGAAGGTTTATTCGCCGACACTGCACCCGAAGCGAGTGCGAATGAAGATCCAATATTTGCCTACTTGGCGCAGAAGAAGGTCGATCGCTCCGAGGCCATGTCGATCTTGCGGCGACATTACCGGCGGCGCGCGTTTCTTTCGGGAGCGCTCGATTTGTTTCAATTGCGCGAGGTGTTTGACTCGCTAACCGACAATACGGCGGCAGCGGATGCTGCAATTCAGGCAGCGCTGGCCATGGCGACGCCTAATGCCGGCTTCACGGTCATGGGATTGGGAAGGCTGGGGACGCGGGAGTTCGATTTGCTGTCGGATGCGGACGTTCTGTTTCTCTGCGACGAGAGCTGCAATAAAGAAGAGGTACGCCGCGTGGCCGAACGTCTGATGGAGGCTTTGACGGCTTATACCCGCGATGGAACGGTGTTTCCCGTAGATGCCCGCTTGCGACCGCACGGCCGCGAGGGTGAACTGATCGTGACTCCCGCGCAATTGGCCGCTTACTTCAAAGACGAAGCCCAGCCCTGGGAGGCACTGACGTATTTGAAGCTGCGCTACGTTGCGGGTGATCGCGAAGTTGCCGAGCGTGCGCTGCAAGAAGTACGAGCCGGAATCACCGAGGTGGCAAAGCGGCCGAATTTTGTCTCCGAGCTGATCGAGGTGCGTACCCGTTTGGAACGGAGCGAGACTGCGCCGAACTTCAAGAGCGGCCGCGGCGGGATCTATGATCTGGACTACGTAGTGGGTTCGTTGCAGGCCCGGCATCAACTTTGGCTGGCTGGAAGCTTGCGCGCGCGCCTGCAGTTACTGCGGCAGCAGGAATTGCTGGACCCAGAGGAACACGCACTCCTGCTGGAGAGCACGGTCTTTCTGCGCACCCTGGAACATGTAATTCGGGTGGTGACCGGACGGGCCCGCAAATGGCTGCCGGTGGCCGAGCATCCCCGGCGGGCGGTACACAAATTGCTTTGGGGAGTGCTGGGCGCCGATGACAGTTTCGAGCCGGAGATGCGGCTGGCCGAGGTGATGCGGCAGACGCGGGAAATCTACGCCAAGCATGTTGCCAGGAATGGAAGCAGCCGTTCTTAGGACGACACAGTGATACCGGCGCGGAAGTGGCCCGACTTCAGGGAGCGGTCTGGCTCCCACAGAAGTGGGACGAGTGGCCAGGGGTTTCCATTGAACCGCGCAGTCGCCGGTGGTAACGTTAATGGGTTCGGGAATAAAGGGTAAGCATTTCTGATCCGGACGCGCGGCTGATGTCGCTAGAGGATGGGCCGCAAGTCGCTGCCATCATAACGATTCAGGCTCCGGCTTAGTGCCGGCTCTGCAGTTGCTTCCCCATCCCGGCGTATGGCTGTGTACAGCTCGGGATCCTTTTCTACTTAAACTCTTCGAGGTGCCTTGTGGCGGCTTCTTATAATGGTATTCCTTTGCCCTCCGGCGGGACCAAGATCACTTACGACGGTAAGCTGGTCATCCCAGACAACCCCATCATTCCTTTCATCGAAGGTGACGGCACCGGACGCGATATCTGGAAAGCGTCCGTGCGGGTATTCGATGCGGCAGTCGAAATCGCTTACGGCGGCAAGCGCCGCGTGGCCTGGTATGAAGTGTTCGCGGGCGAGAAAGCCATGGATCGCTTCAAGACCTGGCTGCCCGATGACACAGTCGCAGCCTTTCGCGAATTACGCATCGGTATCAAGGGACCGCTTACCACCCCGGTGGGCGGCGGTATCCGCTCGCTGAACGTGGCTTTGCGACAGATTCTCGATCTCTATGCTTGCGTGCGGCCGGTGAAGTATTACCAGGGAATCCCGTCGCCGGTCAAGAATCCTCACCGCATGGACATGGTCATCTACCGCGAGAACACGGAAGATGTCTACGCCGGCATCGAGTGGAAAGAAGGCACCGCGCAGGCGAAAGAACTGATCGACTTCATCAACAATAAGATGCTGGTCGGCACCAATAAGCGAGTGCGCGAGGACTCGGGCGTCGGCATCAAGCCGATCTCGATCACCGCGACCAAACGCCTGGTGCGGATGGCCATTCAATATGCCCTGAAGAACCATCGCAAGTCGGTAACCATCGTGCACAAGGGCAACATCCAGAAGTTCACCGAAGGCGCTTTCCGTGAGTGGGGCTATGAACTGGCCACGCACGAATTCCGCGACCAGGTCGTCACTGAGCGGGAGAGCTGGATCATCGATAATCTGGACAAGAACCCAGGCCTATCGGTGGAAGACAACGCCAAGCTGGTGGAACCCGGAATGGAGTTTGCGCAGCAGGACTTCCGGGATGCGCTGTACCACGAAGTGAAGGGCGTGATCGATAGCATCTATGCTACGCACGGCCACGGGGTGTGGAAGTCGAAGTTGATGATCAACGACCGCATCGCCGACAGCATCTTTCAGCAGATCGTCACCCGTCCCGACGAGTATGCAGTGCTGGCCACGCCCAACCTGAACGGCGATTACATTTCCGACGCCGCGGCGGCGCAGGTAGGCGGACTGGGCATCGCTCCGGGCGGCAACATCGGCGATGAGCACGCGATCTTCGAGGCTACTCACGGCACCGCGCCCAAGTATGCGGACACGGACGTCATCAATCCGGGATCCGTGATTTTGTCGGGCGTGATGATGTTCGACTTCATGGGCTGGCACGAGGCGGCGCGGCTGATCGAGGATTCTCTGGAGCACACCATCAAGCAAAAGACGGTGACCTACGATTTCGCCCGCATGCTGGAGGGCGCGACCAAGGTGAAGACCAGCGAATTCGCGACCCACATGATTCAGAACATGGCGCCGGTCGAGGCGCTGGCGAAGTAGCTTCCGCGAATGTTGTCATAGCTGCACCCGACAAGAGTAACGCTGTTACGTCTCTTGGCTCTTAGCTTTCAGCTTTCAGCTTTCAGCTATCAGCTATCAGCCGTCAGCTAGAACCATGGCACGCGTTTGCAATACCGCGCTGGGCGCCGGCGTTCTCCGGGCTGGTTGCGGCAATTCTGATCTTAACTGACAGCTGATGGCTGACAGCTTCTTTATACTGTGAGGACTCATGCGTAAGAAAGTAACGGTAGTTGGTTCGGGAAACGTGGGCGCCACGGCGGCCCATTGGCTGGCGTCGAAAGAGCACGCCGACGTCGTATTGATCGACATCATTGAGGGTGTACCACAAGGTAAGAGTCTCGATCTGCTGCAGGCGATGCCGATTGAAAAGCGTGACTCCTACATTCTGGGCACCAATGACTACGCTGACACGGCGAACTCGGACATTGTGGTAATCACTGCCGGCATCCCCAGGAAGCCGGGAATGAGCCGCGATGATCTGCTCAACACCAACTTCAAAATCATGAGCGATGTGGTGGGCAAGGCGGTGCAGTACTCGCCCAATTGCATTCTCATCATCGTTTCCAACCCGCTGGACGCCATGGCGCAGGCGGCCTACAAGCTGAGCGGCTTCTCGCGCAATCGGGTCATCGGAATGGCCGGCATTCTGGACTCGGCGCGTTTCCGCACCTTCATCGCTCGCGAGTTGGATGTCTCCGTAGAAAACGTGACCGCATTCGTGCTCGGCGGACATGGCGACACCATGGTTCCATTGCCGCGCTACTCGACCGTGGCCGGAATCCCGATTACGGAATTGATGGATCAGGCAACGATTGATCGCCTGGTGCAGCGCACGCGTGATGGCGGCGCCGAAATCGTCAAGCACCTCAAGACCGGAAGCGCTTATTACGCTCCATCGGCAGCAGTGACGGAGATGGTGGAAGCGATTCTCAAGGACAAGAAGAAAATCGTCCCCTGCGCCGCTTATCTGGAAGGCGAGTACGGGATCAAAGGTCTGTTCGTAGGCGTGCCCTGCAAGCTCGGTTCCAGCGGCATCGAAAAGATCATCGAGATCAAGCTGACGGCGGAAGAGCAGGCTGCCCTGCAAAAGAGCGCCGATTCGGTGAAGGAGTTGGTGGGCGTCATCGGGGTATAGGACCTCGCGCTTTCGATATTCTCACCCTTGT
This sequence comes from Candidatus Korobacteraceae bacterium, assembly GCA_049695855.1. GTDB lineage: Bacteria > Acidobacteriota > Terriglobia > Terriglobales > Acidobacteriaceae > Bog-257. Next base: position 127,099 of record JBAVSY010000082.1, on the reverse strand, counting down.
CATCGGACCACCGCGATAAGGGTGAGAGTCTAGTGGTTAGCGTGAGGCACGGAAGAGGCCTCAACCGAACCAGTCAGCGCAGATGGCGATCGCCCGAGTCGTTCCTTCCAAACCCTTTCGTTTTCATGCCCCTCTTTTGCTAAATTGTTGCACCCTTTCTTGTGGCGGTTGCTTGAACAATACACACAGATATGTCATCGTTACACATCGGAGAGGCAGCCGAACTGTGCGAACCAATATTGAGATTGATGATGCGTTGATGCGGCAGGCGATGCGCCGAAGTGGAGCTACGACCAAGAAAGCGGCAGTGGAGGAGGCTTTACGCCTTCTGGTTAAGACACGCGGCCAGGCTTCTATCAGCAGGTGGCGTGGCAAAGTGCGATGGGAAGGCAATCTGAAGCAGCTTCGCCGGAGTCGAGTTCCGCAATAGGTGGCAGCAATGGTGATCGTCGACACCACCGTCTGGATCGATTATCTGGGAGATGTAAACAACAGTCAGACGAAGTGGCTGATGCACGAATTGGGGCGCCAACCGCTGGGATTGACGGACATCATCTTGTGCGAAGTGTTACAGGGGATTCGCAACGATGAAGTCTTTGCCGGAGTGCGGCATGATCTCGAGAAGTTCCACATTTTCGACACCGGCGGGAGCGATCTGGCCATCGCCTCTGCCCAGAACTATCGCCGTCTCCGGAAGACTGGCCATACGGTGCGCACGACGATCGATTGCCTGATCGCGACGTTCTGTCTGGAAGCCGGACATTCGTTACTCCACCGGGACCGTGATTTCGACCCATTCGAAAAATACCTTGGGTTGCGTGTAGTGAACACGTAGTTCCGTGGCACACAGGAACTACCTCACGCTTCGCATGACCGCCCAGTACGCTTCGAGGGTTTCGCCAAGCGGAGCCTTTCGCGCTCCGAACAAAGCTCCCACCGACCGCAGCAGCATGCCCTTGATAATCCCCAGACGAAGAATTAAGACTTGCGCCCTGGAGAAGTGCTTGCCGGCATAACGCAACATGTTGCTGTACCAGAACAGCTGTTTGTCACGAAAGGAGAGTTGTCCCACACTGTGGGCACCGCCGTGGTGGAAGCGCGCGGCTGGGCAATAGAAGATCTTGTCGCCGTGATCGAGCAGGCGCTTGCAGAGATCGACATCCTCGAACCATACCGGAAAGAACTGTTCGTCAAACCCGCCTATCGACTCCCACGCTGTACGAGTCACGGCGAGACAGGCTCCAGCCGGCTGTTCGACCTCCTGTTGCAGCGAATAATCGGCATCGAGGCAACGGTATCGCCGGTTCACCGGATTGCCGGGCCAGAGCTGATTGACCAGCAATACCTCACAAAGCAACGATGCAAGGGTCGCTATCCGGCGAAAGGCAAAACCCCGCGCGGGCTGGCCGTCACTTGCAAGCAGAGCACCCCCGACGGCGCTGGCTTGAGTTGCCTGGACACATTGCAGCAAAGCGGCCACAGCTCCGGGTTCGGCGATCGCATCGGGATTGAGAATCAGGAAGAGGGCGCCCTCGGCTTCGTGTGCTCCCTGGTTTACGGCTGCGCCAAAGCCGCGATTTTCCGGATTGGCAATGAGCCGGACCGGATGCCAGGCCACGAACTCCTCGACCCGGCGCACGGTGTCGTCCTGGGAGGCATTGTCCACGACCACGATTTCGCAGTCCTCATGGGTCAAGGCCTCGAGGCAGGCGCCGATGGCCGCTGTGGAGTTGTAAGTCACGACAATGGCGGAGCAACGCAACATAGTTTCGAGGAAGCACGCATTATAATCGTCGGTTCACGATCTCCGGACAAATTGCAGCTTACTGTTGGAGTGGGAGAAAATTTGCAGATCAGCGAGACGTCACTTCCTGGGGTACTAATCATCAAGCCACGTGTGTTCGAGGATCCGCGCGGCTTCTTTATGGAGACCTATCGGCAAAACGCGCTTGCCGACGCAGGTATTGCCGAAACATTTGTACAGGACAACCACTCGCACTCCTCGCGCGGCGTGCTGCGCGGATTGCATTACCAATTGCGCAACCCGCAGGCCAAGCTCTGCCGGGTGACGCTGGGCGAGGTGCTGGATGTCGCCGTGGACGTTCGCGCCGGCTCGCCCAACTTCGGCAAGTGGGTGAGCGTGGTATTGTCGGGCGAGAATCACACCGAGCTCTATATTCCCAAGGGCTTCGCTCACGGTTTTGTGGTGCGATCAGAGACGGCGGACTTCCTGTACAAGTGCAGTGACTACTTCGTGGCCAACGATGATCGAGGCGTGCTGTGGAACGATCCTCGAATCGGCATCAACTGGGAGACGCCTGATCCCATCCTGTCAGACAAGGACAAGAGCTACCCGCCGTTGGCGCAAGTTGCACCGGACCAATTGCCGAGGTACCAGCCATGAGTCTCAGACTGCTGATCACCGGTTGCAACGGACAAGTAGGATGGCACCTGCAGCGCACTCTCGCTCCTATGGGCGAGGTGACGGCAATCGACATTGAGCAAGTTGACTTGACGGATTCGCGGGCCGTCTCCCGCACGGTTCGTGAGATTGCGCCTGACATTGTGGTCAACGCAGCCGCCTACACCGCCGTGGATAAAGCCGAGAACGAACCGGAATTGGCGCGCGCCATCAACGTAGGTGCTCCAGCGCAAATCGCCGAGGAATGCAGCCGCTCCGGCGCGCTGCTGGTTCACTATTCCACCGATTACGTGTATGACGGCAGCAAGGCGACCCCCTACGAGGAGCGCGATGCCACCGGCCCTTTGAGCATCTATGGCGAGACCAAGCTTGCCGGTGACCAGGCCATCCAGGCCAGCGGCTGCGCGCACATCATCCTGCGCACCACGTGGGTTTATGACATTCGGGGCAAGAACTTTCTGCGTACCGTGATTCGGCTGGCGCAGGAGAAGGACGAGCTGCGCATCGTCGGCGACCAATACGGCGCACCCACCTGGGCCCGCGGTCTGGCCGAAGCGACCACGATCATCCTGGGCCGGTGCCTGGAACACAAGAGCGAAACCGGGGAGTGGCGCACCGGCATCTTCCATCTCACCTCCGGCGGGCAGACCTCGTGGGCCGGTTTTGCGCAAGCCATCCTGGAAGACTACCTGGCCTTTCGTCCGGCCGATGGCTCGGGCGAGTTCGGAGCGGCACTGAAGACGCAGAAGGTGTCGGCGATCACGACTGAGGAGTATCCCACGCCTGCGCGCCGGCCGCGCAACTCGGTGCTGTCCAGTGCCCAGGTGCAAGCGGCTTTCGGCATCAGGATGCCGGATTGGCGCGATCAGCTGCGGCTTGCCATGCAGGACGCCCTTCGCCGATAATCTTGAGTTAACGGTTAGACAAGGTTTTATCTGGATTGCGCGCTTCGGCGACGCGCTTTCGCAAACCCCAAGCGGAGGCGCCAGCAAAAATTCTGTAGTTCGCGCTGTTCCGGCAAATGAACGGAGACCTATGAAGGGTATCGTCCTGGCGGGCGGAATTGGCTCGCGCCTGTCACCACTGACTCGGGTAACCAACAAGCACCTGCTTCCGGTTTATGACAAACCCATGATCTTCTATCCGCTGCAGATTCTGGTGGACGCGGGCATTCGCGACATCCTGATCGTGACCGGCGGCCACAACGCAGGCGACTTCCTGCGCCTGTTGCAGAATGGCAAGGAGTTCGGACTGCAGCAGCTCAGCTTCGCTTATCAGGAAGGCGAAGCCGGCATTGCCGATGCCTTGCGGCTGGCCGAACCGTGGGCCAAGGGCGACAGTATCTGCGTCGTGCTGGGCGACAACATCATTGAAGGCGACATCAAGGACGCCGCCACGAAGTTCGAAAAGCTGGAAAAGGGCGCGATGGTCATGCTGAAAGAGGTGACCGATCCGGAACGTTTCGGCGTGCCGGTGTTCGAGGACGAGCGCATTGTTCGCATCGAAGAGAAGCCGAAGAAGCCGCAGTCGTCCTATGCGGTCATTGGAGTTTATTTTTACGATGTCAGTGTTTTCGATCGCATCCGCCGGCTGAAGCCCTCGGGCCGCGGCGAGTACGAGATCACCGACGTCAATAACAGCTACATCGAAGAAGGAACGCTGAACCACAGCTTGCTGGATGGCTGGTGGACGGACGCGGGCACGTTCGAATCGCTGTGGCACGCCAGCAACATGGTGCGCGACAAAGTGCTTCGCAATGCCGAAGAAGCTGCTCCGGTGCGTGGCGCATGAAGCTACTAGTCACGGGCGGCGCGGGATTCATCGGCTCCAACTTCGTTCATCGCACGCTGGCGAAGCATCCCGAGTGGAAGCTGGTGGTGCTCGACAAGCTCACGTACGCCGGCAATCTCAAGAACCTGGAACCGGAGTTGGGTGAGGGACGTTGCGCCTTTGTGCAGATGGATATCTGCGATCGCGGTGTGCTCGACCAGGTGCGCGGCTGCGATGCGGTCATTCACTTTGCCGCCGAAAGCCACGTCGACCGCAGCATTGAAGACGCGTCCGCCTTTGTGCGTACCAACGTCGACGGCACCCACAATCTGCTGCAAGCCTGCCGCGAAGCCGGCGTGCCACGATTTGTTCACGTCAGCACGGACGAGGTGTACGGCAGCCTGGGCGAGGAAGGATTGTTTTCCGAAGAGTCGCCGTTGCAGCCCAATAGTCCCTATGCCGCGACCAAGGCTTCGTCCGATCTGCTGGTGCTGGCTTACGTGCGAACCCACAAGTTTCCCGGGCTGGTAACACGCTGCTCGAATAACTACGGGCCATACCAGTTTCCGGAAAAATTCATCCCGCTGATGATCGCGCAAGCGATGGCGGGCGAGCGCCTGCCCGTGTACGGCAAGGGCAGTAATGTTCGTGACTGGGTGCATGTGGACGATCATTGCGCCGCCTTGGATGTCGTCTTGCAGCAGGGTCGTGAGGGCGAGGTGTACAACATCGGCGGCGGCTGCGAGATGCGCAATCTCGAAGTTGCGAAGTTGATCCTGAAAGCGCTCGGCAAGTCCGAGAACCTGATCCAGTTCGTCACCGATCGCCCGGGACACGATCTGCGCTACGCCATCAACTGCGAAAAGCTGGGCCGCGAGCTGGGATGGCAGCCGCAAGTACAGTTCGATCAAGGACTGGCGGACACCATCACCTGGTATCGCGACAATCAGCAATGGCTGAACGACGTGCGCAGCGGCCAGTATCGCGACTACTTCCAGAAGCACTACGTGCAGCGCGAGAAGACCTTCGCGCCATAAGAGGATTCAGCACAGAGGCACGGAGAACACTTAGGGTGACGGCGTATCTTCGCCGTTCAGTGGCTTGCTGAGATAACTGACGACAATCGCCGTTTAGCCCCACGATTTCTTCCTCACGTACAATCTGGCCTATGGAGCACGTTGAGCCGAGTACGGCGACCAGCACGACCACCACTGCGGACATCGGCATCATGAAGGGCGCGGTGCTGGGGGTGATCCTGCACGATGTGTGCGAGGAGATCCGGCTGGAGGAACTGCGTCAGATCCTGGGCGCTAAGCGGGTTGAGCCCACGTTCAAGCATGCGACTCCCGAGTATGTCCGATTCGAGAAACCACCGGTCGTGGAGCGATTGGAGCCGGTGCTGCTGGCCAGCGGCGAGAAGCTGGTCCCGCAGATCAAGTATTACGATTACGGCGTCATCAGCGTGCTGCTGCAGCTGGAGTTTGCCGCCGATTGGCCCGGGCTGGTGCATCTGGCGGCCCGCTGGGTACCGAGTCCGGAACTGGAGCGGCAGGCACAACAGATCATTCGCGGCCGGATGGAGAAGATTCTTCCGGCGATCGTGCGCCCTTACTCCGAATGGCTGAGCGAGGACTATTACATTTTCCTGTTGACCGAGGTGCCGGGCAATCCGCAGGGATTCGACTTGCTGAACCAGCATGGCCCCGAGATTGCGCAGGTGTTGCGCGGCGAGCAGTCGCCATTGGCCCGCAGCATCAACGACGATGTGGCGCAGTCCAGCGTCTTCTACTATCCCAATGATCTGGTAACCGTGGGATGGAATGCCGCCCTGGTGTATGACACCCCGGCAGCGGCGGAAACTACAGTTCAGATTTTGGAGTACGCCAACTCGCAGCTGCTGGAGTTTCGCCATTATGATGAGTGGCTCACGCGCGAGCTGGACGGAGTTTATGCATCGCTGAAATTCCCTGCGGGAATCTGGCGGCGATGGAAGATGCGGTCCGAGGCCTTGCGCCTGAACAGCATCACCGTAGAGGTGATCGAACTGGCCGAACGCTCCGAAACCGCAATCAAGTTTGTCAGCGACATGTATTCCGCGCGGCTGTACCGGCTGGCGGCAGCCAAGGTCGGCGTGCCGGAATATAAGAACCTGGTCAACGAAAAGCTGCACACCGCCGAAGCGCTGTATCGCTTCCTCATCGACGAATTTCATCAGAGCCGCGGCTTCGTGCTGGAAGTGATGGTGGTGATTATTTTGGTTATTGAGTTGGTGTATTTGTTCCGCGGAAAGTATTAAGCGTGGGACGTTAGCTCTTAAAGCAGTTTCTGGGTTGCTGTAACCGCCTTGAAAGGGCGCGGCTTCAGCCGCGCCGATCGGCGCTACACGAGCTCGGCCTTTAGGCCCTGGGGGACGCCCCTCAGCGGCTAAAGCCGATGTCTTGCACACAGCTTTTCGGCACGCCTGAAGGCGTGCCCCTTCAAAGCGGATACAGCCACTGTGAAATTGCTCTAGCTTTTAGCTCTTAGCTTTTAGCAATTCAAGTTTTCGCCTGGACTGGCAGGTCGATCTTCGCAGGAATTCATGAGAATTAGGCTGCTGACCGACTAAAGTCGAATTGACGGCGGGCCGCTCGGGGCGCACAATTTCAGCGAAGTTCGGTCCCGCTCCCCCGGCATATTCAGCTGTCAATGTTCTTTACGGAGAAAGCGCGATGGCAAGTTCTAAGGATAGCCTGAAGGATCGGCTGAGCCATTACCGCCAGATCACAATCAGTGTGACCGGCAGGAAATCGGGTCGCGCCATTTCCATTCCCGTCTGGTTTGTGCTGGAAGGCGACACACTCTTCCTTCTGCCCGTGCAAGGTTCGGATACCCAATGGTATAAGAACGTGCCGCACGATCCGACTGTCCGCATCTCGGCCCGAGGCAAGGAAGGAAAGTTTCGGGCCATCCCGATTACAGATTCCAAAACCGTCAAATCGGTAGTCGACAAATTCAAGGAAAAGTATGGGCCGGAAGACGTGAAGAAGTACTATGCGAAGTTCGATGTAGCGGTGCGCGTTGAACTCTAGGAATTTGTTGTTCGAGAATAGCCGGCAGCAGATCTGCAGTATAGGACAGCGGCAGTACTAAGCCGCCGCTATCCCATCTAAAACGTCAGTCACTTCACGACTTGCAGATTGTTGGTCACCTGGAATACATCGCGAACCTCTTTGGCAGCGATGTTGGCCAGGTTCTTGTCGCCTTCATTGTTCACATAACCGGTTAGAGTGACGCGTTGGTTATCCACCACAATGTGAATGCTGGGCGAGGCTTGCCAAAAATATTGGGAGAGCCCAGCCGTACGCATGAGAGAACGATAGACCCGGGCGCGCGCCTGCTCGTCAAACGGCGACGGAGGCAGCACCTGAATATGGTTGACGACCTGGTCGACACCTTCAATGTGCTTTACGGCATACTCGGCATCCCGCTTGGTCTGCGAGTGAATGTTGGTAACCGAGCCGCTTAGGGTTACGGTACGGCCTTGCACACTGTACTCAAGATCGTCGAACAGAGAGTAGTAAGGCAGCTTGAGCATGGCCCGGCGCACCTGTTGCGCGATCTTGACCTCGACGGGATCCCCTGATCCATAGCGAGTGTTGTAGTCAAGAACAACCGGACCATTGCTGCTGAGTGCCGGCTCGGAAGCCTGAGGCTGCGTAGCCAAGCTAGCCTGCGACGGTTGAGATGTTTGCGCTATCGCCCCCACAGTAAAAGCCAGCAGCACGCTGAATAATAGTAGTAGTCGTTGCATGAGTTTGTACCTCCCATCCCACTTACCTCGTTGGATGTAGGTACAAACCCGGCGGACGCGGCAAGGATGCCAGCAGTTACAAGTCTTAACAAAACGTAACCCAGGCTTCGTGCCATCAAGACTGCGTGCGGTCAAGAGATTCATTCATGAGAAGAACCAGCGCATGGCTGGCTGACCGTTATGTATGCGACTAGTGAATGAAGTGGGCGCGTTCCTCGGGGGTGATGTAGTAGAGGCGGAGCGGCCCCACGCGTTCCGTGGGAGCGATCTGGTCATACCAGGGATTGGCCACGGTTGGCCGATCATTGAGTTGGAAGCGGAAGGATTTGTCGAAGCTGGGGCTGATTACGTTCCAGCCTAAAGAGGGGATGGCATCGTTAACCATTCTTACCGTGGGCAAGCCATACCAAGCCTGGAGATAATCCGAGCGCATGACACCATCAAGGGAAGCCAATGAAACTTGAGTTGCGCCTAATTCGCGTAAGCGCTTGGCAAGGAACTTCAAGTCCTGTCCCCAGTCATAATTGGAGTCCACCAGGATGTTTTCTGGATGCTTGCCGGCGAATTCGTTGAAGTATGCCAGATAGTCGGGGTGATAAAACGCAACGGAGACAACCATCCATAGCACTAGGACGCCGGCAGTAAGAGCAGAATTGATTCCAGTGTGGGCCCAGCGCAGCACTTGGACTAATCCCAAGGCAGCGAGTATAGATAGGCCGACGTAGATGGGTTCGATATGGCGAATGCCGATGTCGATGCGGCCGAACATGGCGGGGGCAAGGATGCCAACGCTGAAGGCCAGAGGAAACAGATATACCAGTTGGGCACGCTGCCGGATGGAGACGAAGATTCCGAATCCCAGCAGGATCAGAAAAGCGATTGGGGTTTTCAGGGCCAGCACTACCGGGAAGTAATACCACCAGCCCGTCCTGCGGAACTCGCCAAATAGGTAAGCCCCGTGGCCACTCTTGTCGTGCGCCAGAGCTTCGAAGACACCATGAAAATATTCGGGAGCGGGCAGGCTGATCGTAGTGCCCGGCAGAATTCCGAAAGAGAACCAATACGCCGCCCACATGACAAATGCCGTAGTGAACGCTGCGAGAATAAAAGTAGCGATACGTTGCCGGGCAAGATTCAACAATTCGCGCGAGTTGGGACGGGAGACGGCCAGATAACAGGCGAAAGCCAGACAGACGGTGATGGGAACATAACCCACCGCCGTGGCCTTGGATAAAAAGGCGAGGGCGGCACACAATCCCAGGAGCAACGCGCGCCGCCAAGTGGGCTTCTCTGCCCAATAAATGGTAGCGAAGAAGGCGGCTCCCACGTTCACCCCTAACGCCATGTCGGTGGTCGCGATGCCGGCATCAGCCAGGTTGGTGGGCAAGAGCGTAAATAATCCAGTCGCCAGAACTGCTATGGGTTTACCGAATGTGTGCCATGACCACCAGCAGACTACCAGGCAGCCTATCAGGAAGAAGGGAAGATTTCCCAACCGCATAAGGAATACAGTGCGATTAAAACTGCCCGAATGGGCAATAATTGACAATCCCTCTTCGCGCATTACCGGCAGCCCGGTGGGGCGCGCTCCAGCCAGATAAGGTCCGATAGACTGCAGGGCACGCGACAAGGGTGGCAGCTGTGTCTCCAAGGTATAAACGTGTTCGGCAACATACTCCATACCACAGGCTAAGTGGGTAGGTTCATCGGCGGTAAGGCTGAGAGCGTTATAGGTAGAAATAATCCGGGCGCAGGCAATTCCTACCAGAAGCAAGCACAAGATTACGCAGTACCTATCGAGAAACGGGGCCAGGCGCGTATCCCAGAAGCCAGGCTGTGACAAACTTGTCCGGTGCGGCACTAACAGTACCTCCAGCTTGCCTTGCAGAGTAGCATCTGAAACAACGAGCTTCTGGCTTCCGTCATGGTAATTTACTCGTGAATAAGCTGGTACGACCTAACTTTCCGACTCGCATTGACGATCTCAGCAAAAAAGGTATAGTCATCAGAAATCTCTACTCAGGCCGCCAGGTCAACCTTTTCAAGATCCAGGGGCTGGAAACAGCAATATACTGCGCTAGGTCCTGAGTTGGAATCATAGCCAGGAAAACGGGCTGCAAACCTTGCTGATAGCGGCGTTGCCGAGGTCCGGCGAAGCGCACGACCCAGATATTATTGGTATGGGTGATCGAGGTTTGCTCCATAGATTCCAGGCCCACCTTGGCCCGAATGGCTGTCAGGGGAGCCTCGGTTGTATCGCGACCGGGATATGCGGTTAGTTCCAACTCCAGAAACTGCGGACTGTCGACGAAGAAACCGGCGCATAAGCGGGTTGTGCCAGTCGTAGAATCCCATCCTGCACCATTGTATTGGATAGCCTGATCTGCCGTAGAAGTTAAAGGGCCTCCCACGCGATATTCATCGGGCAGGTATTTGTCTGGATCAGGTGAGGGTGTCATCGGGTCCGACATCGCTTCCTTGATCAGAGGAGCCGGGGACGGAGCCGCTCGCTTAGCCAAAACAATCTCTGAACCCTGCCATAAGATGAGTGCGATGAACAGGAGGCCAGCTATCTGCTGGGGATTTCGTATCCGTTGGCGCACCTCTTCGACAGCCCAGTACCAAAGTCCGATTAGAGCTGCCACAAACGCAGGTGCAAAATCGACCATATAGCGGGACGCCAACACTGGAACCTTCATATAAAAAATGATTAGTGGCAAGGAAGCTATCGCCGACCAGAGCACGATCATCGTGGATGTAGGAGGCTGCGGCCGCAACTTGAAGGAATGCGACCATTTCCATAAGGTCCAGGCCCCAATTATCCAGGACACGGCAATAAGAAATGCATAGGAAATGTCGTAGGTGGTGAAAGAGAACTCCCGCCATCGAATAGTGGAAGCTTGTCCGGGGAAAATGCGGGGAGCGTACCAGGACAAATCGCTAAAATTCTTTTCCTGAAACAAAGCTCCGAGTAATTCACGGAGAGATTCCGTCCAAGGTACTTGCGAATAGGGATAGCCAAAGCGGGTGAAATAGACCGACGGCAAAAGACCTCCGCCCTGAAGATTCAACCTATGGCCAAACTCCCAACCGCTCCCAAAGCGCAGGTAATTGGTGATAAACAGCAATCCTCCGCCGAACAAGAAGAGCAAGAATCCAACGAGCAGGCGGGGATTGCCAATGGACTTGAGAAAACGCGCCGGTTCGGGGTCGCGGCCAAGCTGTTCGTCACGGCAAGTCATAACGAAGGCCGCCGCAACGATGGTCGCGAGTCCATAAAATACCAAGGTTGGGCGGATGAAACCGCCAAGGCCGGCCAAGAAACACAATATCCACAAGCGTCTCCAATGAGGGGCGCGGGCCAGTGCAATCACTCCGCACAGCAACAGGATGCCGTAAAAATAGGCGTATACCATCACCTCTTCGTAGACCAGCATCCGGTAGCGCATGAGATTTATGACCGGCGGAAAAAGAAGGCACAACAGAACGATGCCCAGGGCGTTGAACCATCGGCAGCGGTTGCTTCCGGGCCGGTCCAATGCGGTCGATTTCGGTGCAGAGTTCAGCAAAGGTGCAAAACTGGTCCTCAAAACACAGTAGGCGGCCAGGGCAATGAACAATCCCAGGGCAATCCGGTCGGGAAATTGGGCTAAGCCGAACAGCTTTAGCAGAGCGGCAAAGGGCAGCTGCCAAAAAGGAATGCCCAGTCCCCAAACCTGATGGACGCCTTTTTCCGACCAGCAAAGATCGTGAGTCAAATCCAGCGGATTATGACTAAGAGCAAGACTGCCCCGCAGGAGCGACGCAGTCTGGAAGCGAAACCAGGGGCTGCCGGATTGCCACGATCCCCCAGAGATGACGCCGCACGCAGCCAGCAACAAGAATGCGTAGAGGACAGCCGCACAACCGAAAAGCAACCTGGAGCGGAAACGCATGAGTGAAATGTAGCGGCCTGTCGGTAAACCGAAACACCTATCTTACCCTGCAACGGTCTCACACGGTACATCCGTCGAGGGATTCCAGCGCGCTATTTTGCTTTGCCGGAGTCGCGCGGGGCTGGGAGCAGGGTTCCATCTGTCCGCAACGGAGGCGGGAAGCCGCCAACCGCCGCCCCGGCGGCCGCAAGGTGGGAATGACGGAGGATGGTTTGCTAATCACGCGGCCTGGCATCACCGGTCACTGACAAAGCAGCGTCTATCGGCGTGCAATCCTGGTGGGTGTCTCGGGAGACGTTCCCCGGCCTTTTTCCACCCCTACGCCATCGCTCCCGCGCGGCGGGAAACAGACCCTCGAGCCGCTTTCTCCCAGGCATTCGCCAGCCGATGTTTGCTCATTAAAAGGAGGTCATCTCATGACCTGCAAGCTCAGTATCCAGGCTCGCATGGTCAGTGTTGTCGTTCTATTGTTGGCGTCAACCCTGACTGTCATGGCGCAGAACCCTGTGCCCTTTATCAGTCAACCCCTGGTTCCCGACGCGGTTGCTCCCAGCGTACCGGGCGTCACCATTGCTCTTACCGTGAATGGAACGGGATTTGTTCCGACATCGACCGTGAACTGGAACGGCAGCCCGGGAACTACCTTGTACGTGAACAACTCGCGGCTGATGGCTTTCATTACGTCTTCGGATATCGCCAGCCCGAGCACTGCTTCTATCACGGTGGTGAGTCCCGAACCAGGTGGCGGCATCTCGAACACTGTCTTTCTTCCTATCAGTAACCCGGCATCTAGCGTCTCGATTGCCACGCTGACCAATTATTCCGTCGGCGAATGTCCCCAGTACATAGCAACTGCCGACTTCAGGCGAGATGGCAAGCTGGATCTTGTGTCGGCCAACGACTGCTCCGGTTCGGTTTCGGTTCTGCTTGGCAATGGCGACGGCACGTTTCGAAGTCAGACACAATACACGGTCGCAGGCAACGCTCAAGTACCGATCATAGGGGATTTCAACCGGGACGGAAAACTTGATCTTGTCGTGCCATACTACGAGGGGATGGCCGTACTCTTAGGGCAGGGGGACGGCACTTTCCAGCCTGCGGTTAACTATTCGACAAGTATCGTTCCTTATCACGGCATTACGGCGGACTTCAGGGGAGACGGCAAACTCGACCTGGCATTTGTGGGCGCGGGCCCGGATGTTTCCATCCTGCTGGGCAACGGAGATGGCACCTTTGGTCCCGCCGTTAACTATACAACCGGGGGATTCTCAACAACGGTGGCTACCGGCGACTTCAACCATGACGGAAAACTCGACTTGGTCACGTCGAACTACGGATCAAATGCTGCCTCCGTTCTACTCGGCAATGGCGATGGGACGTTCCGGTATCACGTCGACTATGCCACCGGCAGCAACCCAGGTGGAGTCGCTGTCGCGGACCTGAATGGAGACGGAAAGCTCGACCTCATCGTTGCCAATCAGGGCTCTCCCAGCGTTTCGGTCCTGCTGGGCAATGGAGACGGCACATTCCGTCAGAAGGTGGACTATCCGGTTACGGCAGGTGCGGTCCGAGTGGATGTTGGAGACTTCAACCAGGATGGCAAGCTGGACCTGGCGGTGGCGACCTATGGGCCGACGGTCGACATTCTTCTGGGTAATGGCGACGGGACATTTCAGGCACCGTTATCCTTCCCCACAGGCAACGACCCTTGGAATGCTGTGTCCGCTGACTTCAACGGAGACGGCCACCTTGATATTGCCACCGGCAACTTCGGAGATGGCACGGTTTCCATTCTCCTTTCTTCCAACCATAACTGAAGTTTTGTAGAGCGATAGCGGCCGGCATCCCAGAAAGGTTGCCGGCCATTGGTGCTATTACGCTGGTTGGCTCGAGACCATGAACATTGGGTGACAGGTTGGGTCAGGAGATGGAAATGTTTATCTGGCGGTCTCTCTAGAACCTTCTTGCAGCAGTCCATACATGTCCACTTCATTTTGCGCCGGTACGAAGACGTGCCCGTCAGCTATGGTGGGGACGGTGAATTTCACTGCCAGCCCGGCACGATCGCGGCTCGGGTTGTGCTCCGAGTAATACAGCTCGATCGCCAGGTTGCCAGCTACGTAGGCGTGAAGATCGGCGTACCCGTGATGGAAGCCGTCGGTCTCGATGGCCCAGACAATGCCGTTGTTCGCCCCATTGGAAGACACCGAGGGAGTGGGAGCTGGAGTGTAGAAAGTCTCGGGGGTTTCCGAGGTGGGCGCGGTACTTAGCAATTGCCTATGCGGATCGAAGGTGAAGGCCTTGAGGTGATCGTCAAGTCCCCCAAAGTAGGCATAGTTGTTCCAGAACGCAGGAGAGCCCCACATGTAGCCGATGATGTAGGGCAGGGTTTGCACAATCTGACTGTCATTTCCCGAATGCCAGTGGCCCATGTTGTCACGATTGACCAGGTCGATGGTGCCTTCTTTGCCTACCTGCAGCAAAAGATGTGGATAGGGTAAACCCGGCTGATCGGGAAGCAGCAGTACACCTCCGGAAGCGACGTCGGTATCGTTGTCGTCCAGGGTCTGCTGGTCCCACGGGGTGAAGTAATCGGTGACCGAGAAGCTCTGGCCTGTCGCCGACCAGTTCAAACGCAGAATGCTGTCTCCAAAGTCGGTTCCTCCAGAATCGCCAGTGAAATCGCCATTGCCGGTGGGCACGTAAATCGAGCCGCTGGAGTCAGACGCCGGGCCTGAACCGCTGGCCCAAAACCCTCCTTCATAACCGTTCGGGGTATCGACGAATACACCGCTGGGATTGAGAGTTGTCTTGTCGAATGCCATGAGCCAGCCATGATAGTTGCCCAGGTCGCAATAGGAGGCCCAGCCGGCAAACACCTGTCCATTAGCGAGCAACAGGCCCGTGCGCTGTCCTTGCAGCAGAGGATCGAAGGTCAGGATGCCGTCCACCGATCCGCTACCGTTGCCGGGCGCGGTGGCGGAGATCTCATGGGGCGGCACTTTATCCAGACCGCTGGCCAGATCGAGTGCGTGCAACCTTTGATGAAACGTGGTGTTTTGGGTGAGTTGGTCGTACTCCTTGGTTAGGGCCAGAACATATAGCGTGTTGGAGGTGGTATCGATAGCCGGCGTTCCACTGATTCCGATCTCGGTACCGATGTCGGTACAGGCTACATCGTTGGAGGAGAGAGGGCTGACAACTGTGGAAGGGGAGTTGGCCAGGAGAAAGTTGGCGTTCCAGAGCTGGCTGCCGCTGTTGGTATCGAAGGCATAGACCTGGTCGTGTTCGGTGGCGACGAATACAACGTTGTGAAGGGCGCCCCCTATGAGGACTCGCGGAACATAGAGAGGCTGGGCGTAAACATAACCGGTAACGGGGAAGACTGCGAGCTTTCCGAAGTGTCCGGACGAGACGGAATTAAAGGTGAGAATCACCTCGTGGGTATTGGCACCAGAACGATAATTGTCATTCTGAAAGGTGGTCACGGCCACCTGGGCGGGGCTCAGAGAAGCAGATAGCGCGATAAGAGAGCAGACGAAGACGCCACGCACGTTTTTCACGCGAACAAAGCCCTCCTGGCTGCAAGACTTTTTAGGTGCGGGGAAAAGGCGCCAAATTATCGTATGAATTTCAGCTGTTTGCAATGAGTTATTGGCTGGCATGCGCGGGCAGAGTTGGAAAGCCTGAATCGCAGTCGCAAAAACTGGGGCACGCGCTTTAAGAACTGCACGGTTTGGGAGGAGTGGGGCAACGGCACAACGTCATGCCACATCAGGTCAGTTATAGCTAAAACGCGATATTATGCTGAAAACGACGGCGTGAGGAGGTTGGCGATGTTCAGGATCATCACCGTGGAACGCGAGTACGGAGCGGGAGGCAGCCTGGTGGCGGCCGAATTGGCACGGCGCAAGGGATGGCAGCTTCTGGACCAGCAATTGACGTGTGAGATCGCCAAGCTGGCAGCGGTGGATGAAGGCGCGGTGGCCCGGCGGGAAGAGAAGTGCGATCCGCTGCTGCACCGGCTGGCCAAAGTCTTCTGGCGAGGAAGCTACGAGCGTTCGCTGCCGGTTTCGGACGACAAGATCTTCGACGCCGATGAACTGGTAGAGTATGCTCACCGCGTGATTGAAAAGAAAGCTCAGGAAGGGAACTGCGTGATCGTGGGACGCGGCGCGCCTTACATCCTGCGGGAGCGTCGCGATACGTTTCATGTCTTCGTGTACGGCTCGCGCGATATCAAGATCCAGCGGCTGATCAAGTTAAAGATGAGCGAGAAGGATGCCACCGAAATGGTGGACACCATCGACCGGGAGCGCGCGGCTTTCGTCCGCAAGTACTTCAATGCGGAATGGCCGTGCCGCCGGCTCTACCACCTGATGCTGAACTCGGACAGCGGCATCGAGCATGTAACCGACACCATTCTTTCGACTATGGAGTCGCTGGAGCGGCAAGGCAAGATGGAGCCTCCGGGACAGAACGCGAAATTGGAGCCGGTGCGTCACCCTGTCGTCTGAACAGCTTGCTGAGAAATTCAAAAAGCAGATCCCTCACCGGCTAAAAAGCCGGATTCGTCATGACAAAAATGAAGGACTCTCTACGGCGTAGCTGAAGCTACGCCCCTTCAAGCAGGCCCGTCCACAGCTCAATCCCGTATCCGGTCTTGTCACAACACTAGTGTGACGGCTGTGCTTGCGCTCTCCGGCAGAGAGACTAGACTGAGCCTCAACGAGGGTACCTGACCGCAAGGAGGTAGCCTGCATGGTGGAACGATTCCTGAAAGCAAGCCGCGAAGTCATCGCGGAACCAAGTCAACCAACCGATCAGAGAAAAGTGGCGTCAACGACCGCAGCGACGCATTTGTCGCGCGGTTGAGACGGGAAAGAAAACAACCTGGCGGGCGGCAGGCCGGAGCGACCGTCCGGAGAAGGACCCGATGCACCTCAGCAAAGTCAAAGCATTTCTTGATGCGCATAACGTAAAGTATGTGGTCATTTCACACTCCAAGGCGTACACCGCGCAGGGCATTGCCGCCATCTCGCATATCTCCGGCAGGGAACTGGCTAAGACCGTCATCGTGAAGCTGGATGGAGACTTGGCGATGGCCGTATTACCAGCCTCGTATCAGGTTGACCTGGAGGCGCTGCGGCAGGCCACCGGCGTGCGGGAGGCGGAACTGGCCAGCGAGCATGAATTCAAACGGCATTTTGCCGACTGCGAAACGGGAGCCATGCCGCCGTTTGGCAACCTATACGGGATCCCGGTCTATGTGGACCTTACCCTGACCGAAGACCATGAGATCGCATTCAATGCCGGCTCACATTATGAGCTGATTAAGTTGGGGTACGAGGACTTTGCGCGTCTGGTGAAGCCGGAAGTAATGGAGTTCTCGTCGGCGCGCGTGGCGCACATGATGGTGTAGAGCGAGCTTGATCGAGCGGGGCGGCGCAAATCCACGCATCGCGCGACGCTGGTTTGGGCCGATGATGTGCCGCTCCGCCGGTCAGAATTTGCGGTGAGGGGTAAGTTAATAAGCTTGCAGACGGCGGCCCGTGATTGGGGTTCAGACGAATCTCGATCTGCCGTCTGACCTGGTGTCGGACAGGATCGCCACAGTGGGCGAGGGCCGCGTCTGCACATTCCCACTCCAACCCTTCCACCGGATTGTCGAGCGTGGCGTACAAGAGTGCCCCGCTACCGAGGCTCACCTTCAGCTCGACATCGATGGTTTCCATGCCGACGGCCCCGTGAATTTGCCGGCCCTTTTTTGGCGGGGGGGCCGCAGATTCCTCGGCCGCGCCCGGGACGACAAAAGAAAAGCCGCGCAAGTGACAAAGAAAAAGCCCGCGAGTTGCGGGCTGGGGATTTCCTATGCCGTAACTAATCGAACGCGATCCTACCGGCTGCTGGTGGCAGCCTCACTCTGTTGGGCGGTCAGGCGTGCGTTGTTGCGCTGGGCGATGATCTTTTTGGCATTGTCGGCCAGTTGCTTGGCCTGGGGCAGCAGCTCGAGCGCCTTCTCTACTTCCGGATCCTGTTCGGCATGGACCTTCATGCCTTCCTGCTGACCAAATTCGTTGATGAAGAGTTCAGCCTTGATGTTGGAGTGAATCCAATCGCTATTCTCAGCCAGGTCGGCTTCGGTGAAGGGGATCTTCTGCTCATCGAGGAACTTGCGGAACTCCTGCATCACAGCTTCGTCGACTTCAAACTGTTTGGTCACCTTGTGATTGATCACGTAGTGCTTGGCGAAGTTGAAGAAAGCGTACTTTTCCAGCAGCGTGTCCTGGAACTTGTTGGTCTTGGGGTTGGGAATCTTGACATCGGGACTGATGCCGCCGCCGCCGTAGACGGTGCGACCGCTGTCGGTCATCTTCACTTCGTGATTACTGATATTGACGTCGCCGTTCTCGCGATCGTTGTAGTAGTAGTCGTAAAGCGACACGCCACTATAGTCACGCTGAATCAGACGGCCGCTGGGGGTGTAGTACTTGGCTGTGGTAAGCGCCAGCCCGGTATTTTCGGACAGCGGATAAACGGTCTGCACCAGACCCTTGCCAAAGGTGGTTTCTCCGGCGATCAGGCCGCGGTCGTGATCTTGAATTGCGCCGGCAACGATTTCAGCCGCCGAAGCGGTGCCGCGATTGACCAGTACCACAATGGGGTAGTCCTTGCCGCCATTGCCGTGGCTGGCCTTGTAGACTTTTTCGGCGGAAGCGCGGCCGTGATGGGAGACGATGACCTGACCCTTTTTCAGGAACTGGTCCGCTACCCCGACCCCCTCACTGAGCAGGCCGCCGGGATTCTGCCGCAGATCGAGGATGAGGCCGTGGATGTCGCCGAATTCATCGAGCGCGTCCCGCACTTCCTTCTCGGTAGTTTCCTGGAAGCCTGAGATGTGGATGTAACCGATGCCGGGACGAATCAGGAAATGCACATCCACGCTGTAGCGTGGAATCTCGTCGCGCACGATGGTGAAGTCCAGCGGCTTGTCGGAACCTTCGCGCAGCATCGTAATCTTGACGGTGGTGCCCTTGGGCCCCTTGAGCAGCTCGGCTACATCGCTGGTGCTCATGTTGTCGGTAGGCTTGCCGTCGACCGCGATGATGATGTCGCCCGGCCGGATACCGGCGCGGTAGGCGGGCGCGCCGGCGAAGGGCGCGATCACGATGACCTTGTTGTTACGCGGGCCGACCTGCATGCCCACGCCGTAGTACTTGCCACGCTGCTCTTCGCGCAGGGCCGCATAGGACTTGGGATCGAAGAAGTTGGAGTGGGGATCGAGGACCCGCAACATGCCCGGAATGGCCCCGTTGTAAATGGCCTTGTCGGGATCGACGGGCTCGGCGTAATTCTGCTGCACTACCTTGTACACGTCGCTGAAGCTGCGCAAACTGTCGCGAATGTCACCATCGTTGTCGCCGGAGCTGGCGGTGGAAGTCAACCGCTGGCCAAAAAGCATGCCGATACAGCCGCACACGAGGATGATGGTGAGAACGAGAAGTGCAGAGCGACGCGTACTACGTGCCATGAAAGTGTCCTTCGGCTAGGCGGGAATGCATCGTTAAGACTGGCGCACCTTTTACGATAACTGGTCGCAGTATACCATGCAGCCCGGCGATCCCCTGGTCCGCAACCGAGCCGGTTTGTTTGGATGACACGCCGGAAATGAAGGGTGCGAAATCTATTGTTCCCCGCCTGGATAAGAGACGGCAGAGGGGCGATTCTGTGAGCAGGGAGGGGCAGCGCCTGGCAATGGGTAATTAGCAACTGGCGTTCGGCACGTACCTGCGGGGCCCCGGAAAAAGGTGCTGAATTTAGCCAGATCCCCTCAGCCGGTAAACGGCTAAGGGAGGAAACGGAGCAGCCAGGGTCGCGCGAAGCAGGCAAATTACAATGCTTCTGTGGCACACCCCCAGGGTTCCACTGCAGTCTCGGCCGAATTTACATTGCATCCCTGAATGACAGAATCTCGCACTCGCCGGCGGCCAAAGGGCCTGTTTCTGGGACTGGCAACGGTTGACATCACGTATCCGGTCGCGGAGATTCCGGGGCGCAACGCCAAGATTTCAGTTGCCAGCCAGCACCTGGCAGCGGGCGGTCCAGCGACCAACGCGGCAATAACCTTTGCCTGTCTCGGAGGGCGAAGTTCGCTGGTCACGGCGGTGGGCGCGCACTCTCTCGGAAGCGTCATACGTCGCGATCTGGAAGCCTCCGGGGTTGCGCTTCACGATCTTGCACGCCGGAGAAACGTAGCGCCACCGGTCTCCTCGATCATGGTGCTTCAGAGTACCGGTGAGCGGACGGTGGTGTCGGCCAATGCCGCCGCGTTCTCGCCACTCCCAGCGCGGTTCAATCCGCGATGGTTACAAGGCGTGTCGATCGTGCAGGTGGATGGTCACTACATGCCGCTGTGTATTGCCGGCGCGCGGTCCGCCCGCTCACGGGGAATTCCGGTGGTGCTGGAAAGCGGGAGTTGGAAAGACGGTATGGAACAGCTATTGCCTTTCGTCGACATCGCGGTCTGCTCGGCCGATTATCATCCTCCGGGATGTCGCGATCAAGACGACGTTATGGAGTTTCTCGCCAAACAAGGGATTCGCCGCATGGCGATCACGCGGGGCGCATCTGCGATTCGCTTTGTGGAACAGGGTGAGCGTGGCAGGATAGCGGTCGAGAAGATTCGGCCGATCGACACGCTGGGGGCAGGCGACGTTTTTCACGGAGCCTTCTGCTATTACGCTTCCCAGCCGGGACGGAACTTTCGGCAAGCCCTGGCGGCGGCGGCCACCGTGGCTACGTTCTCCTGCCGCTACCAGGGCACTCGTTCGTGGATAAAGGCGTTCGCGGACGCACAGAAGCCGGCAGTTTGAAGCGGCTTCGTTGCTTCCCCAGGCAGCCTGATCGATTCCAGTTTGCATCTAAGTCGGCGGAAGCCATCATGCGATTTCCTTCAGCGATTACGTCCTGGGCAGCAGTGTTGTTGCTGGGATCCGCGGTACTTTCCTCGTCCGAACTGCGCCAGGTGGGAATGGTTGGTATTCCCGGCGCGCCAGGATTCGGCCAGATGGCCTTTGCCAACGGAATGCTGGTCATGACGCATCAGGCAGCCGCGGCGGTGGATATTTTTGACCCGGTGCGACGCCGGGTGATGGCGCAAGTCACGGGCTTACAATCGCCGCGAGGGATTGCGGTCGATGAGGCTGGCGGGAAAGTGTATGTCGCCGATCATGGCAACAAATCCATCGCGGTGATTGCGACCGATGGATGGAAGGTGATCGATACGATTCCGTTGCCGGGATCGCCCGACATGCTGCTGCGGGACGCCGGCAAGCTGTACTGGACAGACGCCGGGCAGGGCACAGTTTCGCTCATCGATCTGGCGACCAAGCAGACCACTGGCTCCGTGAACCTCGGTGGCACACCCCGCGACTTGGCGCTGGATGCCGACCAGAACGTTGTCTTCGTCACCGTGCAAGATCTGCACCAGGTGGTGGCGATCGATCCTCAACTGAAAGTCGTCAAGCGCTTCAATCTTGATGCCTCGCAGCCCACCGGCCTGATCTACGATGGGCATTCTCAGGAGCTTTACGTTGCGGTGCGCTTCGCGGTGCTGGCCATCAATGCCGGTACTGGCGTTGAAGTGAATCGCGTGCCCGCCCCGGCAGGCGTGGATGCGTTGTGGCTCGATCCCGAATCGCGGACGCTGTATGCGGCGAGTGATGGTTCGCTGCTGATGATTCACGCCAACGGGCGTCTCATGATTGCCGATGAGATTCCAACCGACGTGAAGGGCCACACGGTCGCATACGACCCAGCAAAAAAGCTGGTATTGTTGCCTGGAGGCCGTGAAGGCAAATCGAAGGTGTTGATGCTGCGGCCGGTGAACGCGAGCGAGCAACCGAATTCGCTGGGAGACGCCCAGGCCGAAGTTCGCTGAGCCCGGCAATCTAGCAGACTTTGAACGCCGTCTTAAATTCTGTGAGCTGCTCTTGGTGCGAGATGCAGGGCTGAATCTCTACCTCCGCAAATCCATCCAATCCCTGAGTCACCTGAAATGAAAATCGGGATAACCTGTTACCCCACGTACGGCGGCAGCGGTGTAGTGGCGACCGAACTGGGCCTGGAACTCGCGCAGCGCGGCCATCAGGTGCATTTCATCTCTTACTCGCAGCCTATCCGGCTGACCGAGCCGCAGCCCAACATTCACTATCACGAAGTGGAAGTGTCGCGCTATCCGCTGTTCGAGTATCCGCCGTACGACTTGGCGCTGGCCACGCGCATGGCGGAGGTTGCGGAAATTTATGATCTTGACCTGCTACACGTGCATTACGCGATCCCGCACTCGGTGAGCGCGATGCTGGCGCGGCAGATGTTGTGTTGCGATCATGCCCGCAATACCCGGAGGCTACCCTACGTCACCACGCTACACGGAACCGACATCACGCTGGTTGGCGCCGATCCCTCGTATCTGCCGATCACGCGCTTTTCCATCGATCAGAGCGACGGGGTTACCTCGATTTCCAATTACTTGAAGCAGCAAACGGTCGAGGTGTTCGATGTCAAGACGCCGATCGCGGTCATTCCCAACTTCGTGAATTGCGATCTCTACCATCGCACGCCGGAGTTGCTGCAACGGCGTTCGGAGTATGCCAGCGCTGACGAGAAGATCCTGGTGCACCTGTCGAACTTCCGGCCGGTAAAGCGAATCCCCGACGTGATTGAGATTTTCGATCGGGTGCAGAAGCAGATTCCTGCTCGACTATTGATGATCGGCGATGGCCCGGAACGCTCTCCCGCCGAATGGCTGGCAGTGAAAAAGGGGATACACAACAAAGTTGATTTCCTGGGCAAGCAGGATCGCATTCACGAGAAACTTCCGATTGCGGACGTGATGCTGCTGCCCAGTCAGTTGGAGTCGTTTGGACTGGCGGCCCTGGAAGCCATGGCCTGCGAAGTGGTGCCTATCGCGACCAACGTGGGTGGCGTGCCGGAAGTGATCGATGACGGGAAGACTGGTTTCCTGGCGGAGGTTGGCGACGTGGACACGATGGCCAACTATGCTCTGGAAATTCTGTCGGATGACGCCAAGCTCAAGCAAATGGGCGAGCAGGCTCGCGCCAGCGCGCAGGCCCGCTTCTGTGCCAGCAAGATTATTCCGATGTATGAAAAGTACTATCGCGAAGTTCTGGACCGCTCTTCGTAAATCGCTCCCACCACCGAGCCACCCATTTCCTCGGCTTGCAGCACCGGCAGCACCAGCCGCACCATGGTGCCGCGATTCGGCTGGCTCTCGATCGTGATCTGGGCTGCGTCGCCATATACGACTTGCAGCCGCTCGGTGACATTCAACATTCCGATACCCGTACCCGACGAAGCGCTGGTACCGTCCAGCGGCATGCCAACACCGTCGTCTTCCACTTCGATCACCACGCGATGATCGGCGTTGCGGCTGCGGAGGTAAATGCTTCCGCCCTCGACCTTGGCCGAGAAACCGTGTTTCACTGCATTCTCCACCAGCGGTTGCAGGATCATGCTCGGCACAAGATGTTCGAGCGAGGTGGGCTCCAGCTCCTTCACTACCTTTAGTTTGTCATGGCCGAAACGCGCCACCTCGATGTCGAGGTAGTCGTCGAGAAACTCGAATTCTTCGCGCAGTGGGACAAACGAATCTCCCTTGCGGAGCAATCGTCGCAAAATGTTTCCCAGCTTCACGATCATCTCTCGCGCCGAGTCGGGATCGCGACGCACCAGCGACGAAATCGAGTTCAGGGTGTTGAACAAAAAGTGCGGATTAATCTGACTTTGCAACGCTTCCATGCGAGCTTGCAGCAGCAGACGTTCCTGCTGCTCCAGCTTCATCTCGATGCGAACGTTGTTCAGCACCTTCAGCGCGATGGCCACCGCCATGACCGTACCCGCATAAATCGCGAGCTTCACCCACCAGTCCGGCGAGTCCAAGGCGAAGATGCGGCGGGGAAAAGCCCGGTGAAGCTGGATATGAATAAACTCGAGAGCAATGATCAGGAAGAAGAACGAGGTTTGCCAGTCGATGAACGACTTGCGAATGCTGCGCCGGATCCAGTGATAGATGCTGAGATCGAACAGCGGCGAGAACGACCAGATGGCTTCGCGCTCGGGCGCAATATGGCGAAGCATGCCGGCGGCAAAACCGGCGAGCACATACATCGGCATGGTGAGCCACTCGCCCAGCAACAGCGCCGGCAACGAAACCAGGACACCGCCCAAGGTCCCGGCCAACGGCCCGGCGATGATGCCGATGAGGATTGCGCCTTCGAAGGCGATGTCAGCCGCCAGGAAATTGTGTACCCAGCCGCGCACCAGCACACCTAAGGCGATGGGCGTGCCGATAATGAGGACGATTTCGAGTTTCTCGGGGAGGTTGCGCTCTTCGCGGAAGAGGAGCACGCGAAAACGCCGCGCTCGCACCAGCACGCTGCTGATGGCCGCGGCGACGCCGAGGCGGATCAGCAAGGTTACGAGAATGAGTTTCTGATCCAAAGTCAGTTGCCAGTTGTTCGTTGCCGTTGTTATTTGCCGGTAGTCGGTTGTCAGTTCTTAGTTGCTAAAAAAACCCTGATTAAGTCTAATATTTGAAGGGGACGGCCTTTCAGGCCGTCCGTAAGTGGCGCAAAATCATGTCGGCTTTAGCCGCTGAGGGACTTCGCGCATACTTAATCAAATCATCCCTAAGACTCATCTCCGAAATCCGTGAGGCGATTTGTATCAGGGCTCGGCTTCAGCCGAGCCGAATAAGCGCGGAAACGTTCGGGCTTTAGCCCCTTTCGTGCAGGGGCTAAGAGGCTGAGTCACAACCCTGTCGCCGCTACGCGGCTCGAAATCATTTTCCACTTTACCCGGCGCTTACGCGCCGGGCTAACTTCATAGCCGCCGCTGCGCGGCTAGTATGACCGTTTGCGCGCCAGTTTTGTTCCACTGGAAAATTGCCGACGCGGTTGCAAAAGCCCGGATCTTTCTGCTGCATCTCGTTCGGCTCGACTAAAGTCCTGCCCTGATAAACCACATAACGATTTATGAGATGGGTTTTAGTACTCGAGTACCGAAAACTACCTTTGATCATGCTATCGCGCCAGCGGCCTTACTCAGCGCCTGTTCCGCCCTGTCGCCGTCGGGCGCGCCGCCTTGCGCCATATCGCGATTGCCGCCTCCACGCGTTCCCAGCGCCTGCACCGTCTGTTTCATCAGCGCGCCCATGTCGTTCCCCAAACCCGGCGCCTGCGCGAACACCAGCGAGGGCTGCGCGCCTCCACAAGCCAGCAGAGCTACCACACTTTCGTTCTTCGTGAGCTTCTGGGCCAACATTTTGATGAAGCCCAGATCGCGCTCGGCGAAGTATTGCACGATTAGCTTCAGAGTGCCGCGCTGCTCGGCCGATTGCAGCAGACGCTCCGCCTGCAACTCCGCAACTTCCTCCAGCAACCGATGCTGCGTCTTCTGCGTTGCCTTGATTTCATCCAAAGATTTACGAATCTGCTGTGGGACCTCCCAGATGTGCGTCGAAAACAGCGCCGCCGCTTCAGTCAGAGATTCGAAGTCGTGGCGGGCGGTCTCCACGGCGCGCAAGCCGCAGACAAATTCGACCCGTACTCCCTGCCTCACCTTCTCTGTCTTTCGCAGCAGAATGGCGCCGATCTGTCCAGTGCTGCGCACGTGAGTTCCGCCGCAAGCATTTAGATCAAAATCGCGAATATCGATGAGGCGCAGCTTCTCGCGTTCGGCGGGAGGAATCTTGCGGACCCCCAACGACCGAGCTTCATCAGGCGAGGCAAAGCGAATCTCCACCGGACGATCTTCCGCGATCACTTCGTTGGCCAGCTTCTCCACGGCTTGCAATTGTTTCACGCTGACGGAATCTGCCGCCAAGTCGATAGTGCAGCTCTCGTCGCCCATGTGAAA
This sequence comes from Candidatus Korobacteraceae bacterium, assembly GCA_049695855.1. GTDB lineage: Bacteria > Acidobacteriota > Terriglobia > Terriglobales > Acidobacteriaceae > Bog-257. Next base: position 101,241 of record JBAVSY010000082.1, on the reverse strand, counting down.
CGAGACCGTGGCGATGTCATACAGTTTCTCGAAGGCCGCCGACAGGACATGTTGTCCGGAATGCTGCTGCATGTGATCGCGACGACGCTCGGGGTCGATCAGGCCGCGTACTTGCACGCCTACTTGCAACCCCGCAGCATCGGCTGCGACGATGTGCAGCACTTCGCCCGTCTGCTCGTCTTCGGCAACCTCGTTCACCTGCAAACGCGGTGCAGCGGTCGCGGCGGCCACAATCTCCAGCCATCCAGTATCGAAAACCTGACCGCCGCTGGTGGGATAGAAAGCTGAGCGGTCAAGCGTTACCGCAACCCGGCCCGCTTCGCCGGCGACAGACAACACGCGTGCCTCAAACTCCTGCAGGAACGAGTCGGTGTAATAAAGACGGTCGGTCAAGGGATACTCACTCCGGATTACAACTGCTCTAGGATACCGCCCAGCTCACATCACAGGCTTGTCGAGAGCGCGCGCCGCCTGCGCATAGTGGTTGAGGGTTCGCGTGTCGAAGAGCACGAAGCGGACTTCGCGAACGTGGACTGCCTTCTCCAGAGCAGCGGCTGCGCTACTCACGGCAATCTGCGCCGCCTGGTCCGCCGGATAACGATAAGCGCCGGTTGAGATTGCCGGGAAAGCGATCGACGCCAGCTGCAACTCGTCGGCAATACGGATGGACGTGCGGTGACAGCTCGCCAAGGTCTCGGCTTCATCGTGCTTGCCGCCGCTCCAAAACGGACCTACGGTATGAATCACATAGCGCGCTGCCAGGCGTCCGGCAGAGGTTGCGACGGCTTGCCCGGCGGGAAGACGGCCGATCCGTTCCACAATCTGCTTGCAAGCTTCCAGAATAGCCGGACCGCCGGCGCGATGAATGGCGCCGTCCACGCCGCCTCCGCCCAGCAGCGAAGAGTTGGCGGCGTTCACGATGGCATCGGTCTGCTGGCGCGTAATGTCGCCCGGACCGGCGATGACCAAAGTCCGGTCGCCGAGCGCTATTCGGAGAATCTCTTGACCGTCATTCATATCATGCGCCTGGGCGAAGCGCTGCTTACCGTACCGCAGATTCTCGCACAGAACTGGTCCGCAAGACCGTGTTTCGAAAGCGGGAGGCTGCTTCGGCAAATCCATTCAGACGTCCTGGTGAGGATGGCGATCCCGGCTCTCATCTTCCCACTCGAGGAAGGCGCGGAACGCCGCACCGCGATGGCTGTAGCCGGCTTTCTCTTCGGCGGTCAATTCGGCAAAGGTCTTACCGATTTCAGCAAAGTAAAATAGCGGATCGTAACCGAAGCCGTTCGTTCCTCGCGGTGTGCGCAAGATAATTCCTTCGGCTTTACCGTGAAATGTCGCCAGGGTGTGACCGTTGCGCGCGGCGGCAATCACGCACACAAATCGTCCGGTGCGAAATTCATCGGGCACCTCGTGCAGTTCGCGCAGCAGCCGCGCATTGTTTGCCTCGTCGTCAGAATTGCCGGAGTCTGCCGGAAGATTATTCTCGGCGGCAGCGTAACGCGCGGAATGCACGCCGGGTGCTCCGCCCAGCGCATCTACTTCCAAACCTGAGTCGTCGGCGATGATTAACTCGCCTTCGGCATACTGGCTGTAGTGTTCGGCCTTCTTACGAGCGTTGGCTTCAAACGTAGCCCCGTCTTCCACGACGGATGGCAGCGAGGCAAAGCCGGGCAAAACCTCTATTTCCACTTTGTGAGCGACGGCCGCTCCCACCAGGTCACGCATTTTGCCCGGATTAGACGTGGCCACCAGCACCAGCTTCATGGAGTTCTCCTCGGACCAACGTACCAGAATCCGCAAAGAAAAATGAGCGCGGCGACGCTGATACCGTCGCCCAGCCAGCGATCAGCCGTGTGCACAAATCGAACATCCACGTCGCTATGACCGGCGGGAAGCGCAATCACCATGCGGCCTGTAGGATCGTCGGATTGAGGCATGATCTGCCTGCCGTTGACCGTCGCCCGCCATGCAGGATAGTTCATCAGGCGCAGTACAACCTGCACCGGCTGCGGGGATTCGACGGCTAGTTGCTTGCGATAACTGCTCCACCGCGATGCCACCCCATGCGCGCCCAATGGAACCGCATTTCCATCTTCGCCGCGCAAGCGGAACTGGGGAAAATCCGGCTTGATCTCGTAGTTGTCGCCCCCGGCGGGCACGTACTCATCCGTTCCCATGTAACCATATCCGGTGCGGTAAACGTTGGAAATCATGAACGGCGTATCTGCCGGACCGCAGCGTGCCTGCAGTGCTAGATTGCAGCCTGCGATCAAGCCTGCGAAAAGTATGGCGTACAGCCACGATTTGCCGCGAAATCCCGGCACGGCGGCGACTACGAACACCGCGTAAGCCGCGGCCATCACCAGCAGCCAGCGCCAGGGGAACTGCACAAAGCGCAGGTCCGGCATCAGCCGGTAAGCCAGAGCGGTGACCGGCAACATCAGCAAGAGCGACATCGCCGCCAGACTCAGCAGCGACCACCATAACTTCGGATTGCGCTTGCCCCAGGATCGCGCCGCGACGATCGCCAGCAACGTGACCATCAGCTCTCCCGTTGCCAGCCACGACAATTGCCGGAGGAATCGATCGTGCTGAATTTCGCCTGTTCGGGTAAACAGAAAGTTCTCGCCGGGCCGGACACCAGCCGAAAGCACTTGACCCAGCGTGATCCAATTCTTTTCATACAGGACGGGCACGATATAGAAGGCTGCGAGCGCAATTCCTAGCGCCAGCGCCCCCGCTCCATAAAGGAAGACCCGCGAGTTGCGACGAAAGATTGTCATCACCACCAGCAGAAGTACGACAGTGTAGGACAACATGATTGCCGCCGGAACATTCGTCAGCCAAGCAGCTGCAATCGTTATCGCCAAAGGCACGAACATCTCGCGGGCCCGGCGCTCGCGTACGATCCACAAAATGATCAGCGGCAGAAGTGATGCGGCCAGCATCTCGGCAAAGGCGCTGCGCACGTAGACCGTCAGCAGCATGTAGGGATTCACCGCGTAGGCGACGGCGACCAGGGTGGCATCCGGCTCCTCAAACCAATCCCGCGCGAGCCAGTGCATGGCCAGCCCGGCAAGGAAAATCGCGCAGCAATCGAACGCAACCGGTACAAACAGCCAGGGAATGAAGCTGCCCAGCGCGCCGCCCGTTATCCACGACAGGGGCGGGTAGAAGAGGAAACGCGGCTCGCCGCTGCCGTAATTGGCGTAGGCAGCCCAGCGGGGATAAACCACTCCCTCGCGCCATTGCTGAGCCACTTCCATCCAGCCGTTCAGGTGGAAGCTGAGATCGTGGCCGCAGGCGATGCCGCGGACGCTGAACGGCGCCACCACGGCCAAGGCGGCAAGAATCAACGCGAACAGGGTTGCTGCCTTTAGCGAAGAACCCGGCCGGTCCATGGCTTTCATGTTAATTGTCCAGAAGATCGAACACCCTCACCCAAAAATAGTCGGCAGTGGCTTCTATCCAATTCCGCTGGGAGCGTATTCAATTCCGCAAACTTCTCCAATCATTCATTTTCTTTTAACACCGGCTTCAACTTCGCTTCACCTGCACCAAGTATCAAGGTAAAACCTCAGACTCTACTCCTGAGGATTGGAAAGGTGAGGAGAACTATGCGTCAGTTTCTGGCATCTACGTTGATGGCGGTTATGACCCTCGGACCGCTGGTGAACGCTAACGCCGCTGCTCCGGCAGGGGCTCCCGCGAAAGCGGCGCTGGGCCAACCCGCAACTCCTATCACACATCTGGTCGTGATCTTCCAGGAGAACGTCTCCTTCGACCACTATTTCGGAACTTACCCGATCGCCCGCAACGGCGCTCTGGACGGACCGAAGTTCTATCCATCGCCCTTTACACCCTCGGTGAATGGGCTTACCCCAGCGTTGTTGAACAACAATCCAAATCTCAATCCGGCCAACGGCAGCGGGGCCACGAACCCATTTCGTTTGGATCGGGCGCAGGCATACACCGCCGATCAGGACCATGATTACGGTCCGGAACAAGCAGCCTTCGACGGCGGATTAATGGATCTGTTTCCCTTGAACGTCGGTACCGCTGGTCCGCCGCCGAACTGGGGTCCGCCGGTCGTGCGCACGACTGGTCTGAACATGGGATATTACGACGGCAACACCACCACGGCGTTGTGGAACTACGCTCAGTACTATGCGATGAACGATAACCATTACGGAACGACCTTTGGTCCCTCCACGCCGGGCGCCCTGAACGTCAGCTCCGGCCAGACCAATGGCGTGATTCAGAACATCAACTCCGATGGCGACGTCGTCCCGGACGGCAACGGCGGGTACACGCTGGTGAGCGATACGGATCCGGTGGGCGATGTATGTTCGGGAAGCTCACAGGTGCAAATGGGTGGGCAGAACGTCGGCGATCTGCTGACCGCCGCTGGAGTGACCTGGGGATTCTTTGAAGGCGGGTTTGACCTAACCATCACCAATCCGAACGGAACCACGGGATGCCATCGCTCGCACACCTCGGTTTTCGTCGGTACGCCCAAGGCGGACTATATTCCGCATCACCAGCCGTTCCAGTACTACGCCACGACGTCTAATCTCCAGCACACTCGTCCTACCTCGATCAGCATGATCGGACACAACGGCGACGCCGGCAACCACCAATATGACATCCATGACTTCTTCGATGCGGTCAGTGCCGGCAACTTCCCGGCCGTCAGCTATTTGAAAGCGCCGGGCTATCAGGATGGCCACGCGGGTTATTCGACTCCACTCGATGAACAGAACTTCATCGTCCAAGTGATTAACTTCCTGCAAACCCGCCCTGAATGGACGAGCACGGCAGTTCTCATCACATGGGATGACTCTGATGGCTGGTACGACCATCAACTCGGACAGATCATCAACCAGTCGCAGAGCTCGCAAGACATGTTGAACGGACCCGGCTTCTGCGGCCACGCACTGCCGCAGTTGGCAGGCATCGACGGGCCAAATGCGCAGGGCCGCTGCGGCTATGGTCCCCGTATTCCCTTCCTGGTTATTTCTCCCTACGCCCGTCCCAATTTCGTCGATCACAGCATGATTGACCAGAGCTCGGTAGTTCGTTTTATCGAAGATAATTGGCTTGGCGGGCAGCGGATCCTTGGCTCGTACGATGCTCTGGCCGGACCGCTGACCAACATGTTCGTGTTTGGCGAACCTTCTCAACAGCGTCTGATTCTGGACCCGAATACAGGTGAAGTAAAATCTCATGGTCAGTAGCTTCGGCGCCAGTTAGGCTTGGACCCGAGGCATCGCTGTTGGAAACTTCGTAACTGCGTGGCAGAGCTGGTGCAATTAGGCCGACTCTGCCACGCTGCGCTGTTTGCAGCCGGCGGAGACTGCATTTGTGCTTCGCTTATTTCACCCAGCGTCGTTTCTTGCGCTTGTAATATTGCTCGGAAGGGACCTTCTTGACCTCACGTAGAACTTTTCTGCGGCAATCTTCCATGCTGGCGGGGGGCACACTGCTGGGAGGAACGAAAGCGCTGGCCGCCATGATGCAGCGGCATGTCGCCGCTGCGCCCGGGAACACGCTCAACGTCAGCACATTGCCGAATTTCGTAGACTCGCTGCCCGTTCCGCCGATCGCCAAACCCAACGGCGCCCGCGCCTTGCCTGCTTCGCCCAAAACAGCGCTTCCTTACTACCGGCTGGCTGCGCGACCGGTGGAGATGAAAATCCATCGCGATCTGAAGCCGACACGATTCTGGTCTTTCGGACCTTCGGTTCCCGGGCCGACACTGGAAATGCGCAGCGGAGAAGACGTGCTGGTGGAATGGGCCAACGAGCTTCCCCAGCAGCATTTCCTGCCTATCGATTACCGGCTGGACGGCGCTGAGGCGGGCAATCCGCAGGTGCGCATTGTCTCTCACTTGCACGGAGCGCATGTGCCGGCCCACAGTGACGGCTTTCCCGAAGATTGGTTTGCGCCCGGTAAATCAGCTCTCTACCACTATCCCAATCCGCAGGACGCAGCCATGCTCTGGTACCACGATCACGCCATGGGCATCAATCGCCTTAACATCTACGCAGGCTTGTTCGGGGCCACATTCATTCGAGACGCGTTTGAAGACGGGCTGAACCTGCCCACGGGTAAGTATGAAGTGCCGCTGCTGATCTTCGATCGCATGATCACGCCCGACAGCCAGCTCTACTATCCGGTTTCGGGCGACCCGCACGCGCCGTGGGTTCCGGAGGTGTTCGGCGATGCCATTCTGGTCAACGGGAAGCTCTTTCCGTATTTCGAGGTTGAGCCGCGCAAATACCGCTTTCGCATCTTGAATGCTTCGAATGCCCGCTTCTATCGTTTCTCGTTGAACAATGGGCTCGGCTTCCATCAGATCGGCACTGACCAGGGACTGTTGCCGGCTCCGGTGGCGCTGAAGTACCTCATGCTTTCTCCCGGTGAGCGCGCGGACATCGTCGTGGATTTCAGCGACAGCCGCGGCGAGCAGATTGTCCTGAAGAACGAACCGTTTAACGTGTTGCAGTTTCGAGTCTCAAACAGCAAAGTCAGCGACAGCAGCTCTCTGCCGGCACAGTTGCGGCCTCTGACGAGGATCCCGGAATCGGAGGCCACCAGCACCCGCCTGCTCACCCTCGACGAATTCGACAGCAAGTCAGGCGATACCGTGCTGATGCTGCTGAACGGGAGCTACTGGCACGATCCCGTGACCGAAAAGCCAGTCCTCAATAGCACTGAGATCTGGAGCTTCATTAATCCCACCGACGATACTCATCCCATTCATCTGCACGCGGTGCGTTTTCTGATCCTCGATCGCCAGGTCTACGACCCCTGGACTTACGGGTCTAAGAAGCAACTCCGCTTCCTCGGTTCGCGCGTGCCGCCCAAGCCCGGCGAGGAGGGATGGAAGGATACCGTCCGCGCCGAACCCAAGATGGTCACCCGCATCATCGTACGTTTCGAAGGCTATACCGGACGTTACGTTTGGCACTGCCATATGTTGGAGCACGAAGACAACGAAATGATGCGGCCCTACGAGATTGTGGCGGGATAGCTTGGTCGTTTGACGCCCCGCAGTACAATAGGCGAACCCTGTGGGCTGGACTCATGAAAATCCACGATGTTCGCCAGGAATTTCCCGCGCTGCAACAGCAGGTGTTTCTCGACTCCGCCTGCGTCAGTCTGGCGCCGCAACGCGCGGTCGACAAGCTGCGTGCCTTCCTCGACATGGCGGCGTATTGTCCGTCCGGCTCGTCCACGCAACATCATCTCGACATGGACGCGCTGCGCAGCGCGGCTCGTCCGCGAGTGGCGCAGCTAATCAATGCTGGCGAGGACGACATCGCTCTGGTCGAGAGCACGACCCACGGCTTGAATCTGGTCGCCAATGCTATTCCTTTGGAGCGCGGCGATCGGGTCGTGATCTGCGATCTCGAGTTCCTGGAGGTAGCCGTTCCGTGGGTGCAGAAACGCGACGAAATCGGAATTGCCATCGACACCATACCCAACCGCGCCGGACAAATTCTGATCGAGGATATCGAATCGGCAATCACGCCCCGCACCCGAGTTGTTGCCATCAGTTCGGTGCAGTGGAGCAATGGATTTCGCTGCGATCTCGACGCGCTGTCACGACTCTGCCGTAAACGTGAAGTATTTCTGATCGTCGACGCCGTGCAACAGATTGGCGCTATTCCGATTGATGTGAAGAACACTCCAGTAGACGCGATCGCGTGTGGCGGACACAAGTGGCTGATGGCGCCCTTTGGCTGCGGCTTCCTCTACCTCAGCAAGCAGTTTCGCTCCAAAGTGAAGCCGCCGCTGGCCGGGTATCTTTCTGTCACTGAGCCTAAGGGCGGCTGGGGAAACTATTTCCAAACTCCGACCATCGCTCCCGTTCGCGACTACGATTTCGTCGAAGACGCTCGCGGTTGGGAGACCGGCGGCACGGCAAATTATCCCGGCGCGATCGGACTGGCGGAATCGGTTGGGCTCATCAACGACCTCGGCATCGAAAATGTTGGCAAGCACGTTTTGTCGCTCACCGACCATCTCATCGCGGGCTTGAAACAACAAGGCATTCAGGTGGTCACGCCGGAAGACCGCCGCTATCGCTCGGGCATCGTCACCTTCACTCTCGGCGAAGCAGAAGACAACATCGCGCTCACCGATTTTCTGCAGGAGCACAAAGTCCTGGTCTCGGTGCGCTACACCTCAGGCGTTGGCGGAGTGCGGGTCTCGTGTCATCTGTTCAACACCAGAGAAAACCTTGACCGACTGCTCGAGCTGACCGCGACATTCCTCCGCCAGCACGCGAAGGCGACGGCATAATGGCAGCCAATCCCGCCCCTATCCCCGACCGCCGCGAGCAATTGGTAGAGAACGAACAAGGCCTGGCGCGCCAGCTCAGCGAACGCCAGTTGAGCATGATCGCCATCGGCGGCGCGATCGGCACCGGATTGTTCCTGGGCAGCGCGCTGGCGGTTCGTGCTGCCGGGCCCGGCGTCATTCTCAGTTATTTGTTCGCATCCGGCATTGCGCTGCTGCTGATGTACTGCCTCTCCGAGATGGCTGTCGCCCATCCCACCGCCGGTTCCTTCGGCGTCTATGCCGACCTGTATGTATCGCCCTGGGCGGGCTTCGTCGTCCGCTATACCTACTGGGCCGCGCAATCGGTGGCCATCGGCGGAGAAGCTGTGGCCGCGGCCATTTACACCCAATGGTGGTTTCCGGGCACGCCGGCTTGGCTGTGGGTGGTCTTCTACTCGGCTGTGCTCATCTTCGTCAACGCCCGCAGCGTCGGCGCCTTCGGCACCTTTGAATACTGGTTCTCGATGATCAAGGTGAGCGCCATCGCCGTGTTCATCGTCCTGGGCGCGGCGATTCTTCTGGGCATTCACCAGCAGCGAGCCATCGGGCTGGAAAACTTTCGCGCCAACGGGGGCTTTCTGCCCAAGGGATGGCTCGGCGTCTGGCTGTCGCTGTCCTTTGTGATCTACAGCTTCATCGGCACCGAGATTGTCGCGGTCACCGCCGGCGAAGCTAAGGATCCGGAGCGGTCCGTCCCGCGCGCTATGCGAACCATGCTGGTGCGGCTCGTGATCTTTTACCTGGGAGCCATCGCCATCCTGGTCGGCGTGATTCCCTGGACGCAAATTCAGCCCGGACAAAACATTACCGTCAGCCCGTTTGTGCGCGTCTTCGACGTGATGCATGTTCCGGCGGCGGCCGGCATCATCAACTTCGTGGTGCTCACCGCGGCGCTGTCCAGCATGAACTGCAATTTGTATCTTGCCACCCGCATGATCTTTTCGCTTTCGCGCGGAGGCTACGCCCCTAAAGTATTGGGAGGCGTCTCGAAGAAAGGCACGCCGATTCCAGCGCTCATCTTCTCCGCTGCGGGACTGGCGACTGCAACCTTGCTGGCAATTCGATTTCCCAGCTCAGCCTACGTCTATCTGTTCGGCATTGCGCTGTTCGGAGCGCTGTTTGTGTGGCTGATGATCTTCATCACCCATCTGAACTTTCGCAAGCACTGGCGGGCAAGCTTTGGCCGGAAACTGCCCGTGACGATGCCTCTGTTTCCCTGGACCACAATTCTCGGAGGCGCGGCGGTGCTGGCGATCACCATTTCAACCTGGTGGGTGGAAGGCATGCGCCTCACTATGGAAACCGGTATTCCCTGGCTTTTGCTGCTCACCGTCTTGTACTTCGCCTGGGGACGCAAGCGCGCCACTGTCAGGTAGCAGGGATACGCGGCGCGAAAAGGTAGGTCGTGCGACGCATTCGCCATTCCGATCGACGCAAGACGTCCTCCAGATTTGTCATCCCGACCGGAGCGACACCCTTCAGATTTGTCATCCCGACCGGAGCGATACCCTTCAGGTTTATCATCCCGACCGCCGCGACACCCTTCAGATTTGTCATCCCGACCGGAGCGAAGCGGAGCGGAGGGATCTGCGGTCCTCCTCGCGCCGGAATGCTGTGGCCACCCGGCCCGGGTTTATACTGACCCGCCAACCATTTTCTTCTTCGAGGCGCTATGAAATATCTATTGCGCATTCTTCTATTTCTCTCGCTCGCTGCGATCGTAACGGTGGCCCAAGGCATGAAACCGACGAACTCCTCAACTACCCAAGCCAACGCAAAGTTCTCTCAAATGACCGATCAGTTCGTGAAAGACTCGCTGGCACTGTCGCCGGTGAACGCCTCGCAGGCTGGGTATCACAAGCACCTCGATCCCAAGACCGGCAAGACCATCGACCTCGACGCCCAACTGGATGACGTGGGCCCGCAAGGCATGGCGGCGCAGGACAAGTTCTATCGCGAGTGGCGGCATCGTTTCCAGACCGAGACGCCTATCGCATCGCTGAACGCACAGGATGCCGCCGACTTTCGCCTCATCGATGACCAGATCGCACTCAACCTGCTGGAGTTCGAACAGATCCAGAACTACAAGCACAATCCCACGGTATATGTGGAACTGCTGGGCAATGGATTGTTTCTGCCCCTGACGCAGGAATATGCATCGAAGGAAGTTCGGGTCGGCGACGTGATCTCGCGCATCGGCCAGATCCCGCGCTTCCTCGACCAGGCAAAATCGCAGCTAACCAACGCCGACCCTATTTTCATCTCCACGGCGATCGATGAGAACGCGGGTAATCTCAACCTGGTGGACAGCGTGGCCGCCGAAATCCCGGCCGGTTCGCCGCTGAAAGCGAAGTACGACAATGTGGTACCTGCTGCCAGGAAGGCGCTCAACGACTTCAATACCTGGATGCAGAACGATCTGGCCAAGCGCCCGACCAACGGCCGTACCTGGCGACTGGGCGCGGAGTGGTATGCCCCCAAGTTCCACTACGTTATGGAGACTTCCATCCAGCCCGCGCAATTATTGACCGAAGCTGAAGCCGAGGTGACGAAGACTCGCGCCGAGATGCTTCAACTGGCACTGCCGCTCTACAAGCAGATGTATCCCGGGCAGGATGATTACAGCAGCCTGCCGCCGCAGGAGCGCGAGAACAAAATTATCGCCGCCGTGCTCAACAAGATCAGCGACGAGCATCCGCAACCCGATCAACTCATCGCAGCGGTAAAGGCCGATCTCGAAGGGATCAAGCAGTTCATCGCCGAAAAGCAGATTGTCACGCTCAGCACTCGCGACAACCTGAAGGTGATCCCCACGCCGGAGTTTGAGCGCGGCATCTATTCGGTCGCGGGATTCCACGGAGCGCCGCCGCTGGAGCCCAATGCCGAGGCCCAGTACTGGGTGACGCCCATCGATCCCAAGATGCCGGCGGCGAAGGTTGAGAGCAAGCTGCGCGAGTACAACAACTACACCCTGAAGTGGCTCACCATTCATGAGGCGCTTCCCGGCCACTACGTCCAAGCCGAGCATGCCGACGACGTACAGCCACCCACCCGCCGCGTGCTGCGTGACTTATTCGGCAACGGAGCCTATGTCGAGGGCTGGGCCGAATACGGTGCCGACGTGATGACGCAGGAAGGCTATCTCGATTTCAGCCCGAAGTTTCACATTGTGAGGCTGAAGATTTGGCTGCGTGCAGTAGCGAATACGATTCTCGACATCCGCCTCCAAACCATGAACATGACCGATCAGGAAGCGCTCGATCTGATGACGAAAGAATGCTTCCAGACTGAGGCCGAAGCGGAAGGCAAGCTGGTGCGCGCCAAGTTGAGCTCAACTCAGCTGCCAACTTACTTTGTGGGCACGCGCCAGTGGTGGGAGTTGCGCAAGAAGTATCAGGCAGCCAAAGGCGAGAGCTTCACGCTGGAAGAGTTCCACGATCGCGCGCTTGATCAGGGTCCGCTGCCGATTGAGTACCTGGAGAAGATCATTCTGCCGGAAGGGAAAAGCAGCAACTAGTAACTAGTAACTAGTAACTAGTAATTAGTAATTAGCGACTAGCGACTAGAAGGTATCAAGCTATCTCATAAATTTGTTTTGAAAGGGCACGGCTTCAGCCGTGCCGTACGAGCCGTTTGAACGCCGGGCTTTAGCCCCCGGGGTTACTCGGGCTGGAAGTCCTTCAGATCCGCGAACACGCGGCTGGAGGAGATAGACTTTAGCTCCGGCTAGCTAGCAGCGCGGTCAGGTCTTGCGAATTTGTGAAGATTTGTAAAAACCGACCTGATTTCGGCGATGCGATGAACTTTTCCCCGCGGACAACGTCTATAGCAATAACCCAAATCCAAGGTGGGCGCCGCAACCCCAACAGAAGTAAATAGGCGCCCACCGCCCTTTACTCAGCTTTCAGCCGTCAGCTCTCAGCCATCAGCGGCCAGCCGTCAACTCTCCGCTTTCCAGGTGTCATCCTGAGCGGAGGATCGCCGTTGTTGCGATCCGGAGTCGAAGGACCCCTATAATCTCCAATCAAAGCTCGCGACGCCAGGTTTGTCGTACCATCCCTTGCTCAAGTCCTTCCACTGCGGATTCGTGCTGCGGATCAGCGCAATCTTTTTCTCGCGACGCCATCCCTTCAACTGCTTCTCGCGGGCGATCGCATCGGTTACTTCTTTGAACGTCTCGAAGTAGAGCAACCGATCCACCTCGTACTCTGAAGTGAAGCCCTGAAACGTGTGCTCCTTGTGCTGCTGGAGGCGAAAATGCAAGATTGCTGGTGATGCCGACATATAGCGTGCCGCTGATGCTCCCGAGGATGTAAACCGTGTAGCAATGCTGACGTTGCGAAGGCATGGTTTGTGCCGACTATAGGGGTCCTTCGGCTCGCGCGGGCAAAAGCGGCCCGCGTTCGCTCAGGATGACAGCTGTGAGAAGGGTTATGCGGTGATGGGCGACCGCGAACGTTGTGATGGATTCGCGACACTATAGGGGTCCTTCGACTCCGTTCGGCCGCTGGCGCGGCCTCACTTCGCTCAGGATGACAGCGAGGAAAGGGAGTCCCGACTGCTAAATGCCAACGGCTGATTGCTGATTGCTGATTGCTGATTGCTGATTGCTGATTGCTGATTGCTGAATGCCTACTGCTTCAATCGGCGTTACAATAAACTTTAGGCAGTTACCATGCAGTTAATGGTCTTACAGCCCCAAGTCCACGAGGCGCGCTGGTGGGAGACGATGGCCGACGGACGTCTCCACTGCTACCTTTGTCCGCGCCATTGCCACATCGGAGAAGGCCAGCACGGCTTCTGCTTCATTCGCAAGAATGAAGCTGGACGGCTCATCCAGCTGGGTTACGGCCGTCCGGCCGCGATTGCCATGGATCCGGTCGAGAAGAAGCCGCTCAATCATTTTTTCCCGGGAACCAAGATTCTTTCTATGGGAACGGCGGGCTGCAACATGGGCTGCTTCTTCTGCCAGAACTGGGACATCTCCAAAGCCAAGTCCGACCAGGTCAACTCGCTGGTGCTCAGTCCAGAGAACGTGGTCGAGGTTGCACTCGAACATCGTGCGCCGCACATTGCGTTCACCTATAACGAGCCGACCATTTGGGGTGAGTACGTCATCGACATCGCGCGCGAGGCGCACGACGCGGGCCTGAACACCGTGATGGTGTCGAACGGATACATCACGCGCGAGGCGTTCTTCGATATCTATCGCTACATCGATGCGGCGAACATCGATCTCAAAGCTTTCACTGAAGATTTCTACGGCAAGATAACGCTGACGCATTTGCAGCCCGTGCTCGATGCGCTGAAATGGTTGCGGCATGAGACCGCCGTGTGGTTCGAGATCACCAACCTCATCATTCCCACGCTGAACGACGGCGACTCCGAGTTCAAGGAGCTCTGCGACTGGGTGCTGGAAAATCTGGGCGATGATGTTCCCCTACACTTTACTGCCTTCCATCCTGATTTCAAACTGCAAGACAAGCCGCCGACTCCGCCGGAGACGCTGCATCGCGCCCGCCGCATCGCTCAGCAGATGGGATTGAAGTATGTTTACGAAGGCAACATCTTTTCCGATGGCGGAAACACGATTTGCCCCGGCTGCCAGCAGGTAGTGATCGCGCGCTCCTGGCACTCGGTGATGTCGAACGAGCTGAAGAATGGCTGCTGCCCCAACTGCGGCACGCAGATCGCAGGCGTGTTTACGAAAGCTGAAGCCGAGAAGCGGAGAGCATGGCCGACGGTAACCTCCTAACAATACCTCATCGTAATTGCTACCGGCTGGCCAACTGCCCGTAGTATCCTAGGCAGCGCTTTGGCTACCTCAATAAATCCAAACGCACAAAGGAAAAGCTAGTGAGCATCTACGGCGTCGCATTTGAGCCCTACGTCGGACCGTGGGTTGGTGACGGTCCTGTGCTTTACAACGTTTACACCCTCGATCAGGTGAATCAACTGCTGAAGCCGGTGGCCGAACACTTTTCCCTGATCACGACCTACGGCCAGGGAACCTTCGTGTGGCAGGGACAACCCATCGTGCAGGATGCCAATCGCTTGAATATCCAGGCGGCGAGCGCGGCCGGTATCAAGGTTTCCGCGGGGTGCTTCCAGCAAGGCGCCAACCAGTACACCGACACCATCAACGTCGAGTGGACGAAGACGGAGATCGATTACGCCATCCAGCAGGCCAAGACCTACAACAATGTCGTCGATCTCGTCATCGGGAACGAGTGTATCTGGGGACCGAACTCGGCACAGGCAATCCTTGACCTCATCACTTATGCCAAGAGCAAGCGCGCTCCGCTGACCGCGGCCAACCTGCCTATCACTACGCGTCAGCAATGGGGAGTACTGGGCGGAGTCGACAACACCAGCCCGGACTACGCGACCATGCGGCAAAAACTTCTGGCGCTGATGGCGGCCTGTGAGAGTCATGTCTACGGCAACATGTATGCCTACTTCGACAAAGACATTGCCGGCCAGATCGGGCAGAATCCTACACAAGCTTCGTTTACCCAGGCCGTGACTGCGAGCATGACGAACCAATTGTCGGGATTGAAGAAAGCATTTTCCAATCAAGGTATCGGCCTCGAGATTCGTATTGGCGAAACTGGCTGGCCCACGCAGGGCGCACAGAAAGACCAGCCCAACGCGTTTCTGGCCAACGTGACCAATGCCCAGTGGTATTACGCGGCTATGGTGAACTGGGCGAAGTCGAATGGCGTGAAGACGATAATATTCGCGGCTTATGATGAACCGTGGAAGGGACCGGCGGATGGTTCGAACAGCGAGGCGTTCTTTGGTATCTGGAAAGCCAACGGCACCGCCAGCGATCGCGGGCACTATACGTTGAACGGCGTGACCCCGAAATTCAACCTTGGATAATTGCAATCTGCGAAGATTTTCGCAAAACCTTGACACTGGGGACCAGCCTGGTGCCGAGGCTCATGCGATCGAATTACTCGTGGCGCAAGCACTCCACCGGATCAAGCCGGGCGGCATTGCTGGCCGGGGTGATACCGAAGGCCACTCCCACGGCGCAGGAAACCAGGATGGCGGCGCCCGCCGACAGCAAGGAGACCGGTACGGAATGATCGGTAATGATCTCGACGGAAATCGGGATTCCCAGCCCGACGATCATTCCAACGGCTCCTCCCAGCAGCGCAATCAACACCGCTTCCGAAAGAAACTGTAAAAGAATGGCGCGCCGGGTGGCTCCCACCGCTTTGCGAACTCCAATCTCGTGGATCCGGGAGTGCACCGTAGCCAGCATGATATTCATGATCCCCACGCCGGCCGCGATTAGAGTCACCGTCGTGAACAGCAGGAGAACCGAAGTAAAGGCGGTTGCGGTCTTATTGGCCAGCCGCAATACGTCCGTCAAATTGTTGACGTTGTAGACGGACTCGGGCCGATGCCGGGCGGCGATGACGGCGTGAATGCTATCGGTGGCTGCGGGAATGCTGGCGGCATCGGACATCGAAAAGTAAATCTGATTGACGGCGGTGGTACCGCTTAACGCCCGGGCAACCGAATAAGGAATTAAGACTGTGTCATCCTCGATCTCAGAGCGGCCAAACGTATCCACGCTTTCCCGGAAAGTGCCGATAATGACGAAGGGGATATCTTGCACCTTGATGGTCTGCCCCAGCGCCAGGTCGAGTGACCCAAACTGCCGCTTGGCCAGGCTTTCGGTGAGCAGCGCCACCTTGTTGCCCGATTGCGAATCCTGCTGATCGAAAAATCTGCCGGTACTGACGATGATGCGCCGCACCTGCTGGTAGTCAGGATCAACTCCCAGGATCAGGATTTCGGTTTCCTTGCCCCCGCCAATCGCCATCCGTTCGTGCAGGTTCAATACCGGCGAGGCCGCTTGTATTCCAGGGACCTGCTGCTCGGCCGCCTTCATGTCGTTGATGGTGAGGTAATCGGCCGCGGCGACATTCGAGCCGGCGCTGGACACTCCGGAATATTCAGCCCAGATCACGTTGGTCCCGACATTCTCAATCTGGGTGAGGACGTAGCGTTTGCCCGCCAGCGCAATCGTGACCACCAGAATGAGAGCGGTAGTGCCGACGGCCATGCCCAGGGCGGTCATGGCGGCGCGCACTTTGTCGGCCCGCAGGGAGTCAATGCCCATCGACAGAATTTCGCGAAAAACCAACGCTCCCGCAACGTTGAAGCGCGATAAGGTCGAAGGCGGTGTAGCTACTTCCGGCATAAGGTGCTACCTGTTACCGATGACCACCAGGCTCACTCCGACGCAAACAAGCGCAATCCCAATCCAGCGCTGCGGACTGACCCGCTCTCCCAGAAAGAAGATGCCTCCCAGGGCGCCTACCAGATAGCTCAGCGCGGTCACAGGTACAACGAAGCTGACGTCGTCAAACGAAAGCAGCAGCAGCAGGGAAAAGAAAGCCACCGCCATCATGGCCACGCCAATCCAGATCCACTTCAACTGCAGGGCGCGCCACAGCAAATCGATCATCGCCCGGGGACGGAACCTCTGCAGTTCGCCGGTTTCTTTCATGGCCCGGCCCAGACAGAGTTCTCCCCAAGTCCCCACCACGATAATCAACACGAATAAAACGAATTCAGACATCAACTGGGATTGCCCGTGGTTCGGGGATTGGTATTGCGAATGAAGGATACACCTCCGCAAATAAAAGCGATGCCCACCCAGCTCAGGAAGGAGACCTTTTCGCGCAGGAAAATCGTACCCAGAATGGCGATCACGGCATAGCTGAGGGCTGCCGCAGGCTGTACATAGCTATAGTCGGCCAGGGAGAGCGCCAACATGTAGGCCACGATAAAGGCAATCAGACATGCGATCCCCACCCAGATTGTGATGGAGCCGAAGACACGAAAGAAAACCGGGAGCAATTCCGACGGCGGCCAGATTTTAATTTCACCGACCCGCTTCATGCCTTTGGCCAGCAACAGATTCCCCAGGGGGCCGGCGACGACCATCACGGCAATCAGGAGGTAAGTTTTGGCATGAAGTCGAGTGTGCATGCGTGTTGTGAGCGGCTCTCGGAGGGACGAACCTTGACTATGGTACACGAAGCTTTACCGCGGCCGCGGGCATCAGATCAAGTTGGAACCCAACGTGCATCAGAGAAGCAACGATCCTTTGCCAGATTGTTCTGGCCTTGATGGCAGTCGGGGAATAACGAATCGGGCGCGTTTGAGACTGTTGGCGGACCGCTCAAAGCTGAGTTGCAACTCCTGCAGCGGGGGCCAAATCCAGCGTTTGTGATAGTTTAGTAACATAGGAATGAAAGCTTAACTATTGTGTGCGGTATAGTCGGATTCACTCATAAAGGCGGGTCCCCGCGGCCGGAACGGATCGCGGCGGCGACCGCGACCTTGGTCCACCGTGGACCAGACCAGCAAGGTGTCTACCAATCCGCTACCTGTTCCCTGGGCGCTACCCGCCTGAAAATCCTGGACTTAGAGTCCGGCGATCAACCCATCCGCAGCGACGACGGCGACACGGTCATCGTCTTCAATGGCGAAATCTACAACCACCTGGACATCCGGGCTGAGCTGGAGAAGTCGGGGCACCGCTTTCACACTCATTGTGATACGGAAACCGTGCTGCATGCGTTTCTGGAGTGGGATACCGCCTGCTTCCAAAAGCTGCGGGGGATGTTCGCCATTGCCATCTGGACCGACTCCGCCCGCCGGCTGGTGTTGGCGCGCGACCGGGTCGGGATCAAGCCGCTGTATATCGCCCACCGCGGTGAGGAATTGTACTTCGGCTCCGAGCTGAAGGCGATTCTGATTCACCCTGAAATCGACCGCTGTCTAAGCCTCCAGGCGTTGGATTGTTATCTTGCGCTCAATTACATACCCGCTCCTTGGACCATGGTGGAAGGCATCTGTAAGGTGTTGCCGGGGACTTGGGTCGAATGGCAAAACGGTACGACCCGCTCTGAGACTTATTGGACGCTGCCTGATCCGCAGATCAGTCATCGATCGCTCGATTCGGCCAGCGAAGAACTTGATGGGCTGCTGCAGCAATCGCTGCGCGAGCACCTTATTTCTGACGTTCCCCTGAGCGTCTGGCTCAGCGGCGGCCTCGACTCGTCGACCATCCTGCACTACGCTTCGCGAGCCTCATCCGCCAAGTTGAAGACTTTCTCTATCTCATTCCGAGGCCGCAGTTTCGACGAGAGCAGCTACATCCAGCAAATGGTGTCGGAATACGGCACCGAGCATGAAGAGCTGGATCTGAATCCGGAGCAGGACCTCGAGGGCGCAATCCAGGAGTTCGCCTACTATTCGGACGAGCCCAGCGCCGACGCCGGTGCGTTGCCGCTCTGGTTTCTGGCCAAGCTGAGCCGGACGCGAACCGAAGTCGCACTCAGCGGCGAAGGCGCCGACGAATTGTTTGGCGGATATCTTACCTATCGCGCCAGCCGGGTGGCTTCGTATCTCCGGATGCTGCCGAAGAGTTCACTGCGATTGGGGCAGTGGATGCTGCAAGCCTGGCCGGTTTCCGACGATAAGATCGGGCTCGAGTACAAGGTCAAGCGTCTGCTGGCCGGTAGCCTGATGTCTCCCGCGCGCGGCCACGTTTATTGGAATGGAACGTTTTCCGATCAGGAGAAACGACGCCTGGTTACGGAAAGGCTTCCGCGCACGCTCGATCAAATCCTCAACGAGCAGGGATCAAAACTCGCGTCGGCCAACGGCAACCTCGATCCCTATCTTTGGTTCGATCAGAAGTACTACCTGGCCGACGACATCCTGGTGAAGTCGGACCGCATCAGCATGGCCCACTCGGTCGAGGTGCGGCCGCCGTTTCTCGATCACCGCATTGTCGAATTTGCCAGCCGAATTCCGGCATCGCTGAAGATTTCCGGGTCACATCAAAAAATCGTGCTGCAACATCTGATGAAAGACAAGCTGCCGAAATCAATATTGCAAAGACCGAAGGTTGGTTTCGATATCCCCGCGCATGATTGGCTGCGGGGTCCGCTGCGTTCGCTGTTGATCGAAACTTTACGAGCCGGAGCTGCCGAACATAGTGACATCTTTAATCAGGAAGTAATCGAGGGCCATCTCCAGGACCATTTAGAAAGGCGAGTAAATATTGGCTATCACCTATGGGGATTAATGATTCTGTTTTTGTGGATGAAAAAGTGGAGCATCAGGGTGCCGAAGCCCTCAGTCAGCCGCCAACTGGTTTCCGCCGATGGCGTGGGAGCCTATATCTAGGGCTACTGCTGATTGCGGGTCTGGTGTACCTGGTCGGGATCATCTCCCCCCCTTCGCTAGCTGACGACGTGGACGCCGTTCAGGCGCAAATTGCCCGCAACATGCTGACCAGCGGAGACTGGGTTACCGCCCGGCTCGACGGAGTCGCTTATCTGGAGAAGGCGCCTCTGGTTTACTGGCTGATGGCCATCTCCTACAAAGTGTTTGGCGTGCACGACTGGGCGGCGCGAATTCCTATCGCCTTGTTTTGCGTTGCGCTCGCGTTGCTGACCGCCGCGTTCGGCGTTTGGGCCTTCGGCAGGAAAGCCGGCTTCTATGCCGGACTGTGCATGGCCACCTGCGTAGGCCTGTTTCTGTTTACCCGCGTCCTGATTCCCGATGTCATTTTGACTTTCACCATCACGCTGGCGATGTGGGCCCTGCTGCGCATCACCGACGATGACGAGACGCAACCGCGCGCCTGGGCGTTCGCTCTGGCTGCGAGCTTGGGAACCGGACTACTGCTGAAGAGCCTGATCGGAGTTTTGTTTCCGATCGCGGCCATCCTGATCTACTTGTTCCTCACGAAGCAATTGTTTCTGGCGAAAACCTGGAAGCGGCTGCATCCTTTCAGCAGTCTGGCAATTATCCTTTTGATCGCAGTTCCCTGGCATGTGCTGGCGACGCTGCGCAATCCTCCGTACTTTTCGTTATCCATGCATAGCGGACCGGGGGAATATCACGGCTTCCTCTGGTTCTTCTTCATCAACGAGCAGTTGCTGCGTTTCTTGAACCTGCGCTATCCGCGCGATTACAACACCGTTCCGCGCTTATGGTTTTGGCTGTTCCACTTGATCTGGCTTTTTCCCTGGAGCGTTTATTTGCCGGCGGTCGCGAAGTTGTCGTTCCGTCCGCAGGACCGGGCAGGACGCACCCGGCTACTGGCTCTTTGCTGGATCGGATTCGTGCTGGTGTTTTTCACCTTCTCCACCACGCAGGAATATTATTCAATGCCTTGCTATCCGGCCTTCGCCTTGCTGCTAGGCTCGGCAATGGCGATGGGCGGCAACTGGATCAAGCGTGGAACCCAGCTGCTGACCGTACTGGCAGCTTGCTGTGCCGCGGCGGTGATCACGATTCTGGTTCTGGTCCGCCATGTGCCGACTCCGGGTGACATCTTCAGCGCACTCAGTGCGCATCCCGGCGTCTACACCTTGTCGCTGGGGCACTTCGAAGACCTGACCCTGACCAGCTTCGCTTATTTGCGACTGCCGCTCGCGTTGGCTGGTGTCGCTTTCCTGATCGGGGCTATCGGGATGTTTCGCGCGGTGGGAAATCGCGCGTTCTTGAGTGCAGCGTTGATGATGGTGTTGTTCTACGGAGCCGCTCAGGTAGCGCTGGTGGTCTTCGATCCTTTTCTGTCATCGCGGCCTTTGGCGGAGGCGATTTTGCATTCGCCTGACGGGCAACTCATCCTCGACCGTCACTACTACGCGTTCTCGTCGGTGGCTTTCTATACCAACCGGCCGGCGCTGCTGTTGAACGGACGAAAGCTCAATCTGTCCTACGGTTCTTACGCTCCGGGCGCGCCCGATGTTTTCATCGACGATGCCCAACTGAAGAACCTGTGGCTGACACCAACCCGGTATTATCTAGTTGCCAGCGAATCGGCTCTGCCTCGTTTCCAGAACCTCGTTGGACCAGAAAAGTTGAACGTGGTGGCAGAAAGCGGAGGCAAGTTTGTGCTTACAAACATCCCGCTTCCCAAACAAGCTGGGCCGTCCGCTCGGAATTCGGGAAGGGATCGTCTTGGCCAAGACTCAGCCCGGAAGATGGCGCAAGTGCGATTCTTGCACCATGCCGGACCGAGGCCCATTCAACTAAGTTACCCAAACCTGAGCTTCGCAAATCAGGCAAATACGCAACAAACCCGGTATATTTGTATAAGGAAAACTGTGTTTACATCGAATAAGTCTGGTAAAGACGGCTCTTTGCGTGACCCCATAACCTCTGCCGCAGCCGAAAGTGTATTTCAAAGCGATGGCAGGGAAGTTCCAGCAGTCGCGCCAGACTTTATGAGCTCGAAGGAGAATGCATGAGAATTGCCGTACTAGGTGGGGATGGTTATTGCGGATGGGCAACCGCGTTGTATTTGTCCAAACAAGGACACGAAGTCGCGATTGTCGATAACTACATTCGCAGAAAATGGGACATCGATCTGGGCGTCTCGACGTTGACCCCGATCCTGTCGCTGCGTAACCGGCTGCAACTTTGGAAAGATCTCACCGGAAATGTCATCCACACCTTCGAGGGTGACATGCGCGACTACCCGTTCTTGTCCGCCCATATCCGCGACTTCCAGCCCGACACGGTGATCCATTTCGCCGAGCAGCGGTCAGCGCCCTATTCCATGATCGACCGCGAACACGCCACCTTCACCCAGGTTAACAACATAGTTGGAACGCTGAACCTCCTGTTCGCACTGCGCGAGTTCAAGCCCGACTGCCACCTGGTAAAGCTGGGCACCATGGGCGAATACGGCACGCCCAACATCGACATCGAAGAGGGATACATCAAGATTGAGCACAATGGTCGCAGCGACGTGCTCCCTTATCCCAAGCAGGCCGGCTCGTTCTATCACCTCTCCAAAGTCCACGACAGCCACAACATCATGTTCTGCTGCCGGGCCTGGGGACTGCGGGCCACCGACCTGAATCAGGGCGTCGTTTACGGCACCACGACCGACGAAACTGCTTTGGATGAAGGGCTGATCAATCGCTTCGATTACGACGAGATTTTCGGCACGGCGCTCAACCGCTTCTGCATCGAAGCCGCCGTCGGTCATCCGATCACCGTGTACGGCAAGGGCGGGCAGACCCGCGGCTTCCTCGACATTCGCGACACCATTCGCTGCGTGGAGATTGCCTGCCATCATCCCGCCAACCCGGGCGAATTCCGCGTCTTCAACCAGTTCACCGAACAATTTTCGGTGCTGGAGCTGGCGCACATGGTACAGGCAGCCGGCGACAAGTTCGGACTGAAGGTGGAAATCGAGCATCTGCCCGATCCGCGCGTGGAAGCCGAAGCTCACTACTACAACGCGAAGAATTCCAAGCTGATCGATCTCGGTCTGCAGCCGCACATGCTTTCGGATTCGCTGATCGACTCGCTGATCAACATCGCGCTGAAATATAAAGGCCGGGTTGATACCACGGTCTTCATGCCGCAGGTGAACTGGAGAAACGCCAGCAATAATCGCAATGGGACAGTGCGCACACCGTCAGGTCTGACATTAGTAACGTCGGAAGTCTAGGGGATACTGTCAAGTCTGGTTCCAACATGAAGCGCAGGGGTGACCTCAACCCTGCGCTAATTTTTCGGGCATTCGTTCGTCGGATTCGGATGACGAAATGAATAACGGGAATCGTCAGGGTGCCCCACTCTTGTCATCCCGAGCGAAGTCGAGACCTGCTTTCTTCCTTTTCCCTCGGGAGCGAGGTTTTTCTGCTACCGTCAGCCTTGCGCAATCTTCTCGCACACCAGCCGCGCCGCTTTCACCGCGCTCACCACTTTGCCGGAGAAGATGTGGATCTCCCCCGGAGCTGTTTCCTGAACATACAGCGTCCGCCGGTCCTGCTTAGGACTGTTCTCCACCACGCGCATGGTGAAGCGCGAGCCCAGATAAACCGCTTCGGCTGACGCAGGAACTCCCAGCGTCGCATCCTGCCGCATCGCTTCGAATCTGCCCCACGAAATTGGCGCGAATCCCGGTCCATTCAACAGCGGCACATACTGTTTGGGAATCGGTTCGCTGGGATCGGTGGTAGTCCAGTGATTACTGTGCTTGGCCGAGCCCCACATCGACCGCTCCGAGCTGCCATATGGGTCGAAAGCGGTAAACGGGCCGTCGACGATCACCAGTGATACACCTTGCAGTTGTTTCGGCAAACGTATCAGGATCTTCTCCGCCACCTGGTACTTCACCGACTTAAACAGTCCACGCGACTGCCCCAATCCGTAAACCGCCCACACCACATAGTCGTATTCCGGACGCATCGACGGCAGAAATGCCTGCTGCTTGAAATCGATTCCCGCCGCCCTGATCTGTTCAGTCAACAACTCTCGCAGAATTTCCGGATCGTAAATCTGCTCCTCAACCTCATAGCACTTGTCGATGAAATCGAAGTTCATCCAATCCGGACGGCAGGGATCCAGGCGAAAATTGTATTTGTGCATTACTTCTTCGAACAACTTGGGCGGCGTTTGCGAACCTTCATGCGGAATAGCGTAATAATGCCGGCTGTTGCGCACGATGGCGGGCGCGAACGTCTCCAGAAACTCCTGCCGCGCTCCCATGGTCTCGCGAATTGTTTCAGGGCTGCGAGGATAGTGATATCCGGAGTGAATGCGAAACTGGTTGATGCCGGAAGCGGCGTTGAGCACGCCGAGGGGATCGAACAGGTGGACGTCGTGGCCTTGTTCGGCCAGGCGGATGGCGGTGGTGGCGCCGTAAACCCCGGCGCCGGCGATAGCAACTCTTGCTTTAGGCATTATGAGTCCTTAGAACACAGTTCAGAATAAAGTAAGCAGTGTTTCCTCGCGGCGCTGGGCAAAGGCCGAGGTGGAACGCTCTGATCAAGTCAGGTCCCGCAGCGGCTGAAGCCACATGAATTTGGGGACTTTACGGACGGCCTGAAGAGATTGTGTCGCAAGCGAAATGATACTTGAATTACCCGGTGAGGTGGGAGATAAGGAGTCATGCCCGGTTACAAGCCTCTAGAATACTCTCAGGTCCGATGCGCCGGGCACGCGCTTCAGCGCAGCGCAACTCTTCAGAATTCCATCATCTTCAGCTCCGGGCTGACAATCAGCGGCGCGTCGGTCGCACGCTGAACATCTTCGATGGTCAGGGCGGGTGCAATCTCTTCCAACACCAGGCCGCTCTGCGTGACCCGCAAGTACGCCATCTCGGTGACGATGTTGTGCACCACGCGCAAGCCCGTAATAGGCAGCGTGCAACGCTTCAGGATCTTGGGAGCGCCGTCGCGCGTGGTGTGCTCCATCGCCACAATAACGTGCTTGGCGCTGGCCACCAGGTCCATCGCGCCCCCCATGCCCTTGACCATCTTGCCGGGAATCATCCAGTTGGCCAGGTTGCCGTCCTCGTCGACTTCCATCGCGCCCAGCACGCTTAGGTCGATGTGCCCGCCGCGAATCATGGCAAACGATTCCGCGCTGGAGAAATACGCCGTACCCGGCAACTCGCTCACCGTTTCTTTACCCGCATTGATCAGGTCGCCGTCTTCGTCACCGGCCAGCGGATAGGGTCCGACGCCCAGCATCCCGTTCTCGCTTTGCAGCACAACTTCAATTCCGGGAGGCACACAGTTGGCCACCAGCGTCGGCATCCCGATGCCAAGGTTGACGTAATACCCATCGCGCAACTCGCGGGCCACGCGCTTCACAATGCGGTCGCGCTTTTCGGTGTCTTTCTGCTTTCCAATATTCGGAGAAGTTGCCATTGGTTCTCCCGCTCAATTGTCATCGCGAGCCGACTTTACAGGCCGCTGAAAAGTCGGGTTCGACGCGTTTTTGAAGGGGCGTACCTTCAGGTGCGCCGACCCTGTAACTCTTAATTAAATTGTCATCCCGAGGAGGCCTTCAGGCCGACGAGGGATCTGCTTTTTCTGGCTGTTCGACAAGTGGTTCACCTCTGACGGGATGCCGTCTCAAACCTTCCGCACTGTCCTGCGCTCGATCCGCTTCTCATACTCCGTCCCCTGAAAAATGCGCTGCACATACACACTCGGAGTGTGAATATGTTCCGGCACAATCTCCCCCGGCTCAACCAGATGCTCAACTTCGACGATCGTCACCTTCGCTGCTGTAGCCATCATGGGATTGAAATTCTGCGCCGTCTTGCGATACACCAGATTTCCCCAGCGATCGCCCTTCCACGCCTTGATCAGCGCAAAGTCGGCCTTCAGCGCCCGCTCCAGCACGTAAGGACGTCCGGCAAACTCGCGCGTCTCCTTGCCTTCGGCGACCACCGTGCCGAATCCGGTCGGCGTGTAGAAGGCCGGAATTCCCGCGCCGCCAGCCCGAATGCGTTCCGCCAGCGTACCTTGCGGGATCAGTTCCAGATCGATGCGGCCGGTCAGCACCATCTCCTCCAGCATCCGGTTCTCGCCGACGTAGCTGCCTTTGTGTGAAACGATTTGCCCGGCAGCAAGCATCAGTCCGAGGCCAAAGTCGTCGACCCCGACATTGTTGCTGATGGTGTGAATGTTCTTCACGCCCTTCTTGACCAGGGCGCGGATCAGGTTCTCGGGAATGCCGCACAGCCCGAAACCGCCGACCATGAGTGTGGCGCCGTCATGAATGTCATGAACAGCCTCATCGGCGTTCGCAACTACCTTGTTCATTGCCATAGTGTTTTGCTTCCGACCGGCGATTGTACCGAAAAGCGGTTGTCAGTTGTCAGTTGTCGGTTGTCAGTTGTCGGTGAAAGAAGTCCCTCCGCGTGGCATCGCCTCGGTGTCGATATTTTTGCACCAGCCGGAGTATTTTAAATTGTCATTACGAGCGCCAGGGTTTGGCGCGTGGAATCTGCTTTCTTGCACAGCGTCGGAAAGCAGATCCCTCGCTGCGCTCGTGATGACAATTTTCAACTGACCACTTACTACTGATCGCTGCCTACTGGCATCTGACTACTGACCACGATTGACGGCTGACCACTGACAACCGACAACCGACAACCGACAACTGACAACTGACAACCGACAACTGACAACTGACAACCGACAACTGACAACTGACAACTGACAACTGACAACCGACAACTGACAACTGACAACCGACAACTGACTACCGCTTCTCCCCGAACTTATTCGCGCTCTCAAACATCTCCCGCAGTCCCGGCCCGCGCAAATTTTCCCGCAGATGCGCCAATTGCTGCTCGAAGCGCAGTAGCGCCTCCTCAATGTTCTGGGTATTGGTGAGCGCAATGTCCCGCCACATCGAATGCGGACTATGCGCAATGCGTGTCATTTCTCGCAACGCGCGACCGCCGACTTGCGCCACTTTTTCGTCATCCCCGAGTTCCTCGCGCAACATCGCTGCCAGCGCAGTAGCCATCATTTGCGGCAGATGGCTGATCCAGGCGCACAGCCGATCGTGCCGCTGCGGATCAATGGCGAGCACACGTGCGCCAAGCGCCTGCAACAATTCCATATATTCCTGTTGCCGCGGAGTGTAAGGCTGCGCTGGATTAATCGGCGTGACCAGCCACACCGTATCGCGGAACAAATTCGCGTCGGCATGTTCAATCCCACCATGCTCCTTGCCCGCCATGGGATGGCCAGGCAGTAGCCTCTCCGCCGCCTGGTCGCCGAGTATCTTGTGCGCGCGTTCGACCAGTTGTTCCTTGGTGCTGCCCGTATCAGTGAGCAGCGTGCCCGGCCCGAGCGCAGGCGCGAGCCGCTCGAAGAGCGACAGGATCGCGCCCACCGGAGTTGCCAGTACCACAACGTCAGACTCCTGCGCGGCCTCGTGCGGGTCCGACGCGCCGCGATCAATCGCCCTGCGGCTCATGGCAGCATCCACAATCTCCGGTTTGTCGCAACCTACGATGGTTCCGGAAAATCCCGCCTGACGCAGCGCCAGTCCGAGCGAGCCGCCTATCAGGCCGGTGCCCACAATCGTGATTTGCCGGATAGGCATGTGTATTTAGCCGCCCCGCTGAAGGGGCGTGGCTTCAGCCACGCCGTTTACAACCTTAGTGATCGACGGCTTTAGCCGCTGCGGGAATTCGGTCTTTCCTGATGTAGCAACTGCATCAATGAGAAGTCTTGAAGAGGGTGCCGAAAAAGTCTCCAAGTCAGATTGCTGGTTGGCTAAAGCCCAACAGCAATGACAATCAAAAAAAGGGGGCGCTTAACGGCGCAGCTGAAGCTGTGCCCCTTCAAAACCTGCCTGCGCTACATTCCGCCTAAATCGTACGTCCGACCGCCGGCGCAATCATGCGCAACTGATCCATCAGCTCGGCAAACTGCTCGGGAAACAGCGACTGCGCGCCATCGGAGAGCGCTTCGTCGGGTGAGGGGTGCACCTCGATGAGCAGCGCGTCCGCCCCCGCAGCCACCGAAGCGCATGCCATGGGGGCAACCTTGTCGCGCAATCCCGTTCCATGCGACGGATCGGACGTGATGGGTAGATGTGACAGCTTGTGCACAACGGGTATGGCCGAGATGTCGAGCGTGTTACGCGTGTAAGTCTCGAAGGTGCGAATCCCGCGCTCGCACAAGATCACCTGATAGTTGCCGCCGGACATGATGTATTCGGCCGACAGCAGCAGTTCTTCGATGGTCGCCGCGATGCCGCGCTTCACCAGCACTGGCTTCCGCACCTTGCCCAGTTCGCGCAGCAGATTGAAGTTCTGCATGTTGCGCGCGCCCACCTGGAAAATGTCGACGTAGGGCATCATGAGCTCGATCTGGGAAATCTCCATGACCTCGCTGATCACCATCAGCCCGGAGCGGTCGCCGGCTTCGCGCAGCAATTTGAGCGCGTCCTCACCCAGGCCCTGAAACGTGTAGGGAGAACTGCGCGGCTTGAAAGCGCCGCCCCGCAAGACTTTCGCGCCCGCCCGCTTGACGATCTCCGCGGCAGCGATGATCTGTTCGCGCGATTCCACCGAGCAGGGGCCGGCCATCACGACGACTTCTTTGCCGCCGACCTCGACCCCGTTCGCCAGCCGCACGATCGTCCCCTCGGCGCGAAACGTTCGCCCTACCAGCTTGTAGGGCGCGCTGATGCGATGTACCGTTTGCACGCCCGGCAGCACTTCGAGTTCGCGGATGTCGAAGTCGATGCGCTTGCCCACCGCCGCCAACACGCTTTGTCGCGCACCCGTAGTGCGATGCACCGCAAAGCCCATCTTCATCAGGTGATCGGTTACGCCCTGAATCTGGTCTTCGCTCGCCGTCTCCCACATCGCAACAATCATGATTCTTACGCTCTTCGCCTTTCGGGGGGTCAGCTTTCAGCTATTAGCCATCAGCTATCAGCCCTTTCCCCGGACTGTATTCCTTTTACGTGCTGTCATCCTGAGCGTAGGCGGGCGCTGCTTTTGCGACCGCCGTAGTCGAAGGACCTCTATCCTTTCGGAGCTCTCCAATGACCACCCAGTTCAGTCGTTCGGCTCCAACTCCGTCGCTTCTTCGTCACTCGCCTCGGCCGGCGTCATCTCTTCGCGTTGGATCTGCCGCATCACGTCAATCAGGCGCTCGTACACCTGGCGCAATTGAATCTGCGACAACGGGCCGTGATTCATCTGCGCGATGTTGTCGAAGATGATGCGCTCGCGGTCTGGCTCGTACACCGGCATCGCCGAGTTGCGCTTGAGCTTGCCGATCTCGACCGCGCAGGTGGCGCGCTCGTTGATCAGTTGCACCAGCTTGTGGTCCAGATCGTCAATTTTCTTGCGCCAATCCGCGATGTTCATAAGTGCTTTTCGTCTTCACTTCCGCGGCATTGGAAACGCGGAGAAAACAAGACAACGGTTCTCCGGGTACTCCGCGCCTCCGTGGTGAAGTTGTCTTCCGTTTACGAACTCGCTCCGGCCTGTCGTGCGGTCGCGCTGAGGGAAGATATGAATTGTGCCACAGCCGCCGCTTCCCGCCCGGGGTTTTGTTCAATCCGCTGAACAATGGCGCTGCCAATTACTGCCGCATCCGCAAAGCTGCCGACCTCGGCGAACTGCTCCGGGGTGGAGACGCCAAAACCCACCGCAATCGGCAACTTGGTGTAGGCCCGCAAGCGTTCGACCAGGGACCGCGCGTCGCTGGCCACTTCCTGCCGGGTTCCGGTGATGCCGGTACGCGAGATGGCATATACGAAGCCGCGCGAGTGTTTGGCGATGGCACGCAGCCGGAGGTCCGTACTGGTGGGAGCGGCGAGGAATACCGGCGCGAGTTTGTGCGCCTTCATCGCGTGCAAGTAGTCGCCGGCTTCTTCCAGCGGAAGATCGGTCACCAGCGCTCCATCGGCACCAGCTTCAGTTGCAGCCGAGCAAAACCTCTCCAGCCCAAACTGCAAAATGGGATTCAAGTACGAGAAGAGGATGAGCCCGGCATCGGACTGTTGCCGGATCTGTTTCGCCACCTCCAGCACGCCGGCCAAGTTTGTGCCGTGCGCCAGCGCGCGTTCACTGGCCCGCTGGATGACCGGCCCATCCGCCACCGGATCGCTGAAGGGCACGCCTAGCTCAATGACGTCGGCGCCGGCCGCGATTGCCGCCAACGCGACTTCACGCGAAGTGCTGAGGTCCGGATCACCGCAGGTGATGTAAGCCACCAGCCCCGGCCGTCTCTTGAATCGGATTGCCATCGGTTTGAAGGGGAGCAGCTTCAGCTGCGCCGTACCAGCTCCTTTACTTTTTGTCGTTCCGAGCCCAGCGCATTCCCTTCCTATCCGTCATCACGCTTGCGTCTGCCATCCTGAGCGCAGGCGGCGCTTCGCCGCCCGAGTCGAAGGACCCCTACCGTTCGGCTACCTTCGACAATAGCGGTTCTTCGCTGCGCTCAGAATGACAACCAAAATTTCCTCTAAAACCGCAGGTTCTCCCGCAGAATCCCAATGTCCTTATCGCCGCGGCCGGAAATGTTCACAATCACAATGTCAGACTCCCTCATTGTGGGAGCCCGTTTGATGCATTCCGCGACAGCATGCGCCGACTCCAGAGCCGGAATGATGCCTTCCAGTCGCGCCAGCTTCTGGCAAGCATCCAGCGCTTCCTGATCGGTCGCCGACACATATTCCGCGCGCCCTTGATCGTGCAGCAACGCATGCTCAGGACCAATCGCGGGATAGTCGAGCCCGGCGGACACCGAGTGGGTCAACGCAATCTGCCCGGCTGCGTCCTGCAGCACATACGAGTACGTGCCTTGCAGCACTCCCGGACCTCCGCCATCGAAGCGCGCCGCGTGTTCGCCGAGAGAGTGTCCGCGCCCACCAGCTTCGACGCCAATGAGCCTCACTTCGGGATCCTTGATGAACTCGTAGAATGCGCCGATGGCATTGGAGCCGCCGCCCACGCAGGCGATCACCGCCGACGGCAGACGCCCTTCGGCTTTCAGGATCTGCTTGCGCGCTTCCTGGCTGATGACGCGATGGAAGTCGCGCACCATGGTGGGATAAGGATGCGCTCCCAGCACGCTGCCCAGCAGGTAATGCGTGCTGCGAACGTTGGTGACCCAATCGCGCATAGCCTCGTTAATGGCGTCTTTGAGCGTGCGCGAGCCAGACTCTACGCCGCGCACCTCGGCCCCCAGCAACCGCATGCGGAAGACATTCAGCTCCTGCCGCCGCATGTCTTCCGTGCCCATGTAAACCACACACTCCATGCCAAACAACGCACACACGGTTGCGGTGGCCACGCCGTGCTGGCCCGCTCCGGTCTCGGCGATGATACGATGCTTGCCCATGCGGCGCGCCAGCAGCGCCTGCCCAATGCAGTTGTTGATTTTGTGTGCGCCAGTGTGCAACAAGTCTTCGCGCTTGAGATAAATTTTGGCGCCGCTTAACTCTTTCGTCAGCCGCTCGGCCAGAAACAGCGGCGTCGGACGACCAGCGAAATCAGCCAGCAAGCGGTGATACTCGTCGCGGAATGTCTTGTCTTTGCGCGCTTTAGCGTATGCCGCTTCCAGCTCCTGCAAGGCCGCCACCAAGGTTTCGGGAACATAGCGTCCGCCATAGACGCCGAAGCGGCCTGCGACCGCGCGCGCCGGTTTTGGCGGCTGGTTTTCCCCGGCTGGAATCGCGCTGGGCGGCGAAATTTGCGTGCTGCTCATGTCTTCCATGGTCATGGTCTCAACCTACCTCACCCGGCTGGTTGCTGCCGCACCGCTGCGATAAATTCTCGCAACTTGACTTCATCTTTCTTTCCCGGTTCGCGCTCCACGCCGGAGACCACATCTATTCCCCAGGGATGAAACAGTCGCAACGCCTCGCCAACATTCTGCGGGTTCAAACCGCCGGCGATAATCAGCGGAACGAACGACTGAATCGTCCGCGCCTGCGGCAAAGCTTTCTCCCAATCGAAGGGAATGCCCGTCCCGCCCAGCTTTGCCGCCGATCCCGAATCGAGCAACACCGCGTCGACGTTGCCAAGCGGCCCTAAGTTTGACGCCCACCCATCCAGTCCCTCGCCAAGCAATCGACTCGCCTGCACTGTCTGGATGATTCTGCGATCGCCCAGCGCCTTACGAAACTCCGCCAGCTGTTCCGCCGATTCATCGCCTTGTAACTGCGCCCCGGTCAATCCGACCCGCGCAGCAATCTCGCCTACGCGGGCTGGCGATTCGCTTACGAAAACGCCAATCTTCTCTACTTCCGCCGGCAACGCGCCTATGATTTCGGCCGCCAACACCAAATCGATCCGGCGCGGGCTCTCCGCGAAAATGAACCCTAACGCGTCGGCGCCAAAAGACACGCTCAACTCAGCGTCCGTCAGGCTTGTCGTGCCGCAGATCTTGAGCCACGTCATGAGCGCCACGTCCCTGGAGACATCAGGTTGCCGCTACCGACTGGGTCAGCAGGGTCCGCAAGGCTTCGCCCGGGGACTGCGCCCGCATCAGCGATTCGCCGATCAGAAACGCATCGAGGCCGGCTTGTCGCAACCGTGCAATGTCGTCACCACTTTCAATGCCGCTCTCCGCAACCTTCAGCACGCCCGCCGGCATCAGTTCAGCCAGTTGCAACGAGGTGTTGAGGTCGACCTGAAAGGTGTGCAGGTTGCGGTTGTTCACCCCAATGGTCTCGCAACCGGCCTCAAGCGCGCGCTGCAATTCCATCGCGTCATGCACTTCGCACAGAACGTCGAGCTCCAGTTTGCGCGCGTGTTGGTACAGCCCGCTCAACTCGGCTTGCTCGAGCCCGGCGACAATCAGCAGGATCGCATCGGCTTGGTGCGCCCGGGCTTCCAGCAGCTGAAACTCGTCGACCATGAAATCCTTCCGCAAACAAGGCAACTGAGTCACCTGCGAGGCGATCTCCAGATTTTGCAGCGAGCCTTGAAAATACCGCTCGTCGGTGAGCACCGAAAGCGCCACAGCCCCAGCCGCCTCCAGCTCTCGCGCCAGTTCGGCCACCGGGAAATCGGCGCGGATCAGCCCTTTCGAAGGCGAAGCCTTCTTCAACTCCGCGATCACCGCGACGCCCCGGCTTGCCGCCGATTGCAGGGCTTGGCGAAATCCCCTGGGCTGATGATTCTCTGCGGCCACGCCAAGCGCGCGCAGATCCGCCGCCGCTTTGGCGGCTGCAACGTCGCGGCGCGTATTGCCGATGATCTCTTGTAACTTGGTGGGCACGGGTGCAAAAAGTATACCTGTTGAGCAAGGTTGCTGCTTCGCGCCTTCGTCAGGAGAAGCGGACCCACGATTGAAAATCTTCCAATCCCTCTGCTGCGAGTTGTTGGGCCGCTCGCTCACCCTAAGGCGTCACGCACCCAAAAGTTGTAGATCTCAGGCGAAAACCCGCTTCGCAACCAGGTTTTTCTGAGCTACGCTGCAGGTATTCCTTAGACGTAGGTCGTGGAGTCCCGCCTCTGGTTCGGGGGGAAGTTTTCTCTCGTCGACGTGCCCGGGAAACCTGTTTGAACATGAAGCGCTCACTTCCGATTTGCCTTGGCCTGCTCGCGATCTCATTGGTCCCCTCTGCCTTGACGCAGGACGCAACGCTGGCTCGTTTAAATCGCGAAGCCTCGCCCGATATACCACGACCCGAGACGGTTACTCGCACCGGCCCTGCTGCCGAGCCTTCCCCGCGCTCCGCGGCGCCGTTGGCCGACTCGGCATTGTCGCGTTTGGCGGCTGAGGCGCTATTCGTGCACTCCAACCTGAGCCGCGCGCGCACCCTGGCCGGTCGTGCCCGGCAACGCTACCCGCGCGACGGGGAAGCGCTTTTCGTGCGGATGGAAGTCGCAGCCCTGCAAGCCGACGATGCGGCACTACTGGATGCGGCGGTCCGTTTGTGCGAGCTGGGCAAGACCGCCCCCGACGATCCGCGAGTGCGGCTGGCTGCGGTCCGTATACGCGAATTAGCGGCCAACGCACCGCAGTTTCGCAGTTTCATTCCGCGGCTACGGTCGCTGCTGTCGACTTCAGCGGAGAGTTGGCCTGAGCTCGACGCGGCCCTGCTGAATGCCGCCATGGATGGCGTTCCCGGCCTCGATCCTTATGCCTGGTCACGCGCTGCGGGCATTCTGACCGACTGGCGCATGGTTGGCCCGCTGGGCCGGCCTGGCGTACTGGATTTGGACCAATCGCCAATCGCGCCGGCTGACGATCTGGCGCAGCTTTCCTACCAGAATCACGCGGTCGAGAATTTCCAGTTTCCCGACGGCCGGATCAGGCTGCCGGATTATCTCCCACAGCGTGGGATATATTATGCCGCCTCCCATTTCGCCTCGCTCACGCCGGGTACCTGGAGGTTGAATATGGAGGGCGGCGACGCGGTAGAGATTTTCGTCGACGGACAGTGCGTGCTGCGCCAGGCGTCGTCAATTGCCAGGCGCGATCACGTTGCGGCTAACTTTGAGGTGGTCGCGGGACCGCATCGGGTGTTGGTGAAGTTCGTTGGTTCGGTTCCCCCGCGGCGCATTTCGATTACGCCATTCCAACCCGCTGTCCATGTGGCTGTCCGAAGTAATGTTTCTGCGCCAGAACTGGCCTATGAGTTGGCCGCGGAGCGTTACGTTTCCGGAGAATACCGCACCGCAGTCCAGCAAATCGCAGGCCTATCCTCGGCCAGCCAATCGGCTGCGCTGCAATTCCTGCTGGCGCAGTCGTTGATGCAGCTGTCTCCTGCGGAGTCGGAGGCGGCTGCAGCCTGGTCCAATCTGCTTTCACTCGCTCCCAGCGCGCTGGCCGCCGATGTCGGGTTAGCCAAAGTAGCCTTGCGAGATGGCGACTGGGCGGAGGCGGCGAAATTATCACGACGCGTTCTTGCCGGCCAGCCTGCAAGTGTTGCTGCGCTGGAGATTCTGACGTCCGCGCAGACCGGCGACCCTGAAGCCGACGCTCCGACCGGTAGCGATGCGGCGGACATTTGGTCGCGTCGTCTGTTAGCTCATCCCTCATGTGCAGGATTGCAAGCTGGTATCCGCTTTTACCGCGCGCACGGGCAATTGGCGGAAGCCAACGCCGCTCAACAGAAGTTGGACGGCTGCGCGCCCGAATCGATCGACTACGCGCAATCGCTGGCCGAGCAGGGAAGGCATCTGCAGGCGGCGCAATCCTTGCAGCGTTTGCTTGCGGCCGCGCCGTTGAACCGCTCCGCGCGATCGATGCTGGTGCGCGAGTTGCAATTGGCAGGCGACGATGCCGCTGCTCAACGAGCCGCCGCCGAATGGCTGCGAGTCGCTCCCAACGCGGAGAATTATCATCGCTTGGCTGCCAGCGAAGCGGATGAGCCGGTTGCCGATGGAAGCGCGGCTGCGGAATTCTACCTGCCGTACCGGCGCGATGCGATGCAGGCGGCTCGGCAAAGTGCGACGGAAGAATTTGCCGGAGCGACAGTGGTTCTGCTCGACGATCATGTAGCCATCGCGCGGCCCGATGGCAGCGTGTCGCTGTACGTCCATACGGCGACGCGCTGGCCCGATTCAGCGGGAGTCGATCCGATTACGCCGGACATTCCGCGCGGCGCTCAGCTCCTGGAATTGCGCGCGATTAAAGCCGATGGCAGCGTGGTCAACCTGTCCCGCGACTCCGCTGATCCGGCAGCTTCGAGCCCGAGTCTGGCGGCCGGCGACGTGCTGGATGAGGAATACGTTGTGCACTACGCGGGGGATGGGGGAGTTGCGGAACATCCCGAGGTCTTCCAATTCGTCTTCGGTAGCTTCGACCGGCAGGTGCTAAGCGCGCGATTTGTGGCTCTAACCCCTGCGGAAAACGCCGACCGCGGTGTGGTGATCGTTACCGGAGATGCTCCCCGCGTGTCGTCGGCCGTCCGCGGCGGCATGCTGGCGCGAGTTTGGCAGAAGGATGCCACTGCCGGAGACAGCCAGCCAGCCGCAATTTTCAGCGAGCCGCTGGCGATTGTGCGCATCGTGGAACAGGATAACGGTTGGGCCGTGCCCAGCAAGGCCGAACACCAACGTCGCATTGAAACCATCCATCGCGGGCCGCGCTTTGAAGAGTCCGCGCTGCGATTTAACGTGACTATGCAGAATTACCGCTTAGCGGACTGATAGACCCTCACGTTCTGCCGAAAAGCGGGACTTTCTACCCACTAAACAAGCTGCTGGGAAAGTCTGGAAATCAGATCTCTCGCCGGCTGAAGCCGGCTGGGGTGACAAGAATCATAAGAGACTTCTATGCACGGCTGAACAGGCTGCTGAAAAAGCCGAAAAATCAGATTCCTCGTGGGCTGAAGCCCACTCGGAATGACAAAAATAAAGGGCTTCTACAGTGCGGCTGAAGCCGCGCCCCTTCAAAGACATGTCGAAACCCGACTTTTTCAGCGGCCTGTGAAGCCATGCCCTGATAGAAACCAACTACCTAACGCTACGCAGGCCTGAAGGCGTGCTCCACCCGTTGCAAAATCGATAGGCTTTGCGAAGATTCAAATCTCCCACAGACACTGTCCGCCGCGATACATCGAGATCAGGCCGTCTTCGCTGATCTTCAGCACCGTGCCGAAGTGCGAGGCTGCAATGGCCGCGGTGGTGCGGCCGCCTTCCACCGTGCGATTCAACGCTTCTTCCGTGGAGTGATGATGCAGGATCGCGCCAAAGGCGAGCAGATTCGCATCGGGGCAGAGCACCACAGCGCCATCAATGCGCGCGATGTTCTCCAGCACGGTGGAAGGAACGTCGAGAATGCTCTTGTCGCGCAACAGGTAGTGCAGTTGGTCCTTGCTGGTAACGCCGTCCATCAAGTCGTCATGATTGAGATGGTCGAGCAGATCGGGCTGCGACACCAGCTTGTTCGCCGACTCACGATCATCCAGCACAACGAAGAGCGCGCCGCGCCGGCTCTCGGTGAGATTCAGCGCGACCGCAAACAGGCGCTCCGCCAGAGCGGCGTGGCCGATCGTCTTCTTCCAGACATCGTAGCGGTGACGCGCATCCACCAGTCTCCACTTGCCGTCGATAAAGCGAAATACCGGCACGCCATCGGAATAAATCTTGATCTCGCCGTTGGGCGAAAGAATGAGACAGATGTGTCCGCCGCAGAGCGTGGCCCGGCAATGGTCGGCGTACTGGGCAGACGGCGGCACCGCCAGCGGCATGTCGCGGTAAGGCTCGGCCCAGTCGTGCACGTCGATCAACTCGGCCAGCAATCCGTTCTGGTCGACCAGCGCCAGGGTTCGCAGGCCGTCGCACAAACGATGGAAGCTGCGGATGCTGGTGAGGAAATGGGTATAAGGCAAGGCGCGTTTGGGCGTTTCCGGCGGCGTGTGGCAGGGCTCGGGCATGGAGCCGAACAGCAGCACTCCAGTTGCGATGCGCCGGTTCTCATAGGTACTCATGCTGCTGGTGCGCAGAACTTCAATGGCATCGGCGATGCGATCGGGAAGGCCGGCGATGGCCTCGGCGCTGGTGTGCGGCGCCGGATCGAGGAAGGCCGACACGAAACGGTCTTCCGGCAGTCCGCGGAAAAGTTGAAAACTCTGCGCCGCCAGCGCCTGGTTGGTGAGCAGTTGATAACGCGCCGAAAGCACCATGCCGATGCTGCGTAACAGGCGGCGCTCGTGGTCCGAAAGCTTCGAAGTTGCGCTCAGCGAGTAGCCGGCCCCCATCCACTCAAACTCGACCTGGCCACCGCTGGGGACAGCTCCCAACAGGCCCGGCATCTGCTCGGCGCCCTGCGAGACGCGCTCCAGCGTAGCTCCGGGAAAGAAATAGCGGATACCGTTTTCCAACAGCTCACTATAGAGTCCGCTGAGGAAGCGGGTACGATTTTCCAGCGACTCGAACGTGATAGAAGAGGAGTTTGTCACTAGCTCCAGATTACATCAAAAGCAAGGCTGTTTTGCAGGTGAAGCAACTTGAAACGAGTTCCATTTCGAACTTGATATGAGTTCATTCCAAGAATGCGAAGGCATGATCCAACTGGGTGCCCGCATGCCGCTGAACCTTTCCTCAGCCTTCGCGTACAATGCCGGGTTGCCGAGGACTACATCATGACTCCTATCGAAAGCGAACGTAACGGCGCCGTAGTGCGCATTGTCATCAACCGTCCCGAAAAGAAGAACGCATTAACCGCGGAGATGTACGAAGCCTTGTCGAGCGCGCTGGAACAAGCCGAAGCGGATGACCGCGTGCGCGTAATTTTGCTGTACGGCAAAGGCGAAGCCTTCACCGCGGGCAACGATCTGGAAGATTTCCTGAAGAAGCCGTGGAAGGGGCAAGCCATGCCTCCGGCAGTACGTTTCATTCACACGGTGGCCCGCGCCAAAAAGCCCATCGTGGCTGCCGTGCAAGGTTTGGCGGTGGGAGTTGGCACCACCATTCTGTTGCACTGCGACCTGGTGTATGCCAGCGAAGATGCAAAATTCGTGATGCCCTTCATCAACCTGGGTATCGTTCCGGAAGCGGCCTCGACCGTGCTGTTGCCCATGGCTATCGGACATCAGCGGGCAGCGGAATTGTTTATGCTGGGTGCTCCACTGAGCGCCCGGCGCGCCTACGAGATGGGACTGGTGAACGCCGTGCTGGCTCCCGATACCTTGCTGGCGACCGCGGCCGCCGCGGCCCAGCAGTTGGCGGAAAAGCCTGCAGGAGCGTTACTGGCCTGTAAAGCGCTGATGAAACGGTCGCAACAGTCGGAAGTGGAGCGGGCCATGCGCGAAGAGGTCATGGTTATCTCCGAGCGGCTGGAGTCGCCCGAAACCAGGGAAGCCCTGAGCGCGTTTCTGGAGAAGCGCAAGCCTGATTTCTCCCGATTCCAATAATTCAACATTAGTAGCCGGAAATATTGGCGACTATGATTCTGAACTACTGCGGATAGAGGGAAAATTAGCTGCGTTCGCTCATTCCTGCTTGACGCCAGCGCTGGGAAAGGATTACCTATGTCTTATCGCTTTTATTCAATGGGGTAGCAAGTCAAGACATTGCGATGGATAGCGTCTTACTCCCTGAAGTGTTTGAGCGCTTGCGGCAGGCTACGGCCAAGGATCCGGCAGTTCTGGTCGACCTTTGCCGGGAGTACCTGGAGGAAGCGCGCAACACTCTGGCTCAGCTGCGAGAGGCGTTTCGGGTAAAGGATGCGATGGCCCTTCGGGAGCGGGCTCACTACCTGAAAGGTAGTAGCCTGATGGTGGGGGCAAGCCGATTGTCGCAATGTTGCGCAACTTTGGAACGGATGGGCCGCGACTCCGATTTTCGCGGAGCCGAGCCGATGTTGGACGACACCGCAACTGCTCTGCGTGAAGTTGAGGTGCGATTGACCGAACAAGTCGGCCCGGAGGTAATTCCGGCCGAAGGATCGGCAGCATAAATAGAGACCATCCCCTCGGCGTGAGGAAGTAAGATGGCGGTGACTTCCATTCGAGTTCTGATAGCTGACG
Source organism: Candidatus Korobacteraceae bacterium (assembly GCA_049695855.1). Classification (GTDB taxonomy): domain Bacteria; phylum Acidobacteriota; class Terriglobia; order Terriglobales; family Acidobacteriaceae; genus Bog-257. The sequence continues at coordinate 62,106 of JBAVSY010000082.1, read as the reverse complement.
ATCATCCCGTGGTGCGCATTGGTCTGCGCAACATGCTCCAATCCGACAACCAGATTAAAGTCGTGGCCGAAGCCAAAGACGGCGTCGAAGCCCTGCACATGGTGCGCACTTTGCGGCCGGATATTCTCTTGCTCGATCTGGCCATGCCCAGAATGCCGGGCATGGAGGCCCTGCGCGAACTGACCACCAATGGTGGAACCACGCGCACGATTGTGCTCACCGGCCAGGTCGACAAACGGCAGATCCTGGAGGCGCTGCAACTCGGCGCCCGGGGCGTGGTCTTGAAGGACGCCGTAGTAGCGCATCTGTCAGCTTGCATTCGCGCCGTGATGCAGGGTCAGTACTGGCTGGAAGGACGTCCGGTACAGAATCTGGTTCAGCTGCTGCGCGATCTGGCGGCGCAAACCGCTCCCCCGCCGCGCAAGACCTTCGGCTTGACCTCGCGCGAGTTGGAAGTGGTTACCCTGATCACCGAGGGCTCGACCAATAAGCACATTGCCGAGACCTTTGGCATCAGCGAAGAAACCGTCAAGCGCCACCTGACCAACATCTTCAACAAGCTGGGGGTTGGCAACCGGCTGGAGCTGGCCTTGTTCGCGCTGAATCATAACCTGCTGCCGCCGGCTGCCACTACCGACGTCTCCTGACCGCATTCGGTTCCAAATTATTCCGGCCGAATCGCGAAATTCCCGGCTATTTTCCCGTTCCCGATTCCGTTATTGCACCCGTTACTTTTCCGTTTCTTCCCCTGAAAGGTACTTCCCCAGTCGCTCGCCGACCGCTTAGGTTTAAATAGGTTAAGCAAAACCCTTCTATGGACGACGGTCATAAGTGGGATCCGGTTCTGAATTCCGTTCCTCTGCTGGAAGCAGTGCTGTGCGCTGACTGCGAGATCATCAGCAACAGCGGAGGCGAGGCCTGCGAAGTTTGCGGCAGCCGCTCGCTCCTCAGCCTGGGACGCGTGCTGGGCGGATGCATTGAGGGAGAACGCGCTACTCTCGTAGACGTGGATCCCAATCATTTACGCAACGGGTTCACCGTGCTGGTGAATCCTGATGCGGCGGGAGTTCTACAGCGCCGCCGGCGCAAGGGTCACGTATAGTCAGCAGAAAATTCCGGAATAAAGTCGATGCTCGGATCCTGCGGGCCTGACACAAATTTCCTCGAAATTACATCCACTCCAATCCCTGCCACATCACAACCAAAGCGGATTTTATTCAGGCGAGGTCTTAATGGATCACGATAAACAACTGCGTCAGCAACTGGTGAAGATGATGGATTGGAACGAAGCCCATGCGGACTTTTCGTCGGCGGTGGCCGATTTTCCGGCAAAGCTGCGCGGGCAGGTGCCAAAGGGATTTCCCCATTCAGCATGGCAGCTGCTGGAACACATTCGTATCGCATTGTGGGACATGGTGGAGTTCAGCCACAACGCCAAACATAAGTCGCCGAAATGGCCGGAAGGATACTGGCCGAAAGATCCGGCTCCGCCCAGTGAGGAGGCATGGGAGCAGAGCGTGAGCGCTGTCCAGGAAAATCTGGAAACGATGCGCAAGCTGATTGGCGATCCCAAGCATGACCTGCTGGCGCCCATCCCACACGGTTCCGGCCAAACCCTGCTGCGCGAGGCGCTGCTGATTGCGGACCACAATGCTTATCACCTCGGGCAGTTGGTCCTGGTGCGGAGGGCATTGGGAGCGTGGAAGGGATAGCCATTAGCATTCAGCAGTCAGCATTCAGCACTCAGCATTCAGGTGGCGAACCTTGCCCCTGTTTTAGCAATTTGGAAAAATGCCGGTTTGGCTGAATGCTGACGGCTGAATGCTGATGGCTGATAGCTAAATCAACGACAATGCGTCCACGTCGACTACTACATTGTTGCGCGGGATTTTCTGTGTCGCGGCGTGCTCCAACATGGCGCGCAGCACGCCGTTCATGCGCTCGCGGCTGGCTGACTTCAGCAGGAAGTGGTAACGATATTCAGTCTTGAGGCGCACGATGGCCGCCGCCGCCGGTCCCATCACCCGCACTCCTTCCAGCCGCGTCGCTGCAAACCACTTGCCCAGAATGGCCGACCAGGCCAGCGCTTCTTCCAGTTTGTGGCTGCGCACCAGTACGTTGCTGACGGCATTGAACGGCGGGTAGTGCATCCAGCTGCGGAAGCGAACTTCCTTCTCGTAGAAGCCGTGGTAGTCATGGGCGGCCGCGAATTGGATGGCGTAGTGATCGGGGAAAAAAGTTTGCAGCACTACTTTGCCCGGCGTGTCGCCGCGTCCCGCGCGTCCCGCCACCTGAGTGAGTAATTGGAACGTACGCTCAGCGGCGCGAAAGTCGGGGAAGCTGAGTGCGGCATCGGAGCCCACCACGCCCACCAGGGTCACGTTGGCGACGTCGTGTCCCTTGGCAATCATCTGCGTGCCCACCAGTAAATCAATCTCGCCCGCGTGCAGCGCGCTCAACATGCGCTCAAAGTCGTCGCGGCTGTGAACCGTATCGCGGTCGAGCCGCGCAATGCGGGCCTGTGGGAACAGCCCGTGTAGGATGTGCTCCAGCTTTTCCGAGCCGGTGCCCAGATATTGCACGTATTCGCTGCCGCACTTGGGGCAGGTCTTGGGCGCGGGCCGGGTGAAGCCGCAGTAATGACAGACCAGGCGATGCTCGCGCTTGTGGTAGGTCATGGAGATGGCACAGTTTTTGCACTGCACCGACTCGCCGCACTCGCGACAAAGCACGAAGGCCGAATAGCCGCGCCGGTTCAGCAGCACCATCACCTGCTCGTTGCGGGACAAGCGCTCGCCGATTTCCTCGACCAACTTGCGCGACAGGACCTCGTCTTTCCTGGTGCGCTGGAATTCGTCGCGCATGTCGAGGACTTCCACCTCCGGCAAAGGCCGCTTCTCGATGCGCTCCGGTAGCTCCAGCAACTTGTACTTGCCATGTACCCCGTTGTAGTACGTCTCCAGAGAAGGCGTGGCGGAGCCCAGCACGACCGCGGCATGCGACATCTTGGCCCGCATCACGGCTACATCGCGCGCATGATACCGCGGCATCTCCTCCTGCTTGTAGGAGTGGTCGTGCTCTTCATCTACCACAATGAGGGCCAGATCCGGCACGGGAGCGAAGACCGCGGATCGTGTACCTACCACAATGTGGGAGTCACCGTTGTGAATGCGCTTCCACTGCTCGGCACGCTCGTCGTCGCTCAAAGCGGAATGCAGGATAGCGACTTCATCGCCAAAAATCTGGTGCAAATCGGCGGCCATCGCCGGGGTCAGGCCGATCTCGGGGACCAGCAGGATGGCGGAACGCCCTTTCGCCAGGACCGCTTGCATCGCCGACAGATACACCGCCGTCTTGCCCGACCCGGTGACGCCGTGCAGCAACATGGGCAAAAACTTATGTTCCTCAGCCGCCGAGATGATGGAGTTGAGGGCGGCTTTTTGTGCGGCGGTAAACAAGAATTCCAGCTTGCGCGGCTTGAGCCCGGACATGTGAAACTCAGCCGGCTGTTCACTGAGTTCGACCATGCCGCGGCGTACCAGAGTCTGCAAGGTGGTGCGCGGAACCTCCAACTCCCGCAGCGCATCGACCGAAGCACGCTGACCCTCCTGACTACGTAAATAGGCAACGATGGTTTGCTGGTTGGCGTTAAGCTTTCCGTTGACCTGCTTCAAGGTCGCGATCAGCACCGTGCGAGTAGCGTCTCGAATGTCGCTGAGATCTTCGCGAGCGATCCACTTCTTACGAGTCAGAGTTTGCAGCACGGCCCGCGATGCCCCTGATGCCGAGCGCAGCGTGGCCTCGCGAACAATTTCACCGTCGGCCAGCCGGTTCAGCACGGCGTACTCCAGCATCTGGTGTTCAGGCTCCTGGCGCGAGCGCAGCGATGAGCCGATGGTGGAGGCGGCATGCAACGCCTCAATGCCCTTCTCGGTGATGCGATAGCCGATGACCCGGCGGAACTCGGCCGAAAGCGGCAGCATGCTGCGAAACACTTCGCCAACCGGTGCGATGTAGTATTGCGCAATCCAGCGGCCCAGTTGCATGAGCTCGGGCGTGAGCACGGGGATGGAGTCGAGCACCTGGCTCAGCCGGCGGGTAGTGAATTTAGGTTCGCGATCGTGCAGCTCGGTGACGATGCCGGAGAGCCGCTTCTCGCGAAAAGGAACGATGACCCGGCCGCCGATGCAAGGCGCGGGCGAGTTCTCGGGGATGCGATACGTAAAAGTGGCGTCGAGCGGAACCGGTAGCGCCACATCGCAGAATTGCGGCATGCTGATCCAGTGTAGTGACTCGCAGGTTTGTTGCAAGACACCCTACGCGCAAATGCGGAAACCGCAGGTCCCTCCGCTCCGCTTCGCTCCGGTCGGGATGATAAGGGGAAGGTTAAGCCTAGCCGCCCTCAGGTGCGCGGGCCGGCATAGGCAGGCCCAGGTAGCGCATTACCATCTGCAAATCTTTCCACGTCTCTTTTTTCTGTCGCGGATCGCGCAGGAGAAACGCGGGGTGATAGGTGACAGCCAGCTTGCACTCGAAAGGCTCGCCTGACGCATGGGGCGGAGAAAAGTCGTAGAAGCGGCCGCGCATCGAGGCCATGGAATCGTTCACGCCGAGCAGGTTCTTGGCTGCGGTTGCACCCAGCGCCACGATAACCTTGGGACGAATCACGTGAATCTGCCGCATGAGGAAAGGCGAACAGGTGTCACACTCGTCACGTTCGGGAGTTCGATTGCCCGGGGGACGGCACTTCACAATGTTGGCGATGTAAACCTGCTCGCGCCTGAGGCCCATGGCCGCGATCATGTTGTTGAGCAATTGCCCCGCGCGTCCCACGAAGGGCAAGCCTTGCGCATCTTCGTCAGCTCCGGGACCTTCGCCAATAAACATCAGCTCGGCATGCGGGTCGCCGGTGCCGAAGACGATCTGCTTGCGTCCCAGTTTCGCCAGCTTGCAACGCTGACAGTTGGGACCGATCTCGTCGAGGATGACGCGCAGTTGAGCGTCGCGATCGAGGTCGGACGCCGGGAGGGGAAAGAAGTCGCCCGACGGTTCGAATGTTGTCAGAATTTCCGCCGACTCTTGAGGAGGGACTTCGATTGGAGTCGTGGCAACGTCTTGGCGATACAAAGGGCCGATGCCCAGTTCGCGGTAGAACTGCAGGCGTTCGCGAAGCGCGGACTTGGTGTTGGGATCGAGAGTCATGTGGTGAGATCGCTGGTGCGATTTTACGGCAGGAGTGAAGTAGCCGCAAAAGGGACAGAAAAGCAGGTCCCTCCGCTCGGACTGAAGTCCTCGGTCGGGATGACAAATGATATTGGGGCTTAACGACGCGGCTGAAGCGCCGCCCCTTCAGACCGCAGCTTCAGGCTGCGCGCTTTTCAAACTGTGGCTCTACCCATTTCAGCAACAGGGAAGCTGCCGTTCTTAATCTCCGCTCGTTGAAGCCGGCACCGTTGCAGCCTGTTGCTGGCGGAGCCGCAGCGCAGCTTCCAGGATTTTTTGCGCTACGTCTGGTTTGCTGGCTTCGGGCACGGCGATGGTTTCCGTGGCAGTCACGATGGTCACTTCATTGCGATCGGAATTAAACCCGATATCAGAGCGCGCGACGTCGTTTAGCACGATGGCGTCGACTCGCTTGCTCGCCAGTTTTGCGCGGGCGTTTTCCAGCAGGTTCTCGGTTTCGGCGGCGAAGCCAATCAACAGGGGCGAGCTCTTGCCGTTGGCGTGGCGCAAGCTGCCCAGGTCAGCGAGGATGTCGGGGTTGGGCTCCAGTTGCAGATCGAGCGCTCCCTTGCGTTTTATTTTTTCGAGCGACACCGCCTTCACGTGATAGTCGCCCACTGCGGCGGCCATGATGATCAAACTGGCTTGCTCCCAGCGGTCGAGCACGGCGGTCCGCATCTGCTGCGCGGTTTCGACAAAGATGGTTTCGGCGGCGCTGGGCGGCTGCAACGCCGTGGGGCCACTCACCAGAATGACTTTCGCGCCGCGGCGCAGCGCGGCTTCGGCCAGCGCATAACCCATCTTGCCGCTGGAGCGATTGCCCAGATAGCGCACTGGATCGATGGGCTCGTGCGTGGGACCGGCAGTGACCAGCACGGTCTCGCCGGCAAGATCTTGCGTTACGCCAAGGCGTTCGAGTGTGGCCGAGACAATCTGTTCCGGCTCAGCCAGTCGTCCTGCACCAACCATCCCGCACGCCAGATAGCCGCTGCCCGGCTCGACAATGTGGACACCACGCGCGCGCAGAATCTCCAGGTTCGCCTGCGTGGCGGGGTGCTCCCACATGTTCACGTTCATCGCCGGGGCAATAACGACCGGCGCGGTGGTGGCGAGATAGAGTGTGCTGAGAAAATCGTTGGCTATGCCCTGAGCGAACTTCGCGATGGTGTCGGCGGTGGCCGGCGCGACCAGAAGACAGTCCATCGATTGCGCAACTGATATATGTTCGACGGCGGAGTCAAGATTGGGTTGCTCGCCCTGGGATCCGAACATGCTGGTGATGACTTTCTCGCCGGAGAGCGCGGCGAAGGTCAGCGGGCGGACGAATTCCTGTGCCGCGGCGGTCATGACGACCTGCACTCGCACTCCGCGCTCCTGCAGGTGACGAACGATTTCCGCGGCCTTGTAGGCGGCGATGCCGCCACTCACGCCCAATACGATTTTCATGCGATGCCTCGGCCACCTTGCGCGCAGAAAACAGCAGGGAAGCCTGATCCACAGCTACTCAGGAGATGCGAAGTCCCAGCGAAAGTTGCGCAAGCTGATCGCGCCACCGCTGCTAGGAAACTGCACTTTAGCTTCCCAGCGGATCAACCGCCTGAGGCTAGTCGTCGGCGTCACTGCCCGTCGAGGGTTCGGCCATTTCGGCAGCGGCGTCCAAAGGAACGGCGGCAACCGGCGGGATTTCCCATTTCACTCTGCCGGCCTGGATTTCCTGCTCGGCGATGCGGCAAGGTTTGCGCGAATGCGGTTCTACAACCGGGCGGGCGCCGTTCTGGATCTGTCGGGCGCGCCGCGCGGCCACCAGGACATAGCGATAATTGCTGTCGAACCCTTCAACCAGTTTCATAGCTCACTCCGTGACGGTGGGAGTACGGGAAACATCGAACGTTGCCAGAATGATTTCTACCTGACGCATCATGGGGGCTCGCAAGGCCTGCTCGGCGACGGCCACTACCGATTGGTCCTTGGCACTCAAAACAGCTTGAGAGCGTTTCAAACGCTCCGCTTCCACGACCGACTTCAGGATGTCGATGGACTCCTCCAGCCGATCGTTGACCAAAATATAGTCGTACTGGCGGAAATTCTCAATCTCCTGGGAAGCAGTTTGCAATCGCCGCTGGATGATGGCTTCGGTATTGAACAGCCGCGCCCCGTCTCCCAGCAACTGCTTTTGCAAGTTGTCGTCAGCCTCGGCGCGGCGCCGCAGGCGACGCTCCAGCTCCTCCCGCGAAGGAGGCAAGACGAAGATGCTCACCGCATCTGGAGCCTGCTGCTTCACCTGGGCAGCACCCTGCACGTCAATGTCGAGCAGCAGATCGTGGCCGCGCGCTGCCGCTTCGCGCAGAAAGCGTTTGGCCGTGCCGTAGTAGTTGCCAAAGACTTCGGCATATTCCAGGAATTCGTCTTCGCGGATCATGCGCTCGAATTCTTCTCGGCTGATGAAGAAATATTCCCGGCCCGACTGCTCGCTGCCGCGCGGTGGCCGGGTGGTGTAGCTGATGGAAAACTCCAGGTTGGGAACGATGCGGCGCAACTCGGTGGTGAGGGTAGATTTCCCCGAGCCCGACGGCGCTGAGATGATGAAGATGATTCCGCTCATTCCAGGTTCTGCACCTGCTCGCGCGCCTTTTCAATCTCCGACTTCATCGACAGGCCCAGCGACGTAATACGCAACGCTTCGCCGGCCACTCCGGTGGTCTTCGACATCAGGGTATTGGCTTCGCGGTTCATCTCCTGCAGCAGAAAATCCAGTTTCTTGCCCACCTCGCCGCCGGCATCGAGCAGCGAAACAAAGTGCTGGATGTGATTTTTCATCCGCACCACTTCTTCCTGAATATCGCTGCGCTCGGCCAGCATGGCGGCTTCCTGCAGAATGCGGTCGGGATCGACATGCGAGCCCAGCAGTTCCTGCATGCGGCCATGCAGCTTCTCGTGATACGCCTTCAACACCCGGCCGCGGAGCTGCTCCACTTCATGCGTGGCCGACGAAAGATGCGTCATGCGATCGCGCAACTCGAAAACCGCGCCCCGGCCTTCTTCCTCGCGCATGATGTTCAGCCGCTCGATGCACTGTTCCAGCGCCGAGGTTACCTGCTTCTCCAGAATCACCATGGCGTCGCCGTTTTCGGCGGCGTTCAAGGCGCCCGGCAGCTTCAACACCGCGTTCAGGTCGGGGTCGGCACTCACGCCAAATTCCTCGGCTACCTCGCGGAAGGTCCGCAGATATCCGCCTACCAGTTCGCGATTCACCGAAAACGCCGCGCCGCCGCTGCGTTCCAGGCTCAGCGTCACTTCGATATGCCCGCGATGCAGGCGCTCTTTCAGCACCCGGCGGACCTTCATCTCCACCGGATCGAGTTCGACCGGCAGCCGCAGGTGCAGATCCAGAAACCGATGGTTGACCGATTTCAAGCTTAACGTCAACGTGAGTTCGTCGTCGACGTTAGTCTTGACTTGCGCGTACCCGGTCATGGAGCGGATGTTCATGTCGATCACTCAGTTCCAGAAGCGGTTTCGATATCTTCAAACTGCAAATCATATAAGCGGCGGTAGGTGCCAGTATGGCCGATCAGGCACTCGTGTGAACCTTCGTCGGTAATCATTCCGTTTTCTAAAACCAGGATGCGATCAGCGCGCCGCACCGTCGACAAACGATGAGCGATGACAAACACCGTGCGCCCGGTCATCAGGTTCTGCAGGGCGGTTTGCACCAGCGACTCGCTCTCGGTGTCCAGCGCCGAGGTGGCTTCATCCAGAATCAGAATCGGCGCATCCTTCAGAATGGCGCGCGCAATCGATAGCCGTTGCCGCTCGCCGCCGCTCAGGCGCAGCCCACGCTCGCCGACGACCGAATCGTAACCCTCGGGCAGCGCCATGATGAAGTCGTGGGCCAGCGCCGCGCGCGCCGCCTCTTCTACCTTGAAGTGCGGAACCTCGGGATGCCCGTACGCGATATTATTGCGCACCGTGTCGTTGAACAGGATCGTGTCCTGCGTGACGATGGCGATCTGCGAGCGCAACGAGGCAACGGTGAGATCGCGAACATCATGGCCATCGATCAGCAGTTGCCCGCGGGTGACGTCGAAGAAGCGCGGCAGCAGGTGGACCAGCGTGGTCTTGCCCGATCCGCTGGAGCCGACGATGGCGACCACCTCGCCGGGACTGACGTCGAGGTTGATGTCGCGTAATACCTCGCGTTCGTCCTCAGGTTGCGAATAGCCAAAGTACACGTGGTCGAAGCGTATGCCCTGATGAAACGGCGGCAGCTTGGAGGCGCCGGCTTTCTCCCGGACATCGTCACGCGAATCCATGAAATTGAAGATCTGATCGGAAGCGCCCAGCGCCTGCTGGAAATTGTTGTTGAATTGTCCGAACTTACGCACCGGTTCGTAAAGTTTGAACACGGCGATAATGAATGCCAGGAAAACGCCTTCGGTGAAGAAGCCGCGCTTGATGTACTCGCGGCCCATCAGGATCAGCATGGCCACCGCAACCGCGCCAAAGATGTCCATCATGGGCGAGCTGACGGCAAAGGCGGCCGCCGAGCGCAGATTGGCGCGGAACAGTCGCCGCGCCGCCTCGCGAAAGCGCAGCGTCTCCCAGGCTTCCATGCAGAAGGCTTTTACAATGCGGACGCCAGTGATGGTTTCGTGCAGGATGTTCTGGATCTCGGCCAGCTTGTCCTGACCACGGCGAGTGGTGGAGCGAACCCGCTGTCCCACGCGCCGGGCCGCGGTCACCACAAACGGTACGAAGATAATCAGCACCCACGTCAGGCGCCCGCCCAGCCCGATCACCACCAGCCCGGTAAAGATGAAGGTGAAGAACTGCTGGAGAAATTCCGCCAGCACGCTGGACATGGCAAACTGCACCCGCTCCACGTCGTTGATGATCGCCGAGAGCAGGGAGCCGGTGGAATGCTTCTGGAAGAACGCCACCGAGCGTCGCAGCGTCGCCGTGTACAGCTCGTTGCGCAGGTCGGTAATCATGCCGAAGCCGGCATAGTTCACCAGGTAAGTACCGACGTAATCGAAGATGCCCTTTAGCACCGTCGAGGCCACCAGTGCGAACGCCACGATGGTCCACACGTTGTGAAAATGTTCAGGAACAAACCATCCCAGTTCGATGGTGCGATGACTGAGAGGAACGCGAATCAGCGGCAGGTTGTTACCTTGGGCCGCCGGATTCAGCACGCGGTCAAAGATAGGGCCGATCAGCAGCAGGCGGAACGCGTCAAACAGTCCCACCAGCGCCATGGAGATGACAGACGCCAGCAGGTAAAACCAATAAGGCCGGACATAACGGAGCAGTCGGTTCAGTCGACGCATAATCTCCGCGGATAGCGGCAAAACGCTGGGGAGCGCAGCGCAGGCCAGGACACATTAGGGCGACTCAGGTTCAATTAGCGATTCTACTGGATTTGCGGATGGGAGGAAATGGTAAGGATCACTACTGTCGGGTAACCATCCGAAGACGCCGGCTCCGCATAGACGTCGGCTCCGCATATTAGATATGCTGACTCATGGCCCTAGTCTCGCGCAGCGAGACGGAAGAGCTTAGCCCCTGCTTGCCGGGCGTGACTCATCTTTCTCGATCTACGTTTCTACCGGCGAATCCCGATGCGCGACCTTCACGTTGTACCCAGCCTTGCTCAGCCGCTTCTTCACGTCCTCGGCGATCATCACCGAGCGATGTTTGCCGCCGGTGCAGCCGAAGGCGATGGTCAGGTAGCTCTTGCCTTCGCGAATGTAATGCGGGATCAGGTAGATCAGCAGCTCGGAAATCCGCCGGATGAATTCCTTCGTCTGGGGAAACGAGCGGATATATTTCGCCACCGCCGGATGCCGCCCGGTAAACGGACGGAACTTGGGAATGAAGTGCGGATTGGGCAGGAAGCGCACATCGAACACCAGGTCCGCGTCCTCGGGCACGCCTTCGCGATAACCGAAGCTCACGCACGAGATCAGAATATTCCTGGCGCGATCGCCGCCCTGAAATCGCTCCGTCAGCATCGCCCGCAGTTCGTGGACGTTGAACTTCGTGGTATCGACCACCAGGTCGGCCAGCGCCTTTACTGGCTGCAGTCGGCGCCGCTCCGACGACAACGAAGCTCGCACCGAGACATCGCGTCCCAGCGGATGCGGACGGCGAGTCTCGCTGTAGCGCCGCAGCAACGCATCCTGATCGGCTTCCAGGAAGAGCACCGTAGTCTTCACCAGTCGTCGCAGCGAACCCAGGATTTGTGGCAGCTTGTCCAGCCGCGCCCCTTCGCGGATATCGACCACCAGGGCCGCGCGCTGAATCTCCATCGTGTCCAGCACCAGCTCGGCAAAGTTGCCGATCAGCCCGACCGGGAGATTGTCGACGCAGTAATAGCCCAGGTCCTCAAACGTCTTCAGCGCCGACGCCTTGCCCGCGCCGCTCATGCCCGAGATAATGACCAGTTCGTGCGAGTCGTGCCCCTGCGGCGAAGGCATGGCCTTCACCAAGGGGCCGGTAGTTTTCTGGCGAACAATTTTCCGCGAGGGTTTGGCCGGCGGCATCGCTTGCATGTTCCTTGTGGGCCGAGACTACCAGAGTTACTCCTCCGGCGTCAGCCCAAAGCTTTCGCTTTGCCCATATTGATGTGACCGTTTTGGTTCAGGGTTCGTGTGGCGCCTTTCGCGAGGTCTCCATTTGGTTTCTATCGCGATCCTCTGCGGTTTGCCAATGAGGCCGCAACCTCCGAAACTTGAGCCCGCAAGGGCGAGCTGTATCTTGCCTAGGACACAACCGTAGGCGGAGTCCTGAGTCGGGATACAAAAATCGAGTCCTGTAGGACGGCACCACGACCTCATCCTCTTCTCTGGACACGGCCACTCCATCTGTCGTACAAGCGGGTTATGGATGTTTCGACGAAAATCCGTCGCACAACGCTGGCGATTGTGCTGCTCTGCTCTCTGGCTCTGGCCGCCGATTTCACCTGGGACTGGCATAACCAGGAGGTCATCAGCCGTAATGATCCCAGCATTGCCAACACCTCTAAGCTGAAGGAAGCGGACCGCACCGCGCTGATCGACGCCATTACGGCGCGCCTGCAAAAGCCGATGAGCGATCGCGGCTACACCGACGACCGCATCCGCGAAGTCGCCTCCATCGTGCGCATCCGAATGGTCGATCTGGGAGGCAAGGCTGGCCCCGTGGTGCTGGCTTCCTCGATCAGCATGGAAGGAGGTTGCGACGGTTCGAACTGCCCGCTCTGGATCTTTCAGAACTCGCCCGATGGTTATGTTTCCTTGCTCGACACCGTCGCCGCCAGCTACACCCTGCAACCCGACAGCACTAATGGCTTTTCCGACATCGTGACCATGCGCCACGTCTCTGCCTCCGAAAGTACGCTTACCCTCTACCGCTTCGATCAAGGCAAGTATGTCGACTCGGGTTGCTATACGGCGACCTGGCCTCCGCCAAAAGACGGCGAAATCCAGAATCCCGAGATATCGCCTTGTAAGACCGATAAGCCGGAGACGAAATAGCTTGTGGGAGTCTGCACTCCGGCTGGCCGCAGAAAAAGGCAAGGTTCGGGTAGTGTGCTCTGTGGGTAGTACGCTCTATGGGTAGTGCGATGTATGGGTAGTGCGATGTTCGGGTAGTGCGGGCCCTCAGAGACTGTGTCGCAACTGGCAAACGGAATTTCCGGTCGGACGAACGCATCGAAATCATCTTCCGCCAGCCGCCCAGCGGCGATATTTGTTTTAGCCGCGGGCGTGAGAGGCTGTTACGAAACTCGGTCCGTGCTTATATCGGTGGAACAAACCGCGCGAAATCGAGTGCCGAAGGCACGGTATAATCTAGCCCAGCACGGAGCCGGAGGCGGAGTGCTGGGTGAAGTGGAAAAAATCTCCGAGTCGCGTAGCGACGGCACGGTTTCGTAACAGCCTCGTGAGCCCGCGGGAAAAGTGGGAGAAACGCAGAGCCGCGGAGCGGCGGCACGAGGTTGTGACACAGTCTCTTCAGGCTCGCGTCAAGTCTCCACGTCTAGGATCCGAGTGCCGGAGGCACGACAGATCCTCTTTGGCCAATCAAACCCCGGGATCGGTTTCAAATTGGGAAACTGTACTCACCGCCACGTCCAATTCTCGCTTTGGGAAAATCTTGTCAAGCCCCACAAACATGTCGAAAATCGACGTACTACGCTGATATGAATGGAAATAATAAATCCGCCAAAACCTATCAAAAACCCACCTGAATGTGCTATACTGTAACCAGAGAGTTGGGAAAGGAAACGACCTCCTTCTTCCCGGCTCTCTGTTTTCTTTGGGGCCGGCATTTCCTCGGAGATTGTCCACCGTTCCGCTTGCCGAGTCAGCCGGCTGCCTTACCGTCGAAGGTAAAGACAAGACGCTCCTTCGCGCTCCCGCAAAGTTGTACTCTCTCATTCCACAATTCGCCATTCGCGCTTGCGATTGCGAGTAAAATTGCATCCATTGGATGGCACTGCCGGGATTGGTCCGGCAGTAACGCATACGGGTAAATAGTCATCATGCCGCAAATTGGAAGTTTCACACTCCTGCTGGCCCTGGCGCTCGCTGGCTATTCGTTCGTGGCGGGCGTGATGGCGCTGTTCCGCAAAGACGACCGTCTGGGTGAAACTGCCCGTCGCGCCGGCATTGCCTCCTGGGCCGCGGTCACCATCGCCGGCCTGGCGCTGGTGATGGCTGCGCTGGGCAACGACTTCTCGGTCGCCTACATTCTGCACCACAGCAATCGCGACCTGCCCATCGCCTATAAGTTCGCCGCGCTCTGGTCGGGACAGGAAGGCTCGCTGCTGTTCTGGGCCTGGCTGCTGTCGTCGTACGCGCTGGTGCTGCGCCTGCGCTACAAGGTCGATCCGCAACTGACCGCGTACGCTTCTGCCATCATCGCCGCAGTGCAGGTGTTCTTCCTGCTGCTGATCAACTTCGCCGCCAACCCGTTCGGCCTGGTCAGCGGACAGATTCCCGCCGACGGCAACGGCCTCAATCCGCTGCTGCAATATCCCGAGATGGTGATCCATCCGCCGATGCTTTATCTCGGCTACGTCGGCGTCACCGTTCCGTTTGCCTTCGCTCTGGGCGCGCTGATCATGAAGTATCCCGGCGAGAAATGGATCCACATCACTCGCCGCTGGACCATGGTGGCCTGGCTGTTTCTGACCTGCGGAATTTTCCTGGGCGCGCACTGGGCCTACGCCGTGCTCGGCTGGGGCGGCTACTGGGGATGGGATCCGGTTGAGAACGCGTCGCTGCTGCCCTGGCTCACCATGACTGCCTTCCTGCATTCGGTCATGATGCAGGAAAAACGCGGCATGATGAAAATGTGGAACATGTGGCTCATCTTTACCACATTTCTGCTGGCCATTTTCGGAACGTTCCTCACGCGCAGCGGCGTGGTCAGTTCAGTTCACGCGTTTGCGCAATCCAGCATCGGCACCTGGTTCGTGTGGTTTCTGGCGATCATCTTTGCCACCTGCGTGTTCTTCTTCGTGCGCAATCGCGAGACGCTGAAGAGCGAGCATCGCCTGGAATCGCTGGTCTCGCGCGAATCCAGCTTCCTGTTCAACAATCTGGTTTTGCTCGTATCGTGCTTCGCAGTTTTGTGGGGCACGCTTTTTCCGGTGCTGTCCGAGTGGGTCACGGGATCGAAAGTCACGGTCGGTCCGCCGTTTTTCAATCGAGTGAATGTCCCCATCGGAATTTTCCTGGTGCTGCTGACCGGAGTCGGTCCGCTGCTGGCCTGGCGTCAAACAACCTTCGATCGCGTGAAGCGTAACTTCATTTGGCCGACCGCTCTGGCTGTGCTGACGGCAATCGCGCTCATGATCGGCGGCATGAAGCCGTGGGAAGATTCAGCCTACTTCTACTCGCTGGTAGCGATCTCGCTTTCGGTACTGGTGACGGCGACGGTGGTCGGCGAATTCTGGCGCGGCGGCCGCGTCATCGCCCGTCAAACCGGCGTCAACATGCTGGAAGGCATGGTGACCATCACTCGCCGCAACACTCGCCGTTACGGTGGATACCTGGTTCACTTCGGCATCATCCTCATCGTCATCGGCTTCGCCGGTCTGCCCTTCAATCTCGACAAAGAGCAGGAAATGGGCTTCGGCGACAAAATGCAGATCGGCCAGTTCACTCTGGTGTGCAAGTCCTACACCCAGGACGACAAGCCGAACTACAGCAGCGAATGGGCGGTCATCGACGTGTACCGGCACGGCAAGCTGATCGACACCATGTATCCCGAGCGCCGCTTCTACAAAGCCAGCGAGCAGACGTCGACCATCGTGGCCAATCGCTCGCGCCCGAATGGCGATCTCTACCTGGTCTACACCGGCCGCAATCAGGACACGGGCAAGCCGATCATCAAGGCCCACTTCAATCCGCTGGTAATGTGGATCTGGATTGGCGTGGTGGTGGTGGTGATTGGGACTTTGATCGCGCTGTTCCCCAACATGAAGCCCGCGAAGGCGACGCAGAAAGAACGGGATCGCGCCGAGGCCGAGGCCTCGAGACGAGGTGTGGTCGGCGTGGGCGGAGATTGAAGGTAGTGGATCGTGGATCGTGGATCGTGATTCGTGAATCGTGAATAGGTAGAGCGAACCTTCAGGTTCGCGTCACGAGTCATCTCCATTCACTGTCATCCCGAGCGAGGACTTCAGTCCAAGCCGAGGGATCTGCGGTTTGCAGTTCAAGGATCTACAGGCGGGATCCGACCGCATGAGATCGAGAAGCATGCAATGCGGTACGGCCGAGCTTGCCATGACCCTAGTCCCGCGAAGCGGGACGCAAGAGAGTAGCCCAGCGCTTTAGCGCTGGGTAGGTGACAATAAATGAACCCGAGTCCCGTAGGGACGGCAGAACAGCAGGTCCCTCCGCTCGGGCTGAAGCCCTCGGTCGGGATGACAATCTTACGGGAAGGTCGTACGGCGCGCCAGAAGGTGTGCCTTTCAAACACAATATTGGTACTCATAACTTGAAACTAGAAACTAGAAACTCGAAACTGCTGTCAGGAAAACTTCGCATCGCCCAGCTTCTGCTCATCGCGCTGCTGGCCCTCGTCTTCCTGGGCGCCGACAGCGATGCCCGCTTTAACAGGCTCGGTCACGGCCTGATGTGCGCCTGCGGCTGTAATCAGGTCTTACTGGAGTGCAATCACGTTGGCTGCAAATATTCCGATCGCATGCGCGACGAGCTGGCCGCCGGCATCGAACGCGGCGACAACGATTCGCTCATCCTGCAAAGCTTCGTGCAGAAGTACGGCAACACCGTGCTGGCCGCGCCCACTACTACCGGCTTCAACCGCGTTGCCTGGATCATGCCCTTCGCGGTCTTTGCCCTGGCAATAATTTTGACCGTCTGGCTGGTGCGCCTGTGGAGAGCGCACGCCGTGGCTCAACCCGTGCCCACTCCGAATCTCGGCGCGGAACAACTCGACGACCTTCGCAAGAAGGCCCGTCAGGAGACCGAATTTTGATGTACGCGCTGGTCAACGCTTTCGTGGTTTTCGTATTGCCGTGCTCCCCGGCAAGTCCCGCCGTTGGACTTGTTGGGGTGGAGGAGACTGAATCCTGATGTATGCCCTGATCGCCTTCGCTTTTATCGGACAAGATACGGTATTCGCGCTCTTCGGCTGCACACTCTTTGCGGCCGCCTTATTCGTCTACGTTTTCTATCAGCCCGGAGAAGTCGACGCCGCCGAAGAGAAGACGCGTCACATGTATTTGCAGGAGCGCAAAGACGCGACCTACGAAAATCTGCGCGACCTCAACTTCGAGTACAAAGCAGGCAAGCTGAGTGAGCAGGATTACGCCGTGCAGCGCGCCTCGCTGGAAGACGAAGCCGCCGCCATCCTGGCCGAAATGGAGTCCATCGAGAAGGCGCGCTCGGTGATTCGCCACGGCACGCGTCGCGCCGGCGTTCGTCCCCACGGAGGCCGCGCGTGAGCAGGTGTCCCCATCAGCAAGCTCGAATCAACCTCCAGAAGTGTCGTTCCGAGCAGAAGTGTGATCCCCAACAGAATTGTCATCCCGAGCGAGGACTTCAGTCCGAGCCGAGGGACCTGCTTTTCTCAGTATTGCCCAAGGTCCTGACCATTCTCCTGCTCACCTCTTTCGCTGCCGCCCAGAACATTACGGGCACGGTTACCAACGGCACCACCGGCAAGCCAGCCGCCGGCGACGAAGTCACGCTGCTTTCGCTCTCGCAGGGCATGCAGGAGATTGGCACCACCAAGAGCGACGCTCAGGGCCGATTCTCATTCCCGGCTCCAAAAGACAACCAAGCGCCGCACATGGTGCGAACCACGCATCAAGGCGTGAACTACTTTCCCCAAGGCGGTCCGCTGATGCCTGGAAGCACCTCCGCCGAACTCACCGTATACGACTCAGCGAAGAGGGTCGACGGCCTCAGCCAGACGGTTGAAGTCGATCGCCTGCAAAGCGACAGCAAGCAGCTCCAGGGAATCACGCTTTACGCCCTCACCAACAAGTCCGAGCCGCCGCGCACCCAAGCCAACGACAAGGGTACCTTCGAGATCGTTCTGCCCGAGGGCGCCGAGCTGGAATCGGCCCAGGCCAAGGGGCCCGGTGGACAGCCCATCGCGACCGACACCGCGCCCGGCTCGCAGAAGAATCACTACCTGCTCAGCTATCCGCTCCGTCCCGGCGAGACCCAGTTCCAGATTGCCTATCACATGCCTTACAGCGGCGAAGCCAGCTTCTCGCCCAAGCCACTAGGCGATGTGCAGCACTTCGTGGTGATGCTGCCCAAGACTATGACGTTCACGCCCAAGGTCGCGCAGCGGTTCCAGTCGATGGCCGACCCGCAGTCGGTCATCATGGTCGCTACCAACGTCAAGCCGGGAGAGGATCTCAGCTACCGCATCGCCGGTTCGGGAATCTTCCAGGCTGACAATCAGCCGGGCGCGCAGGGTGGTCAGGAAGGCCAGGCCGCAGGCGACTCCGGCGGCGGCGCCATGGGTGGCTCGCAAGCGGCCGCCAACGGCAGTCGCCCCGGCGGAGGTCTGGGCGCTCCCATCGACGCGCCTGATCCACTGCACGAGTATCGCGTCTACATCCTCGGAGCATTCGCGCTGGTGCTGGTGATGGGCGGCGCTTTCGTTATTTCCCGCTCAAACCGTCCGCCATCGGCTGCCGTGGCCGCGGCCGGTCCGGGCACGGTGCCCGTTGATTCTTCCGCCGCAGCCGGCGACTTCGCCGACTACATCGAGCCGGCGGCATCCCCGCGCGATCGCAACGCGCTGCTGCTGGAGGCCATGAAGGAAGAGCTTTTCCAGCTGGAGATCGATCGTCAGCAGGGCAACATCTCGCCTGAGGAATACACCAAAGCCAAAGCCGCTCTCGACGAAACCATCCGCCGCGCCCTGGCGCGAAACAAGACTTAGACTGGGCTGCTGAAAAACTTGTTGGATCTCGAAGTTCAGGTAGAGCCGGCCTTCAGAGACTGTGTCACAACCGCATTTACACTTTTCCAGTGAAACAAAACTCGCGGGCAAACGGTCATACTAGCCGCGCAGCGGCGGTTATGGAGTTAGACCGGGGCGCAGCCCCGGGTAAGGTGGGAAATAATTCCGAGCCGCGTAGCGGCGACCGGGTCGCGACACAGTCTCTTCAGGCCAGCGTCTAAGTCCTTTTTTGTTCCTCAGCCGGCGCAGCCTCTGTCGGGAGTTTTTCAGCAGTCTGCCAGGCCGTCATTCGGCCCAGGGCGGGGTAAACTCGATCCCACCTGGCCAAAGATTCTCGCTGGTCTAGCCAGAACCTCCCGTGCCGCTTTACACTGCTGCCGTCCTCTGGCAAAGTAAATGGTGGAAACCCAATCAATCGTTGTCCTCGACTTCGGCGCGCAGTATTCGCAGCTCATCGCTCGCCGCATCCGCGAACAGAATGTCTTCTCCGTCGTCCTTCCCTGCACCGCTTCGCTGGAAGAGATTAACAGCTACTCGCCGGCTGGTATTGTCCTGTCGGGCGGCCCATCTTCTGTTTATGACGCCGACGCGCCTCCAGCCGACGACCGCGTGCTGCATCTCGGATTGCCGGTGCTGGGCATCTGCTATGGATTGCAGTTCATGGTCTACAAGTTAGGCGGCAAAGTTCGCGCCGCCGACAAACGTGAGTATGGCCACGCGCAGGTCGAATTACTGACCGCGACGTCCCCGCTGTTCAAGGGCCTCGAAGGGCCGCTGCCGGTCTGGATGTCGCATGGCGATGAGGCCGATGAATTGCCTCCCGGCTTCGAACTCATCGCCAAGACCTCGAACGCAGTCGCCGCCATTCAGAATCCCGCGCAGAAGTTCTACGCGGTACAGTTCCACCCGGAAGTCCATCACACGCCGCGAGGCACCGAGATCCTGCGCAACTTCGTCTTCGATATCTGCGGCCTGAAGCCGAACTGGACGCCGCAAAGCTTCATCGACGAAACCATCGCCAGTGTCCGCCAGACGGTCGGCCAGGGTCGCGTGATCTGCGGTCTGTCGGGCGGTGTCGATTCCTCTGTCGCCGCTGAGCTGGTGCATCGCGCCGTTGGCGATCAGCTCACTTGCATCTTCGTAAACAACGGCGTGCTGCGCAAGAACGAGTTTCAGAGCGTGCAGAAGAATCTGCGCGAAAAGCTCGGCCTCAACATCGACGCGGTCGATGCCAGCGAGCGTTTTCTCAGCAAGCTGGCAGGCGTGACCGATCCGGAAAAGAAGCGCAAGATCATTGGCAACGAATTCATCGCAGTCTTCGAGGAAGAAGCCCACCGCATCGAGCAACTGCACGGCAAAGTCGAGTGGCTGGTACAGGGCACGCTCTACCCCGATGTGATCGAGTCGCGCTCGGTGCGTGGCCCGTCGCAAGTCATCAAGAGCCATCACAATGTTGGCGGACTACCGGAGAAGATGAAACTTCGGCTGATCGAGCCGCTCAAAGAGCTGTTCAAAGACGAGGTGCGGCAGATAGGCCGCGACCTCGGCATGCCAGAAGACATCCTGCAGCGCCAGCCGTTCCCCGGGCCGGGGCTGGCCGTGCGCATCCTGGGCGAAGTCACGGCCGACCGCGTCGCGCTCTTGCAGGAAGCCGACGACATTGTCGTGACCGAGATCAAACGCGCCGGCCTGTACAACAAAGTGTGGCAGTCGTTCGCCGTGCTGTTGCCAGTGATGTCGGTAGGCGTGATGGGCGACATGCGCACCTACGCCTACACCTGCGCCATCCGCGCGGTACATTCCGAAGACGGCATGACCGCCGACTGGGTTCCCCTGCCGCACGAAGTCCTGAAAACCATCTCCAGCCGGATTGTGAACGAAGTGAAAGGAATCAACCGCGTGGTGTACGACGTGACCAGCAAGCCGCCGGGGACGATTGAATGGGAGTGAGGAAGACAGTTGTCAGTTGTCAGTGTGCAGTTGTCAGCCGAGACCATGATTCCCGTGACGTGTCATCCCGAGCGGAGCGAAGCGGAGTCGAGGGATCTGCGGTTCGCGTAATGTGAGCTCATGTTAGCTGAGGAATAGAGTGTATCGCCTTCTTGTGATCATTCTCGCTGCTGGTTCTATGGCACAGTTCGCCCCAGCGCAGGATGCCGTTATCATTAACGAGCCTGAAATCCATCAGCACATTGCTTTCGTAAAAGATATTCTCCGGATACGAACAGATGTTCCCGACGGATGGACGCCGATATCGGTTGGCTTGGCTATGACGGTCGGCATAGACGGCTCTGTACTTTCCGCAATTCCAATGGGCGCTTGCGACAGCACATACTGCCAACAAGCCAGCCAGGCGGCTTTGCAGTGTCGCTTCCGGCCGTTCGAAAGAAATGGCAAACCAGTTAAAGCCACTTTCCCCTTCTTTGTCGCGATAGTGCCCGCGGACAGACGCCTCGCGGAGCGCGTTGCTTTCCCGGACGTGGTGAACTGGAGCTCCGTGCGAATGACGCTGGAGCGGACACGGTGTGCCGCTAAATGCCCTTCGTACACGATCGAAGTTCATGGAGACGGCTCCGTGAATTACGACGGAGATCGCGATACGAACTACTGTGGGGAGTGGACAGGTACTATTCCAGAATCTAGCGTGAAGGAACTCTTCTCGTATTTTCGTAAGGCCGACTACTTCTGGCTCTTCCGGAACTACGTAGAGGCTCACGCTGACGCTTTTCCGATGAACCGAACCTTGATCAGCTTCGATAATCACGAGATGGCAGTAGAGGAGCTACGGGGTGAATATGTCGGTATGCCAACTATTGTGAGTGATTTAGAAGGTGCATTTGACCGCCTGGCCGGGCCAGACCACTGGACCACGCTTACAAAAGTCCATCCTCAGCTTGATGTGCCATGCACTTCTCCAGCCGGGCCGATACCCACGGTAGATTAGTCGGCGCATTGCTCGCGTATGCTGCCCTGCACCAATCTGGTGTATACTGATGCATATGGCAACTGCTAAGCATGTCCGCCGCAGCGTAACCCTGTCTCGGGAGATCGCCAAGGAAGTTGAAATCATCTCCAGGAAGCGCCGTCTTAGCGACAACCGCGTTCTGGTGGAACTGATCGAGCAAGGTATCCAGGCTCAAAAGGAAAAGGAGCGGGCCTTTTTCGAGCTGGCGCAGCGCTTTCGCGATGCCAGCAATCCGAAAGAAGTGGAGCAGTTGGGCGATCAGTTGGGCCGCTTCGTCTTCGGTGAGTGATGCCGCACATCTGTCGCTGGTCCGAGATGCCTCCCGGCGTTCGTCAGCATCTTGTGCAGCGCATGCACGATCGGCAGATCAGCCTGGAAGATTTGAACCGGCTTCGCCAGTGGATCGAGTCTCGCCCTCAAGTGCCGGAAGGTGACTGGTATAAAGATTTTGTTTCATTCAAGCTATGCGGGAAAGGGAAATACCCCAAGACATTTCTTCTGCGTGGCCAAGTGGCTGCGGGTGAGGAACTATAAGGTCCCGTAGCCTTGTCACAGGAAAGAGCAACTCCACTGAATACGGCGCTTCCGACGCCACCGACCGAGGCTTGATCTTTCCTTCCGACGCGCTTGGCGGTCGCGCGGCAGGCGCCGAATCTCTTTCTCGGCACTGGCGGAGAGCTCAACCTGCCAGCTCATGCTTTATGGTCCGCCAAGGCTTGGAACGGCCAGCTTTCAGTTGCGCTTCGCCCTGGCTCACCTTGGCGTGCCCATTCTGAGTGAGAATGTCGTCCAAATCCATGAGCCGCTTTGGTCGCATCGCCAGCCGTCCGCTTTCAATGGAGACCTCGAGAAAATCCCCTTCCTGAAGCTGGAGAGCCTCGAACACAGCTTTGGGAATTACCACCTGACGGCGCTGGCCGGGGTGCCCCACTCATTCGCGGTTTTCGAATGAGTGGGTGGTGAGTCTACGCCGCGTCCCGCGGCTTGATTTTGCTCAACGGCGCACTGGCTGCGGCGCGGCGCAGGTCGTAATCGGCTTGCAGATTCATCCAGAACTGCGGCGTCATCCCGAAGTACTTGCCCAGACGGAGAGCGACGTCGGCGCTGATCGCCCGCTGTTCGCGCACAATCTCGTAGATCCCAGGGAAATGCACCGCCTTCGCCAATTCATAGGCCGTAATCCCCATGGGCTCCAGAAACTCCGTGCGCAAAATTTCTCCCGGATGAGCGGCAATCGTTTTTTGCTTCCGCTGCGCCATGTTCTTGGCCTCCTCAGTGATAGTCCGTGATCTCCACGTCGTAAGCGTTGCCTTCGCGCCACACGAAACAGACACGGTATTGCTCGTTGATGCGAATGCTGTGTTGGCCTTCCCGATCGCCCTTAAGACGTTCCAGTCGGTTGCCCGGCGGCACAGCCAGGTCACCGAGGCCGGCCGCTGCGTTCAGCATCTGCAGTTTCTTCACTGCGGCCTTCAGAACACTCGCCGGATGACGGCGGCTACGTTCTTCTCTCCAAAGCCGCTGCGTCTCGGCGTCGCGGAAGGTTTTGATCACGGAGAATACTATCGCAATACGGTACTAATGTAAAGCGGTACTATGCTCGGCACACGCCAACATCTGGATTATTTTTCCTCACTCAACTGAAAACAAGCCGTGGCTGCCAGCGTGTCCCATTCCTTCGCGGCTTTTACGGATGAGTGGGGAAGGTCCATCCCTTCTTACCGCAAGGATTTTTGTCCAAAATAATGACTGTAACTAGTATTGACTGTCTTTATGTTTGATAGTATCGTCCCTCGCATGACAAACGAAACTCCCGAAAAGCCTTGGTTCGAAGAAATTGCCCTACCTGCGCTGCTCCGGCACGCGCGCACCACTTACGGAACTGCCATGCGCCGGGCCCTGGACGAGGCAGGCTATGACGACATCCCCGGAAACGGCCTTTACGTGATCGGCGGACTCGCGTTAGGTGTTCCCGACATTCCGCTTGGACAGCTAATTAAGGAGCTCCGCATCTCCAAGCAAGCGGCGGGACAGCTGGTCGACGCGCTGGTAACGCGCGGCTATCTGGAGCGGGCGGTGGACAAAGAGGATCGCCGCAAGTTGACGGTGACGCTGACCGAGCGCGGTAAGGCTGCCGCCGCAGCCCAAAAAGCGGCGCGGGAAAAAGTCGATGCCGAACTGCTGGCTAGCGTGGGGGAAGACGACGTCAAGTGCACTCGCCGGACTCTCGCAGTGCTGATCGACATCGGCCGCCAAGCCGAGGGCGATCCGGACGACGAGCACTGATCGGTATCGTAGGCGACACCCTGCCTGGAAGCAGTCCCATCTCGGCGGGGCGACCGGCATGCGATATCAACGCGGCGAAATGAAAACGACTTTCTCATCAGGCGCCGCAGTGACCCCAAACTGACGTAAGAGTTAACATCTTGCGCTCAGCTGATAGCTTTTTTCGCACGCCGTCATGTGACGCAGTTCCTAGGACTACGCGCCGGTCTGTGATACACCAATATGTACCGCCAAGCTGGCCGAAGAGCCGGCCGCGAGCCAACTATGAGCCATTGCGTCCTGCGGGATTTCGACCCCGCTTCTTTCCCCCAACAGACTCCAATCGAACATTTCCTGGTACTCTCCCCTGCACCATTCCGGAGGGCGGCATGCTGAGGTCGCTCTTCATCGGGCTTTCCGAGAGCAAAGGACTGCGCCATTTCGCCGAACAGTCGCCGCTGGGACTGCGTTTTTCCCAGCGTTTCGTTGCCGGTACTGACCTGCCCGACGTGATTCACGCTGCCCAGGTGGTCAACGAATGGGGCGCCGGCGTCAGCATCGACAACCTCGGCGAGAACGTCACCAACGCCGACGAAGCCAAGCACAGCGCCGAGCTATACCACGGCATGCTCGACGAGATTCACCAGCGGAAGCTGAACGCCAACATCAGCCTCAAGCTCACCCACATGGGCCTGGACGTGAGCGAAGAGCTGGCCTTCCGTCTGGTCACGGAGTTGGTCGACCACGCCGTGCGCATCAACAACTTTGTTCGCGTCGACATGGAAGGCTCGCCCTACACCCAGCGCACCATCGACTTCGTACGCGGCCTGCATCGCGAGCCCGGACACGCCGGCCGCGTGGGCACGGTTATCCAGTCTTATATGTATCGCAGCGAGAAAGACGTAGCCGACCTGCTGTCGGAGCGCATCCGTATCCGGCTGTGCAAGGGCGCTTATAAAGAGCCAGCCGACATCGCCTTCCCCAAGAAGGAAGATGTCGATGCGAATTACCTGAAGCTGGCGCGGACCCTGATGAAGAGCGGCGTCTTTCACGGTATTGCAACGCACGACGAAAAAATCATTGCTGAGCTCAAGCAGTTCGCGCGCGCCGAAAATATCCCGGCGTCCGCCTATGAGTTCCAGATGCTCTACGGAGTTCGCCGTGATCTGCAGCAGCAACTGGTGCGCGAAGGCTACGGACTGCGGGTCTACATCCCATTCGGATCGGAATGGTACCCATACTTCATGCGTCGTCTGGCCGAACGCCCGGCAAACGTGCTCTTCATCGCCAAGAACATGTTCCGGCAGTAGCAGGCTTTGAAGGCCGAAGGTTCGACAACTTGCTGAAAGCCTCGGCTCGGACCTCCAAGGCAGCTGGCGCTTACGTGAAAAAGGACGAGTAGAAAAAGCTGTTGGAAGATTGCTAAAAGCTAAGAGCTAAAAGCCAAAAGCTAATTGCCAATTGCCAATTGCTAATTGCTCTTCCTAATCCCCTGGCTCAAACCGGTACCCTACCCAGGGCTCGGTAAGAATATACTTTGGCGAGCCGGCCTCCGGCTCCAGCTTCTTGCGTAACTGGCCCACGAAGACGCGCAGATATTCGTTCTGCTCGACGCTGTTGCTACCCCACACGGCATTCAGAATCGCGCGATGGGTCAACACCTTTCGCGGATGCTGCGCCATGTAGAGCAGCACATCGAACTCCTTCGGCGTGAGATGCACATCGCGTCCAGCTAAGCTGACGGAATGAGCGTCCAGATCGATTCGGAAGTCGCCAGCCTCAATCTTCGTCTGTGGCAGGCTGGCATTGGGAGGCGACCGCCGCAACGCCGCGCGCACCCGCGCCAGCAGCTCACCCGTACTGAAGGGCTTGGTGATGTAGTCATCGGCGCCGGAATCCAGAGCTTCGATCTTGCTGCGTTCTTCGCCGCGCACCGACAGCACCACGATCGGCACATGCGAGATCTTGCGCAAATTCCGGCACAGTTCGATGCCGTTCATGTTGGGCATGGCCAGATCGGTGATCACCAGATCCGGCGCGAAATCCTTCACGATCTCCAGCGCGGTTTCGCCATCATTGGCGACCCGGATCTCGTAGCCTTGCGCATTCAAGCTGGTGCGCAGAACCCGCGTGATCTGCGGCTCATCGTCGACAACCAGAATGTGCGGGCGGATATGCATTTCTAGGGCAGTTTCAAGTTCCGAGTTTCAAGTGGCAGTTTGTTCCGATCCAGGTTTGTATCAGGGCACGTCTTCAGACGTGCCGCAGCTTGGCCAAGAATAACAAGGGCTTCAGCCCATCCGAGAATCCTGTCTTAGAGAGCTAAACCCCGATTCTTGCTGCGTCTCATTTGGCCCGACTAAAAGCCGTACCTTGACACAACCCAAGTTGGTTCGCAAATGAGTTCTTCAAACTGCCGTCTCGAAACTGGAAACTGTCTTTACGCCTCTTGCTTCACGATGTGAACGTCCACCGCCGGGGCGTCCCGCAGGAAACGGTGCACGGCCGAAAGAAACAGATACCGGCGCCAGCCGCTGGTCGCCGAATGTCCAAAAATCACCTGGGTGATGTGCTTTTCACGTACGAATTCCGCCATGGCGTGCGCGACCTCTTTGTTCTTCAGTCTCACCACCTGCGCTCCCAGGTTCTCGGCAAAGCGAAAGTTGGCCTGCAACGAACGCTGGCGTTCGGGATCTTCATCCGCACCGATATCGACATACACCACGAACAACTCTCCGTTAATGGCTTGCGCCATACGCGAGGCGCGAGCCACCAGGTACTGTCCCGCCGGATTCGAACTGATCCCGACCGCGATGCGCTCCCCAACCTGCAGGTCCCGTCCAGTGTCGCTCGTTTCCCGATCGATGTACGGTTCCAGGCTGCGATCCACCACCTGGGCCACGTGGCGTAAGGCAATTTCCCGCAAAGCGATCAGGTTGCTGGGACGAAAAAAATTGCCCAGGGCGCGGTCCGCGCGGTCCGGAGGATAGATATCGCCCCGCCGCATACGCGTTTGCAGCGCTTCCGGCGTCACGTCGGCCAACACAATCTCATCCACCCGCTTCAACACCCAATCGGGAACGGTCTCCCGCACCAGCACCCCGGTAATCTTGTGCACCATGGGGGTAACACTTTCCAGGTGCTGCACATTCATGGTCGAGACCACATCGATCTTATTGTCGAGCAGCTCGAAGACGTCTTCATATCGCTTGTGGTGCTTGCTGCCTTCAATGTTGGTGTGCGCCAGCTCGTCGATCAGCACCACCTGGGGATGCCGTTCGAGAATGGCATCGACATCCATCTCCTCGAAGATGGTGCCTTTGTAGTTGATCTTCTTGCGCGGGACCGTCTCCAACCGGGCCGCCAGTTCCTGAGTGCCCTTGCGGCCATGCGTCTCCACCACACCGATCACCACGTCTTCGCCGCGGCTCTGGCGGCGAATGGCCTCGCTCAGCATGGAATACGTTTTGCCCACCCCGGGCGCGTATCCGAGAAACAGCTTGAACACCCCGCTCTTCTTCTCCGGAGCGGTTACCTCCAGCCATTGCTCGGGTGTCTTCTGCATGACCACTTATTCTGCGGCAGAGAACGCTAAAAGTCGATTCGGTACAATCATTGCCGTGCATGCGCCGCAGCAGACCGCAAGTGAGCAGGGCCGGAGGTCGAGGTTCGCCATCTCGCCACTGCGCTTGAAAGCAGCGTTGTACCACTATGCCGTGGCGATAGGAACCATCGCCATTGTAGTGATTGCTTATCTTCGCTTACCGGTTAACCCCACGACGGTGGCGCTGACCTTTCTGCTGGTCGTGCTCGGAGTGGCCAGCCGCTGGGGTTTGACGATCGCCACCACCACTGCGATCGTGGCTACGCTCGCATTCAACTACTTCTTCCTGCCTCCGGTTCGCACGTTCACCGTCGCCGATCCTCAGAACTGGATTGCCTTGCTGGCGTTCCTGGCCAGCGCGATTCTGGCCAGCCGTCTGTCGGAGCGCGCCCGCCGCGAAGCCGAAAATGCCACTCGCCGTCGCAAGGAAGTGGAGCGGCTCTATTTTCTTAGCCAGCAGCTGCTGGCCACGGAAAACGTCATGGAGTTGCTCAACTCCATTCCCCAATACGTGCGCGATGCCTTCGGATTGCAGGCCGCCGCCATGTACCTGCCCAAGCGCAAGGAGGTTTATCGCACCGGGCTCGATCATCCCGAACTCAGCGAGGATCAACTGGAATCGGTAAGCGGACGCGGCGAACTGGTGGTCGACGAGGAACGGCAACTGTGCTTCGTTCCCTTGCGTATCGGAGTGCGGCCTGTCGGTAGTCTTGGCCTGGAGGGCGCGGTGCTTTCGCGAGAAACCCTGGAAGCGGTCGGCAGCCTCATCGCTATTTCCATCGAACGCGCGGGCGCGGTCGAGACGCTGACTCGAGCCGAAGCCGCTCGCGAGAGCGAGAAGCTGCGTTCAGCGTTGCTCGACAGCGTGACTCATGAGTTCCGTACGCCCCTTACGGCCATTAAGCTTTCGGTCACGACATTGCTTTCGCCGGATCCGGTCGGTCCCGAGGCTCGCCAGGAATTGCTTACCGTCATCAACGAAGAAACCGACCGGCTGAACCGGCTGGTGGGCGAAGCCGCCGAGATGGCTCAACTCGATGCCCAGCAGGTGGAGCTACGCCGTGAGTCCCACAATGTGGGAGAGATGGTCGAGACGGCGCTGGAAAAGTCGAAACCGGCGCTGGTGGGACGGGAAGTAAAGATCGAGATCCCGCAGCAGCTGCCTGCAGTCCGGGTGGATTTGGATCGAGCCGCCGAAGTGCTGGCGCAGTTGCTGGAGAATGCAGCTAAGTATTCGCCCTGCGGAACGCCCATTACCATCAGCGCCGAGCCGAAAGGGCAAATGGTGAGCATCAGCGTGGCCGATCGCGGCCCCGGCATCGACGACCTGGAGCAGTCGCTGATTTTCGAGAAGTTTTATCGCGGCCGCGATCAGCGCTATCGGGTGCAAGGCACCGGCATGGGCCTGGCCATCGCCAAGGCCATCGTCGAAGCTCACGGGGGAGCGCTAGGCGTGACCTCCCAACTGGGCAGCGGTTCGGTGTTCCATTTCACGGTGCCGGTAAGCGGTGGTTAGCCGTTGGCAGTTGGCATTTGGCATTTTGGCACTTGGCGTTGGGGCTAGGAAACGTGGTTAGGTGGAAGCGTGGGCCTTCAGGCTCACGAACATTGCATCTAATGGAAACAGGCTTCAGCCTCGGCCGCATGTGCTAACTGCCAAATGCTAAGTGCCAAATGCCAACTGCCAAATGCCGCCCCTCAATACCCTTCTTCTTTATCCACCAGCCACAACAGCGGCTCGCCTGCCAGGAAGCGCCGCAGGTTTTCCGAATAATGTCCATAATGCCGCTCCCACATAAATTCGGTTAGTCCCGCAATGTGGGGGGTGATCAATACATTGTCCATCTCCCACAGCGGAGACTCCGGCGGCAGTGGCTCTTCGCTGGTGACATCCAGAGCAGCGCCGGCAAAACTCTTCGCCTGCAACGCACTCACCAGTGCGTCTTCGTCGATCAGCACTCCCCGGCCAACATTGATCAGGTACGCCTCCGGCCGCAGTCGCCCCAGCCGCTCGGCGTTCATCAGATGATGCGTCTTCGGAGTAACCGGAACAGCAAGTACCACAATGTCGGACTCGTGTAATGCCTGGTCGAGGCCGTCGAATGCATAGATTGCATCCACGCCTTCGCAGGAAAGCTTGGGATGCTCCCGTACGCCCACGACACGCATGCCCACCGCGCTTGCCAGGCCGGCAAGCGGTCGCCCGATTCCTCCCAGTCCCACAATCGTCATGGTTGCGCCATTCAACTCGCGCGGCCGCGGCCTAGCCTCCCACAGATCGTGCTGCGCCCAATGCTTCTGCTGCTGATACCGCACCGCCTGGGGCAGCCGTTTGGTCAGCGCGAACGCCAGAGCCAGGGCGTGCTCGGCAACAACCGGCCCGTGCACATCGCGCGCGTTGGTGACCACGATATTGCTGGCGCGCAGCTCGGGCGACATGAGCGCGTGCACGGCGGTCGCGGTCGAATGAATCCACTTCAACTTCTTCGCGGCCAGGATCTGTTCTCCACGCAGCGACCACGCGATCGCGATGTCAGCATCAGCGATCTCTTCCGTCACCCGGTCGTAGCTGGAAAGATTTACGACTTCAAGCTGCGGAAAATCCTGGCGCAGGCGCTGGGCGAACCAATCGGGAGCCTGCCAGAGTCCAAAACGGTGGTGAATGGCGATGAGGAGTTTCATGAAAGCAGCACTTGGCAATTAGCAGTTGGCCCGGACCGAGGCTAAAACCTGTTTACGGAGGTGGGATTTTCATTGGCCTGAAGGCCTACGCTCCCACCCAACAACGCTCCCGAGGTCAGGCGCCAAGTGCTAATTGCTAATTGCTAACGAACACCCGCAGATCGTGGCCCGTCATTTCCTTAGGCTGGGGGACGTCGAGCATGCCCAGCATGGTCGGTGCGATGTCCTGCAGAGCGCCATCAGGACGCAGCGTGAAGCGGCGCGCGTCGCCTTTGAAGTTCGCCGGCGTCACCCCATGCTCGGCAACTACGATGAACGGCACGGGATTGGTGGTATGAGCCGTCTGCGGGCCGCCGGTTGCGGGATCGATCATCTGCTCGGCGTTGCCGTGGTCGGCAGTGATAATCATCGCTCCGCCGTATTGCTGCAAGGCTGCGTAAATCTGGGCGAGACAGGCATCTACCGTTTCCACCGCGGTGATGGTTGGCGGAATTTTGCCCGAATGTCCCACCATGTCGGCATTGGCAAAATTCACCACCATCACGTCGAAGGTCTTGCCGGCGATGGCCTTCACCACCGCGTCGGCAATGCCCTGCGCCGACATCTCCGGCTTCAAATCGTAGGTGGCGACCTTGGGCGACTGCACCAGCACCCGCTCTTCGCCGGGAAACGCTTTTTCCACGCCACCGTTGAAAAAGTAGGTGACATGGGCGTACTTCTCCGTTTCCGCCACGCGCAGATTGCGCAGGCTGCGGTCGGCCATCACGTTGGCCAGGATGTTGGTCAGCGACTCCGGCGGCGAGACCACAGGCAATGTGAAATGCTTGTCGTACTGGGTCATGCAAATGTAAGTGAGATCCTTGGGAACGCGATTGCGCGGAATCGTCTGATCCAGATCTTCAGAGCCTTCCAGTTCGCGTCCGTCCTGCGGGGTGAAGTGGCTGTTGCGGGCCAGGCAGCGCGTGATCTGGCGGGCGCGGTCGGCGCGAAAGTTGAAATTGATGCAGACATCGCCGTCGCGAATGTTGCCCAGCGGCTCGCCGCGATTGTCGGTCACCACGAAGGGAATGATGAACTCGTCGGTTACTCCCCGATTGTAGGACTCCTTCACACCCTGTACCGGATCAATGTAGCGCCCGCCCTCGGCGTCGCCAAAGACCATGGCATCGAAAGCCTTCTTCTCCCGATCCCATTTCTTATCGCGATCCATGGCGTAGTAGCGTCCGCTAACCGTAGCGATTTTGCCGACGCCGTATTCGCGCATCTTCTGCTGCAGTTGCTCGATGTAGCCGGCGCCGTTGGTAGGCAGAGTGTCGCGTCCATCCATGAAGCAATGCACAAAGACGCGATCCACGCCGTTTTGCTTGGCCATGCGCAAAATCGCGTAAATGTGGTTCTGGTGCGAATGTACCCCACCGTCAGACAGCAGCCCGAAGAGATGCAAACGCCGGCCACCGGTACGGGCCTGCTTGATCGCGTTGACCAGTACCGGGTTGGAATAGAACTCGCCATTCTCGATCATGAGATCGATCTTGGTGATGTCCATGTACACCACGCGCCCGGCGCCGATGTTGAGGTGCCCTACCTCGCTGTTGCCCATCTGCCCGGTGGGCAGGCCAACATAACGGCCGCTGGTGTGGATCAGGGTGTTGGGATATTCGGCCAGCAGGCGATCGTAGGTAGGCTTGCGCGCCAGCGAGATGGCATTAGAGTCAGACGGCGGAGCATAGCCCCAGCCATCGAGAATGATGAGGACGAGCGGTTTAGGAATAGCCATTAGCAGTTAGCTCTTAACCAGCAACCAATTATCCGTTATTCAGCAGCTTTAGCCTACGAGCAATTGCCGCTGCTGAATTCCGGAATTGTGTTGCCATCGGCTTCGAAGTTATACTTTGGGTATGAAAACGGCGGTGTCCATTCCCGATGAGGTGTTTGAAGGGGCTGAACGGCTCGCGCGACGGACCCGCCGTTCGCGCAGCCGAATCTTCAGCGACGCCCTGCGAGAATACCTGGCCCGCCACTCGTCCGACGAGGTTACCGAGGCCATAAACCAGGCCTGCGCCGAGATAGGCGAGGGGCCGGATTCTTTTTCCTCTTCCGCCGCCCGCCGAATTCTTCAGCGTAGCCAATGGTAATCGCACAGGGCGACATCTGGTGGGCAGAGCTGCCGGCGCCTCGCGGCTCAGCTCCGGGGTTTCGCAGACCCGTGTTGATTGTCCAGTCCGACGCTTTAAACCGCAGCCTGATTGCAAGCGTAATCTGTGTGCCGCTGACCAGCAACCTGAAGTGGGCTTTGATGCCGGGGAACGTTCATCTTCCAGCGCGGGCAACCGGGCTTCCGAAGAACTCCGTGGCGAATGTGTCCCAGATTGTCACTGTCGATAAGAGCGTTTTGATAGAGCGCATCGGCAGACTGTCCGGCGCAAAACTGGAGATGGTGTTTTCGGGTATTGAGCTGGTGCTGTCCAGAAAAACCTAGAGCAAAATCGCAAAACGTCTCCGCTCGGACTGAAGTCCTCAGTCGGGATGACAATTCAAAAGGGCAGCCTGACGTTCCCAATCGAACGCCGACGGCAGGAAGCAAAGCAGCGGGCCTGGAACGCCGAACACCGGCACGCCGCCGTAAAGTCACTGACAAGGATCACCGGAAAGCTGGACAATTGTACTTCCCGCATTCAGGCTGGTTTCAAGTAGAATTGCGCCGCGCACTCTTGTTCCGGGAAATGTCAACCGTGGTAATAAGGAGGCTTCCGGTGATGCGTCTCTCGTCTTATTCCCTGGCAATCCTGATCTGTTGCTCAACTTTCGCATCCGCCGATCTGAAGATCAAGACCCGCACCACGGTGATGGGGCACTCTACCGAGAGCACGGTCTACATCAAGGGCGCACGCATGCGCAATGAGACCAGCTACGGAGGAGGTCGCTTCAGCGCGGTCACGATTATGCAGTGCGACCAGAAGCGCGCCATCACCATCACCGGCAATCAGTGCATGGTTCTGTCCATGGGCGGCGGCGAAAGTTCCTGTCCCAACATGCAGGCCATGGCTCAGGCAATGGGTGGACGCATGCCTGCGGCGTCGAGCAAAGGCGGCGTTGTGACCATCACTCGCACCTCGACCGACACCGGCGAGCGCCAGGACATGTTCGGCTACAAGGCTCGCCACATCAAGAGTTCGATGACCATGGATTCCAGTCCAGACGCTTGCAACCAGTCGCACATGAAGATGGAGACGGACGGCTGGTATGCCGATCTGTCGGCGGGATTGTCCTGCGGCGACAATTCGTATCAGGCGATGGCATGCACTGGCGGACGAGGCTGCCATGATCGCATCGTGATGAAGGACAACGGCGTGGCCCTGGGCTATCCGTTGAAGCAGACCACGTCCTTGACCATGCCGCAGGGAACCTTCACCACCACGACCGAAGTCATTGAGTTGACCAACACCTCGCTGGATGAGCCGCTGTTCGAGGCGCCGCCCAACTGCCGCACCATGGACATGTCGGCCATGATGGGCGGAGCCCCGGGCTCGACCACTTCCGAGTCTGCGCCATCCCCCGCACCCGCTCCGGCGGCAACTCCGGCGTCGCAACCTGCAGCCGCGCCCGCGCCGACGGTTGCTCCCAAGGCCGCGGGTGTGACTCGCGTCGGCGTAGTCAAGATCAAGGACCTGAGCGGCGAATCGCTTCCCACCGACAATCTGCGTCTCGACCTGATGAGCGAAATCACCAAGCAGCAATTCGAGGCGATTCCTCTCGACGCCGAAGCGCCGCAGGATGCGGTGCTGGCAGAGGCCAAGTCGAAGCAGTGCGATTACGTTTTGTACACCGCGACCACGCAGGTGAAGGAGCCCAACACCGGAGGTCTGGCCCCCGGTTCGGTGCCCAAGGGAGTGACGCTCGATCCGGCCAAGTTCCAGGCTTTGACCAGCGTGACTCTGTACAAGGTTGGCAAGGCACAGCCCGACTTCAAAGATGTGTCCCTGGCAGGTGATGCGCCCCAGTTCGCGGTCGACGCCGTTTCGGCCACCTTCGTCCTGGAGTCCAACAGGATCGCCCAGCAGGTAAACGATGACGCCCATGCCAAACCGGCTTCGAGGGCCAAGCCGACCAGCGGTAACAAGTCCAAGTGATCTGCTCGTGGCCGGCGAATCCTCCGGCTGGCTCATCGCGCTCCGAAGCTGAGAGCTAGAAACGCGAATGCTACGACCAGCGCGCAGGTTCTGAACCAGTGATACGAATCCCAACGGTGCTCCTGCACCTTCCAGTCGTCTGGAAGGGATTGCGGCGTCCATTTGGCAATGCGGTTGTTGATGGGTACCGGAGCAATCAGCGAAAACACCACGGCGAGAAACTGGATAACCACAGCAGTCGCAGCAAAGTGCCAAGCGGACTGATTCAGATGCTCGAAAGGCAGTACCAATAGAAAATTCAGCAGCACCGACAATGTCATCCAAAATGGCATCACCCGGCCAAACAGCGCGGCGAACGACGAACGTACCAGGATATGGGTATCGAGCGGTTGCCGGTTTAGTGTGGGATGGCCAAAAACCGCTACATTCAGTTCGCTGCCACACATCAGGCCGAGCACCAGGAGAGCGATGAACTGCAACGCCATAGGATAACCTCCCTACGGTTTTAGATGTCGGTCAGAAGTCAAGGGAAGCCGCTCTCAGCTGTCAGACGCATGAGCAAATGCTTCTCAAGAGCTGATGGCTGACAGCTGATGGCTGACAGCTTCTTACCAGGTGTTATACGCAGTGCCCTCGCTGGAGGTCTGCTCGCTGCCGCTGTGCACATCCATGATGCCGGGCTCGGTCTGGTCCGGCGACATGATGCTCTCATCGGTCACTGGAACCCAGGTGTCGCGTGCATTGGTGAATGGATCCTTGGGAAGTTCCTTAAGGTAACCAGCCGTCACCAGGTCATCCAGCGAGGTGGGCGCTTTCTGCTTGTCCAGCGTGTACTGATCGATGAGCGATCGTAAGGTATAGAGATCGTCGCGCAGCGCGGTCTCCTTGGCATGCAGGATGGACGAGGTGTAGTTGGGAATAGCCAGCGACAACAGAATGACGATGATGCTGATCACCACCATCAATTCAATAAGCGTAAAGCCGCGCTGTAGAAAACGCCGTTTCATAGGACGCGTGAGCTAGATCTGATGAGCGCCGAAGCGCTGCCTTTCCAACCTACCACGTTTTATACTTTGTTCCGTCCAGCCCGGTGCCTTCGGACTTGGTATAGACGTCGAAGACGTTTTGCTCGCCCCAGGAATCGGAATCAGGATCGTCTTGCATCGAGCGCAAGCCCCATTCGGTCGTGCCGGTCATGGGGTCAACCGGAATTTGCCGCAAAAAACGCAGCTTCTTGCCGTTGGCATCCACGCCCTTGACCAGAGTTTCCAGATCGGGGGGATAGCCCTGGCTATCAACCTTGACTTGAAACGCTCCCCGGTCGGCGGCATCCTTGTAGCGGTCAATGGCGTCGCGCATTTGCCACAGGTCGCGGCGCAGTTCGCGCTCCTTGTTTCGCTGGATCACTACCCGCATGACCGGAGTAGCGGCTGCCGTCAGAATCATCAGGATCGTCATGGCGACGATCAGCTCAACCAGGGTGAAACCGCGCGTCCGCAGCGTCCGGGCTTCGGACAAGGGTCGAGCCAGGCTAGGAACGCGATGGGAGTGGCGAAAAAGCACTGCCTTATTTTAATCCTTTCACCAGCTGCGACGCAGCCGCCCGAGCAGGCTCGGAAGCCCGCGAACGCAGACTCCTGGCGTCGCCCATCAGGACGATTCTGGGGATCGCGGCCAGCCGGCCCGGGCAGGCTCTCAGCGCAACCCTCTTGGGTTAGACGGCGATCCTAGTGAACGGTCACAATGGCTTGCGAACCGCTCGCGGGAACGGTCTGCATCGCCGCATTCTTGATCATGGCACGGTTGATGCTCAAGGTGGACTGTCCCGGAGCGCGCGCCTGGAAGGTCAAGGTAAAGACCGATCCGTCACCGGAAATTCCGGGGGCTCCCGGGGGCCGTGACGCCGTCAGTTGCAGAATTCCAGCCATGCTGTCGTCACGGTTCACCAGCGCGACCGTCTGATTGTCCTGCGAAAGCATGGTTCCGCTGGAAACGTTTAGCAGTTGCAATACGCGCGGGTTATACAAAACCTGCACCGGAACCGAGAAGACATTCTGCCCGCCCGTCAGATTTACGTTCACGGTGAATGTGGAACCAACGGCCTGATCCAGGGTAGGCGGATCGAAGCTCAGGATCGCGCTGCCGGCCGGGGCGGAGGCCGTGGTGGGCTGAACGTTCGCCGAAGGGGTTGCGCCGGCCTGGGGCTGCGTCTGCGGACCTCTAGGCTGTGCCGGATTGTTCATCGCTCCCGGAGGACCACCGGGTTGGCCGTTGCCCGGCTGCTGATTGACGGGCGGGGGATTGTCGCGCCGCAACGAGATGGTGTTGGCAGTACCTACGTCGATCGCCTTCAGGTTGCTGGGGAAGATATCCTGAGCGCGCACGATGTGCGGTATCAGAATGAAAACGATCTCGTTGTCATTTACCTCTTTCGTTTCTTCAGAGAAGAGATACCTGAACAGCGGAATGGAAGCCAGTCCAGGGATACCGGATAGCGACTTGGTCTGGGTGTTTTCCAGGATGCCGCCCAGAATGTTGACTTCCCCTTCCTTGAGGCGAATCTCGTTCTCAATCTTGCGCTGTCCGATAACCGGCTGGCTGATGCCGCCGATGTTCTGGTAGGAATCGATGGCCGAAATGTCGACCGCCAGCTTCAGGGTGACTTCGTCCAAGCCGTGCACGCGCGGCGTGATATCGATGTTGACACCGACGTCGATGTAATTGAACTGCGTGTTCACCAGCGGATTGATGCCGACGCCGCCGATGCCGGGCTGGAACGAACCGGTCGCTACCGGTACC
Organism: Candidatus Korobacteraceae bacterium; assembly: GCA_049695855.1. Classification (GTDB taxonomy): domain Bacteria; phylum Acidobacteriota; class Terriglobia; order Terriglobales; family Acidobacteriaceae; genus Bog-257. The sequence goes on along the minus strand of JBAVSY010000082.1, from coordinate 24,998 downwards.
CGTTCACCGATCTTTAACGACGCCTTCTGCCCGTCGGAGGCGCGGATTTGGGGCTGCTGGATGAGCTTACTGCTGCTGTCGCTCATTAGGAAGTTCGCGGTCGCCGACGGAATCGTGACAGAAAAGTTGGTGGCATTGAGATTGCCGAGCGTGTTCAGGGTGATCTGTCCGGTGGTGCTGCCCGTTGTAGCCGTCCCCGTATTTCCCGCCGCGCCGGTCACGGTCGTGGTCGTGCTCGTCGTCGGGGTGGACTGCTGAAGACTGACCGAGACGCTGGTCGGCGGATTGATGCCCAGGTTGCGCATCTTGTCGCGCGTGACCTGCATGATGGCGATTTCGACCACAACTTCCGGCCGCGACTTGTCGAGGTCCTCAATCAGCTTGCCCGCCATCGCGATCTGGTCGGGTGTGCCGCGCACCACAATCGCCTGCTGCGACGGAAACTGCTGCAGGCGCTGGGTATCGAGCAGCGTGCGAAGAATATTGACCAGATCTTGTAATTCGTTGGGCTGGGAAAGATTGGTTAGATAAAAAGTGCGGATTACGCTCTGCTCCAGCTCCTTGCGCTTGGCTGGCGTGTCGGTAGCGACGAAAATGGTGTTAGGTGTAACCGGGCGCCAGAAGGTTTTCGATTCCAGAGCCGTAATCTCCAGCGCTTCCTGCAAAGTCACGCCGTTCAGGTCGACGCGGATGCGCTTGGAAGTGTAGTCAGGATCGAAGAGGACGTTAATACCCGCCAGTTTGCCGATGCTCTCGTAAACCGTTTTGGCGTCTTCCATCATTTTCAAGGTAATCGGGGTCTGCGAGATCGGCGCCAGTTCCACCGGTCCGGTGGCTTCTTCCATGCGCCTGGTCAGAGCCGATTCCGTGCTCGGCGCTGGAGGCGGCGTGGGATTCGCCTCCTTCTGAAGAAGCTGCCGTACCTTGTTGGATTCCTGTTGCGCGATAAAGCTGGACGGATCGATGGCTAACGCTTGCTCAAAATCGGTCAGCGCCTCCTGCAGCTTGCCCGCATTGACCAGAAGCTCGCCTTTATGAACGTAGGCTGCTGCCGCCAGGAAGCGGACGTATTCGAAGGATGTGCGATAGGTCAAATCCGTAGGCTTGAGATCGTACGCCTGATGGTAAAAATTGTAAGCGGTTATGAAATCCTGACGAGCTTCCGCCGCTTTACCTTTCTCGAAAGCGGCCTTGGCTGCCTTGTCATTGGAGGCAAGCGCCGACACCGCCAAAATCAGCAGGAGCGTCAGCACACCGGTAAAGCGTTTCATCATTCCTTCAAATCCCCGGGGAATTCGCGCCGGACCTTGTGCCTCCGTACGGCCAGATACCAGGCTCCGGATGTAAGACTTGGGCCCACGCCAAACGTGAGCGCTCGCGCCCGCCTGCGGGCTTGCGTTTCCGCATCCCAACTACGAACAGAGGCACGATGGTCGGCGCGATTATAACATTCATACTGCGGGAAATCTGCCGCAGTCCTACCCTGCGGAACCAACTCCGCCAATCGATATGACGTGATGTAAGCGGAGTACAATGCGAACGACGGAGTGAGTTTAGATAGGGTAGGCTAGCTGGGGACTCGGCCTCGACGGCCACGAGGCGCCTGGCGCAATGTCCCCATGTCGGGAGTAGAAATGGGTTCTGCGAGAACAGAAAATTCTTTCGTTGGCAACCGTGGTGAATCCTCCGTCGGTGCGGGGGGACATCGACGGAAGCGAGTTCGCCAGCGGCCGGTGCTGACCGTAGCCGTAGCGCTGTTCCTGTCCGTGGTCCTGACAGCCTGCGGTGGTGGCTTCTTCCTTCATCCTTCCCTCAGCACGACATACATCAACCCGGCTTCGGCCACGATCCCGACGAGCAATAAGGTCCAGCTAGCCGTACATGGCATCTACTCTGACGGCAGCCAGCAAGAGGTCAACGGAGATTCGGTGACCTGGTCAAGCTCGGACCCCACAATAGCGACCGTCACTTCGCCCGGCGGTTTGGTAACGGGCGCCGCGGCTGGCACGGCGATCATCACGGCCACGACCACCGCAACCATCCCCGGCACGGGCTGTCAGGTTACAGTTTCGATTACCAACGGAAGCCCGCAGCTGTCGAAGACTTGCTACGGCAACAGCACTGAGACTCTTACCTCGACCATCAACGTCAACGTGACGGCGAGCGACGTGAACCGGACGGTCATCAACACTACCCAGGGAAGCACGTTGTCTCAAGTCACTGCGACAATCTCCGCCGCGCCGGCAGCCCTGCAGTTTTATGCCTACGCCAACGGGGATGCCTCCAACGACCTGACGCAATCGGTAACCTGGACGTCGTCGAACCCGAGCGTGGCGACCATCAGCAACGGACTCTCCAGTGGCAATGGCTTGGCGACCAGTGTGGCTGCGGGCATCACCAACATCACCGCCGCCACCACCAATAGCGCGGGTCAGGTGGTGAACAGCCAGACCATCGTCCTGACCGTGCAATAAGGCGTTGGAACATCCCTAGAGCGATTTCAGAGTAACTGTGTCTCGTCTTTGAAGGGGCACGGCTTTCAGCCGTGTCGTAATGAAATGCAGAAGGGACGCCTTTAGGCGCTGAGGGAGAGCCTCCTCAGCGCCTAAAGCCGGCTTCATCCGTTGCTGTTGCGGCACGCCTGAAGGCGTGCCCTTTCAAAACGAGACACCTACGCCGAACGCCCCCTAGCCGCGTGCTGCTTATCGCGACACGGCTGCGAACAGGTCCGACTTCATGAGCCCCTGGAAGCGCTGATCGTCGGTGGCGAAGTGCATCTGCACCAAATCGTCGGAGCTGTTGACGGTGGTGTTTTCCAGCGCCAGCTTCTCGCTGGACGAGCCGGTCATCTGGCGCAAGAGGATGCCGGCCTTCATCAGCCCCGAGAGGCTGGCGGCGCTCACGTTGTCGGAGGCCTTTATGGTCAGGTCAAAGGTTACGCCGTTGTTGAAGTTCATGATGTAGTCGGAAGCCAGCAGGCGCTTCTTCACGACATCGAAGTTGGCAAGCGATCCGGCCTGGCCCAGCGCGGAGCGTGCCATGCTCTGCGTGCCCGTTTGGTCGAGCACGCTCCACACCGGCGCGGTGTCGATGCTGGTGATCAGATCGTCGATCGTGTCGTTCGCCGCCAGCGATGCGGCGCCGTTATCGCGCACGTCGATGGCGCCTTTGATGGCCGTGTTCTCCCCAAACAATATGGTGATGGGATCAAGAAACACCATCTGAAAGCCCGCGCCCATGGAATAGATGTTCGCCAACAGATATTTCTGCGGCTTGATGTTCTTGGCTTTTGCCTTAGCCAGGAAATCCTTCTGCTGGAAGGGACCTTGCGCGATACCGACGTGATACACGACGTTCTTCGGCCCGCGATAGCTTACGAAGGTGATCTGCTCGGCGTCGCGCTCGGGATTGATGCCGACGCTGCGCAGCGCCGACTCGAACTGCTTGACGTTGTCCGGGATGATCTGATCTTTCAGGGCGCTTGCCGTGGGCGAATCGCGCAGTTCGCGGTAGTCCACCGAGATGATCTGCTGTATTGACTTCGGGATCACCGTCCGCGCGTTGTTGCTAAGAGGCGCGGCCGCCGCCGGAAGGCAGAGCGCAGCGCTCAACAAAAGGACGATTCCAACCTGCTTCATAAACTCCTTATGACCCGGCCCTTGCCGCAGACATGTCCTGCTTCATAGCCACTGTTGCCTTAGACGGACCTGCGAGGACAAGATCAACCCGCAGTTCGCTCCTCGCCACCGCGTCTGAGAAACATTTGCCGAAATCGAGAACAAGATGGCAGCACCCTGCTTTGAAATGAAAGGAACTTTCCCTTTCGTTTGGTAGAATAGCAAGCTAACAGTCGAAGATGTTGACAGAAGGTTGTCGTTGTCTGAGAGCTTCGGCTGTATTTAGTTACGCCGCGAACTTGGTCACATGGAATGCGGGCGCGAGCTGGGAATTTGGGCCTCAACCGCCACGAAGCATTTGGCAGGCGGGTTCCGACATCGGAGTAGAAATGGGTTCTGCAGGAACAGGGAGTTCTTTCGTTGATAGCCGTGGTGAATCGTCCCCTGGTACGGGTGGGGATCGCCCCACGCGACTTCGCCAGCGGCTGGTGTTGACCGTAGCCGTGAGTTTGGCCCTATCCCCATTCCTGACATCCTGCAGTGGCTTCTTCGTCAAGCCTACGATCAGTTCGTTATATATCACGCCCTCTGCGGCCACGCTCGGGGTCGGCCAGAGCACGCCACTAACGGCAACTGCCACATACTCCGACGGCACCCAGAATCAGCTCAGCGGAGATTCGGTGGGCTGGACTAGCTCGGACACCACCACTGCGACCGTCACTTCGCCCGGCGGTTCGGTGACGGGGGTTGGCCTTGGCACGGCGACCATCACCGCCAGCGCCCAGGGTGTCACCGGGACGGCCACCGTCACTGTGACGGTAGCCAACATTACGAGCCTGGTCATCACCACCACCCAGGGAAGCACCCAGAATCAAACCACGGCGACCATCTCCGGAGCGCCTGCGAGCTTGCAGTTTTATGCCTACGCCAATGGCAGCGCCAACAACGACGTGACTCAGGCGGTAACTTGGACTTCGTCGAACACGAACGTAGCGACCATCAGCACCGGTCTTACCAGTGGCAGCGGCCTGGCAACCAGTGTGGCCGCGGGCACCACCAATATCACCGCCACCACCACCAACAGCGCTACGGGCCAGGCGGTGAAGAGCCAAACCATCGTCTTGACGGTGCAATAAGGCGCGGACTTGGGCGCGCAAGCCGTCCCGGGGTGGGATGCAGCCGACCGGCATCGACATAGTTCAATGCCTAAGTGACGGTTGTTTTCACTCCGCCCCTGACCGTCTACACTGACTAAACGCCTCCTATGCCCCGTCACCCCCAAACCGCACCGGCCAAGAAGCCCGCTGGCCGTCGCGATCCCACCGCCAGCGGCGAACGCGACGCCTCGGTCAACCGGGCTGCGTCGCACAACTATTTCCTTCTGGAGAAATTCGAGGCGGGCATCGCTCTGCGGGGCACCGAGGTCAAGTCCATCCGCGCCGGGCGCGCTAATCTGAAAGATGCCTACGGCCTGGTGAAGGACGGCGAGCTGTGGCTGATTAACGCTCACATCGGCCCTTACGAGCATGCCAACATTTTCAACCATGAACCTCTGCGGACGCGAAAGTTGCTGGTGCACAAAAATGAGTTGCACAAGCTGCTCGGCAAGTCACAGCAAAAGGGTCTGACGTTAATCCCGACGCGGCTATACTTTCGCAATGGCCGGGTGAAAGTCGAGATAGCCGTGGCTCGCGGCAAACAGAACTGGGACAAGCGCGAGACCGAACGGCGCAAGACCGCCGACAAGGAAGCCCGCGAGGCCGTCGCGCGTAGCAGGAAGAACTGATACCCATCGCCTGTGTACCTGGCGATCAAGGTGAAAGGCAGATGTCGAGAAAGCTGAAAACCGATCCCGCCGGGAGCGGGGAAGTACAGCCCCCTTTTTTCCAAAAACAACTGGCCGGCGAAGAGGGACCCTCGCTCGAAACCGCTAGCCGTTTGTGCGAACTCGCCTGGGAGTTTTTTGCCCTGCAACCTTGGAGGTTATTGGCGGATCGAGACCTCATCCTGCTGGAAGATCCGCAGTCAGGCGACATGTGCTTTTGCTCAGTCATGGGCGCTCTGGGCGAAGTGTTTTCTTTGCACATTTACATTGGTGCGGAAAGTTATCGCTTCTACCGAAAACTGTCCGACGGCATCCCCATATCAGCGGGCGAATTCTTCGCTTCGCAACATGCGCTTAGTATCGAACTGATCTCGGCTTCGACGGCAACTCCTCCTGACCGGCAGCTTCTCAAGGCGGTTGGTTATGTGCTGCAAAAGCGCGTCCCTATTCCCCAGTTTCGGGCTTTTCGTCCGGGATATCTTCCCTGGTATATCACCGAGACGGAAGCGATCCTCCTCATCCACTGCCTGCAAGCCGTGCTTGCTTTTTGCAGAACCTTGACCGATGACGACGCGGACAAGTACTGGGGTAAGGAGGACGTCTATCCCTTACTTTCTCCGCTGGGCAACGAAGTAAGTCGCCGTGACTATGCGGTGAAGATGGTGAAAGCTTACGATCCGCCGCCTGCGCCTCTCCAAATGCCCAGCCTCGATGCTGCCGGGATCAAGGATGTTTTGGGAAGGAATTACGCCACCGGCGGAGTGTTCGAAGTCGATCACTTTGTCCTGCGTGCGGCGGTCGGCGCAAAAAACGAGCGTAAAGCTTGCACCCGGGTAGGCTTGGTAACCGATGCCGCTTCCGGCATCGTGTTTCCGCCTGAACTGGCAGCCCCCGAGGCCTCAGTCGGAGACATTCTCGTGCGCGCGATTTTGACGGCCGCGAAAACTGCGCAAACTGTACCTCAAGAGGTTCGGGTGAAAGATAAGAACTACCGAGCGCTCCTGGAACCGCTGGCAGCAAGTCTGGGTTTCTCCCTTCGCTTGGCGAAGTCGATACCGTCTTTGGAACTCGCAAAAAATTCTCTCTTAGAGATGATGGGAGAGCCTGCCCCATTTGTGGGCTGACGGCGGAAAGCACAAGGCATCATCAGAATGGACTATCTATGAAAACTGCACTGATTACGACACCTCCTTCGCAGATCGAAACCGAATGCCTCGTGGTTGCGGTGACCGACGCTGCCGAGAACAGCAACGGCGACAAATCCGACAAGCACGATCCGCAAATCCAAACTGACGACCGCGCCGTACAAGACGCTGCGGCCGACCTCGTCGCCTCGGGCGAGGTAACCGGCGCGATGCTGGAGACCGTGCTACTCCACAAGCCCGAGGGCCTCAAGGCCAAGCGCTTGCTTCTGATCGGCGGCGGCAAAGCGAAAAGCTTCGCTTCATCCGAGGTGCGTAAACTGGCCGGTGCGGCAGTCCGCACCCTGAAGTCGAAAGACTTGAAAGGCTTCGCGTTCCTCATGCCTGGCGGCGTTGACGATGCTGCCAAAGCGATTGTGGAAGGTGCATTCGTGGGCAACTTCGATCCCGACTACTACAAGAGCGATCGCAAGGACCAGAAGATCGAGGAGTTGACCATCGTCGCTCCGAAAGGCGCGAACCAGAGATCGTTGAATTCCGCCATGGAGCAGGGCCGCATCATCGGCGAAGCGCAAAATTTTGCCCGCGACCTGGTGAACGAGCCCAGCAATCGTATGACGCCGACCATCCTGGCCGATCGTGCCAAGGCCATGTGCGAAGAGGTCGGCCTGCAGTGTGAAATTTATGGTCCGGACAAGATAAAAGAGCTCAAGATGGGCGCTTTCTGGAGCGTGGCCCAAGGTTCCGACGAGGAGCCGCGCCTGATTATCATGCGCTATGACCCTCCGCGCGCCCCCAAGAAACGGGTGCTCGGCCTGGTAGGCAAGGGAATCACCTTCGACACCGGCGGCATCTCCATCAAGCCGGCCGACGGCATGGAGAAGATGAAGTACGACATGGCGGGCGGCGCCGCCATGATCGGAGCCATGCGCGCCATCGCCCAGCTTAAGCCGAACCTGAAAGTAATCGGTATCGTTTGCGCCAGCGAAAACATGCCCTCGGGCAAAGCCCAGAAGCCAGGCGATGTGCAGATCGCCATGTCGGGCAAATCAATCGAGATCATCAACACCGACGCCGAAGGGCGACTGGTGCTGGCCGACGGTTTGCACTATGCGCGGGAGTTGGGTTGCACCCATTTGATCGACGCAGCCACGCTGACTGGCGCGTGTGTGGTGGCGCTGGGCATGATCAACGCCGGCGTCTTCGCCAACGACGACGACTTCTACAATCGCTTCAACCGCTCGCTGGCCAAGTCAGGCGAGAAGATGTGGCGGCTTCCGGCCGAAGACGATTATCGCGACATGATCAAGTCCGACATTGCCGACATCAAGAACACCGGCGGACGTTGGGGCGGGGCGGTGACCGCAGCCATGTTTCTGAAAGAGTTTGTCGGCGACACGCCCTGGATGCATCTTGACATCGCGGGCGTGGCCTGGATGGAAGACAACAAACCCTGGATCGCCAAAGGCCCGTCGGGCGTCCCGGTGCGCTCGCTGGTGGAGTTTGCCAGCGACTTCGCCAAAGGCGGAGCGTAGCTTTGGCGTTTAGCTGTTGGACGGCGATAACCTCAGCGCCGAAGGCTCGGCATAGCTCAACCCAGCGCTTCGAAGCTGGGTTGGATGGGGCAGAATCCCACATCGTAGGACATTCGCAAACCGCCGGACTCGGCCTATCGTCCCACTTTTGCTATATCCCACAATGGGGTATTACCCTCAATTGCTTGATCCCGGGGGCCGTTACAAAGTTTTGACAATTTATTCATATTCCTCTGATGTGGAATACGGCTGCGTCCGGTAAGCTATCTTCAATTGCAAACCTGATCGGAGAGAGAGGGGAGATGGCCAAACAGCCGCTCCCCGTTTTCTTTTAGCCCTCAGCTATCAGCCGTCAGCTATCGGTTTGGAATGATGCTCGAATCGCGAGGCCCTTTTTTCCCGAGTAGCCCGCCTTAGAACCTCTTTTCTCCGTTGCCATTCCTTCACGACATAATGGCTGACGGCTGAGAGACGACAGCTGACAGCTTTCTTGCACTCTCCCCGCCGTCGCACTACCATCGTCTGTTATGCCAGTCGCAACCGATACCTCCAGTGCTGCCTACACTCCGGTGAGGGCGCCACGCGGCAATCAGCTGTCCTGCAAAGGTTGGGGACAAGAAGCCGCCATGCGCATGCTTATGAACAATCTTGATCCCGACGTCGCCGAGCGTCCGCAAGACCTGGTGGTTTACGGAGGTACGGGCCGCGCCGCGCGCAGCTGGGAGTGCTACCACGCCATCGTCAAATCACTGAAGTCGTTGGAGAACGACGAGACGCTGCTGGTGCAGTCGGGCAAGCCGGTCGGCGTCTTCCAGACCCACGAGTACGCGCCCCGGGTGCTGATCTGCAACTCCAACCTGGTAGGGCACTGGTCGAACTGGGAGAAATTTAACGAGCTGGAAAAGCTCGGCCTCATCATGTACGGGCAGATGACCGCCGGCTCCTGGATCTATATCGGGACGCAAGGAATTATCCAGGGAACCTTCGAAACATTTTCGGCGGCCGGCGAGAAGCATCTGGGTGGCAGTCTGGAAGGTAAGCTGATCGTATCCGGCGGCATGGGCGGCATGAGTGGCGCGCAGCCGCTGGCCGCTACCATGACCGGCGCTTGCTATCTCGGCGTCGAGGTTGATCCCGAGCGCATCAAGAAGCGGCTGCGCACTGGCTATTGCGATCACATGGTCAATACGCTAGACGAGGCGTTGCGCATCCTGAACGAGGCGATGCGCAAGAAGGAGAGCGTCTCGGTTGGCTTGGTGGGCAATTGTGGCGACATCATTCCGCAACTCGCCGAGCGGGGCGTGGTGCCCGACATCCTTACCGATCAGACCTCGGCGCACGACCCGCTAAACGGTTATGTGCCCAGCGGAATGTCGCTGGAAGACGCAACAGCGCTGCGCAAGACTGATCCCAAGGCTTATGTCGAGCGCTCGCTCGACACCATGGCGCGCCACGTTGAAGGCATGCTCAAGCTGCAGAAGATGGGCTCGGTCACCTTCGACTACGGTAACAACATCCGCACTTTCGCCTTCGAGCATGGGGTGAAGAACGCTTACGATTTTCCCGGATTCGTGCCGGCGTATATTCGTCCGCTGTTCTGCGAAGGGCGCGGTCCGTTCCGCTGGGCAGCGCTTTCCGGCGACCCGGCCGACATTCATACCACCGACGATCTGGTGTTGCAAATGTTTCCCGGCAACAAGATTCTGAGCCGCTGGATCGATCTGGCGCGCAAGCGGATCAAGTTTCAGGGACTGCCCTGCCGCATCTGCTGGCTGGGCTATGGCGAGCGCGCGCAGTTCGGCTTAGCGATGAACGATCTGGTCAAGAAAGGCAAGCTCAAGGCGCCGATCGTGATGGGCCGCGATCATCTGGACTGCGGCTCGGTGGCGTCGCCCTTCCGCGAGACCGAGTCGATGAAGGATGGCAGCGACGCTATTGCCGACTGGCCTCTGTTGAATGCGCTGTTGAACACGGCGAGCGGCGCATCGTGGGTGTCGATTCACAATGGAGGCGGCGTGGGCATCGGCTATTCGCAGCACGCGGGACAGGTCACCGTGGCTGATGGCAGCGACGCGATGGCCAAACGCATCGAGCGTGTGCTAACGAACGATCCGGGGATCGGGGTGGCGCGGCATGTAGACGCGGGATACGACGAGGCCAAGGAGTTCGCGAAGCAGAAGGGAATCAAGGTACCAATGGCGGAATAGCGGCGAGCAACTAGCAACTAGCTGAAGCGGCCAGTCGCCAAGTTGCGAGGGAACTCTGATCAGGTGAAAGCGAGATCCCGCAGCGGCTAAAGCCGGATGATTTTCGGGTACTTGCCGGACGGCCTGAAGGCCGTCCCCTTCAAAACAAGACTTAATCAGAGTTTACCTAATAATTACTATTCAGCCGTTATTTGATTTGTCATCCTGAGCGCAGCGAGCCGGCTGTCGCAAGCAACGGGCGGATGAAGTCGAAGGACCTCTATTGTTGACATAATCTTTGTATCTGTCATCCCGAACCGGCTTCAGCTGGTGAGGGATCTGCGGCCCGGAGCCAAGCGAGAAAATTTGCATTTCGATACCCAGCGTTCTCCTGCATCTTTGCTTACCCACGCCTCCCAACTGCTAACGTTGCGCGGCGGCGATACTAGCCTCCGTCGCGGCGCGCAGATGCGAGGGCTGGGCATCATCGAAAACGGCGCGGTGCTCATCGCGAGCGGCAAGATCGTCGCCGTCGGCACGACAGATGAAATCGCCAAACACGAGCTCGCCAAGCAAGCTGACGAGATCGACTGTCGCGGTAAAGTCGTGCTGCCTGGCTTTGTCGACTCCCACACTCATCCTGTATTTACCGCCCCGCGCCTCATTGACTTCGAGAAGCGCATCGCCGGCGCCAGCTACGAAGAGATTGCTGAGGCGGGCGGCGGCATTCGTGCCAGCTTGCGCGGAGTCCGCGAGGCGTCCAAAGAATACCTTGCCGAGTACATAGTCCGTGCCCTCGATGAGATGGCCGCGCAGGGGACGACGATGGTAGAAGCAAAGTCAGGCTACGGCCTGAGCTTTGAAGCGGAGATGAAATCGCTAGAAGCGATCCGGGAAGCGTCGCACCAGTGGCCGGGAACTGTGGTGCCCACGCTGCTGGGAGCGCACGTGATTGCGCCCGAACATCGCGACCATCCAGAAGAGTACGTGCGTATCATTTGCCATGACATGATTCCCACCGCGGCCAAACTGAAGCTGGCCGAATTTGTAGACGTGTTCTGCGAGCGTGGCGCGTTCAGCCTGGAACAGTCCCAGGAGATCCTGCGTACCGCCGTTGATTACAACCTGGGAGTACGAGCACACGTTTGCCAGCTTACCCCCGCAAAGTTGGCGCCGTTACTGGAGTTTCATCCCACGTCGTTCGATCATATGGATTATGTCAGCGACGAAGACGTTGCTATCCTGGCCAAGCTTGACATCGTGGCCACGCTGCTCCCGGCGGCCAATTACTTCTTAGGACTGGAACTGTTTCCGCCGGCGCGCAAATTGCTGGAATCGGGCGTAGCCGTTGCCCTCGCCACCGACTACAACCCCGGCACCGCGCCTACGCCATCGATGCCGTTCGTATTATCCGTGGCCTGCACCCACATGAAGATGTTGCCGGCGGAGGCAATTACGGCTGCTACTTATAACGGCGCGTGTGCTCTAAGATTGCAAGGCCGAAAGGGAAGTATCGAGCCCGGCAAAGATGCGGATATCGCAATCTTCGACGCGGAGGATTATCGCGAGCTCGCATATTGGTTTGGGGTGAATCGCTGCCGCGAAACATTCTTGAACGGCGCGCGATGGAGTAGCTTGCGAGAAGTGCGTTAGCCAGAATTGTCATTATCAAGCGACGCGAGAACTCTACTCGATCGATATGTTCGATTAGTCCGAAAATGGACAACTGCCCGTTTCTGGGCAGTACTCATGGGTTGATTCTTCGCAATCGTCACTCGCGGCTCACCCATTCTTACTCTAATCGTCTAACATGGTCCTATCGTTTTAGTTGGAACCAAGGGTAGGTTCCAGACGTATCTTCCCTTCATACTAAGTTGTGGCATCTTCGATTTCTGATTTCTTGAGAGTGTGATTATGAAAAAAGTCCTGCTTGTGTTTGCGGCTGGCCTTCTGGCCTGCTGCACCGCCGTTGCGCAACGCCTGCCGGGCGGCGCGTCTCCCAGCCACTATTCGCTCGCCATCAACATCAATTTTTCCAACAACACCTTCGACGGCGACGAGACCATCGATCTCAACCTTACCCAGCCCAGCAATACCATTACCCTGAACGCGCTGGAAATCGATTTTCACCAGGTCACGGTGACCGCTGGTGGACAGACCCAGACGGCCAAGGTCTCCTCCGACGAGAAGAACGAGATGGCGACCTTCACCGTGGACAAGCAGCTCCCGGCGGGTCCGGCGATGGTGCACATCACCTATACCGGTCACCTGAACGACAAGCTGCGCGGCTTCTATCTGAGCACCTACAAGGGCCGCAAGTATGAAGTGTCGCAAATGGAATCGACCGACGCGCGTGTGGCCTTCCCCTGTTTCGATGAGCCGGCGTACAAGGCGACCTTCGACCTGACCGCGATTATCGACAAAGGCGACACTGCCATCTCCAACGGCGAGATCGTGTCCGACACCCCCGGGCCGGGCGACAAGCACACTATCAAGTTTTCTACTTCGCCGAAGATGTCGAGCTATCTGGTAGCGCTGACGGTTGGCGATTGGAAGTGCGTGTCCGATCATACGGACGGCGTGAAAGTCAGCGTGTGCACCGTGCCGGGTAAGGAAAATCTGACCCAGTTTCCGCTCGCAGCTTCGAAGGCCTTCCTGCATTACTACGACAGCTATTACGGCATCAAGTATCCGCTGCCCAAGCTGGATAACATCGCGGTACCGGATTTCCAGGCTGGCGCGATGGAGAACTGGGGCGCGATCATCTATCGCGAGAGCGCGCTGCTGATCGACGACAAGACAGCCTCGGTAGGTGCAAAGCAAGGCGTCGCCGAGACTATCGCGCACGAAATGGCGCACCAGTGGTTCGGCGATCTGGTAACCATGGCCTGGTGGGACGACATCTGGCTCAACGAAGGATTTGCCACCTGGATGACGGCGCATCCTATCGAATCGTGGAAGCCCGATTGGATGGAAAGCCAGGACGTGGTCGAGAACACCGACCGGGCCCTGAGTGGCGACTCGGTGAAGAACACGCGTCCCATTCATCAAGCAGCGGAAACCCGTGCCGAAATCGAGCAGCTGTTTGACGGAATCGCCTACGGCAAGTCGGCCGCAGTGTTGTATATGCTCGAATCGTATCTGGGACACGATACCTTCCGGGCCGGCGTCAATCTGTACCTGAAAGAACATGCTTACGGCAACGCTACCGCAGCCGATTTCTGGGGTGCGATGGCGCGGGCGTCGAAGAAGCCCATCGACCAGATCATGCCCACCTTCGTTTTGCAGCCGGGTGCGCCCTATGTCGGCGTCGAGGCTAAATGCGAAGGCGGCAACACTACGCTCAACCTTTCGCAGAAGCGCTACTTCGATACTCCTGCCGCCTTCAACGAGCCGGACGAACAGATCTGGCAGATCCCGGTTTGCGCCAAGGGCCTCAACGAAAATTCGGCGGGCAAGCAGGAATGCTTCCTGCTGACCCAGCGGCAGCAGCAGTTCACTTTAAAGGGCTGTTCCAAGCTGGTATTCCCCGACTCCAACGCGCTCGGCTACTACCGTTTCGACTACGACGCCGCAGCCATGCGTCAACTGGGTAACGCTGTGGACACAGTGCTCACGCCGGATGAACGCATTGCTCTGATCGGCAATGAATGGGCGCTGATGCGCATCGGCAAGCACAGTGTGGGTGACTATCTCGCGCTGGGCGCCCAGCTGAAGAACACTCCCGGCGCTACCCTGCTGGCTGCCTTCGGTCAGCACCTGAAGACGATTAACGATTACCTGGTAACCGACGCTGATCGGCCGGCGTTCCAGGCTTGGTTGCGCGCCGAGTTCTCGCCTGTGCTGCAGCAACTCGGCTATAACGGCCGTCCCAATGACACGCCGCTCGATAAGCAGAAACGCGCTTACCTGTTCGAAGGATTAGGCAACGATGCTAACGATCCCGAGGTCATTCGGCAGGCACAGGTGATGATGCAGCAATACATCAAGGACCCGAGTTCGGTGGATGGAACGCTGGCTCATGCGGTCATCGCGGTTGCGGCGCGTCACGGTGACGCCGCTCTCTATAACCAATTCAAAGAGCAGATGGAGAAGGCAAAATCTCCGGAGCAATACTACGGATACTTCTACGGGCTCTCCGAATTTCCTCAACCGCAGTTGACCAAGCAAACACTGGCGTCCACCTTGACCCCGGCGGTGCGTGGTCAGGACCTTTACATTCTGCTTCCCATGCTGAACAATCCCGCCAGCCAGAATGAGACCTGGGACTTCATGCGGACGAACTTCGACGAACTGATGAAGAAGACCGGCGGTGGACTGGGCGGCGTGGGAGTATTCCTCTACGGGGCGCAGAGCTTCTGCGATGCGCAGAAGGCAGCGGAGGTGAAGCAGTTCTTCGAGCAGCATCCGTTCCCCGGCACCGAACGCAATCAGAAGGAAGCGATCGAGTCGATCGACGGCTGCGTCTCGCTCCGCGACCAGCAGCAGGGTAACCTGTCGGCCTGGTTGAAGCAGCAGACTGGAACCAGCAACGCCTCCAACGGCGGGGCGGGCACAAACAAAACGGGTACCATGCGCTAAGATCGCGCAGCGGTTCTCAGGTTCAGAGGGCGTCCCTTTGCGGGCGCCCTCTTTCTGTTGGGACTGGCTGGCTCGGGCTGAGCGACAGGAAGGCTTTGTTCGATGCGGCGGAGACGCAGATCCAACTCTCCCGACTTCTCGCGAATCCAGGTGGCGTCAGGTCCGCCTTCGGGCGTACGACAGGGCCGAGGCCGCGCATCGTCGACATCGTGCCGCGAGTCGACCTGAAGGGTCTCTTCCAGGGCAGAGAGTTTCGAGTCGATAACGCTCAGTTCCTCGGCCAGCGTAGCCACGTACACCGCATCACGCGCATGTTTGGCGGTTATCAGCTTCGCCTCCACAATGGCGGGCCGGAATAAATGGAATGCCAGAGACGGTACGGAACTGACTTTCGTGATCGCCATCGATAACCTGATTTCGCTCGACGCGGAGTTTGAGTTCCGCGTCCGAATACCTAAGTGCAGAAGAGCATCATTCCCTTAGGAAGGGCGCTGCTCATTTTCAGCAGCCCCACTCGGCTTCGCCGGGCTTGGCAAAATATTTCCGTGAGTCGTCCTGTATGCGGGCGTTGGTTTCCAGTTCCAGAATCGCCAGGCGGGCGGCGGCAACCATGCGGTAGTGTTCGTCGGAGGGAACTGAGTTCCAAGCTTCCGGCTGCGCCACTGTGGCGCTCTCGGTCTCGGTCGACAACGCTTCCTGATAGTGATGGAAAAGCCGGGCGAACTGCTGAACGAAAACTTCCTGGGTTGACATACTCTTCTTGGGTCACCTTTCCGCGCTTCCGGCGCACATTTCATTGGACTATGTGCCCCGTAAACCTTGAATAAATCGTTTGTAAGGAATTTATAAGGGTGGAGCAGATAAAATAACCCTCACCACTTAAGGTCCACATCGCGAAAATTAATGCAAGACAGCAAGACCTCTGTTATTGTTTCCCTTTCCCTTTCTCAAGATAGGGTTGCCGGAGAATAGGCCACTTCGCAGCAACCTAAGTTCAATCCATTCCTCGCTCCCTTGAGGACCGGTTGCGCATGACTCGACGAATGTTTTTCCTGCTGCTCTCTTCTGTCACTCTCTGGCTTGCCTTGTATTCACTGGCCGACGATGCAAAGCCCAATCCGGACAGTGCTGAACTTGCAGTGGCCGATCAGCTTTACAAGTCCGGAAATTTTGCCGAGGCAGCGGACAAGTATCAGGCGATCGTCAAGGCAAATCCCACGCTGGTTGCAGCACAAGCCGGTCTCATCCGCTCGTTGTTGCGTGAACAGAAAGTGGATGACGCCTTTGCTGCGGCTAATAGCGCGCTGGCAGTCCAGCCTAATT
Source organism: Candidatus Korobacteraceae bacterium (assembly GCA_049695855.1). Lineage (GTDB taxonomy): Bacteria > Acidobacteriota > Terriglobia > Terriglobales > Acidobacteriaceae > Bog-257. The sequence goes on along the minus strand of JBAVSY010000082.1, from coordinate 8,789 downwards.
CAGCGCCCGTGCTGTCTGCGATGGGAGACGTTGACTTTCGCCGGGCGCAGATGCCAGAGGCAGAAACGTCTTATCGGAAGGCGCTGAAGGTAGACCCCAAACTGGTGCGGGCTTATCTAGGCTTAGCACGGCTTTACCACGCCTTCTCGCTTTACCGTCATGCTTACGACGAACTGCAGCACGCCCACGAGATCGCTCCCGATGACCCCGAAGTGCAGCGCATGTGGTTCGGGCAACTCTCCCGGCGCGAGCGGATCGCCGCAATCGAAGCGTACCTGGCCAAACCCCATCCCGACAACGCGGAAGAGACGGATAACTGGCAGCGCTATCTTGATTTTCTAAAAGCGACCGTTGACAAACCCGTGCATGCCTGCAGGCTGGTAAGCAAAGTCGAGCAAACGGACACCAAACTCGAGGCCATGCGAACTGATCCGCGACATATATTCGGTTACGGCCTCATCGTAAAAATCAACGGACGTGACCAGCGTCTGCAGCTTGACACGGGCGCCAGCGGCATCGTGATCGGCCCTAAAGCCGCCGAGAAGGCCGGCCTCACGCGCATAGCCGAGGAGCGTTATACAGGTATCGGTGACAAGGGAGTGCAGAGCGGATATTCGGCCCTGGCAACGCAGATCCGCGTGGGAGACCTGGAATTTGAAGACTGCATCGTCCACGTGGCTGACCGGGCTACCATGAATAGCGAGGACGGGCTGGTCGGAGCCAATGTCTTCTCCTCCTATCTGATCGACATCGACATTCCCGATCAAAAGCTGCGATTGTCTACTCTGCCCCAGCGGCCCGACGAGGCTCCGGCGCCCGCAACTCTCAAGACCGAAGAAGAGCCGCAAAACAATCCCGAAGAAAAGCCGGAGAACGCAGTCGATCCGAAGGCGGAGCAACCTAATGGGGACAAGCCCGCCGTAGCCGCTCCGCGCCGTCTGCCCAAAGACCGCTATGTGGCTCCGGAGATGGCCCGGTGGACTCCCGTCTTTCGCTTTGGGCACGCGCTACTCATCCCCACGCACGTTAACGACTCGCCGTCGATGCTGTTCCTGATCGATACCGGAGCGGGTCGAAACACGCTCTCCAAGCGCGCCGCCAGCCAGGTCACCAAGATCAGCAGCGACCCAAATATGCATGTCAAGGGACTCAGCGGAAACGTCTCCAATGTCTACCTGGCGGAGAAGGCGGACCTTGTCTTTGGTCACTTGGCCCAGAAGAACCAGGAGATGGTGACCTTCGATCTTTCCGGCATCAGCCGCCGCCTCGGAACGGAAGTGTCTGGCGTGTTAGGCTTCGACACGCTGCACATGCTGCAGGTCAAGATCGACTATCGCGACGGACTGGTGGATTTTGGCTACGATCCCAGCCGCTGGCACTAGCGTGACGAGGCGGGGTGTTATTTCGACACGGAGCCTTGGTTGACGCTAAAATTGCACAAGGATTCGATGCAGTTGAGGCACGCCATCGCCGCTGTCCTGTCGTTCGTGCTGCTAGGGGCATCGTCAGTCGCGTCGGCGTGCGAGCTGTCGTGTTCGTTGATGCCTTCGCATTCTATCTCCATGCGGCTTTCCGCCGCCCCTGCTGATTTGATGAAAGGTTCTCCCGCAGCGCAGGCCAACCAAGCCGATGACTCGGCAACCAGGTCTCATTCGCATTGTGGTCATGCAGCCATGGGACGACATAGCAACGCAGTCGATCGCAACTTCCAAGACGCCTCGACCTGTACCAGCGCGCCCTGTACGCAGGCGCAGATTTTGTCATCTCCGATCAATGGCATAGACGGCAGGCAGATTGAGAGCGGTCAGCGGGCTGTAGCTGCCGCAAGTGTCTCGCCGGTCAGCGCGATCGGCAACCCATCGCATATCGTCAAGCTCGAACATGCTCCACGGAAGATCGTCCTCCTTAACCCACTCGCGGTAGCTCTGCGCATCTAGTCAGTTTCACCCTCCCTGTTGCTCAGGTTGCACAGCGCGCGGGTGGAGCACGCCTGTGAAGCTGTGCTCCACCCACTTTCCACGTTTCTCATCGATTCGATTTGCGAGTTTCTTATGAATAGCAGGCGTTCGTTCTTACAACGTGCATTGGCCCTTGGCGCCGGTGCGTTGTCGCTTCCCAGTCTGGCTGCTGCTGAACCTTCACAGCCGCCTCACAGCGGTTCGCACCGATCTCCGCGCGAAACAAACCACGATCATGCGGCTGACCCGCCGGTGCCGGTCATAACTCCCGACATCCCCAAGCTGTCCTGCACGATGGAGGGTGGGGTGAAGGTATTCCATCTCATCGCGGAGCCGGTAAAGCGCGAACTCATGCCAGGCCGTGTGATCGATGCCTGGGGATACAACGGCGTATGTCCCGGTCCAACGATTGAAGCTAATCGCGGAGATCGGGTTCGCATTATCCTCGACAACCACCTGCCCGAGCCCACCACTATGCACTGGCATGGTTTGGAGATCCCCATCGGGATGGACGGCATGCCCTACATCAGCCAGCAGCCGATCGTTCCCGGCGGCCGTTTTGTCTACGAATTCACACTCGACCAGGATGGCACGTTCTTCTACCACTCCCACGGCGCCATGCAGGAGATGATCGGCATGACCGGCCTGTTCATCCTGCACCCCCGGCAGGCTTACGCGCCGCGCGTCGATCACGATTTCGGCCTGGTGCTGCAGGAATGGGCACTGCTCCCCAACAACTCCGTTCCCAACACCGCGAATATGGAATTCAACTGGCTGACGCTGAACGGCAAAGTTGGTCCGGCCACAACCCCGCTGGTGGTGCGTCAGGGCAGCCGAGTGCGCATTCGCATGGTGAACATCGGGATGGACCATCATCCCATACATCTTCACGGTCACACCTTTGTCGTGACCGGAACGGAAGCGGGACGCCAGCCGGAGTCGACCTGGGGACCAGGAAATACGGTGCTGGTGGGGGTGGCGCAGGCTCGCGACATTGAATTTGTTGCCGACAATCCAGGCGACTGGATGATCCATTGCCATCTGCCTCACCACATGATGAACAGCATGATGGACCTGCTGAGCGATCGGGCTCTGTCCACGACTCCGCTTTCGCAGAAACAGGCTGGCGAGCAAATGAAGCTGATGATGGGACAGGGTCAAGCAATGGAAATGGCTCCCGATGAAGCGCGAGCGATCGCCGCCGATGCGGACAGCGTACCGGGATTTCCCCAGGACGGTCTGATGGAAATGCAGATGGATCAAGCCGTCAGCAAAGGTCCTGAGTTCATGGAACTTGCGCCGGGCTGGTCGGCCGGCATGCAGGGAATGATGAGCCTGCTGCGAATCATGCCGCCGGATCAGTACGAGCGTTATCTGGCCGCCAAGGGCCGGAGCAGCGCGGGAGAAGGACGATGAAGACTTTAGGGTTAATTATGATCTGCGTGGTTCTTGTGCCTGTTCTGCTGATCGAGGCACAAGCGCAGCAAACTACGCCCGAAAACATGCCTGGCATGTGCCATACCAATCAACCAACACCTAAGGACATGCCTGGGATGCCGATGGGGGAGCCGGACGAGGCTGGGTCGTCGAGCTTACTTCCCGAGATCGGTCAACCGCCGGCAGAGCCGACGGGGCCCGAGTATCGTCTTGAGGATCTGGAGGCAAAGGCATTACAGCGGAATCCCACATTGTCAGAGTCGGAGGCGGTAGTCAGATCGGCCCAGGCCCGCCAGCTGCAGGCAGGTCTGTGGCCGAATCCCACAGTGGGGTACCTGGGAGACGAAATTGCCGGAGGCTTGGGAGTGAATGGAGGCCGGCAGGGCGGGTTCGTCGAGCAAACCATCGTGCTGGGACGCAAACTTTATCTGGCCCAGCAAGTCGCTGGTTCTGACGCGAGGATTGCCGCGCTGGAGAAGGAAGAACAGCGTTACCGCGTTCAGAACGCAGTCCGCTCGGCCTATGTCAAAACGCTTGCGGCCCAGGAGTTGGTTACGCTGGCCGATCAATATGTAAAGCTTTCGACCACCACTTTGGAGACCGTGCAGCGCCTGCGTAATATTGGCGCACGGGACGAATCAGAGGTCGCCATGGCGGAGATCGAACTGGAACGCGCCAAGCTCAGCGCCGAGGTGCAACGCGGTCACCTGCGGCAGGAATGGGAGAATCTGCGCAGCATCCTTGGCGATCCGGCGCTACCAGTTGGACATGTCGCGGGCAAGCTCGATGCCGATCTGCCGCAACTCGACAGCCGGCAACTGGTGAACACTCTGATTGCCGAAAGTCCGGCGATGAAGGTGGCGAAAGAAAATGCTACAAGGGCGGAAAGCTCGATCCTAGAATCGCGACGCCAGTCCGTTCCGGACCTGCGAGTCAGAGCCGGCCTGGAACAGAATCTCGAGACCAACGATCTGACGGGGAAGCCGTTTGGATTGGAGGGATTCGCGGAAGTCCGGGTTGAGTTGCCGATCTTCAATCGCAACCAGGGCAATGTGGCTTCGGCTCGGGCGGAGTCGGAGCGCTCGCTGGCGGAGACGCATCGTGTTGAATTGCAACTGCGGCGGCAGGCCGGAATCGCGGTAGAACAATATCAGGCGGCGCGAATCACGGTAGAAAGCTATCAGACGGAAATTCTGCCGCGCAGCCGGCGGCTCTATGAAATGCAACGGAATGCCTGGGGCAGGATGGCGCTGTCTTATCCTCAGGTGCTGCTAGCGCAGCAAGGTTTGTTCGCCGCGCAAGCAGAGTACATTCACGCATTGGAGAATTTGAAGACCAATGCCGTGGCGCTCAATGGATTTCTGCTGACGGACGGTCTTGCTGCGCCGGTCTCAGGGATGGGCTGGACCAATTTGCCGCCAGGAAGATTGCAATGAGTCGCACAAAGCTTCCAGGCTCGATCCCAACGTGGCCTTGCGCTGCGAGTAGACGACTCGCCGTTTTCTGACGATCCCAACCGAGCCAATTCATTTCCGATCCAAGCGTCCTTCCTGCCACTTTCACTATCCAACTAAGTGATGGAGGTGGCACTGTGGGGTTAAAGGTTTTTGTGGCAGGTGGAACCGGCGTTCTTGGACGAGCCACCTTGCCCGCGCTGCTGGCGGCGGGACATCGAGTGCGTTCGACCGCTCGCGGCAACGCCAAGGCGGAACTGGTTCGCAGCTTGGGAGCCGAGCCCGTCGACTGCGATTTGTATGACCTCAACTCGCTACGCCAGGCGATCGCCGGAAGCGAGGTGGTGATTCGGCTGACCACGAAAATCGGCTCCCTGAGGTCGATGCGCGATACCAAGGCTTGGGCCGAAACCAACCGCTTGCGCACCGAGGGCGCGCACATTCTGGTAGACGCCGCCCTGGCAGAAGGTGTGAAGGCCTACATCCATGAGTCGATCACGTTTGTCTATGCCGACGGTGAAACGCGCTGGCTGAATGAAGACTCGCGCCTCGACGATGGTGGCAGCGAGGTGCTCCGCGCCGCTCTGGCCGGCGAGCGCGAAGAGGCTCGTTTTTCGGAAGCCGGAGGGCGAGGCATCGTGCTGCGCTTTGGCGGATTTTACGGCGCCGACGCGCCCTCGACAGAGGAAACGATTGCCCTGGCGCGGAAGCGCATGTTATTTCAGATCGGTCCGGGCACGAATTATTTTTCGTCGATTCATGTTTCCGATGCCGGACGGGCGGTCGCAGCAGCGCTGGCGGCTCCGGCTGGCACCTATAACGTGTGCGACGACCAACCGGTTTTGTTCGCGGAATATTTGCGGGCCCTAACAGCAGCGATTGGCGCCAAAACGCCGCTGCACATGCCGGGATTTCTAGGCTCGCTGATGTTTGGCCAGGCGTGGAATTACTTCTCGCGCTCCCAAAAGGTGTCCAATGCGCGGCTGAAGACTTTGGCGGGCTGGCAGCCTGCAGTGAAAAGTGTGCTAGAAGGCTGGCCGCTGGTGGCGACGGAGCTGCGACGGGTCTCACCGCAAGCCGCAGTTCATGAGGACAAGGAGTCGGCTGCCTAGGCGACGGGGAGGAACTTGTCGAGCGGGCCTTGAGAGATATGTCGGGGCCGGCAACTCTGCAGGATGAGATTGCATCCGACGAATCGAGGTTATTTATGAGTCGCGAATTGGCCAATGTGCTTGCGAAAATGAGTGAGCAGGAAGCCGCATTGACCCGATGGGTTGCCGAGCACCGGGACGCAATTGATTCGCAAGCTCATCTGCAAGAAGGCAGCGTTCAGAGAACCTACTGGATGTATGGTCAACTCATCGCGATCCGAGAAGCCATGAACCTGATTCAGGCTGAGCTATCTTCTGGTCAAGCGTCCTACAGCCGCGACCGCGCCAGTTAACTTTCAGAGCCACCCGATTTTCCGCGCTTGATGCCGCAAATCTGCAACCTGCCCCGCATTCACATTTTGTTAACGGAACCTTTTCCCGTCTCGCCCGTATATAGCTGCAGAAGTTGATCCAGTGAGGCGTAGAGCACTCCTGGCGCAACCCCTGCAAAGGAGAAACATATGGACGCGAAGTATAACTGGCTGATCGACAATGCTGCGATCCGCGTCGCCTTGAACACGGTGGCGTTGGCGCTTTGGATTGCCATGGCCGTGGGATTGCTCGAACTGGCATCGAAGGTCTAGTCGAGATGTAACCAGCGCGAGTCGAGATCGCGCGCAACGAGGCGTCCGGCGGGGCTCTGACAGCGCCCGCCGGATGGAATACGAAACCCCGCTACCCCCTCCAGCGGGGTTTCGTGTGTCAGATAGTGGACACTGAGCTCACAACAAACGCCCACCGCATCCAGCGACACGGTGGGCGTTGCTGTTGCGAATAACTATGCCTAGCGATCCGCTAGCTGCGGGTGGTTTCCACTTCGCGCAGACGGGCGGCTTTGCCCCGCAGGGCGCGCAGGTAGTACAGCTTGGCGCGACGGACGTGCGCCGAACGCAACACTTCGATCTTGTCGATGACCTTCGAGTTGGTGGGGAAGATGCGTTCAACACCCTGGCCAAAGCTCATCTTGCGGACGGTGAAGCTGGGCTGCGAGCCGTGGCTCTTGGAGATGACGACGCCTTCGAACGCCTGCAGACGCTCCTTGTCACCTTCCTTGATCTTCACATGGACGCGCACAGTGTCGCCGGGCTTGAAGTCGGGGAGATCGGTGCGCCGCGTTTTGGCCAGTAGCCGGTCAATAATCGGTGAGTTCGACATAATTCGTTTTCCTTCCGTAGGGCGCGCCTCGCGGCGGCGAAAATAGCGCTAGCTTTTAGCAGTTAGCATTTGGCACTTGCCATTTAGCAATTTGGCTCTTAGCAACTAGCCCTTAGCTGGGTCTTCAATCCTTCCATAACTGTCATCTCGCGCCAGGCCTTTTTACCATTGTCATACTAACCAGGGGCTTCCTAATATTGTCATCCCGACCGAGGACTTTAGTCCGAGCGGAGGGATCTGCGGTTTCTCCGCGACGATCAGCCCGGCTTCAGGCATTTTCTTCAGCCTCGATCTCGGCCAGCAACTTGCGATCTTCCTTGCTCAACTCCGCATCGCGCAACAGATCGGGACGATTGCGGAATGTCTTGCGCAGCGCACAACGGCGCCGCCACTTGCGAATCTGGTCATGGTTCCCGTTCACCAGCACCTCGGGAACCGGCATCCCGCGAAACTCTGCCGGACGCGTGTAGTGCGGATAGTCGAGCAATCCGCCGGAACCGCAGGTCGAACTGGGCGGCTCGCCGACAACTCTCTCGCCAGTATCGACCACGTTCGCCGTGAACGATTCCTGCCGCGATGAAGCCGCATTGCCCAGCGCTCCCGGAACCAACCGCGACATCGCGTCTACAATGATCGCCGCGCCCAATTCTCCGCCGCTCAAGACGAAATCGCCAATCGAGAGCTCGCGATCGGCAAGATACTCGCTCACCCGCTCATCCACGCCTTCGTAGCGGCCGCAGATCAGCACGACCCGCTCGCGGCCCAATAACTGTTGTGCCACCGACTGGGTGAACAGCTCGCCCTGCGGCGAAAGCAGGATCACCGTCTCCCGCGCCGCCGTGCCGATTCGTTCCGCGCGCGCCGCGACCTTCATCTCTTCCAGACACTCAAAGATGGGCTCCGGTTTCAGCACCATGCCTTCGCCGCCGCCGAACGGCCGATCGTCCACCGTGCGATGCCGGTCATGGGTGAACGTCCGCAGATCGTGAATGCCAATTTCAATGAGCCCGGCTTCGCGCGCCCGGCGCACAATGCCGTAATCCAGCGGCCCGCGGAAAAAGTCCGGAAAAATCGTCAAGATCTCGAACTTCATTGGGGCAACGCCAATCTCCCTGGCGCTGGATCTTTATATCAAATCCCGAGCTGTCATCCTGAGCGGAGGTTCGCGCCTTTTGCGAACCGGAGTCGAAGAACCCCTATCCGATCTCGAAGCTAACATTATCGAGAAACATCTGCCGTCCCTACGGGACTGCGATTAATTCTGCGTCCTACTCAGCACCTCCGCCTTCCCACCCCAATTCGCGCAAAAGCGGCGCGAATCGGGGACCCCGGTTGCGGCTACGTGCTGGGCTAAACTCTTCCGCCCTGCGGGCTCGAGTTTCGGATGGTGTATTCCAATCGCGAAAACAGAATCTCGTTCTCACACGAACTCTCAGCCTGACTACACCCGTCCCGCGTGAGGTGGAGACGCGACAGAAACACAGCAAGCCGAATTTCCCCAGGGGCTGAAGAGACTGTGTCGCGACCTGTGTCGCCGCTCTGCGGCTCGGCAGAATTTCCCACTTGAGCGGGGGCTGACGCCCCCGCCTAACTCCATCTCGCCGCTTTGCGGCTAGTTTGATCGATTACTCGAG
>JBAVSY010000081.1:0-33478 GCA_049695855.1 Candidatus Korobacteraceae bacterium | reverse complement strand
CGTAGGTGAACATGACAATCTCAGAACTTAAAGAAAAGAACATCACCGAGTTGACCCGCATAGCTCGGTCTCTCGAGCTACCCGGCGCCAGCGGCCTGCGCAAGCAGGACCTGATCTTCAAAATCCTTCAAGCCCAAAGCGAGAAGGAAGGCCACATCTTCGCTGAAGGCGTTTTGGAAATCCTTCCCGATGGCTATGGTTTCCTGCGCTCGCCCGATTACAACTATCTGCCCGGTCCGGATGACATTTATGTTTCTCCCTCACAGATCCGCAAGTTCGATCTGAAAACCGGCGACACCATCAGCGGCCAGGTCCGTCCGCCGCATGAAGGCGAAAAATATTTCGCTCTGGTAAAGATCGAGGCGGTCAACTTCGAATCGCCGGAAGAGGCGCGCAACAAGATCCTCTTCGACAACCTCACGCCGCTGTATCCCCAGGAGCGCATCAAGCTGGAGACGGTGCGCGAGAACATCAGCGCTCGCGTCATGGATCTACTGACCCCGGTGGGTAAAGGACAGCGCGGCCTGATCGTCGCTCCGCCCCGAACCGGCAAGACCATGCTCTTGCAAAATCTGGCCAACTCGATTACGACCAATCATCCGGAAATCGTCCTCATCGTGTTGCTGATCGACGAGCGTCCGGAAGAAGTTACCGACATGCAGCGCTCGGTAAAAGGCGAAGTTATTTCTTCGACTTTCGACGAACCGGCCGCTCGCCACGTGCAGGTTGCCGAGATGGTGATCGAGAAGGCCAAGCGCCTGGTCGAACACAAGCGCGACGTCGTGATCCTGCTCGACTCCATCACTCGTCTGGCACGCGCTTACAACACCATCGTTCCGCCCTCTGGCAAAGTGCTCTCCGGCGGCGTCGATTCCAACGCCTTGCAGCGGCCGAAGCGCTTTTTCGGCGCGGCTCGCAACATCGAAGAAGGTGGCTCGCTCACCATCATTGCGACCGCCCTGATCGAAACCGGTTCGCGTATGGACGACGTCATCTTCGAAGAGTTTAAGGGCACCGGCAACATGGAAATCATTCTCGACCGCAAGCTGGTCGACAAGCGCACCTTCCCGGCTATCGACATTCAGCGCTCGGGCACCCGTAAGGAAGAGCTGTTGATTCCCAAGGAAGACCTGGCGCGCATCTGGGTGCTGCGCAAGATTCTGAACCCGCTCTCGCCGGTCGAGGCAATGGAATTGCTCATCGACAAACTCGGCAAAGCTCGCTCCAACGGCGAATTCCTGTCGAATATGGGATCGTTGTAGGGAAGCTGTCAGCTTTCAGCCGTCGGCCCTCAGCGAAGGCGAATCGGCTCCTGGCTGTTAGCCGTTAGCTGTTAGCAAACAGTGAGACCGTACGTGTCGGTTGAATGACGGAACCTCGAAAAACCAGCCGCGAAGCGGCGGAACGGCGGTTAGCCCAGGGCGCGAGCCCTGGGTAACGTCGCCCCAAAAGACCTGAGTCCCTTCAGGGACGGCACAATTTCGGATCAAGGTGAGGCGCGGAAGCTCTGGCTTCCGCGCCTTTTAGCGTCTGGCCCAGATATAGTGCTAGACTAGCCATAGGAAATTCCTATGGCTACCCTATACGTGGAAAATGTTCCTGACGAATTGTACGAGGCGCTGCGCGGGCGCGCCCGCCAACATAGAAAATCCATCGCAGCCGAGGTCCTGTCTCTTCTGGAAGAGAACATCCCCACTGCCCAGGAGCTGAAGTCGCGGCAGGAATTCCTGCGCCGCTTGTCCCGTTTGCGATCCAGCAAGCCTGGAACCGCCGGCCGTTTTTTATCTACAGAGGAAATGCAGCGTGAGGATCGATCGCGGTGAGTGTCTTTGTAATCGATGCCAGCGTAGCGGCCAAGTGGTTCCTTCCCGATCGCAGCGAGACCCTCGTCGACGAGGCTACGCAGTTGCTTGCCCGGTACGCAGAGGGGCAGGTTCGCGTTCTGGTGCCTGATTTATTTTGGGCGGAATTCGGCAACATTCTATGGAAGGCAGTCCGTCGCGGCCGATGTTCGCAGAAAGCCGCTGAGACGGGCTTAGCAGCCATGAAGAGTCGCGGCCTGCCGACCATAACCTCGGGCACACTAGTCGAAGCTGCGTTCGCAATAGCGACTGCCTTTGATCGCACAGTTTACGACAGCCTCTATATTGCGCTGGCTATCGATTGTCAGGGGCAACTAATTACGGCCGATGAGAAGCTGGCCAATGCAGTGGCGGCGCATTTGCCGGTCAAGTGGCTGGGATCGCTGTAGTTTTGCTCCGTGGCATTGGCTGAAGGCCGTCGGCTGGTTTTCGGAGGCTATCAACTAAGCTGGAAGGTTTGATACCTTGGAATCATTCCCATGTGCCGCAATATCAAGAATCTTTTCAACTTCGATCCGCCGGTAACTCCAGACGAGATTCGAGCGTCATCCCTGCAATTCGTCAGAAAGATCAGCGGCTTTAGCAAGCCGTCCAAGGCCAACGAAGCCGCATTCCAGACGGCAGTCGAGGAAGTAACCGCCATCTCGACTCGTCTTCTGCGGTCGCTCGAAACCAATGCCCCAGCGAAGAATCGCGAAGAGGAAGCTGCCAAGGCGAAAGCGCGCGCGGCTGAAAGATACGGAACGTGAGGCGATCCTTCGCTTTGCACATCGCATCCGCTGTCAGTAGAATCGAGTTTAACGGCATCGTTTGAAAGCTCATGTCACTGAAGCAGTCGGAAGCGATCGTGTTGCGAACCTATCCGCTGCGCGAGGCTGATTTGCTGGTGACGCTGTTCACGCGAGCTGAGGGCAAGGTCAAGGGCGTAGCCCGGTCGGCCAAGAAATCGAAGCGGCGTTTTGGCGGAGCACTGGAGCCGCTGACTTGGGTTCGGGCCTACTATGACGATCGCGAAGGTCAGGAACTGGCGCGGCTGGATTCCTGCGACATTCTGGAATCGCCGCTGTCGTCGACGGTCGACTACCCGCGAGTAATTGCCCTCGAGCACGTGGCGGAGATGCTCGACGAGTTGCTGCCCGACCGGGAAGCGAACGATGCGATCTTCCGGCTGGCAGTTTCGGTGCTGCATCAGTTGCGAGCCGGCTCGATCTGGATGCCGCTGACCTACTTCCAGCTCTGGCTGGTGCGGCTGATTGGATTTCTACCCGAGTTGGGTGAGTGTCTGGCGTGTGGCGCGGCGTTGAACGGCTGCCAGGCGTACTTTCACGCTCTCGCCGATGGCTTGAGGTGCGTCGAGCACAAGCGGCTGGCGTCGTCGAAACTGGCTCCTGAATCGCGGGTGCTGGCGGAACAGATGTTTCGCGCTCCGGTGGAAAGCTTTGCTGAGGAGCCATGGACGGCAGGTCAATATGCGGACCTGCGGCGCTTCTTGCTGCAGATTATCGAGCGCCACATTGAGAGAAAGCTGATAACCGCCAGCATGCTGGCCAAGCTGTAGTCTCAGCTCCGTCGGCTATGGCGAGCCTCTCGAGCGAATGTGATCAGGCACTTCATATCTGGTCTGCAACAGGACAGGCCGAAGATCGAGCCCGAGAGGGCGAAATAATCTAGCCCAGCACGGAGCCGAAGGTGGAATGCTGGGTAGGGTGCAGTGATTAGAAAAGTCCCGTAGGGACGGCACAACCCAAGCAGGGCTTCAGCCCGCTCGCGAACAGGACGACTCTTTGCCATCCTCGCAAAATCCGCTGACGTTCCAGGATCTGGTTCTCCGCCTCCAAACCTATTGGGCCGCGCAGGGCTGCGTCTTGCAACAACCTTACGATGTCGAAGTCGGCGCAGGCACCATGGCGCCCGAGACCTTTCTGCGGGTGCTCGGTCCCAAGCCGTATCGCGTTGGTTACACCCAGCCTTCACGCCGGCCTGCCGATGGCCGTTACGGTGAGAATCCCAATCGCCTGTTCAAGCACTTGCAGTTTCAGGTGATTCTGAAGCCGCCACCGGTCAATGTGCAGGAGCTCTATCTCGAATCGTTGAAGGCAATTGGCATCGATCTGCTCAAGCATGACATTAAGTTTGAAGAGGATAACTGGGAGTCGCCCACGCTAGGCGCCTGGGGCATCGGATGGCAGGTTATGCTCGACGGGCTGGAGATTACCCAGTTCACCTATTTCCAGCAGTGCGGCGGCATTGATCTCGACCCGATCTCGGCCGAGCTGACTTACGGTCTGGAGCGGATCGCGGCCTTCCTGCAGGATGTCGACAGCATTTACGACATAACCTGGGTCGTCGATCCCGAAGGCCGGGCGGTGAAGTATGGCGAGATCCGCTTGCAGGACGAGTTGCAGTTCTCCGTCTACAACTTCGAGCGCGCCGATGTTGAAAAAGCCTGGAAGCATCTTGAACTGTACGAAGCGGAGTGCCAGGCGTTATTGGATGAGTACAACGCGAGCTTTGGCCGCGACGAGAAATCTCAAGCAAAAACTTCTGGCGAAAAGCGAAAGGCGAAAAGCGAAGAGCGCGGGGACAGCGAAGAGCGGGCTTCGGGCGAAGAGCGCACGGCAGATCGTCATCGATTTCCGGTGTTGGCAGCCTTCGATCTGTGTTTGAAGTGTTCGCATCTATTCAACATTCTCGACGCGCGGGGTGCGATCAGCGTGACGGAACGAGTGGGCGTGATCGCGCGAATCCGCGCGCTAGCGGTCGGTGTCGCCAAGGCTTATGTCGATCAGCAAAGGGCCGAAGGCGATACTCTCACGCTGTCGTCAACGGCGGGCGAGAAGGGTGGGGCACCCGAACCGGAACAGCTGGCTGCCAGCAGGTCGTAGGGAGGGTTATGTTTCCTCGGATCTCTAAATCGTGAAAGTTCGAGATGTCATCAAGCATTTGGAGCAGGATGGATGGAAGCTGGTTCGCACGAAGGGAAGCCATCGTCAATTTCAACATGAATCTAAATCGGGTACGGTGACGGTTGCAGGGCATGCGTCGATTGACATTCCGCCTGGCACTTTGAATAACATCTTGAAACAGGCAGGTCTGAAATGAAATACCTCGTTGTCTATGAGAAGTCGGCAAATGGTTGGGGGGCATATACTCCCGATCTGCCCGGCCTAGGCGTTGTTGGCCCAACATTGGATGAGACAAAACAGCTCATCCGAGAAGCGATCGAATTTCATTTGGAGGGAATGCGTCAACACGGTGAGTCAATTCCCGTTCCCAGCAGTGAGACCGAGTACATCACGGTATGAGACGCCGTGGGCATGGTTCGACACAGGTGCAGCGAAAGCGCGCCTCGCTCGGGATGACAAAATTGGGAGGACGACGCCCTTCGCATATAAATGTGCCCTTCAAGGAACTTTGTTAAGTGTCTGGAGTCACATCGCAAACTTTGCCAGTTCGTCAAGATGGTTATTCCACGCGCTTTAGCTAATTGCTAGTTACTAGTTGCTCGTTACTTTCTTATGGCTGACTTTCTGCTTGAGATCGGTACCGAAGAAATTCCCGCTCGCATGATAGATAGCGGTCGCGACGAACTGGCGCGCCGCGTCACCGACTTGCTCCAGCGCGAGCGTTTGGGTGATGCGCCCGCCGTGCAGTCCTATTCCACTCCTCGACGGCTGGCGGTGCTGGCTTCCGGCGTCGCTTCTGCCCAGCCCGACATTCGCGAGCAGGTTACTGGGCCCCCGATCAAGGTGGCCTACAAAGATGGGGCTCCTACTGCTGCGGCCGAAGCTTTCGCGCGCAAGGTGAATGTTTCCGTCGACGCGCTGGAAAAGATCACTACGGGAAAGGGTGAGTACCTGGCCGCAACCGTGCAGAAAAAAGGTCGCCCTGCGGCTGAGATTCTGGCGGAATCTCTGCCCAAAGAGATTGCCGGAATCTATTGGGCCAAGAGCATGTACTGGCGTGGCAAGTCAGCCGAGCGTTTCGTGCGTCCGGTACGTTGGCTGGTCACGCTGCTCGATGGGGAAGTGGTGCCGCTGGAGTTTGCCGGTATTCGCGCCGGGCACGATACCCAAGGTCATCGCATTCTGTCGTCGGGACCGTTGCCGATCAAGCAGCCCGCGGAGTACGTCTCGACCCTGGCTAAAGGTTCAGTCATCGTCACCTCCGCTGAGCGCGAACACCGAATCCGCAAAGCCCTCGATGCGGCCACGCGAACTATTCCTGGCGCGCGCTGGCGAGAAGATAAAACTCTGCTCGACACAGTCGTCAACCTCACCGAGTTTCCCTCGGTGGTTCTGGGCAACTTCGATCCCGAATTTCTCTCGCTTGCCGATGAAGTACTGGTGACCGTGATGCGCGATCACCAGAAATATTTCGCGCTGGAAGATGCCAACGGCAAGCTGCTGCCGCACTTTCTTGCCGTGCTGAACACTTCCGGCGATCCTGAGGGGCTGATCCGCCACGGCAACGAGCGCGTGCTGCGTGCCCGTTTCAACGATGCCCGCTTCTTCTGGGAAACTGACCAGAAAATCCCGCTGCGCGACCGCGTGAACATGCTGAAGTCGGTGACCTTCCAGAAAGATTTGGGCAGTTATTACGACAAGACGCGTCGGGTTCAGAAGCTGGGCAGCCTGATTTCCGAAGCGGTGCGGAATGCGGGTACGCCGGTGCGACCGGGCATCGTATTCAAAGCAGGTCTGCTCTGTAAAACCGATCTGACTACCGAACTGGTGAAGGAATTTACCGAGTTGCAAGGCATCATTGGCGGACTGTACGCCCAGGCGCAGACACTCGATCCTATTCTGCCCCGGGCCACGGTCGAGGCTATCGGCGACGCTATCTATGATCAGTACAAGCCGGAGTCGATGGATGACGGTGTTCCGCGCACGGTCGAAAGTGCAATTCTCGCGATTGCCGACAAGGCCGACAGCATCGCCGGAATGTTTGCACTCGGGTTGCAGCCGACAGGCTCGAAAGACCCATTTGCGTTGCGCCGGGCAGCCAACGGCATCGTCAAGATCATCGCTGAGCACAAGCTGCCGCTGCCCATCAGCAAATTGTTTGAAGATGCTTTGCAAGAGTACAAGGGATCGGCCGCTGAGGCTAAATTCAGGCAGTCGGTCGAGCATCTACTGAACGAAGAGAAATCGGTACGAGCACTAATAGCCGATCGCCGGGTTGACCTCACACGGTGGGTTACGACGCGAGAACCGAGATTCATTGGCCCTAATCGTGTTGGGGAACCGTTATCCATTACGGTTTTCATGCTCGACAGAGTTGCATTCTACCTGCGAGACGTACGTGGATTTACCTACGATGTAGCGAGTGCTGTATTGGCTGCAGACGGTGACGATATCGTGGACGTGATAGCGCGTGCCGAAGCAGTCAGCGCGGCACGAGGGTCGGCGGACTTCTCTTCAATAGCGGCAGCATTCAAGCGTATAAAGAACATCGTGCGTCAAGCTCAGGAAACCAACAAGACCATTGCAGAAAAACCCGATTCGTCAGCTCTGACTGACGCCACGGAGAAACAACTGGCGGCCATAATTCCAGAAACCGCTGCGACTGTGCGCAAGCTGCGCGACGAGAAAAACTACGCTGGCGCGCTGGAGCAGGTCAGCCGCCTGCGACAACCAGTAGACGCGTTCTTCGACAAGGTGATGGTCATGGTTGACGACGAGAAAATTCGCGCCAATCGGCTGGCATTGTTGCGAGACCTGCTGAGCGAATTCTCCACCATCGCTGACTTCAGCGAGGTCGTTACCGAGGGCAAGTGAGTTATTCAACACATGCCACAGATTGCCTTGTGTCAGGGCACGGCTTCAGCCGTGCCGTAACGACATCCCATTTGGACGGGGCTTTAGCCCCTGTTCGTCAGCGGCTAAAGCCGTAGTCGTAGACGGCAGTTCAGGCCGCTGAAAAGTAGGAAAAACAGATCCCTCACCGGCTGAAGCCGATTCGGGATGACAATTATAAAGGACTTGTGACGGCGCACCTGAAGGTGCGCCCCTTCAAAACGCATCGAACCCGACTTTTCAGCGGCCTGTAAAGTCGTGCCCTGATAAAAACGAAATGATTGGCCACCGAAGCACTGAAATCGGGGAGAATGAAGTTAACAAAACTCCGTGCGCTCCGTGTCTCCGTGGTGAACAAGAACTAACACGCAATTCTCGAATACGACATGTAAAGGACTAATCATGAGCACTCCCACGACTGAGCTTGAGACTACGGCTGCCAAAGAGCATGCCGTGAAATATGTTTACTTCTTTGGCGACGGGCACGCCGAAGGTCATGGCAAGATGAAGGACGAGCTCGGCGGCAAAGGCGCCGGACTGGCCGAAATGACCAACGCCGGACTTCCCGTGCCTCCCGGCTTTACCATTCAGACCGAAGCCTGCCGCGAGTACATGAAGAGCAACGCGGTGTCCGCCGAAGTCAATCGCCAGATGGACGAAGCCCTGCGCCGGCTGGAACAGTTGCAGGGCCAGAAGCTGGGCGGAGCCGATAATCCGCTGCTGGTCAGCGTGCGTTCGGGCGCAAAGTTTTCCATGCCGGGCATGATGGATACCATCCTCAACCTCGGCCTCAATGACAAGTCGGTCGAGGGTTTGGCCAGACTCAGCAACAATCCGCGCTTCGCCTACGACTCCTATCGCCGTCTGATCCAGATGTTCGGCTCGGTCGTGCTCGACATTCCCAAGCACGCTTTCGAGGAAGTGTTCGACGGCAAGAAGAAACAGAAGAAGGTCAAGCTCGATACCGATCTCGATGCAAAGGCGCTGCAGGAAGTGATCGCCGACTATAAGAAGGTAGTGCTAAAGCATACTAAGCGCGAATTTCCGCAAGACCCGCACGAGCAGCTGGTGATGTCACGTGACGCCGTGTTCCGGTCGTGGCTGAATGATCGCGCCAAGACTTATCGTCGCATCAACAACATCGACGACATGCTGGGCACTGCGGTCAACGTGCAAGCCATGGTGTTTGGCAACTTGGGCGAGACCAGCGGCACGGGCGTAGGTTTCACCCGCAATCCGGCGACCGGCGTGAAAGAGTTTTACGGCGAGTTCCTGATGAACGCGCAGGGCGAAGACGTGGTCGCCGGCATTCGCACTCCGGTCCATATTTCCGAGCTCGAGAAGATCATGCCCGACGTGTACAACCAGCTGCGCGAGATCACCACCCGTCTGGAAAAACATTATCGCGACATGCAGGACTTCGAGTTCACCATCCAGGACGGCCGCCTGTACATGTTGCAGACGCGGAATGGCAAGCGCACCGGACGCGCCGCGGTTCGTGTCGCCATCCAGATGGTCGAGGAAGGTTTGATCTCGAAGGAAGAAGCCATCTTCCGGGTCGAGCCCAATCAGCTTTACGACTTCCTGGTTCCCAGCCTCGACGAAAAAGGTAAGAACATCGAAGTTCTGGCGACCGGCTTGCCGGCATCGCCGGGCGCAGCCGTTGGCCAGATTGTTTTCACGGCTGAAGAGGCAGTAGAGAAGTTCCACAAGGACAAGAACGCCAAGCTAATCCTGGTGCGCAGCGAGACTACTCCAGAAGACATCGCGGGCATGGAAGTTGCCGCCGGCATTCTCACCGCGCGTGGCGGCATGACCAGTCATGCTGCGGTCGTTACTCGTGGTATGGGCAAGTGCTGCGTCGCCGGAGCCGGCGACATTGAAGTCGACGAAAAAGCCGGCGTAATCCACGTGCACGGCAAGACGCTGAAAGACGGCGATTGGATTTCGCTGGACGGCACGACCGGCCGCGTTATCAACGGCAAGCTCAACACCGTTCCGGCCCGGCCCGACGATCCCGAACTGCTGAAGCTGATGGGATGGGCTGAGCCGTTCCGTCGTATGGGGGTTCGCGCCAATGCGGATGTCCCGCGAGATGCGCTACAGGCACGGGCCTTCGGCGCAGAAGGTATCGGGCTGTGCCGCACCGAGCACATGTTCTTTGCCGAAGATCGCCTGCCGCACATGCGCGCCATGATCCTGGCGAACAATGAGAAAGACCGCCGCACGGCGTTGCGCAAACTGCTGCCGTATCAGCGTAACGATTTTGTCGGCATCTTCCGCTCCATGGACGGTTTCCCGGTTACCATTCGCACCCTCGATCCGCCGTTGCATGAATTCCTGCCGCGCCGCGAGGAATTGATGGTCGAGATCGCCAAGCTCGAGCTCACCAAGCCGAAATCGCCCAAGCTGAAAGAGCTGCGCACCCTGTTGAACCGGGTTGAGCAGTTGCATGAAGTCAACCCCATGCTCGGCCTGCGCGGATGCCGGCTGGGTATCACCTATCCCGAGATCACCGAGATGCAGGCGCGCGCCATCTTCGAGGCCGCAGTTAAGGTAGCCAAAGAGGGCGTGAAGGTAAAACCGGAAGTCATGATTCCGCTCACCACGGGATTGAAGGAAATGGCGAATCAGGCAGCCATCGTTCGCCGCGTAGCGGAAGAGGTATTCGCCGAAAAGGAACAGACGGTCGAATATCTGGTCGGCACCATGATCGAGCTGCCCCGCGCCGCTCTGGTGGCGGACGAGATCGCCAAAGAAGCCGAGTTCTTCAGCTTCGGCACCAACGATCTCACCCAGACCACCTACGGCTTCTCCCGCGACGACGTGGGCAAGATTCTGACGGCCTACCTGGCGGAAGGCATCTTGAAACAAGATCCGTTTGCCGTGCTGGATCGCGAAGGTGTCGGAGAACTGATGAAGATCGCGACAGAGAAGGGTCGCGCCACCCGGCCGACGATCAAGATCGGCATCTGCGGCGAACATGGTGGCGAACCATCGTCCGTCGAGTTCTGCGCGCATCTAGGCTTCAACTACGTGTCCTGTTCGCCGTTTCGCGTACTCACGGCGCGGCTGGCGGCAGCCCAGGCAGGAGCCAGCGCCGAATTGAAGATGGAAGGCGGCCGCACCAAGTAGCTGTCAGAAGCCAATAGTCAGTTGCCAGAGAGGGCCCGGTTCTACCGGGCCTTCACTTTTCAGATCAGCATCCGTTAGTTTTTGCAGTGGCGAACGCTTTTAGTAAGGATCAGCAGGAATCTGAAAGACTAGGCAGCTAAAGCCTGTAGCCTTGTATGGCATGAGTAACGATCTACCGCTGCCGCTCCCCTGCCCGAAGTGTGGCTGTCATAAATTCAAATTTTCCAGCGAACAGCAGCCTGATACGGACATGGTCGGGTGTATCTGTGGCAACTGCGGTGCGGCACTCACTACGGACGACATCCAACAATATTTCCGTGCCTCGGGTCTCGTTGGACGGGTAGGACTGAAGCGAGTCGGTGGTGGTGCGTGAAAGCCATTAGGCAGGCTAGGAACTCCCGTCGTGGGACAACTCACGGCGCGTTTCTCACTGTTGACGACTGCCGCCATGATGACCATAGGCTTCATGACCCGTTACTCGGGGCTGGACGCTACCATGGGCCTCGCCCTCGCGCGTACGGGGATTTCTGGTAAACCAAACTCAGAACTGATCAAGAAAGCCAAAGAGTCTCCGCAAAATCCTGACCATCACACAGCGAACTCCACTCGAGCAGCGCCACGCGGCGTGAAACTCTAAGCGCCGCAAACACGCACACTACCGGTATGAGGTTCAGACTAGATTTCTCCCAGTTCGGAGCGAACCTGCTCGAGCGCCATCTCGCACTCTTCCAATTGCCGCCGCAATGACGACTTGCTACACGGCCCAGTGACGGTGGCCAAGCTGGCTTGGTAGCCCGCGATGCGCTGTTCCAACAAGGCTTTTCTAGCCGACAAGTCGTCAAGGTTAGCTTGTGCGTTTGCCATAACCTCACATTACACAAACCGATACTGAGTGTCAGTGAGCATCGTCTCCCATGGTTGTGTGGCCAGTTTCAGATTCAAGCGGCCATCAAAAGAAGGAAGGCGAAAAAGAAGTCGTAAGCTGGAAGGTGGTCACCGCCAAGCCGGGTGTGCAAACCTACTTTCGGTTCGACAAATCCTGCGCTGCATCGTCGGTGGTTTGTTCAAGTGCTGACAACTGGCTACTGCTTTACTGCGTTTGTTGCAGCTTGGCGATCAGCTTCTGCGCCAGGTTCTCTTCCGATTCCGACCACAGCACGCGTCCGCTGACCGCGCAATTCTTTTCCACGGCGGCTGAGAAGGCAACCAGTTTGGCGATGTTGGCGCGCAGGTGCTTCTCGATCGCCGCCGAGATCTGCGGCCCTTCATAGACGAAGGAGGAGTCAAGTCCGAAGTCAACTTCAATGTGGCCGTTGTCGGTGTAAATCCCCTCATCGAATTGCAACCCATGAACCAGGAAGCGGACTGCGACGGGACGCTGCACCCAGCTTTCGCCATGCTCGTCATCGTTGGGTACCCGGATGTCCCAGAACGCCTCAAAGACGAAAGCGAAGTCGTCATGAGCAAACTCACTGGCAATCTCAACTGCTTCTTCGGGCGAAATCCCGGGATCGAAGCGCCGTTCCAGCACAGTGGGCTCCGACCAGGCGACGGGGTGTACGGAGAGATAGGTGATGCCTTCGCGCAACGCGGAAAAAGGGAATTGCCGCAGCACCCCGGCAGTGCGCGGCATCATCTCCGCTTCGCGGAAGCTGGGAAACCAAATGCTGAGATAGAGCGAGTCGGCCATCGGGGTATTGTAACGCGAGAGAGGGAGGCGGGCGGAGGCCTGGCCGAACTCAATTTCGTCTTCGCGAGAGAAACTTATCAGCCGAAAATAGAGCCCGTAAGGGCGCGCCGCAGTTAGCCCAGGACGTAGCCGCAGGCGGAGTCCTGGGTAAGGTGGAAAATGAATCCGAGTCCCGTAGGGACGACAGGTACTCCCACGCAAACTCTTCCCCCATGTACTCCGTTCGGGGACTAAAGTCCCGATATCATTTGGCTACGCTAGGGCACAAAGCAGTCACAAGATATTGAGAGTTCATATCACCTTCATCACGTGAGTCTGAACTTTGGACCAAATCCAGATCAACCCGTTACAGAGTTCGAGGCAAGTCCAGTCTCTCTATCGCCTCGAATAATGGCTCGAGAAGACAAAGAATCAGGCCACCCATGCTCCCACCCCTGCCGAATGGCGATGCGACTTGCTATGCGCTCAGCCGCTTCTTCGCCTTGATCTCCTCCAGCAGCGAGTCGATCTTCTGCTCGCGCTCCAGAGCATTTAGCCGCCCGTCGATGTCGTCGCCCAGGATCTCGCCTTTGGCCCGGCCCAGCGCCTCCTCGCGGGCGACTTTGGTGCGCATGCGATCGAAGGTGCGATTCTCACCGTCGGGAGTGAGTTGTGCATCGGCAGCGCGGCTCACGGCTCGGGAGCGGCGATGTTGCGCGATCAGCAGATCGGCCTTGCCCTTCGCCTCCGACAGCTTCAGCTCGAGTCTCTTCAGAGCTGCCTTCAACGACTCCACTTGGATCTGCTGATCGGCGATCTGCTGATCGAAACTGTCGCTCAGTTGCTGAAAGCTCATGGCGCGTTCCAGCGCAGCGCGCGCCAGTTCGTCGTCTTTCTTGTCCACCGCCAGCTCTGCCTTGCGCATCCATTCGGCGTGTTTGTCCGCGTTCTCCCGTTTCTTCTTTTGCAGCAGATGCAGATCGGCCAACGCGATGGCCACTTGTGTCTTCACCTGGATAAACTGGTTTTCCATGTCGAGGATCACCTGCTTCAACATCTTTTCTGGATTCTCGGCTTTATCCACCAGGTCGTTCAAATTCGCTCGAACCAGGGTTGCTACACGATCAAGTAATGCCATAACTAACTCCTTATGAGCTGTCAGCCGTTAGCTGTCAGCTTTGATTTCGCTATTCGCCTCTCGCTCTTCGCTCCTCGCTAGAGTTCCACCGTTGTCATCCTGAGCGGAGGATCACGTCTCTTGTGATCCGGAGTCGAAGGACCGCTATCCCGCTAAAACTGCTCGCCGCGAACCGCAGCCAACAGGAAGGCCACGAGCAAGCCTCCCACGGCGCCAATGAGAACCGCCAGGTCGTAATGTGTAATGAATCGCACCATCACTCCCAACAATGTTCCGATCAATCCAAGGTTCACCACAAACCGTGTGCTGTCGTTTTCAGAGTACATATACGTCTCGCTCAAGTTCTCGCTTGTCTCAACTATCACCGGGTGCCGGGTGCCCCACTTATTCGCGGTTTTCGAATGAGTGGGTACAGTTCACTGGTCTCAGGGGCTAAAGCCCAATCCTTTAGGGGGGCCTTAACGGCACGGCTGAAGCCGTGCCCTTTCAACGACCATTTATTTTCCTGCACCCGCAGCTTTCGTTTTGCCATCATCAGCCGACGGCGGCAGCTGATCAGGCTTGGGCGACTTGTCGCCGATCGTCCTGATCTTGCCCAGCAAGTCCGACATCTGCATGCCTGACAGCGCCTCGAACAGTGCCGGTACTTGCGCCGCCATCTCGGTGATGTCACCCGTAATCTTGTGCATGCCAGCCGAACTCCCGTTGCCGGTGGAGACGATGGTGATCTTGTCGACGTTCGACAGCGGGCTAGCCAGCGCTTTCACAATCTCCGGCAGGCCAGTGATCAGCTTGTCCACGACCGCGGCCTGGTTGTACTCCTGGAAAGCCTCAGCCTTAACGTTCATGGCGCGAGCTTCGGCGTCGCCCTTCTTGAAGATGATCTCGGCCTCAGCTTCGCCCTGCGCCCGGATGGCGCTGGCGCGGCCTTCGGCTTCCACCATGGTCCGAGACTTCTCGGCATTCGCCAGAGTTTCAATGCGCTGACGCTCGATTTCGGCCTGCTTCAGCACAGTGGCGATCAGCTCTTTCTCGCGGCGGCTGATCTCGGCCTCTTGCACCTTGATCTGCGCCTCTTTCTCGACCTGCTGCACTTTTACCGACTCAGCGATGACCTGCTGTTGCATGACGTTGGTCTGGATCTCGTAGGCTTTGTCGGCCTGGGCCTGCTGGCGTTTCACCAGCTCGTTATAAGTCGCTCGCTTCACTTCCAGATCGCGTTGCGCCTCGGCTTGTCGGGCAAGGGAAGCGGTTTCGGCCGCAACCCGCTCCTGATCAGCCTGAGCTTTGGCGGTTGCCGACTCTCGCAGTGCGATCGCGCGCCTGATAGCAGTGTCGCGATCGGCCTCGGCGGTGGCCACGTCAGCGTCGCGCTTAATGCGGGCAATGTCGGGACGGCCCATGTTGGTGATGTACTCGTTCTTGTCGCGGACTTCCTTGATGGTGAACGAGATTACTTCCAGGCCCATCTTGTTCATGTCGTCGGCGCAGGTGGTGCGCATGCGGTCGGCAACCATCTCCGGTTGCTTCACGATTTCTTCTACCGTTAGTTGGCCGATGATGCCGCGCAAGTGACCTTCCATTACCAGGCGAATGAGCGCCTCGCGGTCGGGTGGAGTCTTGGTGAGGAACTGCTCGGCAGCGGTCATGATCGATTCAGGGTCCGACTTGACCTTGATCTGCGCCACCGCTTCGACGGTTACGGCGACGCCCTGCTTGGTGTAGAGGTCTTGTTGCGGAGCGACGTCGAACGACATCAGCTCCAACGACAGTTCGCGGCAGTTCTCCACCATGGGCAGGATGATGGTGCCGTGTCCCTTGATGATGCGTGGCCCCCGGAAGCCATACACGACCAGTGCTTCGTTGGGTCCCGCCTTGCGGTACAGTCTGGCAAAGACGGCCATCAACAGAATGATGGCGGCGACCGCTGTCCAGGCAATGATTAACGCTTCTGTAGGTATGTGCGGCATAAGCCTCCTTCAAGGCAGCAACTAGCAAATAAGCATGCTAGCTATGGATCAGTGCAACCGCCGCTCCGGGATCGGCAACTTCAACAATGAGCTGGTTGTAACGTTCGTCGTGCAAGTCGATGACGATCGTCTTTTCGGGATCATGCACGTCCCAGAAAACGCGCTTCCCGTCTTGATAGAACGTGCCGGCGGTGATTACTCCCGGGACGTTTGTCCCGGGCAGCTTTAATCCGTGCCACCAACCCCGCGCGGCCTCAGGGTCAGCCCGAATACCGGCAACATGCTGCAAGGGAATCTCCAGCGAACTTTTGAGTGCCCACAGTTTGTCGGCTCCGTGAACATGCAGCAGCAGCTTTCCTTCAGAGATAGATAGATCAGTCATAGAATCCTCGATCGTCGTGTTTACAACTCTTGCTGTACCCGCCTAAGCAAACTCTGCTTAAGTCTGGTCAAGTCTTGCTTTGAAGGGGACGGCCTGCAGGCCATCCGTTGAGTACCCGAAAATCACCCGGCTTTAGCCGCTGCGGGACCTAACTTTTACTTGATCAGAGTTTCCCTAACTGCCAACTGCGTCTTTCCCCGCCATCTCATCCCATCGCCGTACATAGGCAATGCCATGTTCATAGCGGGTGATGATGACTTCTGTCCCTTTAGCCAGGGCCTCGCCGGCTTCGCTGCGAGCCCCGCAAGTATTTCGGATACCCTCTTGCGAGAAAATGATTTCGCCCGTGCCACCTTCGCGAATCGGGCTGCTAATGTGGCCCAGCACTCCAACGCGGTCATAATCTGCCGGATCCAGTTCGCGATCGTGCTTCATCAGCAGCTTGGCCACGAACCAGAACACGATGGATGAGCCCACCAGTCCCATCACCACCGCGATCAGCATGATCAGGCTGACCACCAGCGTGGAGTAGCGCGTCAGCAGATAGCCCGAGCCGCCGAACCAGGCCAGAAACGCGGTGATGGTGGCGAAGTTGAAGAACGGCATCTCCGCGTCGTTCGCGCTTCCGGCATGCGCTCCTCCGCCCGCGTGGGGCGTCGCGATATGTCCGCCGTGAGGCACATGAAGATGCACGTGCGGCAGGTGCCAGCTGCCGCCGACAAACGACAACACGCTCAGCGTCACTCCCACCAGAAAGCACACGAGATAGAAGATCGCCCACGTCATAAACCTGCTCCCGCCGATTTCTTGCCGGCGCGGCCCTGGCTGGCAGCCGCGGCCAAGCCCGGCTTCAACACTTCTGCCAACCGCTCCACCAGTTCCGGCGTTTCCAGAATTGCGCCCAGCAAGACCAGGCACTTGCGCGTGTCGCCATGCTTGGCCACTTGCAGCAAGGCGTGGCTCAATTCCGGATCATTGGTAAACTGCTCCGCCCCGTTGATCAGCCACAGATCGAGCCGGTCGTCGGTAGCGCGCAAATCGCTGGTCAACTCGGTGTGATAGCCCTCGGGATCGTCGACCAGATAGCCGGGATGCACCTTGAAAAATCGCGCCAGCAACATGCGCGAGGCGTTGGTCAGGTGCGGCCGGGCTCCACTCTCAATTTGCGACAGGTACGACTGGCTCAGGCCGCGTCCGGTTTCCTTCTTGAGCGCGCGAGCCAGATCCTGCTGGGTCATTTCGCGGTCCATGCCGCGCAGGGTGCCCTCGACCAGTCGCAGATACCGTAGCTTTTCGCCAAGTTTCATATTACGATTTGCAATTATGCTATTGCAATCTGTAATTGTCAAGAGCTGGATTTGGCGCAGAATCAGGGAGTTGCGAAAAGGCATCCGACATGGTGGCGACGAACGGTCAGCGAGGTCGGGGAATCTAGAGTTGGGGGCCGGTGGAAGGAGTTACAGCTTTGAACTAAAGTACTGTTTAGGTTTGTACTTCCATCACAACGTGCCAGATCGGTTTCCATTCCGCACTCTGCCAGACTATCTTCGCTCCAATCTCGATCTGGTTTTCATCGGCATTAATCCCGGGCTCTATTCGGTCCAGCAAGGGCATTACTTTGCGCGTACAACAAGTCGATTCTGGCCGGCCTTTTCGCGATCCAGACTCAGCGAAGGCGTTCGGCGAGGTCTGGCTACGGAGGTGCTACGGCCCTCACACGATCGCGACCTGTTGCGTTTTGGAATCGGTTTGACCGATCTGGTTAAGCGGCCATCAGCGAACGCCTCGGAGATCACTTCCTCCGAGTTCGAACACTGGACACCGACATTGCTTCGCAAGCTTCGACGTCTGCGGCCGCGGGTGGCATGCTTCCACGGTTTGACCGCGTACCGCCCATTTCTAAAATACGGGTGGGATTCGGCAGAGGCGCCGGCGCTCGGCTTGCAAACCAGGAAGCTAGGCAAGACCCGCTTATACGTGGTGCCCAACCCGAGTCCCGCCAATGCTCATTTCACTCCAGGCGATCAGACAATGTGGTATGACCGTTTAGCCGACGAAATCGCCGGTCTCGATTTCAGTAGCACATAAAGTTAAGCTTACGGCTTCAACCGGCTCGCATACTTCTCCCGAATCTTCTTCACCTTGGGCGCGACCACGAACATGCAATACGGCTGCGTGGGATTGTTGGTCAGGTAGTCCTGGTGATAGTCCTCGGCCACGTAGAAGGTGCTGGCCGGTTCGACCGCCGTCATGATCGGATCTTTGAAAACCTTGTCCAGCGTCAACTCGGCGATGACTTCTTCCGCGGTCTTCTTCTGCGCTTCATCGCGATAGAAGATGACCGAGCGATACTGCTCACCGATATCGTTGCCCTGGCGATTCAGCGTGGTGGGATCGTGCAGGGTGAAGAAGACGTGCAGCAGATCGCTGAAGCTGATCACCGAGGGATCAAAGGTGATCTCGGCGACCTCGACGTGCCCGGTCTTGCCCGAACAAACCTGCTGATACGTAGGATTAGCAGTGCGTCCGCCCATGTAGCCCGAGCGGACGGATTCCACGCCCTGTAGCTGTTTGATAGCGGCTTCCACACACCAGAAGCATCCGCCGCCCAGGATGGCAGTTTCAGTTGGCATAAGCGTTAGATGTTAGCACTGAGTGCTTGGCATTTGGCAGTTAGCAGTTGGCAATTGGCCATGCAGCCACACGAGATTCAGGTAATATTTTGCCTGGTAGTTGACTGGTCAGCTGACTAGTCTGTAGCATTAGACTTGCAGCGCGGAGGCTCAGCATGAGTTCCTGGCCGGTACAAGACGCAAAGTCCCGATTCAGCGAGTTTCTGGAAGCGAGTGTCAAGAAAGGGCCTCAAGTGGTAACTCGGAGGGGCGTGGAAACCGCCGTCCTTGTCCCGATTGGGGAGTGGCGTCGCTTGCAGAGAGCGGCCCGGCCGAGCCTTAAAGAGCTACTCTTGGCGCCCTCTCCTCGTTTCGACATTCCGGTTCCTGCTCGCCATAGATTGCGAAACCGGCCACTTCCGAAACTGAAATGAACCGATATCTTCTTGATACCAGCGTGATTTCTGAGCTGCGAAAGCCGCGACCGCATGGTGCCGTTTTGGCCTGGGCCGGTGGACAAGATGTGGGACAGATATTTTTGTCTGCCTTCACCCTGGGAGAACTACAGGCTGGCGTGGAAAAGATCCGGCGACAGGACCCTGCAAAAGCGGATGAGCTTAATGCATGGATCGAACAGCTTGCAGCCTCGGCGCAGATCTTGCCAATGGACGTGGCCTGCTTTCGCGAGTGGGGACGACTTATGGATCGGAAGCCCCGCCAACTCGTCGGTGATGCCATGATTGCGGCTACCGCCCGGGTTCATGACTTGATAGTTGCCACGAGAAATGAAACCGATTTCAGGCAGCTCGGGGTTCGAAGCGTGAACCCGTTCAAAGCCGCTTAGGCCTCGCAAAGATTCTTGCGTCCAGGCCACCCTATTTTGCCCATCGAGCGAACCGCGGAGCCCTCCGCTCGGGCTGAACCACCCCAACAAGCGCAAAATCGGCGCTTGTCGGGGATCCCGGTCAGCCGTCGGTCGGGATGACAATTCTTTTGGGGCAGGCAGATGCGCGTGTCAATAGCTCGCCGGGAAACGTCGGCTACAAGCCACTGATCACTAGTCCCTAGCCCCTAGCCCCTGTCTCTAAATTCCCACTTCAATCCGCGACCGCGGATCAAGATAATCCCGCAGGCCATCGCCGATAAAGTTAAACGACAGGACCGCCAGCATAACGGCGGCCGCAGGGAAGAGCACCAGGTGCGGCGAATCGAACAGGTGGGCGCGAGCGTCGTTCAGCATCGTTCCCCAGCTTGCCGTAGGGGGAGGCACGCCGAGTCCAAGAAAGCTCATGGTGGCTTCGGCAAGGATGGCTCCGGCCATGCCGATCGCCGCCTGCACAATTACTGGCTGAATAATGTTGGGCAGGATGTGGCGCACGATGATCCGCATATCGCTGGCGCCCAGCGCGCGAGCAGCCTCAACAAATTCGCGCTCGCGGACGGCCAGCACCTGGGCGCGCACCAGTCGCGCGTAACCCACCCATCCCCCAATCGATAACGCGAAAATAAGGTTGAAGATTCCGGGCCCAAGAAAGGCGACGAAGGCAATCGCCAGCAGAATGCCGGGAAACGACATGAAGGCGTTCATCACAACAACGTTGAGCACGCGATCGGTGATGCCGCCGTAGTAGCCGGCAATCGATCCGAAGATGAGCCCCAGGGTGAGGGAAGCGGCGACCACGCAACTGCCCACCAGCATGGAAATGCGTGCGCCGTAAATGATGCGCGAGAGAATGTCGCGGCCCAGTTCGTCGGTGCCAAACCAATGCGCAGACGACGGCCCGATGAGCCGGATGGGCAGATCGATGTGCGCCGGATCCTGCGGCGCAATCCAGGGTGCAAACAGCGCGCAAGCCAGAAAGATGATGACGAGCACAACACCTGTGGTCGCCAGCAAATTGTAGCGGGCGACGCGACGCAGGGAAGCGAGTTGAACCGCCGAAGCCATGCACGGCCATCTTAAATGAAAAAGCGACGCCGGCTGGAAACCGGTGTCGCAGGGAGAGTCGAGGTATTGCGTATTTACTTCAAGGCGACGTTCCGTATCAGATAGATGGAGACTGTCTGCATGTTTTCGACGCGTTTGTTGATCGTTTGCTGCTCTTTACTCTTGTCCCCATACTGTTTCATCCTCAGATCGAGGACTTTCATTCCCAGACCGTCCAGGGCGGCCATGTTCTTATAGGTAAGCGAAATGCCCGTGTCCCAGTCGTCGGCATTGGCTTTCGTCTGATTGAAGAAAACCTGGTAACCCTCGATGAGCCCGGCACTCTTCTCCGCCTCCCAGATGGGTTGAAGGTTTTTCTTCATATCGTCCATAGCCGCGGTGAAGTGGCCAGGAAGGATGTGAAGGAGAATGACGCGCTCCACCGTACCTTCGGTGTACTGGTCCTGAGCAACCGCTGTCGCGAGAAAAACCAGAGAGAGACAGAGTGACCCTACTGCAAGCCGCACAACTTGCTTCATACGTACAGCCTCCTATTTGGGTGATTGGTGGAGTGTGCACGATATCGGCGATGTGGTAAAGCAAAAACTTGCTAACCACAGCAGCTACCGTCCGCTAGCCAGTTTGTGCAGCATTCGAGGACACACGTAGGTCACCAAGCGGGTAGGTTGCCCTTCAACCCGAGCACGAAGGGGCCGCAAATATCATTCGCGGTATTGCGCTCGCCGTTCTAGAATCAAGTTTGAGTTAGAAAGTGTTTGCGCCCTGAAATCGTCGGCCCATGCTGCCCTTCAAACTCGTCTATAGCGAGAAGTACTACCTGCCCATCGGCGAACATGTTTTTCGCGCCGACAAATTTCGTCTCATTCGCGAGCGCCTGCTGCAACAGCATGCCGCAGACGAAAGTGATTTCATTGCTCCCGAACCAGCCAGCGAATCCGATGTCATGCTGGTCCACTCACCGCTCTACGTCAACAAGCTGATGGAAGGCAGCCTGACCGCCCGCGAAGAGTTGCAAATGGAGATTCCCTACTCGCCGCAGGTGGTGGACGCTTTCATGCTCCACACTGGAGGATCGATTCTGGCGGCGGAGTGTGCGCTGCGCGACGGCGTGGGCGTGAACCTGGGCGGAGGATTTCACCATGCCTTTCCTGATCATGGAGAAGGCTTCTGCATGATCAATGACTTCGCGGTTGCGATACGAGCTATGCAGAAGCGGGGACGCATTCGCCGCGCCATGACCGTCGACTGCGATGTGCATCAGGGCAACGGCACCGCCTTTATCTTCGGAAATGCGGCGCGTAGGGCGAGCACGCTGCCATCGGAGGCCGCCGCGACCGCGAGCGCTCCGGCTGGCACCATTATGACCGAAGGACCAAGTAACGACGTATTCACCATCTCGCTGCATCAGGAGAACAATTATCCTTTTATCAAGCCCGCGTCGTCGATCGACGTGAACCTGCCAGATGGTTGCGGCGACCAGGAATATCTCGCCTGGCTGGATAATGCGCTGAGCTCCGGCTTGCGGCAATTCGATCCCGAGCTTATCTGCTATGTGGCGGGAGCGGATCCTTTCTGTGAGGATCAGTTGGGCGGATTAAATCTGAGCATCGATGGCCTGAAGCAACGCGATGAGCTGGTTTTTCGCGCTGCCCGCGCGTGCAACATCCCGGTCATGACAACCTACGCCGGCGGGTACGCGGTCCGGGTGGAAGATACGGTGACCATCCATTGCAACACCGTGATTGCAGCGGCGGAAGTCTACAAGACAGCGGAAAGCGAAACCCAGCGCTAGTACCATGAAGTGCGCCAGCCCTACTTAGCTTGACAGTTGATGCGTGATATCCTGATGGTTAGCGTGGAGGCTCAATAGCTCCGCGTATCCAGCCAGTTTTGGACTCCTGACAATGTTTGAGAACTTAACAGATAAGTTGCAGCGCGCCTTTAAGAACCTGCGAGGGCAGGGCACGCTGACGGAAGAAAACATCGGCGAAGCGCTGAAAGAAATCCGCATGGCGCTGCTCGAGGCCGACGTCAATTTCAAAGTCGTCAAAGAACTGATCGACCACATCCGCGAGAAGGCTGTCGGACAGGAAGTGCTGACCGCGCTCTCGCCCGCCGAGCAGGTGGTGAAGATCGTTCGCGACGAGCTGATCAACATTCTCGGCAAAGACACGGCCAAACTGAAGTTCAGCTCGCAGCCGCCGACGATTGTGCTGATGGCCGGCTTGCAAGGTTCGGGCAAAACCACCACCTCAGGCAAGCTGGCGAACTGGCTGAAGCAAGGCGGCCATCGACCGATGCTGGTGTCGGTCGACGTCTATCGTCCGGCCGCGCGTGAGCAGCTGAAAGTGGTGGCGAACGCCATCAACGCCAAGATCTACGAGGGCAAGGTCGAGGAGTCGAACACCGCAACCGTCGAGCGGCTGGTGAAGGAAGCGCGGCGCGAAGCCATCAACAATGCTTGCGACGTGCTCATCGTCGATACCGCGGGCCGCTTGCACATCGACGAGCAGTTGATGGACGAGATGCAGTCGCTGAAGAAGATCCTGAATCCGCAGGAAATTCTCTTCGTCGCCGACTCCATGACTGGACAGGATGCGGTGCGCTCGGCCGACGAGTTTCACAAAAAGCTGACCCTCACGGGCGTGGTGCTCACCAAGATGGATGGCGACGCGCGCGGCGGCGCAGCGCTGTCGATTCGCAATGTGACTGGGCAGCCGATCAAGTTTATCGGCGTCGGCGAAAAATACGATGCGCTGGAGCCGTTTCATCCCGACCGCATTGTGGGTCGCATCCTCGGTATGGGCGATATTCTGTCGCTGATCGAGAAGGCTGAATCCAAGCTGGACAAGTCGAAGTCGGAAGAATTTGCCCGCAAGGCGCTGAGCAGTGATGGCTTCTCGCTGGAAGATTTTCGTGGTCAGTTGCGGCAGGTGAAAAAGCTGGGATCGTTGCAGAGCATCATGGGCATGATGCCGAAGATCGGGCCGTTCGCCAACATGCAGCAGGCGGCCGACAAGGTTGACGATAAGCAGCTCAACCGAGTGGAGGCGATCATCAACTCGATGACGCAGCATGAGCGTGATCATCACGAGGTCATCAACGGCAGCCGGCGCAAGCGCATCGCCCGCGGCTCGGGAACCAGCGTGCAGGAAGTAAATCACCTGCTGCGGCAGTACGCGCAGATGCGCAAGATGTTCAAGAGCATGAGCAAGCCCAGCTTCGCGAAACGGCTGGCGGGAATGAAAATGCCGGGGATGTAGGGAGGGCAGCAGGTAGCACTGGGCATTTAGCACGTGGCGCATTCTCGCCGCCTAGGAATGGCTACGTCGCACAGCTAGAAACGGCGGTGTGTTTGGCTAAGTGCCAAATGCCAATTGCTAGTAACTAGTTACTAGTTACTAGTTACTTCTTCTCCCTCCAGCATGAACTCCAGCACTTCCTGCGGCGCCGACGACGTCCACACCGGCGCGAACGACAGCCGATGCAGCGGCGTGGGACCTTTCTCGCGCAGCGTCTTCAGATGATGCGGCGTGCTATAGCCCTTGTTGGAGGCCAGCCGATATTCGGGGAAGACCGGGTCCCAGGCGCTGATCATCGCATCACGCTCGACTTTGGCAATGATCGATGCCGCGGCAATCGAGGCTGAGAGGGCATCGCCGTGTATGATCGGTGTTTGCTGGCAATCACAGTTCAGGCGCAATGCGTCGATCAGCAGATGATCGGGCCGCAACGTCAGCATGCCGACCGCTTCTTCCATGGCGCGCTTCGAAGCCCAATAGATATTGATCTGGTCAATGGTGGCGACGTCGACCGCCGCGATCGCCCAGGCCAGCGCGTGTTCGCGAATCCGCGGCGCCAATTTCTCGCGCGTCTCGCGGTCCAGCAACTTGGAATCGCGCAGCCCGCGCAGGCGATAGCTGGGATCGAGAATCACCGCCGCTGCCACTACCGGCCCAAACAGTGAACCCCGGCCCACTTCATCCACGCCGGCAAC
Source organism: Candidatus Korobacteraceae bacterium (assembly GCA_049695855.1). Taxonomy (GTDB): domain Bacteria; phylum Acidobacteriota; class Terriglobia; order Terriglobales; family Acidobacteriaceae; genus Bog-257. The sequence goes on along the minus strand of JBAVSY010000081.1, from coordinate 8,967 downwards.
CAGCTTTGCTCCCGCAGTCCAGGCCAGCTTCTCATACTTCAACGTGCACTTTAGGCGCTTCAGGAGGCGCAGTTTTAACGTAGCCTTGGAGAGGGTTTTTGCGTCTTTATCGCGCGACGGCTTTTTCCCGGGATTCGGCAAGTATTACCGCTTTCGATTTCACTGCAGTTAGTTTAGGACAATCTTGTGACCAACTTAAATATAACGAATCGCTGGGATGAATTGCGGTAAGGATGGACGAACTGCACCTGTTTCGCTCAATCGTAACCGATCTGCGGTAGGATGAGAGTCGAACTGGAGATTTGCAATGTCAGATTTGCGATATCCGATTGGAAAGTTTACCTGGGTGGCGCCCGGGAGCGAACAGCAAAGCGCAAAGGATCGCGTGCTTTATATCGACACGATTGCCAAGCTGCCGGCCAACCTGCGCGCGGCGGTGGAGGATTTGAAACCAGCGCAACTGGACACACCGTATCGCCCCGAAGGCTGGACGGTGCGGCAGGTGGTGCATCATGTACCCGAGAGCCACATGAATGCTTATATTCGATTCAAGCTGGCGATCACGGAAGATCAACCTCAGGCCAAACCTTATAACGAAGCGGCGTGGGCAAAGCTGCCGGATAACCACGTAACTCCGATCGAGACTTCTCTGCAACTGGTCACGGCCTTGCATTCTCGTTGGGTTGATACGCTACGATGCATGCAATCGTCCGATTTCGGACGCACACTGTCCCATCCTGAACACGGCGTGCTTACTCTGGACCGTATGCTGGCCATGTATGCCTGGCATTGTGACCATCATGTTGCGCATATCACATCCTTGCGCGAGCGTATGGGATGGAATCGCCTGGCCGCAGCGCAACAATAAAACAAATCCACAAATAATTGCTGGGATGAACGAACTACTACTTGCAACGTTCGCATGTTTCTTGAATGCGAAGTGAATTAGTAGTTGACGGAGACGAGCTGCGCTCACCTAGAGCGTAAACATTCGTCCATACCACGACGCGAAAAGTTTCCAATCTTTGAACCTTTGCTTCGCGTCCTACGTATAAGTAGGAAGAGATCGGATAGGAGTGCGTTGGTACTCCGAGTGCAATAGAAATTAGTAGGGGTCAAACAGAATGTTTCGCCAGCGGTTTGGCGGCCCAGGCGAGACAAAGTAAGGGAGGCTTGAACGTCTCCGGTTGCTGTTTAACCCCGGAGACACATTCTATGCGACGCGGTGGGAAATGCAAGCGATTCCTGCGGCGGCGGGCCGCCAGAACGACGTTCAACGAAGGAGATTGAAAAATGACTCGTATACTGGCCCGTGTAGCTCTATTTGTCTTCGCCCTCAGCCTGTCGATCAGTGCGTTCGCAGCATCCAAATCGGAAACCATCACTCTTTATCACGATGCACAGCTGAATGGGAAAACCATTCCCGCGGGCGAGTACACGGTGAAGTGCGATACCACAGGCTCGACCGCCCAGGTGAAGTTTCTGAAGAATGGCAAGGAAATGGCGTCCGCAACCGGACAGGTAAAACAACTCAGTAGTGCTCCCGACCACAACCAAGTGGTGACGCAGGATGGTAATGGCAGCGCCACCATCAGCGAGATCGATTTTGGCCATAGCAGTACAGGCGTAACCTTTGAGTCCGCAGGCATGGCGACAGCCGGTCAATGAAGTATCGTTGCTAGTTGTTAATTGTCAAAAAAACGAACCCCACCCAGGCGTGATTGTTTGGGTGGGATTTTTCTTGCAGGTGGGGCGAGTTTCCGGGGGCTGACATCGTATATATGGAACGTGCACAATGTATGTACATAAGGACCTCCCGGAGGGAAGCTTGTGGCTGTAAAAATGACCTCGATAAGGCTGGACACAGTTTTGGCAGATGAAGCTGTGAGACTGCTCGGGCTGAAGTCTCGCACCGAAGCGGTGCACGTAGCTCTCAAGGAAGTCGTGGCCCTTAAGCGCTTTCAGGATCTGATGCGGAAGAGTCGCGGGAAGCTCCGGTTCGCAGGGCTCGGTGAGTAAGCTTTGGACCAAGCGTTCGTCCCGCGAGCGGGACAGCTCAGTTCAGCCCAGGACGAAGTCCTGGGCTGTGATGAATGAGACAGAGTCCCGGTAGGGACGGCACACAGCGCCGTGTCGGGCATCACGGATGCGTTCGGAATTCCTCAAGTAGGGTTGATATATGTCGCACACCCACGCCTCCGTGTTGGTGCATTGTGTCTTCAGCACCAAGCAACGCATAAACATGATTCCGGACCCCGAAGCGCTCTGGCGTTATCTCGCGGTTGTGGCTCAAGACAACAACATCACAATGCTGGCGGCTGGGGGCACTAGGAATCATGCGCATCTCTTGCTTCTGGTACCACCGATTGTTCCGTTAGCGCAGGCGATGAAGGAATTGAAGGGAAGCAGTTCGAGATGGCTGCACGAGCATGGGCACAAGTTCGTCTGGCAGGAAGGATATGGCGCGTTCAGCGTCGGCCAGGCACAGCGACAGACGGTGATCGATTACATTTCTAACCAAGAAGAGCATCATCGAAAATGGAGCTTTGAGCAGGAGTTTATGACGCTGCTGCGAAAATCCGGAATGGAATACGATCCGCGATTTGTGTTCGGGTAATGTCCCTGCCGGGACAGGGAGGTCTTCGTATCGGTGTACCCAGGACTTCGTCCTGGGCTGAACTGAGTCGTCCCGTTGCGCGGGACGAGAGCCTAATCCGCATCCGGATCTGCAGTTGAATCCGCTGGTGGTCGAAGCATCAACGCGAAAACAAGAAAACTCTTGTAAAAACGAAAGGAATAAACTGAGCCTCCGTCGAGATTAGCAATTGCATAGTCGAAAACCATGGGAACGCCGGTGGATCTTGCCGTGTATTGGAGTTGTCCGAACATAGACATCAGGTTGTACCAGGTTTGCTGCTGTTGCGTATCTGCTTCGCTGCTGAAATGCAAGTTGGGTAGCGTGATCCCCCAATTGAAATGTTTGTTTCCAGTCTCGCGGTAGTAAAGAGCCCGCGCACAGGCCTGCATGACGTTTTCTACGCGTGGTAGGTCAACCTGGAATACTCCCACTTGCCCACCTCTGAGCTGTACTGGCCGTATTGTGCTAAATGTCGAGTGCAAAAGGGCAGGGCTTCGGTCCAGCGACCGGAGAGATTTGTTCAAGAAAAGCCGTTCTCCTAGGTCATTGACTCCCAGCATCGTGGTTATCACATTTCTGGTGTATTCGACGTCCTTTGAGTTTGAGTTGTTATGTAGAGCACACGACGGAACGGTAAGCAAATTGGCTCGGCTGCCCTCTGGAAAGAAGGAATAAGGCGGCACGTGCTCCCTCGTGCTTGCGAGAGCGTCACACGCGTAGCAAACCTCGGGTGCTTTCATATCAGGTGCTTCTGTTACGCCGTGGTGCCCACCAGCTTTGACGACTCTTCCTGGAACCTTACCGACACCAGCTTCGACACGCCAGGCTCCTGCATAGTCACGCCATACAGGACGGGTGCCATGCCCATCGTCTTCTTGCTGTGAGTGATGATGATGAACTGCGTCTGCATGCTCATCTCGCGCACCAGTTCGGTGAAACGAGCTACGTTGGCCTCGTCCAGCGGCGCGTCGACCTCGTCGAGAATACAGAAGGGGCTCGGCTGATACTGAAAGATGGCGACCAGCAGCGCCAGCGCGGTCAGCGCCTTTTCACCGCCGGAAAGCAACAATACGTTTTGCAGCTTTTTACCCGGAGGCGACGCCACCACGTCAATACCGCTCTCCATCGAGTTTTCCAAGTCGGTGAGGCGCATGAAACCCTGGCCGCCGCCGAAGAGTTTGCTGAAGGTGCGGCCGAAGTTTTCGTTGATGATGTTGAAGGCTTCTTCAAATTTCTGCCGCGAGATGGTGTCGATTTCCTTGATCGTGTTCTGCGTGTTTTCGATGGACTGCAGCAGGTCCTGCCGCTGGGTCTCAAGGAACTCGTGCCGCTGTGCCGTCTCCTTATATTCTTCCAGCGCCATCATGTTCACCGGGCCCATGTTTTCCAGGCGGGTACGCATCTCGCGATAAGCATTGTCTTCCGTGGCAAGCTCTTCGCCGGCGATGCGGGGCAGGGAATCGTCAGCCATCAACTCTTCGCGTTGCAGGCCCAACTCCTGCACGCAGTTTTCTGACATGTGCTGAACGTCGGACTGGACGCGAGCTTGCGCAGCCGATAATTCGCCGCGCCGATCGCGGGCGGCATCCAGCGCTTCACGCGCCGACTTCAGCGTCTCTTCCAACTCGACGATGCGTACACGCACGGCCTGCAATTCCTCTTGCAGTTCGCGATCACGGGTCTGCGCAATTTCGCGTTCGGCAGTCCATTCCACCACTTGCTCGGCCAGACGAAGATTCTCGGATTCGCGCTGCTGCTTCTCCGCGGCGGCCGATTCCAGTTGCGCCTTCAGCTTGGCGAGATGAGCCGAAACTTCCGCCAGCATGCCCTCGATGCGTTGCACGGCGAGCATAGCTCCCCGACGCCGCTCTTCCAGGGTGGCGACATTGGCGCGAACCTCACTGGCCAGATGGGCAGCTTCGTCCCGTCGCTGACGCAAAGACTCCAGGCTGCTCTGCGCCTCCTGCATCTCGGTTTCGAGGGAGCGCTGCTGCTCTTCATATTGAAACAGTTCGGCAAGCTGCGAGGTGATGAAACTCTCACGCTCGCTATGTTCTTCGCTGACCCGCTGCAGTTCGCGTTCGTAAGTGGACAGCCGCTCACGAACGCGCGTCATCTCATTTTCGAGCTGACGCAGCGTGTGTTCCGAGGTCATGGCTTGGCGCTCGGACTCGCGCTTCTCATCCTCCAAACGCTGTAGCAAGCCAGTGAGTTCGGCGATCTCTCGGCCGAGTGCGGCGATCGAGGTTTCCTTCTCGCCGATGGCGCGTTCCAGTCCTCCCATTTGCAGCAGCACGTCGCGCAGTTCGCGCTTCATGGAGAGCGGGCCCTGGCTGCGCTGCTTGCCGCCGGTGACGGTGACATTGTGGAAGCACTCGCCCGATTGTGAAAGGAAGAACGCGTCCGGGTTTTCCAACGCCAGTCCGCGACCGACTTCAGGGTCGGGAACGATATAGCCATTGCCCAGCTTGGGCAGGATGACTTCCAACGATTTGCCGAATCCGTCGAGCACGCGAATGCAATTCTTGAGTGGAATTACGGTGTCGCCGTGCGAGACATGATGGGTCGACTCGTTAAAGTCGAAGGAAAACTTGGCCTGCGAGTCTTCGGGATGAACGAGAAATGTCGCGCGGCCGTCCACGTCAGTGCGCAGCAGACGCAAACCTTCGTCGGCGGCGTCCCACGACTTCACCACGATGTAATTGAGTTCGTCGCGCAGGAAATCGTCGACCACATGCTCGTAGCGATCCTCGACTTCCAGAAAGTCGGCCAGCACTCCGGCGGGCGCGCGTCCACCTTGTAGCGCACCGGAGGTAAACAGCTTGCGCACCGACTCGGTGGCATAACCGTGTTCCGTGATGACCGCCTCGAGTGAGCCTTTCTTGCCCATGAGGCTGGCATACTCGCCGCGCAGCGAGTCAAGATGCCGCTTCGAATCTGTCTCGGCGGCGCGCTTCTCGTTGAGCTTCTGGCGAGTGTCCGCGATCTGGGCGGTCAACGCATTCACCCGCTGCGAGGCGGTTTCAAACTCCAGTCCAAGTTGGCCGCGTTGTCCCCCAAAACTTTCCAACTGCTGATGAGCCGCAGAGGTCTCATCGTGCAGACGCTGCGATTCGCGATCCAGAGCGACCATGCGCTCCTCGGCTTGCGTAATGCGGTTGCGCACAGTGGAGGCTGCCGACACGGTTTGCAGAATTGTGTCGCGACGCTGCTCCTGTTGCCGCTCCACTTCGATCAGAGACGCCGCCGCAGACGCCGCTTCCTGCTGCCGTTGGTGCAACTCTTGCTGGGCGTGGGCGACATCAGCGTTGGCCGATTCCAGCGTGGCGCGGTCGCCTTCCAACTCCTGCTGCAGCCGCGCCGCCTGTTCTTCGGTGTTGGCGATTTCGGCCTGCGCGCCGGCAGAGCGGGCAGCCAGCTCCGCGCAGCGCTCTTCATTGGTGCGGCGGCGCGCGGCGGCGCGATCCAAATCCAAGGCTAGGGTGTTCAGCTTCTCGCGATTCTCCTGACCTTCGCGCTCGATAGCATAACCACGCTGCGTGCGGGCGGCATGCTCGGTATCCATCTGCTGCGCCGCTTCGCTGCGGGCGTGGATGTCGCCGGCAAGCTCGGTGAGTTGCTGGTCGAGCGAAGAAGCTTCGGCATCGAATTGTGCGAATTTGCTGGCCAGCACGATGCGCAGTTTCTCGCGCATTTCGTGGCGCAGCTTGGCATAGCGTTCAGCCTTCGAGGCCTGGCGCTTCAGCGAATTCATCTGGCGGGTAACTTCGTCGAAGATGTCGTTGATGCGAGCCAGGTTCAGCTTGGCGTCTTCCAGTCGAGCTTCGGCCAGCCGCTTGCGCGATTTGTACTTGGTGATGCCGGCAGCTTCTTCAATGATGGCGCGGCGGTCGGTGGGCTTGCTGCTGAGGATCTGGCCGATGCGTCCCTGCTCGATGATGGCGTACGACTCCGGGCCGAGGCCCGTGCCCATGAAGATGTCTTGAATATCGCGCAGGCGGCAGAGCTTGCCGTTCAGCAGATACTCGCTTTCGCCGGAACGGAAGAGGCGGCGTGTGATCTGGATTTCGCCGGCTTTGAACGTGCGCTTGAATTTGCGGCGGCGAATTTTGAGTACGACTTGCAGCGGGGAAGTCGCAGTTTGCGTGGCAGCATCGGAGGACGCTTCGCCAGGAGGCACGCTGGCATTATCGCTGGTAGCGGATGCGGCTGAGGCTTCGTCATCGCTTTGGCCGGGACGGACTTGTTCGGAATAACGCTCGGCATCGTCGGCGTGGGCGGCGCGCAGCGCGGACTCGTCCCAGTCGTCGGAGATCTCATCTTGGATATCGATCTCGGGCTCGTCGGAAACGTCGCCGTAAACTTCCGGATCCACCAGCGTGAGCGATACCTCAGCCATGCCGGTGGGCTTGCGATCGCGCGTGCCGGCAAAGATGACATCTTGCATGTTGACGCCGCGCAACAGTCGCGCCGACTGCTCGCCCAGGACCCAGGAAATGGCGTCGGAAATGTTCGACTTGCCGCAGCCGTTGGGACCTACAATCGCCGCAATGCCTTCGCCTTGAAAGCGCAGGTCGGTGCGGTCGCAGAACGACTTGAACCCGAGGATTTGCAGCTTCTTCAGTTTGAGCAACATTCACTCCTTCAACCCAGGGAACCGGGATCGCCTTACCTCGTAGGGATGCACCCTTCAGCATTCCGTCCGAGACGAGCGGTCAGAATTTGCTTCCCCGTTTGAGCCTAGGCAACTTTACGTCCGAACCCGAGAGGGGTCAAGATGTAAAACACTATATTTGGGGTCCCATCTGCGGAAACCACATTATATTGCACCAGTCTTGCAGCAGGATGGTCCCGAAACAGGGAACTCCAACTTGGAAGAAGGGGAGGTCAGCAGCCATAGCACCAGAGCAAGTGCAAGTTTAGCCTTTCGCCCTATCTGATTCAAGGTCCAAAGCTTGGGAGTATCCACCCGGTTATCCCCGTCATGCCGCCGGCTGTCCCAGCCACTTTGGCACCGTCCGCACCAGTGTCGCATTCAGTAGAATCGACAGCAGCGACGTCGCCAGCGTCGCGTAATAAAATTCGTCTCCTACCAGTCCATTAGCGTGCGCCACCTGCACCAGCACAAACGAGAACTCCCCAATCTGCGTCAGCCCGGTTCCAACCAACACCGCCGTCTTAAGCCGATACCCAAACAGTTTCACCACCGCCGTCCACACCACAAACTTGCCCACGACCACCAGCGCCAGAATCGCCAGCAACAATCCGGGCCGGCTCAGCACCGCTCGCGGATTAATCAGGATCCCCACCGTCACGAAGAACAGCGCCACAAACGCATCGCGCAGGGTCATCATTTGTTCCAGCGCACGATGCGCATACTCCGACGCGCTAATGATCAGCCCAGCCGCGAACGCGCCCAGCGCCAGCGACAACCCAACCGCTTCGGTCAGCGCCGCCGTGCCTAGACAAATCGCCAGGATGACCAGCAGAAACAGCTCCGGATTTTTCGACCGCGCCACCTGGGTCAGCCAGCGCGGCACCAGATACACCGCGAGGAATCCAATCGGGACCAGAATTAGCGCAGCCTTGCCCAGTGCCAGCCCTACACCCAGCAGATGATGCGGCGTCAGGCTCACCATCACCGGCATCAGGATGGTCAGCACCACCACCACCAGATCTTCCACCAGCGTGATGCCGATCATGATCTTGCCATGCGTCGACTGCAGTTGCCCGCTATCGATCAGCAGCCGCGACAGCACCATGGTACTGGCGACAGAAATAATCATGCCCACCACCAGCCCGCTGCGCGCGCCCCAGCCCAGCAGCATGCCCACGCCCTCGCCCATCAGCGACAGCAGTACCACGCCGAGCGGCGCGCCGATCAGCGACATCCATTTCACCTCCAACAGTTCGCTGATCGAAAACTCCAGCCCGATCGAAAACATGAGGAAGACGACGCCCACCTCGGCCACGATCTGGAAGGTATGCGCCTCGCGCACCGCCGGCCCCGGCGTAAACGGGCTGAGCGCGATGCCCGCCAGCACATATCCCAGGATGAGCGGCTGCCGCAGTCGCCAGGCCAGCGTCCCGCCCAGGATGGCGGCGATAAAGACATACGATAGTTCTTTAAAGATGACCGAATGTTCGACCATGGGAATCCGTTGTCAGTTGTCCGTTGTCGGTGGTCAGTTGTCGGCCGTTACTTAGGGAGCCTCTGATTAAGTCTGGTTTTTTGAAAGGGCACGGCTTCAGCCGTGCCGTAACCGGCGCGAAATCAATCGGGCTTTAGCCCCTGAGGGAATGGCGGCGACTTAATCAGAGTCTCCTTA
>JBAVSY010000080.1:0-43120 GCA_049695855.1 Candidatus Korobacteraceae bacterium | reverse complement strand
GCCCGAGTTCTGCAACAGCTCGAACCGGCGGTCGCCCAAGCGTTAGCTGCCATCACCGCTCAAAACGCGCAAGCCTTCTTCCGCCACTGCGGGTATGGGATACAGCAACTATGAAAATGCTCTAGCCGGTGTTCCGGTTCTCGTCTGTGACGGACGTTACGACAGCATGGTCGAGGAGAGCCGATACCAACTAGGAAATCTTCCGCATCACCTTTACCGAGCAACAGCAGGCAAACGCAATCAGGGGTAATTAAGCTGAGCTAGGGTGTAATCTCGAACACGGTACCCGCGTCGTGGATGCCGCCCCAGTAGGTGGTGCCATAAAGATTGCCGGCGGCATCGAAGATCAGGTTGGCGTAGGTATACGCGCCATCCGTGCCGCTATCGAAGCTGTGCAGCACTTTCTGATGGGCGGCTCCGAAGGTGGTGGTGGTGAACAGGGCGACGGTCGAAATCACCGCGGCCGCCGTCAATGCGCGGAAAAGTCTGTTGCTTCGCATAAGCAGTCCTCCTTGCAGCTATCCCTGAACTTGCATTCCCGTACTAAGACTTCCTAAGGCGTGATCTCGAACACGATTCCGTGGCCGTAAATACCGCCGTAGAGGGCCGCGCCGTAGAGATTGCCAGCGGCATCCAGAATCAAGTTGGCGTAGGAATAGAGTCCATCCGTACCGTTTAAGTCAAAGTTGTGCAGCACCCTGTCCGTCCAGCCCCCGTTTTCATTGGGACTTAACTCGAACACTGTCCCGTCGTTGTAAACCCCGCCGGAGAAGGTCGTACCATAGAGGTTGCCCGCGGCGTCGAAAGTTAGGCCGGCTAAGGGATTGGATCCATCTGTGCCCCGGCCGAACCTGTGCAGCACCTTTTCCGTCCAGCCTCCATCCTCTTCCGGCGACATCTCGAATGCGGTACCATCCCCGTAACCGCCAAATTGGGTTGTGCCGTAGCGATTGCCTGCGGCATCAAAGATCAGGCCGCCAAAGGGATGGGATCCATCTGTGCTCCGGCCGAAGCTGTGCAGCACATTCTCCGTCCAGCCCCCACTCCCGTTGGGCGACAACTCGAACACCGTCCCGCAAGTCTCCCCATCGCAGGGGTTGTGAATGCCGCCCACGGAGGTCGTGCCGTAGAGATTACCGGCGGCATCGAAAGTTAGGCCGGCTAAGGGATTGGATCCATCTGTGCCCCGGCCGAAGCTGTGCAGCACCGTCTCCGTCCAGCCTCGACCTTCCCTGGGCATCAACTCGAACGCCGTGCCGTTATAGTGAATGCCGCCATAGGAAGTCGTGCCGTAGAGATTGCCGGCGGCATCGAAGGTTAGACCGCCATCGGGATAAGCGCCGTCGTGCAGGTTGAAGCTGTGCAGCACTGTCTCCTCCCAAGTTCCGTCCTCCCTGGGCGACAACTTGAACACGGTACCGTAACCGTGGATGCCGCCGTAGGTCGTCGTGCCGTAGAGATTGCCGGCACCATCGAAGATCAGGCTGGCGAAGGGAAGTTGCCCGTCCGTACCGTTGCCGAAGCTGTGCAGCACCGTCTCCGTCCAGCCGCCGCTCTCCCGCGGCGACAGCTCGAACACGGTGCCGTCGCCGTGAGTGCCGCCGCCTGCAGTTGTGCCGTAGAGATTGCCGTGGGCATCGATGATCAGGCCGGATCCGGGTAAGTACCCGTCATTATCACCATCGCCAAAGTTGTGGGGAGCCGCCCAGGAGCTGGTCGCAAACAAAATCACACTGAAAATCGCAAGAGCCAATCTCCACCCGAGAAAAAATGTATGGCCTCGCATGGGTCGTCCTCCTCGTAGCTAGTGTTGAGCTTGAAGTTCTCCAAATCAGTTTTTCTAAGGCGTGATCTCGAATGCCGTGCCGGCGCCGTGAATGCCGCCTTGCCAGGTCGTGCCGTAGAGATTGCCGGCGCGGTCGAAGATCAGGCCGGCGTAGGGATAACCCCCGTCCGAGCCGTCACTGAAGCTGTGCAGCTCCGTTTCCGTCCAGCTGCCGTCGTCCCTGGGCGACAGCTCGAACGCCGTCCCGGCGCCATGCAAGCCGCCGCCTATGGTCGTGCCGTAGATATTGCCGGCGGCATCGATCAAGCTGGCAAACGGCTCGGTCCCGTCTGTACCGTTGCCGAAGCTATGCAACACCTTCTCTGTCCAATCTCCGCCGCTGGGCGACAATTCGAACACCGTTCCGGAGCTGTGAATGCCGCCCGCGAAAGTTGTGCCGTAGAGATTGCCGCTGGTATCGAAGATCAATTCGGCGTAAGGAGACGCACCGTCGGCGCCGCTGCCAAAGCTATGCAACACCTTCTCCGTCCAGTTCCCGCCTCCGCTGGGCGACAACTCGAACACCGTCCCCAAGCCATGAATGCCTCCCTCGTAGGTGGTGCCGTAGAGATTACCGGCGGAGCCAGTCAGGCTAACGCCATAGAGAGGATAGGCTCCGTCGGTGCCGCTGCCGAAGCTGTGCAGCACTTTCTCCGTCCAGCCACCGCCCTGTCCGGGTGACAACTCGAAGACCGTGCCGGCGCCGTGAATGCCACCCTCGTAGGTGGTGCCGTAGAGATTGCCGGCCGCGTCAAAGATCAGAGAGACCAAGGGCTGAGTGCCGTCCGTGCCGCTGCCGAAGCTATGCAGGACCGTCTCCGTCCAGCTCCCGCCGTGGGGCGACAGCTCGAACACCGTTCCGAAGCCGTGCAAGCCGCCCAGCCAGGTGGTGCCGTAGAGATTGCCGGCAGCATCGAAAATCAGACCAGCCAGGGGATCGGCCCCGTCGGTGCCGTTTTCGAAGCTGTGCAGGACTGTCTCGGTCCAGCCGCCACCCTCCTTGGGCGACAACTTGAACACTGTTCCTTCGCCGTGAATGCCGCCATCCCGGGTGGTGCCGTAGAGATTGCCGGCGGCATCGAATATCAGGCTGGCGCCGTAGGGATCAGCCCCATCGGTGCCGTTGCCAAAGCTATGCAGCACGGTTTCGCGGTCGGCGGCCCAGGTGCTGGTGGCAAGCAAAGTTACACTGAAGATCGCCAGGGCCAATCTCCATCCCAGAAAAAATGTACGGTCTCGCATGAGTCTTTCTCCTTGTAGCTATCCCTCAAGTTAAATTTCCAAACCTAAACTTCTCTAAGGCGCGATTTTGAACACCGCCCCGCAGGTAGTGCCAAAGCAGGTGGTGTGAATGCCGCCCTCGAGGGTCGTGCCGTAGAGATTGCCCGCGCCGTCGAAGACCAGGTCGGCTTCGGGAATGTAACCGTCTGGGCTGTTGTTGAAGCTATGCAGTACGGTCTCGATCCAGCCGCCACCTTGTCTAGGCGAGAGCTCAAAAACAGTCCCGCAGCCGGCCCCAAAGCAAGGGTGAATGCCGCCGTTTTGGGTCATGCCAAACAGATTGCGGGTGCCGTCGATCAGCGGGGCAGAGTTGGGTTGATATCCATCGGTTCCGTCGAAGCTGTGCAGTACGGTCTCGGTCCAGCCGCCGCCTTGACGGGGGGACAACTCGAACACAGTTCCACAACGGCCACCTTGATAGCAGGTAGCGTGAATGCCTCCACCGAAAGTCGTGCCGTACAGATTGCCGGCGGCATCGAAGACGAGCCCGCCAAAAGGTTCTACCCCGTCCGTGCCGTCGTAGCTAAAACTGTGCAATAGCGTTTCGGTCCATCCGCCGCCCTGTTGCGGCGACAATTGGAAGACTGTCCCGCAGCCAACGCCGCACTGGTCGAGATGAATGCCTCCGCTGACGGTCGTGCCGTAGAGATTTCCGGCGCCATCGAGGATCAGGCCGGCCCTCGGTTCAGCTCCATCAGTGCCGTTGCCGAAGCTGTGCAACACGCGCTCCGTCCATCCCCCGCCTTGTCTCGGCGACAACTCGAATATGGTTCCAGCGCCTTGAATGCCGCCCTTGCTGGTCGTGCCGTAAAGATTGCCAGCGGCATCGAAGACCAGGCCGGCGTAAGGGTACTGCCCACCCGTTCCGTTGAAGCTGTGCAGCACCTCCTCCGTCCATCCGCCGCCCTGTCTCGGCGACAACTCAAAGACGGTCCCGCAGCCAAAACCTTCGCACGGGTTAATGCCGCCCCCGTAAGTCGTGCCATAGAGATTGCCGGCGGCATCGAAGATCAGGTCGCCCCCGGGCCCGTTCCCGTCTGTGCCGTGGCCGAAGCTGTGCAGCACCGTCTCTATCCACCCTCCACCCTCTCTGGGTGCCAGCTCGAAGACCGTTCCGTTGTCGTGAACCCCGCCAGCGCTCGTGGTGCCATAAAGATTGCCGGCGGTATCGAAGATCAGCCCGCCAGCGGGCATCCATCCGTCGGTGAAGTTGAAGCTGTGCAGCACCGTTTCGTGGTCAGCCGCCCAGGTGGTCGTGGCAAACAGCACTACAGCAAGAATCATCCATGCCGTCCTCAATCCGAGGGAAAACCTGTTGTCTCGCATGACTCGCCCTCCGTCCGCCGGGAACTCCGAGCGCTATGGCCAGCGCTGGTTGTTCGGGGAAGTCTGGTTTTCTTGGGAGCGGCGAAGATTTTATATCGATTCGCATGGTTCGCAACACAAAAAGGACGGTAATTGCCATTGGCTGACATTCACTCCCTGGCGTCGGTCCCCACGGCTTCCGAAAAGCAACATGCAGCTCGTCTTAAGCAGAAATTGCGGCACCGAAACTCGACATTTTTCGCAGCTTTCTGGCCTCCATGCAGCTTTCTGGTCTCCATAATGTGCTTCCACTTCAGGTCGCCCCCTCCCTGTCCGCTGGCGAACGCCGGCGTCCAAGGCTGAACAGCGAACCATCTCCGATCCCGGGGAACTAAATGCAAGTGCAACTCGTTTAACAGGTTAGGGGAAGGGGACTGGTTCCTCGATTGCTCTTCCTACTGGGTCTAAAACCAGGGAGTACTGATGCGGACCTTGCTCCAGGACCTGCAGTATGCCGCCCGGCAGATGATGAAGTCGCCGGGCTTTGCCATCATCGCTGTTCTGACGCTGGCGATAGGAATCGGCGCGAACACCACCATCTTTTCCGTGGTCAACGGGGTGCTGCTCAATCCGCTGCCCTATCCCCAGTCCGATCGCCTGGTGGTCCTGTTCCACAACAAGCCCCACTTCACCCGAGGCTCAATCTCTTATCTGAACTTTCTCGACTGGCAGCGCGACAATCGCAGCTTCGACGCGATGGCGGCCTATCGTTTCGGCAATGCCAAGCTCACCGGAGCAGGCGAGCCCGAGAACCTTAGCGGACGCATGGTGTCGGCCGGCTTCTTTGAGATTCTGGGGGTGAAGCCGCTGCTGGGACGCACCTTCACCGCCGATGAGGACCGGCTGGGCGCCAATCCGACGGTAATGATTTCGGAGGGACTGTGGAAGCGCAAGTTCGCCTCCAACCCCCACGTTGTGGGACAAGTGATCGTTCTGGATGGAGTGCCGCGCGTGATTATTGGTGTCATCCCAGCCAGCTTTCAATTGCGTCAGTGGAACTTCCATCCAGGCGAGATCTATACGCCGGTGGGCGAATACGCCGACCCGCACTTTCGCGAGCGCCAGGCCGCGTGGGGGCTGGACGCTATCGCGCGGCTGAAACCCGGCGTCACGCTGACCCTGGCCGCGCAGGACATGGAGCGGGTGAATCGCGGGCTGGAAGCCGCTTATCCCGACGTCGATGCCGGGATCAAAACCACCATCGTTCCCATGAAGGACGAGATTGTCGGCGACGTGCGACCGGTACTCTGGGTGCTGATGGGTGCGGTCCTGTTCGTGTTGCTCATCTCCTGCGTGAACGTGGCCAACCTGCAAATGGCGCGAGCCACCGCGCGGCAGCGTGAGTTCGCGGTGCGAGTGGCGCTGGGCGCGAAACAGAGCCGCCTGATCCGCCAGCTTTTGACCGAGAGCCTGGCATTGGCCCTGGCTGGTGGCGCGCTGGGATTGCTGCTGGCCTACTGGGGAGCGAAAGCTGCGGTCGCCGCCATCCCGGACATGTTGCCCCGGGCGGAAAACGTCGGCCTGGATGGCCGCGTTCTGCTCTTCACGCTCTTGATCTCGGCACTCGCGGGCGTCATCTTTGGCTTAGCGCCGGCGCTGAGAACTTCGCGCACCGATGTGAACTCGACGCTCAATCAAAGTGGACGTGCGCTGGTGGGCAGCCGCGCCCGGGTTCAGGCCGTCTTTGTCACTCTTGAGATGGCGATGGCCCTCATTCTGCTGGTGGGAGCGGGACTGATGATCCGCACGCTCGCACGTCTGTGGAATGTGGATCCCGGCTTCGAAGCGCGCGGCGTGATCATGTTCAACCTGGCGCCTTCGATCTCGCTCTCGCGCCAGTCCCCTGACGCGATTCGTGCGACCTACCGGCAGATGGACACGACCTTGCGAGCGGTGCCGGGTGTAGAGAACGCCTCGTTCGATTGGGGAGCCATCCCCATGTGGAGCGACGATGAGGAGCCGTTTTGGGTGGATGGCATGAGCCGGCCGGAACGTGTGGCCGACGCCCCATCGGCGCTGCGCTATGCAGTCAACCCGGATTATCTCAAGCTGATGCACATTCCGCTGCTCCGAGGGCGGTTCTTTACGGATGCCGACAACGAACACACCTCGCGGGTGATCGTCGTCGACGAAAGCTTCGCCAAGCGTTATTTTGGCGAGCAGAATCCGATTGGGAAGCATGTGTATTTCCCGCCCGAAAGCACCGATGGCGAGCGCACGGACGAGATTGTGGGCGTGGTGGGACACGTGAAACAGTTTGGCCTGGCGCCGGACCAGTCCAACAATGTAGAAGCGGAATACTATGAGCCCTTCGCGCAGCTTCCGGACCGCATGATGCCGGTGGTCGGCCAAGGCGTCAACGCTTTCGTCCGGGTGCGCGAGGGAGTGGATCCCGAGTCGGTGTTTCCCAGCATACGGCGTGCGCTCATGCAACTCGACAGCGACATGGTGGTGGACGATATGCATCCCATGCAGCAGCTGGTTGCCGATAGTATTGCCCGGCAACGCTTTGCCATGATGCTGTTCTCCATCTTTGCGGCCGGAGCGTTGCTGCTGGCGGGCATCGGCATCTACGGCGTTCTATCCTACATTGTGGGACAGAGAACCCGGGAAGTCGGCATTCGCATGGCTCTGGGAGCCCAGAGAGGCGATGTAGTGCGGGCGGTGCTGCGCGACGGAGCCGGCATGACGCTGCCGGGGGTAGGTATCGGCGTGATCGTCGCGCTGGCGCTGACTCGGCTGATGTCGAGCATGCTGTTCGGCGTGAAGCCCACCGATCTTGTAACCTTCGCTTCAGTGCCCGCCGTGTTGTGCGCGATTGCGTTGCTGGCCTGCTATCTGCCGGCAAGAAGAGCGGCGAAGCTGGATCCCATGCAGGCGCTGCGGTCGGAGTAGGCGGCTTTCGATCGGCCTTAATGTCTTCGGCGGTAGTGCTTGGCTAGAGGACGCTTGCGGCGTTTGAGCGACATCCAGCGGCCCAGGGTTTCGGAGGAAGGTGCAAAGGCCATCAGGGCAATCAGTCCGCCGATGACCACCAGAACCTCCGCCGAATTGACGGTGTTGGTGCTGCCGGAATTCTGCAAGTCGAGGACCTGATTGTGCGTCTTGTGCCAGGCGAAAAAGAGCACGGATATACCCAACACAAACACCAGGCAGCGGACCGCGATCTTCACCAGACCACCTCCTGCAACGCGATCATACCTCAGAGCACATTGACCGCACGGGCCGCCAGCAGGGCAATGATCAACAGCGAAATCAGCGATTGCATCATCATCGTGACCTTGGCCCAGCGCGCCAGGACTGCCGTGTCGGTGGGCGAAAATGCGGTGCTGGTATTGAAGGCCAGAAACAGATAATCCAGAAAATTCGGCGACCACGCGTTGTCGGCTTTCGACTGGCGCACCATTTGAGGAAAAAGAAACGAGCTTCTGGCAATGCCTCCGGGCTCGTCGCGACCCAGCGGGCCGCCGGCATCAACCTTCCAGTACCACAGCGCGAATACCAACACATTGGTGAGCCAGAGTAGCGTCGCCGAAAGCAGAAGTGTCTTGGGCGGATCCTCGTGGCTGGGCAGGCCTTCAATCAGCAGGGCCAGAGAACCGATGAGGGCCAGCGTGATAACGCCAATGGCGGCGAAAGTGAGGTTGCGCGTGATGTCGTAACGGCCTCGGTGATACGAAAAGATGATCGGAATCAACAGAACAAAAATGGCGGCGAACACCAGCCAGCGCGGTCCCAGGGAAAGCCGCGAGGGCAGCGCAAAATGAATGAGACCATCGGCCGCCATGGCGACAAAGGCCGGCCAGCGCGGTTCGCGGATTTTCTGGATCGTCATAGACGCGAGAGAGAAACCGTTTCCTCTTTTAACAGATCAGGTAAGAATGCCGCCATCAGCGTATCACCTAAGGAAGCTCTGATTAAGTTCCGGTTTTGAAAGGGCCCGGCTTCACCGGCTGCTGAAAAACTCGGGCTAGATGTGTTTTGAAGGGGCGCACCTTCAGGTGCGCCGTCACAAGCTCTTTATTTTTGTCATCCCGAAGCGGCTTCAGCCGGTGAGGGATCTGCTGTTGGGACTTTTTCCGTAGCCTGTTCAGCCGTGCCGCAAGTGTCGCAAAATCAACGCGGCTTTACAGTTTGCTGAAAAACTCAGCCTGAGGTGATTTTGAAGGGGCGTAGCTTTAGCTACGCCGTAGCAAGTACTTTATTTTTGTCATCCCGAATCTGGCTTCAGCCGGTGAGGGATCTACTTTTCGAGTTTTTCAGCAGACTCTTTAGCCCCTGCGGCAAGTTCAGCAAGTTATTCAGAGCTTCCCTAATCATGGAGGGTCGTTGTGCTGTCCAGCTAGCACACCATCGGACAGCGCAGTCATGAAAGTTAAAATAATGAAGTGGGGTTACTGGCGCAAGGCACCTTCCATGGCTTCGCGGGTGGCGGACTGAATGGCACGACGGCGTACGTGTTGCTGGTGGTCTTCGTCGCTACGTTGATTCGGTCTGCCCTGGGATTCGGCGAAGCGCTCCTGGCCGTTCCGCTGCTGGTCCTGCGGCTTCCGCTGGAGATTGCCGCTCCCCTGGCAGTGCTGATTTCGATCACCATCGCGTTTCTGGTTGTCGCCCAGGACTGGCGCAAGGTCCACCTGCGCAGCATGGGCTGGCTGCTGTTCGCCACGCTGTTTGGTATCCCGCTCGGTCTGCTGCTGCTGACCAGCAGTCATCAATCGACGGTCAAGGCTGTGTTGGCCATTCTGATCATCGCCTTCTCCGCCTATTCGTTGATCGGCGACAAACCTCCCGAACTCAAAGATGACAGCGTGCCCTGGCTTCTAGGCTGCGGATTCGCCGCCGGAGTGCTGGGAGGAGCCTATGGCATGAATGGCCCTCCGCTGGCGATTTATGGAGCGATGCGGCGCTGGTCGGCACAGCAGTTTCGGGCCACGCTGCAAGGATATTTTCTGCCGGCAAGCGTCGCCGGAATGATCGGCTACTGGCTGAAAGGACTGTGGGTTCCCGCGGTGACACACTATTTTCTGCTGTCGCTGCCGGTCGTGGTGCCCGCCATCCTGCTGGGCAAGCTGGTCAACCATCGCCTGCGAGGCGAGGTCTTTCTGAAATACGTGTACGCCGGACTGGCGGTGATTGGAGTCGTTTTGCTACTGCAGGCCATTGAGCGGTTGAGCTGACGGCTGAGAGCTGATGGCTGAGGACTGGCGAGCAGCGAACAGCGAAAGGCGATTTGTGACGCATGTCATTGAATCGCGACCCGAACGGGGGTATATTGGCGCGGACTTCATAACTACGTCGCAATTTGCTGCGACCGACGAGACGCTTATTTTATGCCGCAGAATTACGTACCTATCTTTATATTTGCTCTGGTTGCCTTCCTCGTAGCCGCCGGAACGGTAGCAATTTGCGCGCTGATTCGGCCCAAGAATCCGTTCAAAACCAAGCTGATGCCGTACGAGTGCGGCATCACGCCGTTTGACAATGCGCGCGGCCGTTATACGGTTCGCTTCTATATTGTTGCCATCCTGTTTGTCGTCTTCGATGTGGAAACCATCTTCCTGTTTCCCTGGGCGGTGCAGTTCAAGTTGCTGGGCCTGTTCGGATTGCTGGAGATGATGATCTTCCTCGGCATCCTGATCGTGGGATACATCTGGATCTGGAAAAAGGGCGCGCTGGAATGGGTGTAGGCAAGCCGCTCTTCGCTGTTCGCCTTTCGCTTTTCTCTACTCATAGCGATCGGTAGCGCGGCTCTGCTGCTGCGGCGCGGTTGGGCTCGGGTAGTGCGGCGCTTCAGCGCCGCGGCCAGAAATCCTTCTCCCAAGTTCTGGGGGCTTTAGCCCCGGCGTTTATGACCAGGACCTATTTCGTGACCGCGTCGGCCTACATGCACCAGAACCTGTTCCAGCGGACTGAGACCGCCGACCTGCTGCTGACCACACTCTTTCGATATCGCGACGCGGGTGAATTTCTCCTGCACGAATTTGTCATCATGCCGAACCATATCCACTTGCTTTTGTCGGTAGATGATGACCACGCTATCGGGCGGGCGCTACAGCTGATTAAGGGAGGATTTTCCCATGCGCTGGGTCAGGCCGGATTGAAGTTGAAGGCGGTGTGGCAGCCGAGCTATTACGAGCATCGCGTGCGGGATGTGGAGGAATATGATCGCATGCGGGCGTACATTCACAATAACCCGGTGCGGCGAGCGCTGGTCGGCGTGGCAGGAGAATACCCGTATTCGTCGGCGAGAACAGCGTGGCGTCTGGACGAAGTACCCGAGAGGCTAAAGCCTAAGTTTGTAGAGAGCGCGATGACGCGGCGCTGAAGCGCCGCACTACCCGAGCGGAATTGCCGGAATCGGCTTTGAGCCCACGGCAGGATTTTCTAGATGTGTCCGCGTTGGCGATGCGCTGAGGGCCCGCAGTGTCACAGCTGGCAACAATGTGATCAGCATCACAGCGCGACGTGACTATCGCCCCTGAACCTGACTACCCCAAGCTGCTACAAGTAAAGGGTCCCAGTGAGAGCAGGAAGCAGTAGAGAAGAGAGGCATGGCAATGCCCGACGAGACCAAAGAGCCGAATCCAGTCTTGCCCGAATCGAAGTCCCCGACTACCCCACAACCGGGGCAGGCTGGGGACGCTGGCGCGACTGCTTCGACAAAAGTGACCCCGGGATCGGCAGAGAACTCAGAAGCCGCGGCTGCACCATCGGCCGCTCCACCTGCCAAACCAGAAGCTGTTGCCAAAGCATCGGAGACAGCCAAATCAGAAGTCGCGACTAAGCCGGCTGCCCCGGCTGCAACCGGCGAAAAGCCTGCGGCTGCTGCGACCGGCGAAAAGGCCGCAACTCCGACCGTGGCCAAGCCTGCCGCACCCGCTGCGAAACCTGCTCCCAAGCCCGAAGGACCCAAGCCGGAGCCATGGGATTCTGACCTGGTCAGGCGGTTGCGCAGCCAGTACGGTTCGGGAATCCGCGAAGCCAGCACCTATCTTAGCCAGAAATATCTGGTCGTAGACAGCACCATCCTTTACGAAATTCTGCTGCGGATGCGCGACGAGCAACTCTTCAACTACTGCGTCGACATTACTGCGGTGCACTATCCCAAACGCGAAGCCCAGTTCGACATCCTCTACGTTCTCTACTCGTTCCACAGCAACGAGCGGGTGCGGATCAAAACCTACATCAAGGACGGCGAGCATCTTCCCACCGCAGTCAGCATTTGGGAGACGGCCAACTGGCTGGAGCGCGAGGTCTATGACATGTTCGGCATCGTGTTCGACGGACATCCCGACCTGAAGCGCATTCTGCTGCCCGATGGCTGGAAAGGCCATCCCCTGCGCAAGGATTATCCGATTCTGCAGCAGGACCAGGAATGGGTGCAGATCAACCTGGGCATCGAGAGTGGCCAATGAGCAATTCGACGCGGACCGATCATCCTCTTCCACCCGAAGCCGCGCAGGACCCGCACGGACCTGGAGTCACGGATTACCTCGACCTCGATACCAAGGACGAAACTTTTCTTGATGCTAACGAACTGGTCCTCAACATGGGGCCGCAGCATCCGTCCACGCACGGCGTTCTGCGCGTCATCTTGAAGCTCGATGGCGAAAAAGTTCTGGGCACCGAATGCGTCATCGGCTACCTGCATCGCGGAGTAGAAAAGATTGGCGAAAACCGCACCTATGCGATGTTCAACCCCTATGTCGATCGCATGGATTACGTCGCCGCGGTCTCCAACGGACTGGGCTACTGCGAGGCAGTCGAGAAGCTGTTGAACGCCGAAGCGCCGCCGCGCGCGCAATACATTCGCGTGATCCTGACGGAACTGTGCCGCATTGCCAGCCATCAGGTTTGGCTGGGCACGCACGCCTTGGACATTGGCGCGCTGACCCCGCTGTTCTACTGCTTCCGCGATCGCGAAGAGATCCTGAAGATTTTCGAAAAGTATTGCGGCGCCCGTTTGACTACGCACGCGTTCCGCATCGGCGGCTGCATCTACGAGGCCTATGACGGCTTCGAGCAAGACTGCAACAAGTTCTGCGACGCATTTATCCCCAAGCTCGATGAGTACGAAGAACTGCTGACCACCAACCGCATCTGGGTGCGGCGCACCAAGGGCGTCGGCATTCTGAATCCGGAAGACTGCATTGCGCTGGGCGTGACCGGACCGGTACTGCGGGCCAGCGGCGTGAAGTGGGACCTGCGCAAGGCGCAACCGTACGAGGCGTACAAGATTTTCGATTTCGACATCCCGACCGGGCTGAATGGCGACACCTATGACCGGTACCTGGTGCGCATCGAGGAGATGCGCCAGTCGGTCCGCATCATTCGCCAGGCGGTGGAAGGCTTGCCGCAAGGCCCGATCATGGCCAAGGTGCCAAAGGTGATCAAGCCGCCGGTGGGCGAGATTTATCACTCTATCGAAGCGCCTAAAGGCGAGCTGGGATATTTCCTCGTGAGCGACGGTTCCACGCAGCCGTATCGGGTGCGGGTGAGGCCGCCATCGTTCGTCAATTTGCAAGCTCTCGACAAGATGGTGCGCGGCCTGCTGGTGGCCGACGTGGTCGCCGTCATCGGGACGTTGGATATCGTGCTGGGCGAGGTGGACCGGTGAGCGGGTTACGACTTGATTTCGGGATTGGAGCCCGCCAGGGTCGGAAGGTGTTTTATAAGCGAAGTTGTTTCGTATCAGGGCACGACTTCAGTCGTGCCGAAGGAATGGTTTGAAAGGGCACGCCTTTAGGCGTGCCGCAGCAAGAGATAAAAATAGGGCTTTAGCCCCTGAGGGAATCGAGTCGTGAAGCCTACGCGTGAGCATGCCAGCAACAATAGCCAGACGTACTTCGTTACGGGTTCGACCTGGCAACGCCGCGCGCTTTTCAAGAATACGCAATGGGCAGAACTCTTTCTCGAAACCTTGTATTCGTATCGCGGAAAGGGCTATCTGCTCCACGAATATGTACTCATGCCCGACCACTTTCACGTACTGATTACTCCGGAAGAGACTCTTGAGCGTGCGGTTCAGTTCATTAAAGGCGGCTTTTCATTCCGCGCGAAGAAGGAATTAGGTAGCTCGATGGAAATATGGCAGCGCGGGTTTTCGGACCATCGCATCCGCGATTGGGAAGACTTCGAGATTCATGTCGGCTACATCTACCGCAATCCGGTGGGAAAAGGATTCGTGGAGAGGGCGATGGATTACCAGTACAGTTCGGCCTTTCCGGGAAGCGAAAAAGACGAGGTCCCTCAGTGGCTAAAGCCCCTTGAAGAGACGTTGGTCGGCACGGCTGAAGCCGTGCCCTTTCAAAACAGGTAATGAAGCGGTTTGTTTGCTGCTGCAAGGGGTAAAAGGAGTGGGATGAGCGAAGAATTAAAAACCTTCTCATTTGGCGGATGTACCTTTAATCGTACTTCGCCAGAAGTCGCAAAGCTCTCACCCGACACCAAGATGCTCAACCTTGAGATCGGCTTTGAGGAGGCGTTAAAGCTACATCTTGCCATCGGGGAATGCATTAGCAAGTTGAACCAGTACAACCGCGCTAGATCAACTGGTAGACGAACTGCCCTGAACCTAGCGATCCACCTCAACAAGAGTCGAATTACTGTCAACGAAACGCGAGCCAAGAAAGACTAACAACTCACGAGACGACAATGTTTGATGCCATCACAAAATATCTGAGTTCGAGCGCGACCCCGGGCGAAGCCGGCAGCATTTTCTGGGCGACCATTTATATCCTGCTGATCACCGTCGGAATTTCTCTGGCTGTGATCGCGATGAATTGGCTGGAGCGCAAAATCCTGGCCCACATGCAGATTCGCCTTGGTCCCATGCGCGTGGGCCCGCACGGTCTGCTGCAACCCTTCGCCGACGCGTTGAAGCTGCTGATCAAGGAAGACATCATTCCCCAGGACGCCGACAAGCTGGTGTTCTGGAGTGCGCCGGTCGTCGTCACCATGACGGCCTTCACTACGTTCCTGGTTGTGCCCTTCGGACGCACCCACGCGGTGACCGACATGAACATCGGCATCCTGTTCATGCTGGGCGTTTCGTCGCTGGGCGTGCTGGGCATCATCATGGCGGGCTGGTCGTCGAACTCGCATTATCCGCTGATGGGGTCTTTACGTTCCAGCGCTCAGATGGTGTCCTACGAAATTGCCATGGGCCTGGCGATTGTTTGCGCCGTACTCATGACCAGCCTACAGACTGGCACGGGCACGCTGAGCATGATCGGCATTGTCGAGGCGCAGGCGTCGCAGCACACCTGGTTCATCTTCAAGTTCTTCCCCCTGGGATTTCTGGCCTTCGGCGTCTTTGCCATCGCCATGGTCGCCGAAACCAATCGCGCCCCGTTCGATCTGCCCGAAGCCGAATCCGAATTGGTTGCCGGCTTTCATACCGAGTACAGCGGCTTTCGCTGGTCGCTCTTCTTCCTGGCGGAATATGCCGCAATGCTGGCAGTCTCGTCGATCGCAGTCACGTTGTGGCTGGGCGGCTGGATGCGGCCGTTCCCGACCTGGCTGAGCGGCTCGATCTGGAACACGGCGTTCTCGTTCTTCCCGGCGCTGACGCTGTTCGTGCTCGCCTTCCTTTGCCTGCTGGGGACGGTGCGGATGCCCAAGATTCCGCAGATGAAGATTCAGACTGCGGGCCTGGGGATTTTCGGATTGCTGCTGGGCTTCATCGGGCTGGTGCTGCTGATCACACCGGTGCGCGAACGGGTGCAGGACATTTACTGGTTCGTCGTGAAAGTCGCCTTCTTCATGTACATGTACATCTGGTATCGGGGAACGTTTCCGCGCTACCGCTTTGACCAGCTCATGAAAGTGGGTTGGAAGGTACTGCTGCCGACCGGTTTGGGCGTCCTGATTGCGACTGCGCTGTGGGGACTGCTGCCGCAAATCTCGTCGGCGATTGTGGGGGTACTGCCGTGAGTCTGAAGCCGCTGCTGCGCAAACTCTTCCTGGTCGACCTGATTAAAGGCCTCAAGGTGACGTTTAACTATCAGGCGCCAAGTGAGGCAATTACTGAGCAATATCCTCTGGAGCGTCCGGTCATCTTCGAGCGTTACCGGGGGCAGCCGAGGCTGAACGCGAATCCCGATACGGGGGAATCGCTGTGCATCGTCTGCAATTTGTGCGCGCTGGCGTGTCCCGAAAAGTTAATTGTGGTGAAGGGCGAACGCAACCCGGTGACCAAGCGCAAGGAACCGGTCTCGTGGAGTTACGACCTGAGCCGCTGCATGTTCTGCGGCCTGTGTGCCGAGGCCTGCTCGACGGACGCGCTGGAACTTACGCAGGATTACGAGATGGCGCTGTACAGCCGCGAAGGCATGGTGCTGGATCAGGCCGCGCTGGAGCGCGGGCAGGAACCGGAGAAATACGCAAAATAGTTTTGAAAGGGCACGGCTTCAGCCGTGCCGCAAGCAGACGCAATAAACGGGGCTTTAGCCCCTTGGAATGCACGAAGCGATGAAAGGCGAGGCACCGCAGCGGCTAAAGCCGCACAAACAAGAGAGCCTCGATGGCACGGCTGAAGCCGTGCCCTTTCAAAGCTAATTGCTAACGGCCATGAAGACATCAGCAATGAGAGTGAAATAAGCAAATGATGCCGGTCGCAACAACGTTCTTCTTCTACTTTCTGGCGGTGCTGGCTATCGTGTCGGCGATCGCGGTGATCACCCAGCGCAACCCGGTACATGCGGCGCTGGCGCTGATCGTGACTCTGCTGTCGCTGGCGGGCTTTTACCTGATGCTGTACGCGCCGTTCGTGGCTGGCGTGCAGATCGTGCTCTACGCCGGCGGCATCATGGTGCTGTTCCTGTTCGTGATCATGCTGGTGAATCTGGAGCAGAACATTCGCGAGTATCAGTTCAACAAGCAGTGGCTGGTAGGAACGATCGCTGCGCTGGCGCTGGGTGGTTTGCTGCTCTTTGTGTATCGCGCCGGACGGGGCACGTTTCCGTCGGCGTTTTATCAGGGCTATCGCGGGCTTGAGGCCGACAACACACAGCAGATTGGCCTGGCGTTATATGGGCAGTACATGTTCCCGTTCGAAATTGCTTCGCTGCTGCTGCTGGTGGCCATCGTAGGTGCGGTGGTCATGGCGAAAAAGAGGATTTGAGGAATTGCTAATCGTGAGTCGAGCGCGTTTTAACTTTGGTTTGTGTCAGGGCACGGCTTCAGCCGTGCCGCAAGATGCCCGACTGCATGCGGGCTTTAGCCCCTGCGCCTCAGCGGCTAAAGCCGATCCCTTAACCGCCTTTTCGGCACGACTAAAGAGGCTGCTGAAAAAGTACTTTTGAGGTTCATTTGGTTAAGAAAATAGTCTGTAAGTTGTTGATTGTCCGTTCGTCCAAATGAGCGAAATTACTATGTTGGTTCCTTTTTCAGCAGCCTCTAAAGTCGTGCCCTGACACAAAGCTGACAGGGAACTGATTTATGACTGAGATCACCACATTGCATTACCTGGTTGTCGCGGCGGGGCTGTTCATGATCGGCACCATTGGCGTGCTGACCCGCCGGAACGTAGTCATCATCCTGATGTCGATTGAGCTGATTCTGAACGCGGTGAACCTGAACCTGGTGGCGTTCTCGCGGCTCTACGGATTGCACGGGCAGGTGTTTGCCATCTTCGTGATCACCGATGCCGCGGCTGAAGCCGCCGTTGGGTTGGGCATCATCATCGCCTTCTTCCGTAATAAGGAGACGGTGAATGTGGATGAAGTGGATTTGCTGAAGTGGTGAGAGGCAGTTGTCAGTGGCCAGTAGTCAGTTGTCGGCGGTCGAGTTGGTTCGGGTAGTGCTGGCCTTCAGGCCAGCGTAAGAGCAGTCGAACCTTCCTGGAGCCGGCTTTAGCCGGCGGCAGAATAACGATTATCGCGGCAAGATGCCGCAGGTTGGTTTGATCTTTGATGGACGAACATCGGAGCCCGAAGGGCGAAAGTGATTAGCCCCGGGCGGAAGCCCGGGGTTGGTTGCGGGATAGCAACCGAGTCCCTTCAGGGACGACAGAAAGCAGGTCCTTCGACTTCGGCACGCAAAGGAAGCGTGCCTGTGCTCAGGATGACACCTGAATAGGTTGACGCAGCATGAATGCCGCGGGCTGAGACGATCTTTGACTGATGAATGCTTCAGTCCCACGGAGTGGGACGAAAGAGCTTAGCCCAGCGCTTCAGCGCTGGGTGGGCGTGAAGAAGAGATCTGAGTCCCTCGGGGACGGGAGAAAAGCGGGTCCCTCCGCTCGGACTAAAGTCCTCGGTCGGGATGATACCGGCAGGATGGAACTCGAGAGGGATAGAGGTCCTTCGACTCCGGCGGCGAGGCGCCGCCTGCGCTCAGGATGACACACGTCGGGTTGGTGCAGTTTTGGGTTTTGCTAATTGCTAACGGCTAATTGCTATGTTCTTAGACCACATCTGGTTAATCCCGCTGTTTCCCGCCTTCGGTGCGGTTTGCATGTTCTTCTTCGGACGCAAGCTGTCGAAGCAGGCGGTGAACGGCGTCTGCGTCGGTGTCATTGTGCTGGCGTTTCTGTGGGCCTGCTGCGCGGTCTGGCAGTACACCGGCTACTCCGCTGATCATCCGGGCAAACCCTTTGAGAAAGTGCTGTACACCTGGCTCGGTACCGGCGCCACCACACCGGCCGACGCCGCAGGCAACACCTCAATCGGCTACATCACGCACGGTGGCCGCATCGCTCAGTTCCGCGCCGATGCCGGCTTCCTGCTCGATCCGCTGTCCTCGATCTGGCTGCTGTTCGTTACCGGCGTGGGCATGCTCATCCACATTTACTCGATGGGCTACATGGCGCACGAAGGCGGCTACTACCGCTTCTTCGGCTACCTGAACCTGTTCATGTTTTCCATGCTGACGCTGATCCTGGCCAACAATTATGCGGTGATGTTTGTGGGCTGGGAGGGCGTGGGCCTGTGCTCGTATCTGCTGATCGGCTTTTATTTTCAGCGCCACTCGGCGTCGACCGCGGCGAACAAAGCATTCATCGTCAACCGCGTGGGGGATGCCGGATTTCTGCTGGGCATGTTTACGATTGCCTGGTACTTCGGCTCGGTGCAGTACACCGTGGTCAATCATCTGGCGCGCAGCGGCCAGTTTCTGATTGGCGATAAGGTGATTACCGCCGCCTGCTTGCTGCTATTCGTCGGAGCCTGCGGCAAGTCGGCACAATTTCCGCTGTATGTCTGGCTGCCGGACGCGATGGAAGGTCCCACACCGGTTTCGGCCCTGATCCACGCGGCGACCATGGTGACCGCGGGCGTGTACATGGTGGCGCGGTCGAACGCGCTGTTCGTCCTGGCGCCCAACGCGATGAAGACGGTCGCCATCATCGGTGCGCTGACCGCGATCTTTGCTGCGACCATCGCACTGGTGCAGAACGATATCAAGCGCGTGCTGGCCTATTCAACAGTATCGCAGCTGGGATACATGTTTCTGGCGCTGGGCGTGGGCGCATTCGCCGCCGGCGTCTTTCACGTCTTCACCCACGCGTTTTTCAAAGCGCTGCTATTCCTGGGCGCCGGGTCGGTGATTCACGCCATGAGCGGCGAGCAGGAGA
The DNA here is from genome assembly GCA_049695855.1 of Candidatus Korobacteraceae bacterium. Classification (GTDB taxonomy): domain Bacteria; phylum Acidobacteriota; class Terriglobia; order Terriglobales; family Acidobacteriaceae; genus Bog-257. The sequence goes on along the minus strand of JBAVSY010000080.1, from coordinate 24,071 downwards.
TGCAGCACATGGGTGCGCTGCACAAGAAGATCAAGACCACCTTCGGCACCATGCTGGTGGCCACGCTGGCCATCTCGGGTATTCCGGGCTTCGCGGGCTTCTTCTCCAAAGATGCGATCCTGTGGGAGACGTGGTCGCGCGAGGGCGGCGCTTATCGTTACCTGTGGTACATCGCATTTTTCACCGCGCTGATGACGTCGTTCTACATGTTCCGGCTGATCTACCTGACATTCTTTGGCAAGCCGCGCATGAATCACGAAGTCGAGCACCACATTCACGAGTCGCCCAAGACGATGACGGTGCCGCTGGTGATTCTGGCGATCTGCTCAATCGGCGCCGGCTTCCTGGGATTGCCGCACAGCCTGGGCGGTTCGAACCGCTTCGAGAAGTTTCTGGAGCCGGTATTCGCCAAGGAAGCTGTCGTCTTGCAAGAGAGTGGAAAGGCAGCGCAGGTTGCGGCCGGCGAGCAGCAAGTCGAGCACACCGATCCGCTGGAATACATCCTGATGTTCGCCTCAGTCGGAGCGGCGGTTGCCGGCTGGTGGCTGGCGCAACGGGCTTACAAGAATGCCGATAAAGGCTACCAGGAGCCGATCAACGTTTACGCGCCGCGCTGGTACAAGACGCTCTTCCGCAAATATTACGTCGACGAAATTTACGACTGGGTGTTTACCGGACGCAAGAAAGTGGGATCGGTGCGTCTGGGCGTGATGGGACTGGGCGAGGATTTGTGGAAGTTTGATTCCGAGGTAATCGATGGCGCGGTGAATGGCGCGGGCTGGACCACGCGCATGGGCGGCACACTGTCGAACCTGTGGGACAAGTGGATTATCGATGGCCTGTGCGTCAACGGCGTAGGCATTGTGACCCGGCTGGCGTCGTATCCGGTGCGCCTGGTGCAGTGGGGCCTGGTGCAATGGTACGCGCTGGTGATGGTGGCCGGGCTGGTGGGGTTTGTTTGCTATTACGTCGTGAAGTGGTGAAAAACAGTTGTCAGTTGCCGGTTGTCAGTTTAGATGTTCGCTGGCGCGGACCGAAGAGCAGTTCCCGAGTGTAGCGGCACGAATGCCGCCGGTTGGGCAGGATCTTTGAATCACGAATAGCCGAGTCCCACAAAGTGGGATGAAAGATCATAGCCCAGCGCTTCAGCGCTGGGTGGGCGAGAAATGGGATCCGAATCCCGTGGGGACGGCAGAGGAAAGCAGGTCCCTCCGCTCGGACTAAAGTCCTCGGTCGGGATGACAACCGTTGGATCGGACTAAAGTCCTCGGTCGGGATGACAACCGTTGGATCGGACTAAAGTCCTCGGTCGGGATGACAACCGTTGGATCGGACTAAAGTCCTCGGTCGGGATGACAACCGTTGGGTTGGACTAAAGTCCCCGGTCGGGATGACAAACCTGAGGCAAACAGTGTTGTAGCTGTAGGGGTCCTTCGACTCCGGATCGCAAAAGAAGCGATCCTACGCTCAGGATGACACGGCTGATGAAGTGTTCTGGCGAAAAGCGAATTGCGAAAAGCGAATTGCGAAAAGCGAAGAGCGAAGAGCGAAAGAGATTGGCCAGTCGCGAAAACAAGTTCATGAAAGCTGACGGCTAATAGCTGACAGCTGAGAGCTAAATAGAAAATGTACAACCACATACTTTCGATCATTTTATTTACGCCGCTGGTGGGAGCTTTGCTCCTGCTGCTGCTGCCCAAGGAAAACAAGGACGCGATCCGCTGGGTCGCCAACATCTTTGCCTTCCTCGGCTTTGCTGTCTCCCTGCCGCTGATTCCCTGGTTCTGGGCATTGAAGGACCGCGCCGGCTTCCAGTTCGTCGAAGGCAGGCCCAACAACTGGATCCCCTCGATCGGCGCCGGCTACGTCATCGGCATTGACGGCATTTCGTTCCTGCTGATCATGCTGACCACGCTGCTGGGAGCGATCTCGATCCTGTCGTCATGGAACGCCATCCAGGACCGGGTGAAAGAGTATTACATCTGGTTTCTGGTGCTGCAGGCGGGCATGCTTGGCGTCTTCATGGCCAACGACATGTTCCTGTTCTTCGTGTTCTGGGAGGCCATGCTGGTGCCGATGTACTTGCTGATCGGCATCTGGGGCGGCCCGCGCAAGCTGTACGCGGCCATCAAGTTTTTCCTGTACACCCTGTTCGGTTCGGTGCTGATGCTGCTGGGCATCCTGTTTCTGTATTTCCATCACCACACCCTGACCGGCGTGTATACCTTCTATCTGCCCGATCTCTACGCGACGGCTCCGAAGATTGGCGGCCATGCGGCCATCTGGCTGTTCTTCGCCTTCTTCCTCGGCTTCGCCATCAAGGTGCCGATGTTCCCGTTCCACACCTGGCTGCCCGATGCGCACGTTGAGGCGCCGACTGCCGGTTCGGTCATCCTGGCAGGCGTTCTGTTGAAGATGGGAACGTACGGGCTAATCCGCTTCTCGCTGCCATTCTTCCCGGCCGTGGCGATGACGCCGTGGGTGCGCGAGTTCATGATTGTGCTCTCGCTGATCGGCATCATCTACGGCGCGCTGGTCTCGCTGATGCAGAAGGACATGAAGAAGCTGGTCGCGTATTCCTCAGTCAGCCATCTGGGTTTCTGCACCCTGGGAATATTCGCTTGTAATCCGCTGGGTCTGAGCGGCTCGGTGCTGCAGCAGATCAACCACGGCATCTCGACCGGAGCGCTGTTCCTGATTGTCGGCATTCTGTATGAACGCCGGCACACCCGCGAGATCTCCGAGTATGGCGGCATCTCCAACGTGATGCCGGTATACGCCACCATCACGCTGATCATGTTCATGTCGTCGATGGGCTTGCCGCTGCTGAACGGTTTTGTCGGCGAGTTCACGATTCTGCAAGGCACGTTCATGGAAAACAAGATCTGGGCCGCATGGGCGGTTCCGGGAGTGATTCTGGCTGCGGCGTATTTGCTGTGGCTCTACCAGCGCGTGTTCTTCGGCAAGGTGGAAAATCCCAAGAACGAGAAGCTGCTTGATCTTTCCGGACGCGAGCTGGCGACCTTTATACCGCTGGTGATTATCGCTTTCTGGATCGGGCTTTATCCCAAGCCGTTCTTCCAGATTCTCTCGACGCCGGTCAACAATTTAGTCGCGACGGTGCGACCGGATTATCCGGGGCTGCAGAAGCCGGTACTGGCAACGCAGCCGGCGGTTCCGGTAGAGGCTCCCGCCGCAACTCCGCAGCCATCGACGACGGTGCCCGAAGCGCGGCAGGGTCCTTCCCAAAGTTCCGCCGAACATTTTCAAGGTGTCATCCCGACCGAGGACTTCAGTCCGAGTGGAGGGACCTGCTGTTCGCTCGCAGCGCATCGGAGCTCGACGGGAAAGCAGGTCCTTCGACTACGGATCGCAAAACAGCGATCCTTCGCTCAGGATGACACGGCGATGAAGTTTCACGCAGCTACAGCTGTGAACACGGCGAGCTTATCGGCCGCCTTAACGAAGTGAGGATCAACTTGTGACCACCTCGCTCACACAATACTTCTCGAGCACCGACTACCTGCTGGCTTTGCCCATGCTGTTGCTGACGCTGTTTGCGCTGGGCATCCTGATGATCGATCTTTTTCTGCCTAAGGAGTGGAAGCGGGTCAACGCTTTTACCGCGCTGGCCGGGCTGGCGTTTTCGGCTGCGGCGGTAGGGAAGCTGCATTACGCCTATCACCTCGCTCAGTCAAAAGGCTTATCTTTCGTCGATACCGGATTCATGGGATCGCTGCTGGTCGATCCGTTCGCCTTGTATTTCTTCTACTTATTCCTGGCCGGAGGGGCGATTGCGGTCCTGATGTCGATTCGCTATCTCGAGATCGAGCACGAAAATCACGGCGAGTTTTACGCGTTGCTGCTGTTCTCCATCGTCGGCATGATGTGCATGGCCGCCGGTTACGACATCGTCCTCATCTTCATCGGCCTGGAACTGATGGCCATCTCGACTTACGTGCTGGTTGGATTCCTGCGCCGCGATAAGCGCTCGAACGAAGCGGCGCTGAAATATCTGCTGCTGGGTGCATTCTCTTCGGGAATTTTCGCTTACGGCCTGTCGCTGTTCTACGGACTCACTGGTAGCACCAATCTGGCGGGCATTGCTCAAGGCTTGCAACAGATCATCGCTACGCGTCCCAACGATCCCATCGTCATCTTCGCTTTGCTGGCAACGACGACCGGATTGCTGTTCAAGATTGCCGCGGTGCCTTTTCATCAATGGGCGCCCGATGCTTATGAAGGTGCACCCACCAGTGTCACCGGATTCATGTCAGTCGCGGTGAAGTCGGCCGGGTGGGCGATGCTGCTGCGCATCTTCCTCTTCGGGCTTTATCCGCTGCGCTCGCTGTACGTGCCGATGCTGATCTTCGTTGCCATCGCCACTATGACCGGCGGCAATCTGGCGGCGATGACCCAGACCAACCTGAAGCGGCTGCTGGCCTACTCATCGATCGCGCACGTGGGCTACATGCTGCTGGGCCTGATCGCCAGCGATGGCCAGACGAACTCTACCGGCATCATGGCGATTTTGATTTACCTGCTGGTGTATACCTTCATGAACCTGGGCGCGTTCGCGGTGGTCACCTCGCTGCGCCGGCGCAACATCATTGGCGACGAGATCGACGACATCGCCGGGCTCTACTTCAAAGCTCCGACAGAAGCGATCCTGATGCTGGTGTTCCTGCTCTCGCTGGCCGGGATTCCGCCGCTGGCGGGCTTCTGGGGCAAGTACTTCATCTTCCTGAGCCTGATCCAGACGGGACACTATGTGCTGGCTTCAGTTGCGGTGCTCTACGCCGTCATCAGCATGTACTACTACATGCGGATCGCCAATGCCATGCTGATGCGCCAGCCAATCGAGACGGAGCCGGTGCGTTTGGGACCTTCGATGCGGCTAGCGTTGACGATCACTGCGCTCGGAACCGTCGGCATAGGACTGTTCCCCAACTTCTTCATCAATGCAGTGAACTGGTCGCTGGGGATCGCGCAAGGTTCGCAGCACATGGCTGCGTTACTGCGATGAGACAGAGCATACTAAGGCGCTGCAATTCGCAAGGTCGTGCCCGGTTTGCGCCGCAATGGATGACCTATGCGGATCGGCGGAAGACATTAAGATTTCGAGTTGTTCCAATCCGGGAATTGGCTAGAAAGTTGTACGCCAATCATATGATTATTAGTTGACGCGGCTTTGCCCAGAAGCTATAACCAAACTGTCTGGTAGTTGAGAAGCGCGGTGAAAATCCGCCACTGCCCCGCAACTGTAAGCGCGGAGGTCCGACCAAGCAAGCCACTGGAGCTAAAGGCTCCGGGAAGGCGGTCGAGGACCGATGAGGCGCAAGTCAGGAATCCCGCCGGACACTTACCTTACTGTCCGATCCGACCTCGATGGGAGGGTCAATCGGCATCTTGAACGACCTGCTGGCTAGGGTCTTCTGGAATATTGCAGCACGAGCTTTCCCGTCCTAGATGTGACTTGTGCGCGGGATGAAGTATGTCTGAAGAAGCGAGCCGCAGGATCGTCCTGGTGCTCGGTGGTGTTCGTAGCGGGAAGAGCCGATACGCTCAGGAATTCGCCGCCGGCGGCGAACGGGTTGCCTTTCTGGCCACCGGCCAAGCCTGTGATGACGAAATGCGCGATCGCATCGCCAGGCATCGCGCAGACCGTCCCGCCTCGTGGACCACCATCGAAGCTCCCGTAGCTCTGGAAGAAGCTCTGCTGCAGTGCGGCGGCGGCCAGTTCGACACCATCGTGGTCGACTGTCTCACCATCTGGACCGCCAACCTCATGGAACACGAAGCGTCGGATGCCGACCGCGTTCTGGCGCATGCCGATCGCCTGGCTCAATTACTTGGTCGCGTCACCGGCTCCGTCGTGCTGGTTTCCAACGAAGTAGGCAGCGGAATCGTGCCCGACAACGAGATGGGGCGCTTGTATCGCGATCTGCTGGGTGGCATGAACCAGCGCATCGCCGCGGTCGCCGACGAAGTCATCCTGATGGTTGCCGGATGCCCGATGTTCCTCAAGCAGCCGGTAGAGGCGCGGGCATGAAAGGCTTCGTCGTCGCCGGAACCGCTTCTGGAGTCGGTAAGACCACCATCACTGCCGGGCTGCTGGCTGCTCTGCGAGCGCGCGGGCTTACGGTTCAGCCGTTCAAGTGCGGGCCCGACTACATCGATCCAGCCCATCACACCGTTCTCGCCGCGCGTGCTTCCTACAACCTCGACACCTGGATGTTGCCCACTGCGACTAACCTGTCCATCTTCGGCCAAGCCATGCGTGACGCCGATGTCGCGTTGGTGGAAGGCGTCATGGGGCTGTTCGATGGCGTGAATGGACGTTCGGACGAAGGCAGCACCGCCGAGATCGCCAAGCTGCTGGGCTTGCCGGTTGTGCTGGTAGTGGACGCCTCGAATGCAGCGCGCAGCGTTGCGGCGGTGGTGAAGGGGTTCGCCGAATTCGATCCGCAAATCCGGCTGCTGGGCGTTATTTTGAACGGAGCGGTGGCACCGGGGCATGTGAATTTGCTGCGTGAGGCAATCGCTCCCATCGGAGTGCCGGTCCTGGGCTGCTTCCCCAAGTTGCCGGAGTTGGGTCTGCAGGAACGGCACCTGGGATTGGTAACGGCCGGCGAAAAAACCTGGAACGCCGAGCAAGTTCAGCTGCTGATCGGCGCGGTCGAAAGCAATATCGAATTGGATCGCTTACTGGCGGGGTGCGAGATCAGCGCCCGAGGCGAACAGCCGAAAGAAGCTTTCCGCCACCGCTCCGGCGAGCGGAATGGCGGAGTACATATCGGAATCGCCCGGGACCGCGCTTTTTCCTTCTACTACCAGTCCTCGCTCGATGCCCTGCGTGCCGCCGGTGCGGATCTGGTGGAGGTTAGTCCGCTGTCGGATGCGTCGTTGCCAGCCGATCTTGACGGGCTTTATCTGGGCGGCGGCTATCCCGAAGTCTTTGCCGAAGAGCTCGCCCAAAATCATTCGTTCCTGGATTCGGTGCGCAAATTTGCGGCGACCGGACATCCGATTTATGGCGAATGCGGTGGCTTGATGTACCTGGCCGACGATTTGCAGACCTTGGATGGACGTCATCATGCCATGGCTTCTGTCCTGCCGCTTTCCATCGAGATGTTGGATCGCCTTGACGGATTCGGCTACACCGAGGTCCAAGTGCAGGACGATTGTCTGCTAGGAGCGCGCGGAGCCCGTATGCGCGGACATAGTTTTCACTACTCGCGCGTGACCCAGACCGGCGACGTCAGGCTGCAATACCACACCCGGCGAGCGCTCTCGGGGACGGAAGAGTATGAAGGTTACTCCGCGGGCAGCGTGCTGGCCAGCTACGTTCACCTCAGTTTTGCGGGCAGTCCGGAAGCGACGGCTCAATTCACCCGGCGCTGCCGCCAGGCCAAGGTGGCACAGGAGGCGATGCGATGAGAAAACCCTGGCGGTTCATCCCTCTATTGCTGGCGTTGACCTCGTGCGCCTGGGCGGCGCACTGGGAACGCGACGATGCGGGGCGATCGGTGGCCGTGCCTGATCAGGTCCATCGCGTAATAAGTTTGTCGCCCAGCCTGACCAATACGGTTTATGCGCTGGGAGCGCAATCCGATCTGGTGGGGATCACCAATTACACCGTCTATCCGCATGAAGCTGCTCATGAGAAGCCCAGCGTGGGCGCCGTGGTGGGGCCGTCGCTGGAGAAGATCGTGGCCTTGCATCCCGACATGGTGCTGGCTCTGCCCGAGTTCAACGGCGCGGAAACCATACAGGGACTGGAGCGGCTGGGCATTCCAATCTTTGAGTTCAACACCGGCAATCTGGCCAATATCTATCGCACGGTTGAGCTGGTGGGCCGGATCATGGGCAGGGAACGCGAAGCGACCGCGCTGATCGCCAGTCTGCATGCGAGGGAGAGCAAGGTTCGCGCCCAGTCCACCGGCAAGAACAGACCGACCGTGCTTCTGGTCCTGTCGACGGACCCATTCATTACCGCCGGGAGAAACGCCTTTATAACGGAAATGATCTCGGCAGCCGGAGGGAAGTCGGTCACCGACGATCTTACCCAGGACTGGTTGCACATGAACGTGGAAACCATTCTGCCCAGAAAGCCGGATTACATCATGCTGATGAAGGATGGTCCGGTTAATTTCAAGGACATGCAACAACGGGCGGGTTGGAGTTCGCTGGAGGCGGTGCGCCGCGGCCGAGTGATTATCGCCGATGACCGTATCCAGATCGCCGCCCCGGTTGCCTTCGATGGCCTGGAGGATTTGGCGCGGCAGATACATGCCGTGCAATCTCACTGAGATGACACTGAGATGACACGGACAACCATCATTGAATTCACAGGGTGTACGGGAAGCGCGGTGAAAATCCGCCACTGCCCCGCAACTGTAAAGGACGAATTGCCAACTGTCGACAACCACTGCGCCCAGCGGGAAGGTGACAGTTTAGTCCTAAGTCAGGAGACCGGCCCGGTGAGAAAACCAAGATGCTTCCGAGGGGGAAGTCATGCGACGCATTCTTACTGTTCTTATTCCTACTGTTTTCCTGCTGGCGATTTCTATTCCAGCCTGGTCGGCTGAGCCGGCCATCTCCGGTACCGTCAGCGATTCCTTAGGTGCAGTCATCCCCGGGGCCACCGTAGTCTTGACCCAGGGCGGCAAAGATATTCATACCGCTACCACCGATGCCGCCGGGAAATTTAAATTCAAAATTGAGCAAGCCGGCCGTTACGCCGTGCGCGCCCAGGCCAAGACCTTCGCTCCCTCCACCAGCCAGGAGGTTTTCGCTGAGCCAGGACACGGCGTAGACCTCAGCCTTACTCTCTCACCGTCAGTGGTTGCGCAAAACATCGTGGTCACGGCTACTGGTCTGGAAACTCCGGAGGCGCAAACCGGAACCTCGATCAGCGTCATACCCGCTACCGATCTCAGCACGCGCATCGATCTGCAAGGGGCGCTGCGCGATCAGGTAGGTGGGCAGACCTCGCAGAGTGGGCAGATGGGCGCCCTGACCCAACTCTATGTCCGCGGCGGTCCCAGCGATGCCAATAAAGTTCTGGTCGACGGTATTCCCATCAACGACGTTGGCGGCAGCGTGGATTTTTCTTACCTCCAGGCCGATGGCTTGGATCGAGTTGAATTTCAACGCGGCCCTAACAGCGCGCTGTACGGTTCCGACGCTCTGGCCAGCGTGGTTAGCATTACTTCGCAGCATGGCGACACCCCCTTGCCGCTATTCACCTTTGGCGCCGATGGCGGGACCTTTGGCACCTATCACGAAGACGGCAGCGTGGGCGGGTATTGGAAGCGGCTGGATTATTTCAGCGGCTACTCCGGCTATGGCACGCAGAACAGCGAGCCTGACAGCCAGTTCCATCGCGATGTCTACCTGGGCAATCTGGGTTTCCAGATCACCCCGGGTACGTTCCTGCGCGCCACCGTGGAACGCGCTGTAGTGGGATACAACTCGGCTAATCAGATTGCCGCTTATGGCATTCCCGACGATGCTTCCGACAATCAGTGGAACACCGTGTTCGGGGTCACGCTGGACAATCATGCCAATGATCGCTGGCATAACCTGGTGCGCTATGGCGGAGTGCGGCTGCGTCAGCAATACAACGAGTGGTCGCCCACCGGAATTCCTTACGATCCGTATGGCCTCGGCTATCCCTCCTATTACCTGGGAGCGCCGGTCAATCAAGTTGGCGCCAACGGATACACCATTACGCCGGCAGCCGTAGCCCAAGCTCAGCCTTTTTTGGCAGCGCCGGGACAGGCGATCTTTCAATACGCCGGAGTTTACCCGCAGCTGTCGTCGTACCTGACCAATACGAATTACGTCTATGCCCAGACTGACTACCGGGTCAACGAAAAGCTGACCGCTCTGTTCGCCTTCAATTACACCAACGAAAGCGGTTTTACCTATAACGGCTACGAAGGACAGGAATCCACTGACCGCAACAATTTCAGCTACCTGATGGAAATTCAGGGCGGCCTGTGGAGCCGGCTGTTTTACACCCTGGGTGGCGGAATCGAGAAGAACACGGTATTTGGCGTGGCCGGCACACCGCGCGCTTCGCTGGCTTATTATCTGGTCCGGCCCGGCAACACCGGCGTCTTCAGCGGAACCCGGCTGACCTTCAACTTTGCCAAAGGCATCAAAGAGCCCAGCATCTACTACCAGAACAATTCTCTTTATAGCCTGCTGAGCAATACTGCGGTTGTTCCCAACGGCCCGCAATTGATCGCGCAGTATCACATTCAACCTTTTCTGGCGGAGAACTCGCGCACCTACGATGGCGGGGTCCAGCAGGAATTGTTTGACGGCAAAGCGCGCCTGGCCGTGACCTACTTCCACAATGAATTCACCAATCAAGCTGAATTTGTGGACTCGCAGTATTTGACCCAGTTGGGAGTGGCCGAGGAGGTGGCGCTGGCGCAAGGCATCTTTGGCGCGGCGGTCAACACCCTGGACTATCGCGCGCAAGGCGCGGAAGTGAGCTTCCAGTATCAGATCAACCGTAAACTGATGGTGCGCGGCGGCTGGACCTATACCGACGCTGTGGTACAGCAGTCCTTTGCCAGCAGTGCGCTGGCCCCGGCTGTCAATCCTTTGTTTCCCAACGTCCTGATCGGGGCCTTCTCGCCGCTGGTGGGAGCAAGGCCGTTCCGGCTAGCCCCCAATACCGGATTTGCGGGAGTGACTTGGAACAGCCACCGCTGGTTCGTGTCGGCCATGGGAACCTTCGTCTCCCGCCGCGATGACAGCACCTTTTTGAGCGACACCGATTTCGGCAACACCTTGCTGCTGCCCAATCGCAACCTCGATCCCGCTTATCAGAAAGTCGATTTGTACGGCAGCTACCAGCTCAAAAAGTACCTCAGCCTCTACAGTTCGCTGTCGAATATTTTGAACCAGCATTATCAGGAAGTGTACGGATATCCCGCCCTTCCGTTCACCATCCGGTCAGGAATCAAACTTACTTTCGGAGGCGAATCGTGGAAGCTGAATTAAAAGTCCCAGTCAAGCTGAAGGCGTCCATCGAGCGCACTATTGCCGACATCCGCGCCCTCGACGAAACCCGCAAGCAAAAAGCGCAACAGCACCTGGACTGCCTGACCAAACCGCTGGGCAGTCTGGGACAGCTGGAAGAAGTGGCCGCGCAGTACGTGGCCTGGCGGGAAGAAGATGTTCCGCGGATCGCCAATCAAGCGGTCTACGTCTTTGCCGCCGATCACGGCATTACCGACGAAGGGGTCAGCGCTTATCCCCGGGAAGTGACGCAACAAATGGTGCGCAACTTCCTGAACGGGGGAGCCGCCATCAACGTTCTGGCCCGGCATACGCAGTCTGACATTGTGGTAGTCGATGTCGGAGTCGACGGCGACTTCGAAGGCGTGGCGGGACTGGTGCATCGCAAAGTGCGCCGCGGGACCCGCAACTTCGCCCGCGAAGCCGCCATGTCGGAAGCTGAACTCAACGCTGCCCTGCAGGTCGGCATCGATCTTGCCGCCGAAGCTAGCGCGCAAGGCCGTACCCTGATCGCCCTGGGCGAGATGGGCATCGGCAACACCAGCGCAGCCACCGCCATTACGGCCGCGCTTACCGGACGGCCGGTTGCGGGGCTGACTGGCCGAGGCACTGGGGTTGACGATCAGCGGCGAGTGTCGAAGTCGCAAATCATCGACCAAGCCTTGCGCTTTCATTTTGGAGATTTCCCCACCACGAAACCCGACGCGCTCGATGTCCTACGTTGTGTGGGAGGCCTGGAAATTGCTGCCATCGCCGGCATGGTGCTGGGCGCGGCGGCCCGGCGCATTGCCGTAGTCATCGACGGCTTCATCTGCACCGCCGGTGCGGCGGTCGCCTGCTCCATCGCGCCGCAGGCTCGGGGCGCAATCTTTGCCGGACATCTTTCGCGGGAGCCGGGACACCGTGCCCTGCTCGATCACATGCAGCTGCGTTCGCTGGTGCAGCTGGATATGCGCCTGGGCGAAGGCACCGGCGCGGTGCTGACTTTTCCGCTCATCGAGGCGGCAGTACGGATTTACAACGAGATGGCCACCTTCAGCTCGGCGGGCGTCAGCGAGGCTTGCGAAGCATGAAGACCTTACGCCAGCTGGCGACGGCAGTGCAGTTCATGACTCGCATTCCCCTGCCTGCCTTCCGCTTTGAGCCCGACATGGTGCTGGGCGGAGCCAAGTTCTTTCCCCTGATCGGTGCGGTGATCGCACTTGGTGGCATCGGCATTGAGCGCGGTTTGCGCTCGCATTTGCCGGCAGCGGTCATTGCCATCGCCGTCCTGGGCTATCTGGTGATTATTACCGGCGGCTTTCATGAAGATGGACTTGCCGATACGGCTGATGCGCTGGGCGGGGGATGGACCAAGCCGCGCATGTTGGAAATCATGCACGACAGCCGCATTGGCAGCTTCGGCACGCTGGCAATTTGTTTGTCGCTGCTGGCGCGTTGGGCGCTGCTTTCTGCGTTACCGGTGGCGCGATTCCCGTTCTATCTGCTGACCGCTCACGTGCTGTGCCGCTGGACCACGTTACCGATGGGAGCGTTCATCGATTCGGCGCGCAGCGACGGCCTGGGCGCCAAGTTCGCTCACCGGATTCCGCTGTCGTCGGCGCTCATCGGCACGCTGCTGGCATTCGTTATTGTTGGCTGGGCGCTGCGGATGCAAGCCCTGGTTCCAATCGCGGTGGTCAGCCTGATCACGCTGCTCAGCGGCTTGTATTACCGCTCCCAGATTGGCGGGATTACCGGCGACTGTTTTGGCGCCACCAACCAGTTAGCCGAAATCGCGGTTTACGTTTGCGGGGTGTGGGCATGAGCCGCACTGTCACCGGTGCTCCGGCGGCACGCAGCACTCTGATTCTGGTGCGTCACGCACACACCGAGATGGCAGGACGCTTCTGCGGCCACAGCGATCCGCCCCTCAGTGCCCAGGGACTGGCGCAATTGCCGGACCTGGACCGGCGGCTCAGCAAGGTTTCGCCGACCCACATTTTTTGCAGTGATCTGCAGCGCGCGCGTCAGACCGCGGAGCCGATCGCTCAGCGCTGCCATCTGCAGCCAAGTTTGCTCGCTTCTCTCCGTGAGCTTGCCTTCGGGAGTTGGGAGGGATTGGATTGGGACCAAGTCATGGCGCGGGATGCCGTTTACGCCCAACGCTGGCTGGATCTCAGTCCTTCCCTCCCCGCTCCCGGAGGAGAAAGCTTCGAGCAGTTCCTCAACCGGATTCACCGGGCGATGAACACCATTGCCGATCAGGTACAGGACGGCTGCGCCGTGGTGGTGACGCATGCGGGCGTCATCCGCACGTTTCTGGGAGACCTGGCGCAGCCGCGGCACAGTCCGGCTGACTTTTCCAAATGCGATTACACCTCGTGCTGGGAGGTGTGGCGCGAGCAATGGCAGTGGACTCTGCCGAACGAAAATCACTTCAGCAGCGGCATGTCAAGTGACGGACGACGGCAAATGAGTGATTGAGGACACATATCTTGCCAGGGCTTCGGACATATCGTGAGATGAGTGGCAAGCACCGGGCAAAGTCGGAGACAGCGCCGAGTGGACGGGCGGAAGCCGTGGCGTTAAAGCAAGTCGAAGTTAATCAGGAGAGCAGCCATAAGCTGCCGGAGGCGAGGTTGGGGAGTCAGTCGAAGCAGGGAAGCAGGGCCCGCAGCAATGCGGTCAACCTTATTTTGCTGGTTGCGCTGCTGTTCTCCATTGTTTTTGCCACCTGCCTGGGAGCAGTGCGTCTGCCCGCAACTGAGGTGCTGCACGCTTTCTTTCATCCTTTAACGGCAGGGGAAGCGGGCGAGATCATCTTTGCCTTGCGGCTTCCCCGGGTGCTGGCAGCGGCTCTGGTGGGTGCGGCTCTGTCGGCCACCGGAGTTTTGTTTCAAGGCCTGTTTCGCAACCCCCTGGCCGATCCTTTCGTGCTGGGAACCTCGGGCGGCGCCGCGCTGGGTGGCGCGATCGGAATCTTTCTGATTCCCACCATTTCGTTCGCTGGATTCAGCGCCACCGCAGTCTTGGCATTTGTAGGCTCGGTGCTCACCATGATCCTGGTGTGGTATCTGGCTCGCTCCAGCGGTGCCTTCGCCATGGAAACCTTGCTCCTGGCGGGTTTCGCCATCGGCACCATGCTGAATTCGGCTACCGTGGTTTTCGAGGTGCGCGAAGAAGCTTCCAGCTCCGGCCTGCGGGTGCTGGCTGCCTGGCTGCATGGACAGCTTGGTATTCCCGCCTGGAGTCAGCTTGCCCTGATCGCCCCCCTCACCATCGTCGCCATCGTTCTGGCTCTGCCCGTGGCGGGACGCTTGAACACGCTGGCGTTGGGAGAGGAATATGCCTCGCAACTGGGCGTGCACGTCGCTCAGGTTCGAGTGGCCACAGTGATTTTAGGTTCCCTGCTGACAGCGGCAGCAGTATCTCTGGGCGGCTTGATCGGATTCGTGGGACTGCTGGTGCCCCATTTTCTCCGCATCCTGATTGGACCCAATCATGTACGGCTCTTGCCCGCTGCCGCACTGGGCGGCGCAACGTTTCTCATCCTGGCAGACACGCTTGCCCGCACCGCCTTCGCGCCCACGGAAATTCCGGTGGGCGTGTTTACGGCTTTTTTGGGCGGCCCTGCTTTTCTCTATCTCTTACACCATCGCTCGCGGGAGTCTGGTCAATGAGTTCCAACATTCTTGAATTCCGAGACGTTTCGTTTTCGCGCGGTTCGCGTCTGCTGCTGGACCGCCTGTCGTTCGGCATCGAGACCCAGGAAATGGTTGCGCTGCTGGGCCCCAACGGCGTGGGCAAAACCACCATGCTGAGGCTGGCTTCGCGACTGCTTCAGCCCACCGCCGGTACGGTCTTGCTACAAGGCAAGCCGCTGTCCGCCTGGTCTCGGCAGCACCTTCCGCGTTGCATCGCTCTGGTGCCGCAGGACCTGGAGCTGCCCTTTAACTTCCGGGTGGAAGAGATCGTCGCTCAAGGCCGCGTGCCTTACCTGCCGTTATTCGGGGCTGGCACCTCGCAGGACCATGAGGCCGTCGAGAGCGCGATGGAGGCGGTCGACATCGTCAGACTACGCGACCGGCCTTTTTCGCAGCTGTCGGGCGGCGAGCGCCAGCGGGTGAAAATCGCCATCGGCCTGGCCCAGCAATCCAAACTCATGCTGCTCGACGAGCCTACTCAGCACCTGGATGTCGGCCGCCAGATCGAGCTGATCGCTCTGCTGCGGCGCCTCAACCAGCGCGGCATCACCATCATCGCTGCGGTGCACGATTTGAATCTGGTGGCAGAAAACTTTTCCTCCGTCATCATGCTTACCCCGGAACCAGCCTGGATCGCCGGCTCGGTCGCGGAAATTATGCAACCCGACGTCTTAGCACGCGCATTTTGTGTAGGCCAGTCAGACCTGGCCCAGTACTGCGTTTCACCGCCTGCCGATGGCAGAGCGCAAGCCTGGTAAGGAGCAGTTTTGACCGCACGCCTCATGTTCGCGCCCCGAATCATGCTCACGGTCGCGTTTTGGGGGCTTGCGACATTTGCTGTAGCCCAAAACTCCAGCACCTCGTTGCGCGGAACCATCTCCGACCCGTCGGGAGCAATGATCTCCTCCGCGCAAGTTTCGCTGCTCAACAGCAGCAATGGCTTTTCTCAGAAACGCGTGAGCGACGCCAGCGGCGTTTATCAGTTCCAACAACTTCCTCCCGGGACCTACACCCTTGACGTCGATGCCCCGGGATTTGTTCAGCAATCGAAAGTGGTTGAGTTGCTGATCAATCAACCGGCGACGCTTAACTTCTCACTGGCCGTAGAGGCCGCAGCTACCACCGTCAGCGTCAGCGGGCAGGCGCCTGCTTTGAACTCTACCGATGCCACCATGGGCGATGTGTTTGACGGTGCCACCATTGAGTCGCTGCCGGTGGAAGGCGACATTCCCGATCTGCTCAGCCTGCAGCCCGGAGTCTTGTATCTAGGCTTGCACAACGATCAAAGTCACGATAGCCGTAGCGGCAGCGCGGCCGGAGCGCGTTCGGATCAGAACAACTCGACTTTGGATGGTCTGGACAATAACGACCAGGTTCGCGGCTATGCCTTCACCGGAGTGCTGCGTTCCACCTTCGATTCGGTGCAGGAATTTCGCGTGACCACTGCCGGTTTCGACGCCGATACCGGACGCTCTTCGGGGGCGCAAATCAACATTGCCACCAAGAGCGGGACCAATGACTTTCACGGCAGCATCTATGGCCGCACCCGAAATTTAATAACTCCGGCCAACGATTGGTTCAACAAGCAGGCGGAACTGTCGCAAGGACTGCCCAACGTTCCCGGCACGCTCGATCGCAATGCTTACGGCGGATCACTGGGTGGACCCATCAAGAAGAACAAACTGTTTTTCTTTACTACGTATGAAGGGGAGCAGATTAACGAAAACCAGCAGATGACGATGATTGTGCCCACCCCATCGCTGCGCGCCGGCGAAATCAAGTATCCCAGCACCACCAATGGGGCCACCCAGATCGTTACCTTGAACGCCGCGCAGATTGCCTCGATGGACCCCAACTGCAGCGGCACCGGCACCTGTCCCTGGGGACCGGGTGTCGATCCCTACTCGCTGGCGGCCTTCAAACAATATCCGATGCCCAACGGCTACTCGGCCGGCGACGGTCTGAACACCGCTTCTTACACCTGGTCGGCGCCGGACCCGGCCACGCTGAATACTTACATCACTCGCGTCGACTACGCGCTGTCCAACCGCAACTGGCTGTTCATTCGCGGCAATCTGCAAAAAGACAGCTCTCTGGGAGCACCGCAGTTTCCCGGCCAGCCGGCCAGTTCGACGAACTCGGGCGATAGCAAGGGAATCGCCATAGGTCTCAACTCCGCCATCTCTCCCACTTGGATGAACAGCCTGCGCTACAGCTACATTCGTCAGGGTTATTCCAGCTACGGCATTGGCCAGGGATCATACGCCAATTTTTATAGCATGAGCACGCTTACTGCGCAGACGCGAACCACCATCGTCGATGTGCCGGTGCAGAATCTGGTGGATGATGTGACCTGGACGCATTCCCGCCATACTATTCAATTCGGCGCCAACTATCGCCTCATCCACAATCAGAACCAGAGCAACGCTCTGTCCTACAACTCCGCCGTCACCAATTCCTACGCGCTGGTCGATGCCGGCATTGTAGGTGTTGGCGGAAGTTTCGATCCCACCGTGTTCGGATTTCCTGCCGTCGATAACAGCTTCGCCGGTTCCTATAACTACTCGATGACCAACCTGGCCGGCCTGCTCGACTATGTGACTACCCAATCCAACTATCGGGTGTCGGCCAATGGCCAGACGGGAACGCTGCTGCCGCCGGGCGCGATGATCGATCGCGATTTCAAGAACAACGAATTCGAGTCCTACGTGCAGGACTCCTGGCGCGTCTTGCCCAACCTCACCGTCAACTTCGGACTGCGGCATACGTTGTTGCAGACACCTTACGAGGTCAACGGCCAGCAGGTGCAACCCACTACCAATCTCTATCAGTGGTTTGAAACCCGCGGAGCCGAAGCTGCCCTGGGCAACAGTGTGCAGCCTTACATTTCTTTTGCGCCTTCCGGCCAGGCTCGCGGACTGCAACCCTACTGGCCCATGCCGAAGACCGATTTCGCTCCCCACTTGTCCTTTGCTTACTCCCCCAATGTGGGACAAGGATTCTGGCACAAGCTCTTCGGCAACGCCGGCGACAGCGTGCTGCGCGCCGGTTACGGCAAATACTACGATCACTTCGGCGAAAGCATCGTCAATCTCTTCGATCAGTATGGCTCCTACGGGTTGAGCGACAGTATCACTAACCCAACCAATGTCCTGACCCCCGATACTTCGCCGCGCTACACTGGCGCGCAGAATATTCCTGACTTAACCGGCACGCCGGCACAATCGGTCAGCTATCCGGCGCTTTCGCCTACCGATCCCCTGACCACCGGCTTCGCCATCACCCACGGCATCGATAGCCAGATGCAGACCCCGTATTCGCACGTGTTCAATGTTTCCTGGCAACGGCAACTGCCGGATGGATTCGTATTGGAAGCGGCGTATCTGGGACGATTCGGCCGCCATCAGTTGCAGCAGATCGATCTGGCGCAACCGCTCGATCTGGTCGATCCCAAGTCAGGCCAGGATTATTTCTCTGCCGCTACCCAGCTTTCCAAAGACGGCTATGCCGGCCAGACCAGCGTCGCGGCCATTCCGTACTTCGAAGACATGTTTCCTGATGCGGCAACGCCGGGCGTGAGTGCGACCCAGAATATCTACAACACCATCTGGAAATACAACCTGGGCAACGAGACGGGAGCGCTCTATGCGCTCGATATTTTGTGCTATCCGGGATGCGGCGGAAAGACGGGACGCTTCTGGCCCACGCAGTTTGCCAGCATGTACAGCTGGGCCTCCATCGGCGACAGCAACTACAACGGCGGCCAGCTGACCTTGCGCCACGCCATGCGTCACGGCATGCAGATGGAACTCAGCTACACCTATGCCAAGTCGCTCGATGGGGGTTCCGATGACGAGCGCACCGTCTATTCGTCCTCTACCGGCAGCACTGTCGGCAGCAGTTTCAGCGCGATCTTGAATGCCTGGAATCCCGGTCTGAGTTATGGTCCCTCCGACTACGATATTCGCCACCTGGTTACCGCCAGTTGGGTGGTCGACCTGCCCTTCGGAAAAGGCAAATTGATCGGGAGCCACTTCGGTTCCGGATGGGATCGCGTGATTGGCGGCTGGCAACTGTCAGGCGTGGGCCGCTGGACCAGCGGGCTGCCGTTCAGCGTGATCAGCGGAGCCGGCTGGGGAACCAACTGGCTGGAGAAAAGCAACATGATCCAGACCGGCGCCATCCAGACCGGTACCTACATCGGCGCCAACGGCGCTCCCAACGTCTTTGCCAACCCGGCCGAAGCGTTGGCTAACCTGCAGAATCCTTATCCCGGAGAAGCTGGCGAGCGCAACAACTTTCGCGGCGACGGCTACTTCGGAATCGATGCTCGTCTGGCCAAAAACTGGAAACTGAGCGAGCGCTGGGGAATGCAATTTGCCTGGGACGTTTACAACGTCACCAACTCGGTACGCTTCGATGTGAATCCACTGAACTCGCTGCAGAACCTCACCACCAGCGGTTCGTTCGGCGTCTATGGCGCCACCCTCACCACTCCCCGCGTGCAGCAGCTTTCGCTGCGCGTCTCGTTCTAGGCGGTGTGTCATCTTGGATGCTTTCATGATTTGGAGCTTGACAATCGTTCGGCAATATCGCTGGATGATGGTACGAAATCAGAGCCTCAACTGCTATCGGCGAGCTTCAGTTCCCGTTTTGGGAACGAGCGCAAACTTTCGTAGTTGACAGCTTAATTTCTCTTTGGACACTTCCAAACTGAGCATATGATATGACTGAAATGAACGAATCCTCTACCCCATTCGCCCAGCTTGAAACCACCGAGAGCCTGCACAGCCGCGTCACGCGCGCCCTGGCTTTGCAGGTGATCGGGGCGGAACGGAATAGCCAACTCATCTCCTTTCCCAACGAAGGCGAACTGTGCAAGCAGCTCGGGGTAAGCCGCAGCATCCTGCGCGAAGCGGTCAAGGTTCTGGAAAACAAGGGGATGGTGCAGGTGCGGCCCCGCTCCGGCACCAAGGCCCGGGCGCGTGTCGACTGGAACCAGCTCGATCCCGACATTCTCAACTGGCAGTCGGAACTGAAACCGGATCCGCGTTTCCTGCGCGATCTGTGTGAAGTCCGCCTGGCGATTGAACCGATTGCCGCCGGCTTTGCCGCCTTGCGTGCCAGTCAGGAAGAAATCGCGTTCATTCGCGAATGTCTGGAGCGGCGTTTGCAGATTCTTGCTGCCCAGGATTTGGAAGGCGCCATCGATGCGGAACTGCAGTATCACACCGCCGTGGTTAGTGCGTCCCATAATCCGCTGTTCCAGCAATTGAATGCCACCATCCACGATCCTTATCGTGTCTCGCTTTCCTACACTCTGCTGTTGCCGGCCTCGGTGACCCTCGAACTGGAGGAGTACCGCAAGCTCACCGAAGCCGTCGAGCAGCGCAATCCGCTGGCAGCCCGGCGTTCGGCCGAGGAAATTGTCGGCTTCGCCATGCTGGCTGTCGAGCAGGTTATCCGCGATCAGGAAAGCACCAAGAACGCTGCATCGTCCCGGCGCAATCGAAAGCCACACGGCATACACATCGCTCGATCGAGGCCCGAACCATGAAACTTGCGATATCAGGCAAAGGCGGAGTCGGAAAGTCCACCGTAGCCGGAACCTTGGCCAGACTTTATGCGGCGGATGGTCATCGGGTATTAGCTGTCGACGCCGACCCAGATGCGAATCTAGCCTCCGCCATCGGATTACCCCCCGCACTCCGTTCTGAAATCCACACCATCTCCACCGAACGCAAGCTGATCGAAGAGCGCACCGGAGCCAAGGTGCGCCAGTTCGGGCAGATGTTCAAGATCAATCCCGAAGTCTCCGATATCGCGGAGAAATACGCCATCCCCTACAAGGGCGTTGACCTTCTCGTGCTGGGCGCGGTGCAACATGCTGCGGGAGGCTGTGCCTGCCCGGAAAGCGTGCTGCTGAAAAGCCTGGTCTCGCATTTGGTGCTGCGCCACGGCGAGGTGGTGATCCTCGACATGGAAGCCGGCATCGAGCACCTGGGCCGTGGCACGGCCATGGGTGTGGACCTGATGATGGTGGTGGTCGAGCCCGGCCAGCGCAGCGTGGAGACCGCCGAGCGCGTCCGCCAGATGTCTGCCGATCTGGGCATTGGCCGCTTTGGCGTAGTGCTCAACAAGACGGCCGATCCGGAAGAGGACAGCCGCTGGATCGCCTCTGAGTTCGGAGCCGAGCGTCTGCTTGGCACCATTCCCCTGGATGTTCGCATAGCCCGGGCTGACCGGCAGGGTGTAGCCCTGGCCGACCTGGGCTATCCCGAGTTACTCAACCCCTTTATTTCGCTTCAGAAAACTTTGCAATCGTACTGCACCGAGAAGGAGAGCGTGTTATGAGCGTCGAGCCCTGCTGTTTAGCCACCGCCATCGGCAGCCTGCCCCACAAAGATCCGCAGCAGGCCGTCAACGTCGTTTTAGAAAGCATTCCTAACGCCCCGATCTGGCCACAACTGCCGGCCTTCGGGCTTCACGAACAAATGGAAGTCCAGTACAGCGAAGGCATTCCCCGCGTGGTCCTCGATCAGGAAAAGGGTCGCATGTACTTCGATACCACCGGCGATACCAGCGGCGATCTGGCGGAGTTTTACGAGAAATTCTGCGCCGACGATCTGGAAGCTTTCCGTATTACCCCCGACTTTTCAAAAGGCATTTATGCCATGGAAGCGGCCCTGAAGGCTTCCGGCATCAAGCGGCCGTTCGTGAAGGTACAGACCACCGGCCCGCTTAGCGTTGGCCTCAGCATCGTTGACGAGGTCAAGCGGGCGATCTATTACAACCCGGAATTCGTGGACGTGGTGGTCAAGGGCATGGCCATGAAATGCCGCTGGCAGATTCAGAAGTTCAAGCCCTATGCCGATAACGTCATCTGCTTTGTTGACGAACCCATTCTGTCCGCCTTCGGCTCTTCCACCTATGTGAGCGTGACTCGCGACGATACGGTCGCCAAGCTGGGTGAAGTGATCGACGCGGTTCATGCCGAGGGAGCCATTGCCGGAGTGCATTGCTGCGGCAATACCGAGTGGCCGATCCTGATGGATGCCGGAGTCGACATCATTAACTTTGACGCTTTCGATTACGGCGAAACCATTCTGCTGTATCCCGAGAACTTCAAGGCACACCTGCAAGCTGGAAAGTACCTGGCGGTCGGAATCGTGCCTACCAACAGCGCCAAGATCCAAGCCCAGACAGTTGATTCGCTGATGGCGAAATTCTGCGCACTGATTGAGAAGCTGGCCAAGGCAACCGGGCTGGATACGCAGCTAATCTGCCGCCAGTCGTTTATCACACCTTCCTGCGGCACCGGATCGCTGCCCGTGGCCGACGCCGAGTTGGTGTTCAAGACTCTGCACGAACTCAGCGGCAAGCTGCGGAAGGAAATTGGTGCCCCGGCACTGGCCGGTACTAGCGCTTAACAGCAAACGCGGTGGGTGGGTGACTCAGCCGGAGCCGGACGGGCTCCTGATTCTCCTCAATATCCCACCCACCGCCGAGGATGGGTAGTCATGATTTTGGCAATGACAGGAAAAGGTGGGGTAGGGAAGACAACCCTGTCGGCTCTCACTCTGAGCTGGCTGGCCGCGCACGGGGAATCGCCGACGCTGGCCGTGGATGCCGACTCCAACGCTAACCTGAACGAGGCGATGGGCGTCCCCTATGGCGCCACCGTGGGCGGCATTCGCGAAAGCGCCCGCAAAGAAGCGACTCAACTCAAAGGGGTTTCCAAACAGGAATTTCTCGATCTGCGGGTGCAGGAAGCGCTGGTCGAACAGAAGGGTTACGACCTGATCGTAATGGGCCGGCCCGAAGGCCAGGGCTGCTACTGCTTCGCCAACAACGTACTGCGCGACGTGCTGGACAAGCTGGCCCGCAACTATCGCAACATCGTGATCGACAGCGAAGCCGGCCTGGAGCATATCTCCCGCCGCACCTTGCTGTCCGTCGATTATCTGCTGATTGTTTCCGACTGTACGGTGCGCGGGGTGCGGACCGCGGGACGCATCTCGGCCCTGGCCGATGAAGTTGCCCTGCCCACCAAACAACGCGGACTGATCGTCAATCGCGTGCCCGGAGGATGTCTGCCCGAGGCGATCGTCGAGGCCGTTAAAGCTACCGGCCTCCCTTTGCTCGCCGCCATTCCACTGGATCAGGACGTTGCCGCCCTCGACGCGGACGGCGTGCCGGTTTCCACCATTCCGCCGGACTCGCTGGCGCGAATAGCCATGAACGAATTATTAGCCAAGCTGTTTCAAGACCAACAGGAGAAAAACTGATGGCGACCACGGGTCCAAAAGTTGGGCAGCCGGTCTCGATGGATCAGGCAACGATCGATATGGTCAAGATTGCCAATGACACCGAGATGAGCACGGTCTTTGACCGTTATCAGCTGCAAAAACCGCAATGCAAGTTCGGCACCGACGGGGTCTGCTGCCGGCTGTGCCACATGGGGCCTTGCCGCATCACCCCCAAAGCTCACCTGGGCATCTGCGGCGCCGATGCCGACACCATTACCGCCCGCAACCTGTTACGGGAGATTGCTGCCGGTACCGCTGCCCACTCCGATCACGGCCGCATGCTGGTGCGCACCCTGAAATCGGTGGCCAACGGCAAAGGCGGCGATTACAAGATCGTCGATCCGGGCCGCCTGCATGAGGCCGCCAAGTTCTTCGACATTCCCAGCGAAGGGAAAGACGACCTGGCTATCGCCAACGATCTGGCTGACTTCTTCTTTACTCAATTCGCCTGGTCGGAAGAGCCCAACGCCACCTTGAAGCTGGCTCCTGAAAAACGCCAGGCAGTATGGAACAAGCTGGGTATCAGCCCCAATGGCATCGATTCCGCCGTGGTCGAACTGATGCACCGCACCCATATGGGTGTCGATCATGACTACAAGCACCTCATCCTGGCCGGCCTGAAGGGCAGTCTGTCCGACGGCTGGGTGGGTTCGGCCATTGCTACCACAGTGTCAGACATCCTGTTCGGCGTGCCCAAGCCGGTTCGCAGCCGGGTGAACCTGGGCGTGCTGGCGGGTGACAAGGTCAACATTATTGTTCACGGGCATGAGCCCACCTTGTCGGAGATGCTGGCCGTAGCTGCGGGAGACCCGGAGTTATTGGACTACGCCAAATCCAAAGGCGCTAACGGTATCAACGTGGCTGGCATCTGCTGTACCGCCAACGAAGTGCTGATGCGGCATGGCCTGCCCATCGTGGGCAACTTCCTGCAACAGGAACTGGCCATTCTGACCGGCGCGGTGGAAGTCATGATCATCGATGTGCAATGCGTGATGCCATCGCTCTCCCAGGTGACCAAGTGCTTCCACACCAA